>NZ_JODL01000003.1 GCF_000718985.1 Streptomyces megasporus | reverse complement strand
ACCTCCGGCCCGGAGAGCGAGGTCGTCAAGCTGCTCCCGGCACTGACCATCTCGCCCGAGGAGCTGGACGAGGGCCTGCGGATCCTGGCCCGCGCGGTCCGCGAGACCGCGTAAGGCGGCGCCGAGCGGCAACTCGGCATCCTCCCGGCACCGCCCGGGACACCACAGGCTTCACCCATTCGGCCCATCCCGGTCCTCCGGGATGGGCCGCCGGAAGAAAGGCACCCAACACCGTGATCGTCCGATCCCTGCAGGACATCGAAGGAACCGACCGCGACGTGCGGTCGGCCTCCGGGACCTGGCGCAGCAAGCGCCTGATCCTGGCCAAGGAGCGCGTGGGCTTCTCGCTGCACGAGACCGTCCTCTACGCCGGTACGGAGACCTCCATGTGGTACGCCAACCACATCGAGGCCGTCTACTGCGTGGAGGGCGAGGCCGAGCTCACCAACGACGAGACGGGCGAGAAGCACTGGATCACCCCCGGCACCGTGTACTTGCTGGACGGGCACGAGAAGCACACACTCCGTCCTAAGACGGACTTCCGTTGCGTCTGCGTCTTCAACCCGCCCGTCACCGGGCGCGAGGACCACGACGAGAACGGTGTCTACCCGCTGCTCACCGAACCGGAAGGGGTCTGAGGGGAGCGCGCCGGGGCCGCGCCCGAGAACGCGGCAGCCGTCACGGAATCCGCCGCCGGCTCCGGCGGCGGATTCACCGGCATCAGGCCGGCGCGGGAAACCCAGCGCAGC
This sequence comes from Streptomyces megasporus, assembly GCF_000718985.1. Classification (GTDB taxonomy): domain Bacteria; phylum Actinomycetota; class Actinomycetes; order Streptomycetales; family Streptomycetaceae; genus Streptomyces; species Streptomyces megasporus. The sequence goes on along the minus strand of NZ_JODL01000003.1, from coordinate 272,069 downwards.
GAACAGGGCCTTACGAGAGGAGAGGAGCAACAGCATGACCACCGCACCCGAACGCACCATCGACCTGTACCCGACGCGGGGCGCCACCGAGGTGACCACCCCGCGCCAGGACCCAGTCGTGTGGTCCGAGCCGGGGGCTCCAGGGCCGATCGAGCCCTCCGATCTCGCCGCCTACGAGCGGGACGGCTTCCTGGCGATCGACCAGCTCATCACCCCTGACGAGGTGGAGGTCTACGCCCGGGAGCTGGAGAGGCTGATCTCCGACCCGGCGATCCGCGCCGACGAACGCTCGATCGTCGAACCGAAGTCGCAGGAGATCCGCTCCGTCTTCGAGGTCCACAAGATCAGCGAGGTCTTCGCCGGCCTGGTGCGAGACCCGCGCGTGGTGGGTCGCGCACGGCAGATCCTCGGCTCGGACGTCTACGTCCACCAGAGCCGGATCAACGTCAAGCCCGGCTTCGGCGCCTCGGGGTTCTACTGGCACTCCGACTTCGAGACCTGGCACGCCGAGGACGGCCTGCCGCGGATGAGGACGGTGTCCGTCTCGATCGCCCTGACCGAGAACCACGACACCAACGGCGGCCTGATGATCATGCCGGGATCGCACAAGACGTTCCTCGGCTGCGCGGGCGCCACCCCGAAGGACAACTACAAGAAATCGCTGCAGATGCAGGACGCGGGCACGCCGTCGGACGAGGCGCTGACGCGGCTGGCCGGCGAGTACGGCATCCGGCTGTTCACCGGCAAGCCGGGCTCGGCGACCTGGTTCGACTGCAACTGCATGCACGGTTCGGGGGACAACATCACCCCGTATCCGCGGAGCAACGTCTTCATCGTCTTCAACAGCGTGGAGAACGCCGCGGTGGAGCCGTTCGCGGCGCCCGTGCGGCGTCCGGAGTTCATCGGCGCGCGGGACTTCACCCCGGTGAGGTGAGCCGCGCGGCGTGCGGCCCCGAAGGGGTGTGACACGCCGGAAGGAGGAAGGGGCGGGACCGTCGCACGGCGGTCCCGCCCCTTCTCCTCTCCCGCTCGATGGCCGGGTCGGTCCTCAGCCCCGCCCCAACACCTCCAGCGCGGGGAGGGCGCGGTTGTCGTAGTCGAAGAGCGCCTGGTTCTCCCAGCCGTTGCCGGAGGCCGGATCGGCCGGGTCCCAGCCGTTGCCGGGCACGGCGGTCCAGGTGGGCTCCCAGTAGAACAGGCCCAGCCCGCGCCCCCTCGGGACGGCGGCCACCACCGCCGTGATGTCGCGCACCCAGGCGGCCTGCCCCTCGGGGGTGGCGGGATAGCCGGGGACGAGTTCCGACGGCAGGTCGACGATGTTCTCCAGGAAGTCCTTGCTGTCCAGCCGGAAGGGGTAGGCGGTCTCGGCGACGACGACGTCCTTGCGGTAACGGGCGGAGACGTCGTTCAGGTTGGCCTGGAGGTCGGCGAGCGTGCCGTTCCAGTAACCGTAGAAGGACAGGGCGATGACGTCGAAGGGGACGCCGTGCGCGACCGCGTGATCGAACCACCAGCGGGTGGCCTCGTTCCGTCCGCCCTCGGCGAGGTGGAGGGCGACCCGGACGCCCGGTGAGGCGGCGCGAGCGGCCTCGGCTCCCGCGGTGAGCAGGGCCGCGAGCCGGGGCCAGTCGTCGATGGAGCCGTCGGGCCACAGCATGCCGCCGTTGATCTCGTTGCCGATCTGGACCATGGACGCCGGTGTGCCCTGGGCACGCAGCGCGCCCAGGACGTCGGCTGTGTGCTCCCGTACGGCCTCCTCCAGCGCCGCCCCGTGGAGGTTCTCCCAGGCGGCGGGCTTGTACTGCTTGCCGGGATCGGCCCAGGTGTCGGAGTAGTGGAAGTCGACCAGCAGTTTCATGCCCCGCTCGTGCAGCCGTCGGGCCGTCCGCAGGACGTGCGGTGTGGTGTGGTAGCCGTCGGCCGGGTCCACCCAGACCTTCAGCCGGCCCCAGTTGACGCCGGCGCCCGCCAGGATGCGGACGGCGTCGTCGGTTCGCCCGTCGGCACGGCGGTAGGTTCCGCCCAGGTCCTCGCTCTTGGCCAGGGACGACACGTCGGCTCCGCGGATGCGGAGGCGCGGGGCGGCCACGGCCGTGCCGGGCACGGCCGTGGCCAGGGCGGGAGCGGTGAGAGCGGCTGCTCCCAGCCTCAGGAGGGAACGTCTGCGCATGGGCGGCCCTTTCTCAGGCGGTTTCTCGGGCGTTCTTCGGCGGTGTGCGACGCTCTTGGCGTCCTGTGACGCTCGATGACGTTCTTCGGGGCTCTTTCCGGGCCCTCGGGCCTCCCGGTCCCGCGGCCCTCAGGCGGTCCGGGCGTCGAGGCGGACCACGCGCACCCCGCCCGCCGGCACCGCGAGATGCCCGGTCACCCGCTCGCCGCCGAGGAGCTCCACCCCGGGGCCCTCCACCGGCACCTTGGCGTCGGCGTCGGTGTGGTTGAACGCGAAGAGCCAGGTGCCGCTCTCACCCGAACGGCGCACCACCTCCACGTCGCGCGGGAGGTCGTCGCGCGGTGCCAGGCCCGCGTCGGCGCACGCCGCGGCGAGGACGGTGTCGAGTCCGTCGCGGTCGAGCCGGGTCGAGACGTACCAGGCGGTTCCCTCGCCCAGCCGCCTCCGGGTGACGGCCGGTCCGCCGGCGGCCGGGCCGTCGGCGTACGTCCACACCGTCTCCGCCCCGCGCGTCACCACGGTCTCCGCCCACACGTCGCCCTCCAGCGTCGCGCCGTCGGCGGACTCGATCGTCACCCGCCGGCCGGCCCGCAGCGGCTGGAACTCCTCCACCGTCAGCCCCAGCACGTCCCGCAGCGCTCCCGGGTGCGGGCCTGCATGGACGGCGTCGTGCTCGTCGACGATGCCGGAGAAGTAGGAGACGACCAGGGTGCCGCCGCCCTCCACGTAGGCCCGCAGGTTCTCCCCGGCGGCCTTCGTGGTCAGGTAGAGGGCGGGCACCACGAGCAGCGGGTACTCCGCCAGGCGCGACGGGTCGGTCTCGGGGTGGACGAAGTCCGCGGTCAGGTGGCGGTCGAAGAGCGCGGCGTACCAGGCCTCGGCGCGTTCGCGGGTGTCGAGGTCCTCGCTGGGGCGCCACTCCAACTGCTGCGCCCACCACGACTGCCAGTCCCACGCCACCGCGACGTCCGCGACGGTGCGGGAGCCGCGGATCTCCTCCAACGCGCCCAGGTGAGAGCCGAGTTCGACCACCTCGCGCCAGACGCGGCTGTCGGTGCCGGCGTGGGGGACCATCGCCGAGTGGAACTTCTCCGCGCCGAAGCGGGAGGCGCGCCACTGGAAGAACATCGCGCCCTCGGAGCCCCGCGCGACGTGCGCCAGGGAGTTGCGGGCCATCTCGCCGGGACGCTTGGCGATGCCGCGCGGCTGCCAGTTGACGCCGCTGGTGGAGTGCTCCAGCAGCAGCCACGGCGCGCCGCCGGCGACCGAGCGGGTCAGGTCCGCGGCCATCGAGAGGTTGACGTGGTTGCGGTCCTCCTCGGCCACCAGGTAGTGGTCGTTGGTGACGATGTCGACCTCGCGGGCCCAGGCCCAGTAGTCGATGGTGTCGCACTGGGTGGGCGAGACCATGAAGTTGGTGGTGACGGGGACGCCCGGCGACAGCTCGTGGAGGATGTCGCGCTCGCGGCGGAAGTTCGCCAGGGCGCTGTCGCCCGCGAAGCGCCGGTGGTCCAGGCGCTGGGCGGGGTTGCAGACGGTGGGGGTGAGCCGGGGCGGCCGGATCTCCTCCCAGTCGTGGTAGGTCTGGCCCCAGAAGGCCGTTCCCCAGGCGGCGTTGAGGGCGTCCAGGGTGGTGTAGCGCTCCCGCAGCCACCGGCGGAAGGCCGCGGCGGAGGTCTCGCAGTAGCACTCCAGGACGGGGACGCCGTACTCGTTGTGGACGTGCCACATCGCCACCGCCGGGTGCCGCCCGTAGCGTTCGCCCAGCGCGCGGGTGACGCGGGCCGCCGCCTCGTGGTAGGCGGGCGCGTTGTGGCAGATCGCGCCGCGCGAGCCGAACTCCCAGCGCACCCCCTCCCGGCTGACGGGCAGCGCCTCGGGGTGGGCGCGGTAGAACCAGGCCGGCGGCACCACCGTGGGGGTGGCCAGGTCGACGCGGATGCCGTTCTCGTGGAGCAGGTCGACGATCCGGTCCAGCCGCTCGAAGTCGTACTCGCCCTCGCGGGGTTCGATCATCGCCCAGGAGAAGATTCCGACGCTGACCATCGTCACCCCGGCCTCGCGCATCAGCGCGACGTCCTCGTGCCAGACCTCCTCGGGCCACTGCTCGGGGTTGTAGTCGCCGCCATAGGCGAGGCGCACCATGCGAACTCCTGACGTCAATCTGGGAACGTTCACAGCCTTCAACGGACTGCTCTTCCCCAGGAAACCGTAGGACCGCAACCATTGACAAGGGTCGGTTCTGTTTCTCTACTGTGCACGTTCACAGAAACCCGCCAGGGAGGAACCATGAACAACCGCACCGTCGCGACGTGCGCCGCGGCCGTACTGGCGACCGCGGCCCTCACCGGCTGCGGCTCCTCGGGGGGCTCCGGCTCCTCCGGTCCGGTCGAGTTGACCTACTGGTCCTGGGCCCCGGGCATGGACAAGGTCGTCGCGCTCTGGAACGAGGAGCACCCGGACGTCAAGGTCACGGTCAAGAAGCAGGCCAGTGGCGACGACCTGGTGACCAAGACCATCACCGCGGCCAAGGCGGGCGAGGCGCCCGACCTGGTGCAGGCGGAGTACCAGGCGCTGCCCACCCTGGTCGGCAACGACGTCCTGGCCGACATATCCGGCGAGGTCGGCGACGCGGAGCGGGAGTTCGCCCCCGGCGTCTGGCAGCAGGTCACCCTCGGCACCGACGCCGTCTACGCCCTCCCCCAGGACTCGGGGCCGATGATGTTCTTCTACCGCGAGGACCTCTTCGAGGAGTACGGCCTGACCGTCCCCACCACCTGGGAGGAGTTCGCCGAGACCGCCCGCGCGCTCAAGGAGAAGGCCCCGGAGAAGGCCCTCACCACCTTCTCCAGCAACGACGCGGGCCTCTTCGCCGGCCTCGCCCAGCAGGCCGGCGCACGGTGGTGGACCACCGAGGGCCAGAAGTGGAAGGTCGCCATCGACGACGCCGCCACCCGGAAGGTCGCCGACTTCTGGGGCTCCCTGGTGAAGGAGGGGGCCATCGACAACCAGCCGATGTACACCCCGGCCTGGAACAAGGCCCTCAACACCGGCAAGCAGATCGCCTGGGTCAGCGCGGTGTGGGCCCCCGGCACGCTGACCACCGCCGCTCCCGACACCCAGGGCAAGTGGGCGATGGCGCCGCTCCCCCAGTGGGAGAAGGGCGCGAACGTCACCGGCAGTTGGGGCGGCTCCACCACGGCCGTCACGAACGACTCCGAACACAAGGAGGCCGCGGCCGAGTTCGCGACCTGGCTCAACACCGACCCCGAGGCGCTGGCCGCGCTGGTGCGGGAGAGCGGCGTCTACCCCGCCGCGCAGGCCGCCCAGACCGGTGACGCGCTGAAGGAGGCGCCGGAGTTCTTCTCCGGGCAGACCGACTTCCACGAGCGGGCCGCGAAGATCGCCGAGGGCACCGCGCCCGCCGCGTGGGGGCCCAACGTCAACGTCGCCTACAGCTCCTTCAAGGACGCCTTCGGCGCGGCGGCCAAGAAGCGGTCGGACTTCGGCGCGGCGCTGCGGACCGTGCACGAGACGACCGTCGCGGACCTGGAGAAGCAGGGCTTCGAGGTCGCCAAGTGACACGTCGGACCCCCGCGGCGTCCGCGCCGCGGGCGACCCGTGCGGCACGGAAGGGGCACGGCGAGCGGCGCGCGCCCCACCTCTTCCTGCTGCCGGCCGTCGCCCTGTTCCTCCTCTTCTTCGCCCTCCCCATCGGCTACGCCCTGTACCTCAGTCTGCGTTCGGTCCGAGTCCAGGGGCTCGGCCTGGGCAGCGGGGCCCGCCGGGAGGTGTGGGCCGGCCTGTCCAACTACGCCGACGCCCTCACCGACCCCGAACTGGCCTCCGGTGCGCTGCGGGTGCTGGGCTACGGACTGATCGTCGTCCCCGTCATGCTCGGCCTGGCCCTGGTCTTCGCCCTGATGCTGGACGCCGACCGGGTCCGGGGCCGCTCCGTCGCCCGGCTCGGGATCTTCCTCCCGTACGCCGTCCCCGGGGTGATCGCCGCGCTGCTGTGGGGCTTCCTCTACCTGCCGGACGTGAGCCCCTTCCACTTCGTGCTGGCCGAGGCGGGCCTGCCGCGACCGGACCTGCTCGACGGCGGACCGCTGTACGGCGCGCTCGCCAACATCGCCGTCTGGGGCGGCACCGGCTTCAACATGATCGTCATCTACACGTCGCTGCGCGCGATCCCTCCGGAGATCCACGAGGCCGCCCGGCTCGACGGCTGCTCGCAGGTGCAGATCGCGCTGCGGATCAAGATCCCGATGGTGGCGCCGTCCCTGGTGCTGACCTTCTTCTTCTCGGTCATCGCCACGCTCCAGGTGTTCAGCGAACCCACCACGCTCAAGCCGCTCACCAACGGCGTCTCCACCACCTGGAGCCCGCTGATGAAGGTCTACCAGGACGCCTTCGTCAAGGGCGACGTCCACGCGGCCGCCGCCGGCGCGGTGGTCATCGCCGTGGTGACGCTCGTGCTGTCCTTCGGCTTCCTGAAGGCCGTCGGCTCCCGTACCAGGCAGGGGGAATCCCGATGACCGCCACCGCTCCCACGCTCTCCCCCGCCCCGACCGGCGCCGCGCCCACCCCGCGCGCCCCGCGCCGGACCGCGCTGGTCCCCACCGCGGTGCTGGCGCTGGGCACCCTCTACTGCCTGCTGCCGGTCGCCTGGGTGCTGGTCGCGGCGACCAAGTCCGGCCGCGAGCTGTTCTCCACCTTCACCTTCCTGCCCGGCACCGGCCTGACGGACAACCTCGCGGACCTGTCGGCCTACCGCGACGGGGTCTACTGGCGGTGGATGGCCAACTCCGCCCTCTACGCCGGGCTGGGCGCCCTGCTGTCCACCGCGGTCTCCGCGCTCGCCGGCCACGCCCTGGCGGTCTACCGGTTCCGCGGCCGGGAGACGGTCTTCAACGTCCTCCTCACCGGGGTGTTGATGCCCCCGGTCATCCTGGCCGTGCCGCAGTACCTGCTGCTGGCCGAAGCCGGGCTGGCCGACACCCACCTCTCGGTGCTGCTGCCGCAGATCCTCTCCCCGTACGGCGTCTACCTGGCCCGCGTCCACGCCGACGCCGCCGTGCCCGCGGACGTGATCGAGGCGGGCCGGATGGACGGCGCCGGCGAGTGGCGGATCTTCCGCACCCTGGCGCTCCCGATGATGCTGCCGGGCCTGGTGACGGTGTTCCTCTTCCAGTTCGTCGCGGTCTGGAACAACTTCCTGCTGCCGTACATCATGCTCGGCGACGACGAGAAGTTCCCGATCACCGTGGGGCTGTTCACCCTGCTCCAACAAGGGGCCGGCACCCCCGCCCTGTACACCCTGGTGATCACGGGCGCGCTGCTGGCCATCGTGCCGCTGATCGCCGTGTTCCTGGTGATCCAGCGATTCTGGAGTCTGGACCTGCTGTCCGGAGCCGTAAAGTCCTGAGCGGCCGATCCCTGTGAACGGGATCGTGATGGGGACGCGGGAAGAGAGCGGGGAGACACACCGCATGAGCAGCACCGAGCGGCGACGCCCGCCGACGATCCACGACGTGGCACGGGAGGCCGGGGTCTCCCGGGGCACGGTCTCGCGGGTCCTCAACGGGGGCCACAACGTCAGCCCCGCCGCGGCCGAGGCGGTCAGGGCGGCGATCCGCAAGACCGGCTACGTCGTCAACCGGCACGCCCGCAGCCTCATCACGGGCCGTTCGGACTCGGTGGCCTTCCTGCTCACCGAGCCCCAGGAGAAGCTCTTCGAGGACCCCAACTTCAACGTGTTGCTGCGCGGTTGCACCCAGGCGCTCGCCGCGCACGACATCCCGCTGCTGCTGATGATCGCCGGCACGCCCGCCGAGCGGCGCCGCGTCATGCGCTACGTCACCGCCGGGCACGTCGACGGCGTCCTGCTGGTCTCCAGCCACACCGGGGACCCGATCGCCGAGCAGCTCGTCGAGGCCGGGATACCGGTCGTCGCCTGCGGCAAGCCGATCGGTCGGAAAGGGCGTGCCGCCAGGCTGTCGCACGTGGCCGCCGACGACCGGGACGGCGCCCGGGAGATGGTGCGGCACCTGGTCTCCCTCGGCCGGCGCCGGATCGCCACGGTCGCCGGTCCGATGGACACCCCCGGCGGCGTGGACCGTCTGGCGGGCTGGCGCGAGGTGCTCACCGAGACCGGGCTGCCGGCGGGCGACGACCTGGTCGCCCACGGCGACTACAGCCGCGACGGCGGTGAGCGGGCCACCGCCGAGCTGCTGGAGCGGGTCCCGGACCTGGACGCGCTGTTCGTCGCCTCCGACCTGATGGCGCGCGGCGCGCTGGCCGCGCTGGATCGGGCCGGTCGCCGGGTGCCGGAGGACGTGGCGGTCGGGGGCTTCGACGACTCCCCCGCCGCCGTCGCCGGCCTCCCGGAGCTGACCACCATCCGCCAGCCGTGGGACCGGATCAGCTCCGAGATGGTGCGGGTGCTGATGGGCCTGCTCGGCGGCGAGGAGTCCTCGGCGGTCATCCTGCCGACCGAGCTGGTGCGCCGGGGCTCGGCCTGAAACCGGCCCCGCGGGGTATACCCCTTGGACGAATGTTCGAGATCACGGGTCCGGGCGGCGGGACGACACCCACGATCGCCCTGACCTGGGCGAACCGCCGGCGATCGGCGACCTGGCCGAGCGGGCCGCCCGCCTCGACGAAGTGCTCGCGTCCCGGACGTGATCCCGGGTTCGCGCGCGGCCGGGTCGAGCCGTCACGCCCCGGCCAACGCCGCCAACAGTCGGTCCACGTCCTCGACCGTGTTGTACAGGTGGAACGCCGCGCGCAGGTTCCCCGCCCGCACCGAGACCTCCACACCGGCCTCCCGCAGCGACGCCGCGGCGTCGCCCAGACCGGGCACGGCGACGATCGCCGAGTCGCCCGGCACGGGACGCCGCCCCAGCTCGGCGGCGCCGGTGCGGAAGCGGTCGGCCAGCGCGCGGTCGTGGGCGCCGATCGCCTCCGGGCCGATCTCCTCGATCAGGGCCAGGGAACGCTCGGCGCCGAGGTAGGGCAGGAACGCCGGGGCGGTGTCGAACCGGCGGGCGGAGTCCGCGAGTTCCTCGACCACCCCGTAGCAGCTCTCCCAGGGGCGCTCCCCCGCGACCCAGCCGGCCTGGAGCGGCACCAGGCCGCCGCCGTCCTCGGGCACGGTGAGGAAGCAGACACCGCGCGGGGACACCAGCCACTTGTAGGCGCCGCACACCGTGTAGTCGAAGGCCCCCTGGTCCAACGGCAGCCAGCCGGTGGACTGGGTGGTGTCGACGAGGGTGCGGGAGCCGTGCTCCCGAGCCGCCTCGGCGAGCGCGGCGAGGTCCGCGACACGGCCGTCCGCCGACTGCACGGCGCTGACCGCGACCAGCGCGGTGCCGGGGCGGACGGCGCCCGGCAGCTCCTCCAGAGGGGCGGTGCGCAGCTTGAGGTCGCCGCGCACGGCGAAGGGGTTGACCAGGGAGCTGAAGTCGCCGTCCGCGACCAGCACCTCGGCGCCGGCCGGCAGCGCGCCCGCGATCAGCGCGACCTGCTGCGCCACGGCCGAGCCGAGCGCCACCCGGGTGGGAGCCACGCCGGCGAGCCGGGCGAAGCGGGCCCGCGCCCCCTCGACCGCGGCGAACCAGCGCGTCATGTCGATCCGCCCCTCGACCGTCTCGTCGACCGCCGTCCGGACGGCGTCGGCGGTACGGGCGGGCAGCAGGCCGTGCGAGGCGGTGTTGAGGTAGGTGGTCTTCGGCGCGAACTCGGCGCCCGACAAGGGGTTCTCCATGGACGCCACTGTCCCGCCCCGATTCCTTGCTGTCCATCCCGAATTGTCTTTGGTCGAGGCCAAGGCGGTCTTATGCCCGCCCCGCGCGGACCGTCCGCCGGACGCCCGTGGGGGCGGCCGGCGGACGGGGTTCATCGGGCGTTTGTCGGGTGTCCGGCGGGTGTCAGCCCTCGCGGCGGCCGTCGACCCGGCGCGGCAGACCGAGCGGGTTGTCCTCCCGCAGCTCCGGCGGCAGCAGCGCCGGAGGGGTGTCCTGGTAGACGACCGGGCGCAGCCAGCGCTCGATGGCCGTGGCGCCGACCGAGGTGGAGGTGGAGGTGGTCGCCGGGTAGGGGCCGCCGTGGTGCTGGGCGGGGGCGACGGCGACGCCGGTGGGCCAGCCGTTGACCAGGACGCGCCCGGCCAGCGGGGTCAGCTCGGCCAGCAGCCGGGCGGCGGTGCCGTCCTCCCGCTCCCCCTCCTCCTCGCCGAGGTGGAGGGTGGCGGTGAGGTTGCCGGGCAGCTTCGCGAGCACCTCGCCGACCTCGTCGGTGTCGCGGTAGCGGGCGACGACGGTGACCGGGCCGAAGCACTCCTCCAGCAGCACCTCGTACGGGCCCCCGGAGACCAGCCGCTCGGCGTCGACGGTGAGGAAGCCGGCGCCCACCGTCCGTCCCTCGCCCTCGACCGCCATGACCGGGGCCGTCACGCCCTCCAGTTCGGCGCGGGCCCGGACCCCGGCGAGGAACGCCTCCCGCATCCGGCCGTCCAGCAGCGGCCCGGCGGCGGCCTCGGCGACGGAGTCGGCCAGGGCCTTCAGCAGACGGTCGCCCGCCTCGCCCTCGGGCGCGAGGACCAGTCCGGGCTTGGTGCAGAACTGCCCGCACCCCATGGTCATCGACCCGGCCAGACCGGCGCCGATCGACTCGGCGCGCTCCTCGGCCGCCGCCTCGGTGACGACCACCGGGTTGAGGCTGCCCAGCTCGCCGTGGAAGGGGATGGGGTTCGAACGGGCGGCGGCGGCGTCGAACAGGGCCCGGCCACCGCGGACGGAGCCGGTGAAACCGGCCGCCGCGACCAGCGGGTGCTTCACCAGTTCCACGCCCGCGTCGAAGCCGTGCACCACGGTGACGACGTCCTCGGACAGCCCCGCGCGGACGGCGGCGCGGCGCAGCACGGCGGCGCACAGCTCGGAGGTGGCCGGGTGGTCCGGGTGCGCCTTGACCACGACCGGACAGCCCGCCGCGAGCGCGCTGGCGGTGTCGCCGCCGGGCACGGAGAAGGCGAGGGGGAAGTTGGAGGCGGCGTAGACGGCCACCACGCCCAGTGGGATCTTGTAGCGGCGCAGGTCGGGTCGGGGCGGGGTCAGCGAGGCGTCGGCGTGGTCGATGACGACGTCCAGATAACCGCCGTCGGCCACCTCGTCGGCGAAGGCCCGCAACTGGTAGGCGGTACGGGCCAGTTCGCCGTTCAACCGGACCTCGCCCAGGGCCGTCTCGGCGTCCGCCGCGGCCACGACCTCCTCGCGGGCCGCCTCCAACTCCTCGGCCGCCGCGCGCAACAGGGCGATGCGGGCGGCGCGGTCGGCCAGCCCGGCACGGGCGGCGTGGGCGGCGCGGACGGCCGCGTCGACGTCGGCGGCCGTGGCCTCGACGGCGACCTGCTCGCGCTGCTTCCCGGTCCTGGGGTCGACACTCCACACTGGTACTGCCACCGCTGAACTCCTCCTGCCGGCCGGCCGGCTGCGTAACGGGTCGATCGACGGCCGACGCTTCCGTCGGCTTCCGTCGGCGGGACACCACGTCCGGTCTTCGGACACCGAGGGCTGTCCCCCGGGAACCTTGTTCGATATGCTGAACAGCGTCCCGCAGTGTGAATAACTGTCCGGGACTCTATGGCCGGTCGAGCGAAAGGGTCAAGGTCGATGCCGTCAGCGCGCGGGGGCGCCCCCGGTCGGAAACCGGAGGCGAGCGGGCAGGTCAAATCGGCTGTGCGCACGGTGGAACTGCTGGAGTTCTTCGCCGGGCAGCCCGGCATGCACTCCCTGGCCGCCGTCCAGGAGGCCGTCGGCTACCCCAAGTCCAGCCTCTACATGCTGCTGCGCACCCTGGTGGACCTGGGCTGGATCGAGACGGACGCCACCGGCACCCGCTACGGCATCGGCGTACGCGCCCTGCTGGTCGGCACCTCCTACATCGACGGCGACGAGGTCGTGGCCGCCGCCCGCCCCACCCTGGACCGGCTCTCCGACGACACCACCGAGACCATCCACCTCGCCCGGCTGGACGGCACCAACGTCGTCTACCTGGCCACCCGCCAGTCGCAGCACTACCTGCGCCCCTTCACCCGGGTGGGACGGCGACTGCCCGCCCACTCCACGTCCCTGGGCAAGGCGCTGCTGGCGACGTACGACGACGACCACATCCGCGCGATGCTCCCGGAGACCCTGACCCCGCTGACCGAGCACACCATCACCGACCGCGAGAAGCTCATCGAGGAGCTGCGCCAGGTCCGCGAACAGGGCTACGCGGTGGACCGCGAGGAGAACACCCTGGGGCTGCGCTGCTTCGGCGTCGCCATCCCCTACCGCACCCCCGCACGGGACGCCATCAGTTGCTCGGTGCCGGTGGCGCGCCTGACCCCCGCCCACGAACAGACCATCAAGGAGGCTCTGTTCGACGCACGGGACCGGCTGACGCTGGCCACCCGGAGGCTCTGACGCCATCCGCCGGTCGTAGGGCGTCTCCCCCGCACGGGGGAGACGGTTCACCGGCGAGCACGATCCCGCCGCACGCTTTCGGCGGGAACGTGGAGGCATGACACCCACACACCCCGCCGAGCCCCCGGCGACCGCCGTGGCCGCTCCCCGCACCACCGCCCCGCGCAGGGCGCTGCGCGCCGTCGCCATCGCCGCCTGCCTGCCCTACCTGGCGCTCAAGACCGCCTGGCTGACCGGCTTCCACATCGGCATCCCCGAGGGCAGCGAACTCCTCACCACGGAGGGCGAAACGGCGCTGTTCCTGCTGAACGCCCTCACCGTCGCGATGGACGCCGCGGTCGTCGCGCTCGCCCTCGCCCTGACCCTCCCCCGGGGCAGACGACTGCCCGCCTGGCTGATGCTGCTGCCCCTGTGGATCGCCACCGGACTGCTCGCCCCCATCGTCCTGGGCTTCCCCTTCAGCGTGCTGCTCGGCGTGCTCGGCGGGAGGGACGGGAACGCCGGCCGGGAGTCCGCCGACTTCCTCGACGACTGGGTGTTCACCCTCGTCTACACCGGCTTCGGCGTCCAGGCGCTCGCCCTGGGCGCCCTGTTCGCCCTCTACGTGCGCGACCGCTGGGGCCCCCTGCTGGGCGGACGCCTCGCGGACCTGCCCGACACCCCCACCGCCCCCGCCCGCCGGACGGGCGCCGTGGCCGCCGCCGTGCTCGCCCTGGTGCCGGCGGCGCTGCACCTGACGTGGGCGGCCGGGGCGACGGCCGGACTCCCCCCGGGGCAGGCCGGACAGCGCGACGCGGTCTTCCGCCTCACGGAGGGCATGGACGCGCTGTTCGCCGCCGCCGCGGCGGCCGGCGTGCTGCTGCTCGCCTTCCGCACGGGCGCCGCGGGAGGCGTGCGGTTGCGCACGGCCACCGCCCTGGCCTGGACCGGAAGCGCGGCACTGACCGCCGGGAGCGGCTGGATGCTGCTGGCGGACCTGGCCAACGAGGGACACGTGACGCGGGCCCAGGAGACCACCGCGCCGATGGCGCTGGCCTACGCTGTGGAGATGGTCGTCGGGGTCCTCGTCCTCACCGTCGGAGCCCACCTGTTCGCCGAACGGTCGGCCGAGCGGTCGGCCGAACGGGCCGCCGGGAGGTGAACCTGATGGGCGGGGAGGCCGTGCGACGGCTGCGGCTGCGCTGGGTCCACCTGCTGCTGGGCGGCGCGCTGCTGATGCCCTACTTCCTGCTGACGACGGTCGTGTTGAGCGTGACCGTGCCCGACGCCGACCCCTTCCGCCACCTCGGTTGGCAGTTCGCGGCCTACGGACTCTCCCTGCCGGCCGTCGCCGTCACCGCCCTCTTCCCCCTGGTGCGGACGGTGCAGGGCGCCTGCGCCCGGGCGCTGTGCCAGGTGCCGGGCCAGGAGCCGGTCACCGCGCCGGCCGACTCCTGGGCGGCCCGCCGGCGCACGGCGGCCTGGTCCACCCTCCACGTCGGCCTGGGCGCACTGGTCAGCGGCGCGACGCTGGCCGTCCCGCCCGCGGCGGTGGTGCTGGTGGCGCTGCCGTTCTCCGCACGGTCGCGGGAGACGGACGGACACCGGTACTCGCTCGACGTCCCGCCGTGGGCGGCTCCGATCGTCGGACTCGCCCTGCTCGCCGCCCTGGTGACGACGGCCTGGGCGGCCGGCGCCCTGCTGGCCCGCTGCGCCCCGGCCCTGCTGGGACCCACCCCCGCCGACCGACTGGCCGCCGCCGAGGCCCGGGCCGCCGCCCTCGCCGCCCGCAACCGGCTCGCCCGCGAGCTGCACGACTCCGTCGGCCACGCGCTGAGCGCCGTGGCCCTCCAGGCGGGCGCGGCCCGCACCGTGCTCGACTCCGACCCGGCGTTCGTCCGTCGGGCCCTGACCGCGATCGAGGAGACCGCCCGACGCACCACCGGCGAACTCGACGCCGTGCTGGGGGTGCTCCGCGACGGCGAGGAACACGGCGAGGACCTCTCCCGCGCGCCCGCCGGGCCGACCCTGGCGGACCTCGACGACCTGCTGGAACGCACCCGCGCCGGCGGCGTCCCGGTCACCCTCGACTTCCCCGGGCCGCGACGGGAACTCCTCGACGCCCTGCCCGAGACGGTCTCCCGAGAGGCGTACCGCATCGTCCAGGAGGGCCTGACCAACGCGCTGCGGCACGCGGGCCGGGAGCCCGTCGCCGTGTCCCTCGCGCCCGGCGACCCCGGCGACCCCGGCGACAGTGACGATCCCGATGGCAGAGACGATCCCAGGGAGTTGGTGATCACCGTGGAGAACCCGGTGCGTGCCGAACGCCGCCCGCGCCGCCCCCGACCCGGCGGCGGCGCGGGACTGCGCGGAACGGCGGAACGGGCCGCGGCACTGGGCGGCTCGGCCGAGGCCGGTCTGCGCGACGGCCGCTGGCGACTGACCGTCCGCCTCCCCCTGCGAGGCGACCGGTGAACGGACCGGAGGACGGGGCGGACCGGCCGCTGCGGATCGTCCTGGCCGACGACGAGATGCTGGTGCGCACCGCGCTGCGGGTCATCCTCGGCGCCCAGGCCGACATGGAGGTCGTCGGCGAGGCCGCGACGGGCGCCGAGGCGGTCTCGGTCGTGCGCGCCCGGCGCCCGGACGTCGTCCTGATGGACGTGCGGATGCCCGAGGTGGACGGCATCCGCGCCACCGAACTGCTGCTGGAGACGATGGGGGACGAGGCCCCGCGGATCGTCGTGGTGACGACCTTCGAGAACGACTCCCACGTCTGGGACGCGCTGCGGGCGGGCACCGCCGGCTTCCTCCTCAAGCGGTCCGCCGCCGAGGAACTGGTGGCGGCCGTACGGCTGGTGGCCCGCGGCGACAGCCTCCTCTTCCCCGCCGCCGTGCGCTCCCTGGCCGCCCGCCGCGCCCCGGCCCACGACGAGCGGGGACCGGCGACGCGGCTGACCGGACGGGAGGCGGAGGTGCTGCGCCTGATGGCGCGCGGCCTGTCGAACGCCGAGATCGCCGACCGGATGGCGGTGGGGGCGGCCACGGTCAAGAGCCACGTGGCCGCCGTCCTCGCCAAGCTCGGCGCCCGCGACCGCACCCAGGCGGTCGTCACCGCCTACGAGAGCGGCTTCGTCACCCCCGGCCCCGGCTGAGCCCCCGGACCGGCCGGCGGACGGGCGGACGGCAGGGGCGGCACCTCGCACTCGTCCGAGAACCCCTGCCCGACCAGCCCGAAGGCGCTGTTGATCCGCGACCGCAGGTTCTCCACGGCGACCATCATCGTCAACTCCACGAACGCCTTCTCACCCAACCGACGGACCAGCCCGCTCGCCATCTCGTCGGTGACCGCGGGCTCGGTCTCGGTCATCGCCTCGGCGTACTCCATCACCCGCTGCTCCAGGTCGGAGAAGAGGTCGCGGTGCTCCCGCCAGACGGGCGCGTACCGGACCTTCTCCATCGGCAGCCCGAGCTCCCGCGCCTCCCAGTGGCCGAAGTCCAGACACCACGAGCAGCCGATGCGGGCCGCGGACACCATCACGGCGAGGTGCTTCAGGCCCGGGTCGAGGGCCTTCCACCTCGCGACCCCCAACTCGAAGAGGCTTCCGGTGAGCAGCGCCCGCGGATGGTGCCCCATCGCCATCAGCGGCTCCATCGTCCGACCGTACCGACGGCGCGAGTACCACCGGGCGACGCGCACCACCGGGTTGCGGGGCGGGTCGAGGGAGATGCGGGCCATGTGTGCCTCCTGAGTGTGTCGTTTCCCTGACACCCATGGGACGGATCGCGGCCCGCGTTCCGTGACATCCGCCGGCCCCGAGACCCGCGGGGCACGTCCAGGCCCGCGTCAGCTCACCCCCAAGAGCTGTTCGATCGGGTCGATGGCGAAGTAGACCACGAACAGCCCGGCCACCGCCCACAACAGCGGCGGCACCTCGCGCGCCTTGCCCACGACGGTCTTGAGCACCACGTACGCGATGAAACCCGCGCCGATGCCGTTGGTGATGGAGTACGTGAAGGGCATCACGACGATGGTGAGGAAGGCCGGGACGGCGATCTCGATGTGCGTCCAGTCGATGCTCCGCACCTGGGCCATCAGCATGAAGCCGACCGCGACCAGGGCCGGGGCGGCGGCCTGGGCGGGGACGATCGTGGCCAACGGGGTGAGGAAGAGGGCCAGGGCGAACAGGGTGCCGGTGACGACGTTGGCCAACCCCGTGCGGGCGCCCTCGCCCACCCCGGCGGCGGACTCCACGAAGCTGGTGTTGGAGGAGGCGGACGCCGCTCCGCCCGCGACCGCGGCGAGGCCGTCGACGAACAGCAGCCGGCCCAGGTGCGGCACCCGGCCCCGCTCGTCCAGCAGTCCGGCCTCGCTGCTGACGCCGACCGCCGTGCCCATGGTGTCGAAGAAGTCGGTCAGGAAGAGCGTGAAGACCAGCAGCACCACGGTCAACACGCCGACCTGCTCGACCGCCCCGAGCAGGCTGAACTCCCCCACCAGGCCGAAATCGGGGAACGCCACCACGTCGTCGGGAATGGCCGGCACCGTCAACCCCCACCGCTCGGGGGCGATGTCGGCGATCTCGTTGACGACGATCGCGACCACCGTCATCACCACGATCCCGACGAGGATGGCGCCGTTCACCCCGCGGGACAGCAGGGCCACCGTCAGCAGCACCCCCAGGCAGAAGACGAACACCGGCCAGCCCGAGAGGGTGCCGTCGTCGCCGAGCTGGACGGGCACCGAACCGGTCTCCCCGGGGACCCGGGTGGCGAAGCCCGCGTCGACGAAGCCGACGAAGGCGATGAACAGACCGATGCCGACGCTGATGGCCTGCTTCATCTGCCGGGGGACGGCGTACATGATCGCCTCGCGCACACCGGTGACGACCAGGACGCAGACCACGATGCCGGAGAGCACCACCAGACCCATCGCGTCGGCCCAGCTCATGGTGGGCGCGATCTGGTAGGCCACCAGCGCGTTGATGCCCAGCCCGGCGGCGAGCGCCAACGGAATGTTGGCCGTCAGCCCCATCAGCACGGTCATCACCGCGGCCACCAGCGCGGTGACGGTGACGAGTTGGGCGGCGGAGAGCTGGTGACCGAACTTGTCCTCGGCGCCGCCCAGAACGATGGGGTTCAGCACCAGGATGTAGGCCATGGCGAAGAACGTGGTGATACCGCCGCGCACTTCCCGGCCGACGGTGGACCCTCGCTCGCTGATCTTGAAGAACCGGTCGAGAACCGGGGGGACGGGTGGTGCGGACATGACGCTCCTCGGTGATGCGGACGGCGCTGCGGGGGCGATTGTGCCCATCCGTCGGGTCCCCCGGTCGGACCCTTCCAACGGACCGCGTGGCGCGGAAAGGGCTTCCCCACCCCACCGGGGAGGCGTGGGCGCGCACGGAGAAGCGCGGAGAGCGCGAGCAGGGCGCGCGAACGCCCGAGCCCGCCCGGCGCGGGCCGGGCGGGCTCGGGTCTCATCGGTGTCCGTCAGGAGACGGCGGGACGCCAGTCGCCGAGGTAGCGGTCCGGGGTGTGCTCGACGACCTCGGCCGCGGTCAGCCGCGGACGGTTCGCGGGATCGCCGACGACCGCTCCGGGACCGCGGTTGGCGTGCTCCCGGAAGAAGAAGCCCTGCCAGGGGTACTGCTCGCGCATGTTCGCGTACGGTTCCCCGGCGTCGATGCCGGCGCCGATCACGCTGTCGCGCACCACCAGACGCGGACGGGCGGTCGGGTCGCCGCCGGGCACCCAGGGTCGGGCCAGCTTGTACGCGCCCGCCGGGGCGGTGGTGGTGAAGCGGCAGCGGTGGGCGAGGATGCCGTACCGGGTGCCGGCCGCCGTCGACGGGGCGAAGACGAACCCCTGGGGACGGAAGTCCACACCCCGGTCGAGAGTGCGCAGTTCGCAGCCGCTCAGGACGGCGGTGGCCCGCCCGAACACGAAGTCCACGTCCCCCTCCACATGGCAGCGGTGGAAGAACTGCCGGGCGGTGAGGGAGGCGTCGCGGGTGTCGGTGTAGAGGGTGTCCTGGTGACCGAGGAAGCGACAGCGGTCGAAGAACGAGCGGTCGCCCATCACCTTGATCGCCACCGCCTGGGTGCCGCCGGTGATCTCCGGGTGGTCGGCGCGGAGCCAGTCGTTGGCGAAGGTGATCCGCCGAGCGGTGAACCCGTCGGGTCGGGCGGTGACCGTGGCGCTGCCGGAGGTCCCGTAGGTGCCGGAGCCGTCCGGCTTCGGCGTGCCCGCGGCGTTGTCGTAAACGATCACGGTGTCGCGCGGGTCGCCCGTGCCGCCCAGCAGGGTCAGTCCGGTCTTGGTCTCCGGGATGTGCACCGTCCCGCGGTACACACCGGGGGCCAGGACGACGGTCCAGGGCACCTCGGGGCGGTCGGGCGTGGCGTCGACGGCGGCCTGCACGGTGGTGAAGTCGCCGCCGCCGTCCCTCGCGACGGTCAGTCGGGTCCCCTTCGTCCGGCCCGCGCGGCCGGTGGTTCCCGCGTGGGCCCGGCCCGCCGGGGTCAGGGAGAGGGCGGCGCCCGCCCCGACCAGGAGGGCGCCGCGGCGGGTGGCGCTCACTTCCGCCCCTTCCCGCCCTTGTCCCCGCCCTTGACCTCCAATTTTCCGGCGCCGGCGTGCCGGTCCACCAGATGCGGGACGGCCAGGGGGTGGTGGACGTGGGGACGCAGGACGGGGGTCCAGCCGGCGTCGTCGCCCAGGAGTCTGTCGGGGTTGGCGGTGTTGTGGGCGGCCAGCAGGTCCACGTACCGGCCGTTGACCCGGTTGTTCCGCTCGGTCATGGAGGTGCCGGGGGTCCACTGGCGGATGGTGTCCGCCGGGGCGATGCCCTTGTGGAGGGTGAAGGCGTTGTGCTCGGCGACGAGCGCGGCCTCCTTGCCGATGCCCCAGGTGTAGCCGTACTTGGCGTCGGCGTTCTGCTTGAAGTGGTTGTTGTAGACGTCCACCTTGCCGAAGCGCACGCGCGGGGCGCGCTCGTTGACGTCCTCGAAGAGGTTGTGGTGGAAGGTGACGCGCAGCTTGCCCCGGTCGTCGGCCGTGGCGCTGTCGCTGTTGCCGATCAGGATGGTCTTGTCGTGCTCGGTGAAGACGTTCCAGCTCACCGTCACCAGGTCCGCGCCGCGCACGATGTCCAGCAGCCCGTCGTGCTGCTGGAAGAGCTGCCCGAAGTAGTGGGGTTGGGCGCTGTCGGGACGGCGGCCGTCGGTGAAGGTGTTGTGGTCGAGCCAGACGTGGCGGGAGCCGTACACCACGACGTTGTCGTACTCGGAGTTCCAGGCGCCGTTCTCCCCGTCGGTGGGGTCCCACTGCGGGAAGCAGTCGTAGGTGTCCTCGAAGGTGATGTTGCGGACGATGACGTTCTCCACGCCCCGGATCTGGAGGCTGAGGCCGAGGACGGTGGCGTCGTCGCCCACGCCGATCAGGGTGGTGTTCGAGCCGACGGCGAGCTTGACGCGCTTGTTCTGCTCGGCGGCGGAGGCGGCCCGGGCGTCCTCCATCGGGCCCGAGGGCTCGGCCTTCCCCCAGGTGGCGGGGTCGTACGCCGCGAGGTACTTCTCCAGGGTGTAGCCGTCGCGCTGGTAGTCCTCGCAGGTGAGCGGGTTGCCCCGGTCGTCGGCGTTGCCGTGGATCGTGCCCTTGATCTTGATGATCTTCGGGGTGTCGTCGCCGTTGTTCAGTGCCGCGGCCAACTCGGCACGGTTGGTGACGGTGAAGACGTGGTCGGCGTCGGCCGCCGCGCCGCCGGTGGTGCCGCCCTCGGTCGAGGCCCAGCCGTCCCCCGTGGGGAGGACGGCGCGGGCCACGTCGCCGCCGGAGCGCGGGGCGGCCTGGGCGGGGACGGTGAGGGTCGCCAGGGCGAGCGAGGCGCATCCGGCCAGTACCGCGATACGTGCTTGGCACACTTTTCTTCTCACTGTGGCTCCTTCGGAGGATGTCGGGGAGGGGGTTGGGTGGTGGGTGGGGGGTGTCCGGTGTGGCGGGGTGTCAGCCGGCCGGCCAGGTGATCGCGCTCTCCGGGACGGTGTCGTCCAGCCGTCGGACGGTGCCGGGCGGCAGCAGCCTCGACTCCTTCAGGCCGCGGGCGACCATGCGGGCCACCTCGATGGCGCCGTGGGGCCGGAAGTGCGTGTTGTCCTGTTTGCCGTCGGGGTGGTTCGGGTGTTCGCCGGGGGCGAGGTGGAGGAAGATCCTCAGGGTTCCGTCCGGGCCCAGGCGGTTCCATGCGGCGAGGCTCGTGGCCTGGATGTCGATCAGCGGCACGTTCTCGGCGGCGGCGAGGGCGCGCATCGCCTCGGGGTACTCCCCGTGGGTGGGTCTGGCGTGTCCGTCCGCGTCGAAGCGGCGTCTTTCGACGGGGGTGAGCAGGACGGGGCGGGCGCCGCGTGCGCGGGCGCCGTCGAGGTAGCGGCGCAGGTACTGCCGGTAGGTGGTGTGGGGGTGGGTGCCGCGGGTCGGGTCGTCGGTCTTCTCGTCGTTGTGGCCGAACTGGACGAGCAGCAGGTCGCCCGGTCCGATGGCCTCCAGGATCGGGGTCAGTCGGCCCTCGTCGTGGAAGCTCTTGGAGCTGCGGCCGTTGACCGCGTGGTTGGCGACCGTCCGGGCGCGGTGCAGGAAGAGCGGCAGGGCCATGCCCCAGCCGGTCTCGGGTGCGGCGTCGGCGGTCTTGGGGGCGGCGGTGGAGTCTCCGGCGATGTACACGGTGCCTCCACGGCCGGGTCGTTCGGGTTGTCCGGATCGTTCGGGTCCGTGGGCGAGCGCGGTGTGGGCGCCGGTCAGGGCGAGCGGGAGCGCGGCGAGCGCCGCAGCCGCGTGGCGGCGGGTGACGGGCACGGGATACCCCCTCGGTTCGGGTACCGGGTGTGGGTCGGGCGTGCGTGTGTGGGATGTGGAGGTGGAGGCGGGTGCGGCGGGGCGGGTGCGCCCCGCCGCGGTGCGCTGCCGCGGCGGTCCGCGGCGGGGTCTTCCGTGGGGTCTTGCGTGGGGTCTTGCGTGGGGTCTTGCGTGGGGTCTTCTGTCGGGCCGGTCGGGCCGGTGAGGCCGGTCGTGGGGCCGGTCAGCCCATCTGTTCCTTCCACTCGGCCTGCGCCGCGTCGAGCCTCTTGGCGAGGTCGTCGGCGAACTCCTTGGCGGTCATCTGGCCCAGGAGCAGCTTCTGGAAGTTGGGTTCGGTGTCGGCCTTGCTGATGCTGTTCCAGTCCGGCAGGTAGTACGGGAGCTGGACGATCCTGGTGTCCGGGTCGTCCAGCGACTCCATGGCCGTCTTGGTGGGCTTGGCCTTGCCGATCCACTCGTCGTCCGCGGCGTCGGTGTGGGCGGGGATGGCGCCGGCCGACTCGTTCCAGAGGCTGTTCATCTCCGCCGACGCGGCGAACTCGATGAACTTCCAGGCCGCGGCCTTGTTCTTGCCGGCCTTGAACAGCCCCAGCCCGTCGACCGGGTTGGAGACCATGGTGCGCGGGCCGCCGTCCTCGGAGGGCGGCATCGGCAGTCCGTCGATCTTCTCCTCGCCGAACGCCTTCACGTGGTCGGTGTAGGAGCCCAGGTTGTGCTGGAGCATGCCGACCTCGCCGCCGGTGAAGGTGGCGACCATCTTGGTGAAGTCGTTGTTCAGGTCGGCCTTGGGCGTGACCTTGTTGTACAGGGCGGCGTACTTCTCCAGGGCCTTGACGTTCTCGGGGGCGTTGACGGTGGTCTTGTCGCCGTCCCAGAAGCTGTCGATGCCGGACTGGGCGTACATCATCTCCAGCGCCTGGGCGATGGAGCCCGCGCCGCCTCGGATGGTGAAGCCGAAGCGGTTGTTCTTCTTGTCCGTCAGCTCCTCGGCGGCCTTGTAGAAGTTCTCCCACGTGGTGGGGGGCTCCAGGCCGGCCTTGTCGAACAGGTCGGTGCGGTACCACAGCACGCCCTGGTTGGCCGAGGTCGGGACGGTGAACAGTTCTCCGTCCTGACCGCCGGCGGCCTCGACGCTGTCGACCATGCCCTTGACCAGCTTGCCCTTCAGCGAGCTGTCCTCGATCCGGTCGGTGACCGGTTCGAGCGCCCCCTGGGCGACCATGTTGGCGAGGTAGGCGGTGCCGACCATGCCGACGTCCGGCAGGCTGTCGCCGCCGCCCTGGATGGCGGTGTCGTACTTGGACTGCACGTCGGCGATCGGTATGCCGACGTACTCGACGTCGATGTCCGGGTTCTCCTTCTCGAACTCGGCGATGATCTTCTTCCAGACGTCGGTGCGCACGCCACCGTTGTTGTCCCAGAAGACGATCTTGCCCTTGCCGTCTCCCTCGCTGCCGGCCTCGGTGCCCGAGTCGCCGCAGGCGGTGGCGGTGAGGGCGAGGGTCGCGCTGACGCCCAGGGCCAGCAGGGAGCGGATGCGGGCTCTGCGGCGGAGGTCTTGGTTCATCGTCGGCTCTTCTCTCGGTTCTCGGTCGTGCGGTTGCGTGGGTGCTGTGGGTCGTGTGAGTGCCGGGGTGGGTCGTCCGTACGGGTGGTGCGGGTGGTGCGGGATGGGTCGGTGGGTCCTCGTCCCCGGGACCCGGCGATCTCAGGTGACGCGGAAGCCGGTGAAGGCGGCGGTTCCGGCCGGGCCGCCGCCCTGGGGCGCGGTGGCGAACAGGCCGAGCTGGGCGCCGACCCAGCGCCAGGGAGTGGCGGCGAAGGGCGGACCGGAGGGGAGGAAGTCGGTGTCCTCCCCCGTGCGTGCGGAGAAGCGGCAGCGCGCGCCGGGGAGGATCTCCACGCGCAGCCGCGCGCGGCCGTTCGGGGCGGGCCGGGGGTGCGCGGCGTCCCGCTCGTGTTCGGCGACCGACTCGGCGAAGCGGTGCACCAGTCGGATGCCGGAGTCGTCCCGCTCCAGTCCGATCCAGGAGAACGCGTCGCCCAGGACGGCGAGTCCGGCCTTGGCGCCGGGCTCGTCGCTGTCCAGCCGCAGCTCGACCTCGACCACGCACGGGTCGCCGGGCAGCCGCTGGACCAGCACGTTGGGCAGTGCGCGCAGGTCGTGGGCGTCGGCGGTGCGGCGGCAGACCAGCCACAGGCCGTCGCCGGAGTGGGCGACCGTCCAGCCTTCCCCGTGGTTTCCCCGGTCGGATGCCAGGGGAGGGTTGGCCGTCCACGACCACTGGCGGCCGAAGCGTCCACCGGGGAAGTCGTCGTCGCGGGCGGGGACGGTGGTCTGCTCCACGGGGACGGGTCCGGTGTGGGCGGCGACGGGCTCGCCGTCGTTCCCGATCACCGGCCAGCCCGCCTCCTCCCCTTCGCCCTCGTCGGTCCAGCGCATCGGCTGGAGGTGCACCACCCGCCCGTAGGGGCCGCGGTGTTGGAAGTGGAGGAACCAGTCGCTGCCGTCGGCCGCCCGCACCCACGCGCCCTGGTGGGGTCCGTTGACGTCCGTGTCTCCCTGTTCGAGGACGACGCGCCCCTCGTAGGGGCCGAGGACGTTCCGCGAGCGGAAGGCGCCCTGCCAGCCGGTCTCCACTCCTCCGGCCGGGGCGAAGATCCAGTACCAGCCGGCGTGCTTGTAGAGCTTGGGGCCCTCCAGGGTGAACCAGCCGGGCAGCGCGTCGCCGTCCACGACCGTGCGGCCCGTGTCGAGGAGTTCCCGGCCGTCGGGGCTCATCCGGTGGCCGGTCAGCCGGTTCTTGATCCCGGAGCGGGACTTGGCCCAGGCGTGCACCAGCCAGGCGCGGCCGTCGTCGTCCCACAGCGGGCAGGGATCGATCAGTCCCCGGCCCGCCTTCAACAGGTGCGGTCTGCTCCACGGGCCGCGGACGTCCTCGGCGTTGACCTGGTAGATGCCGTGGTCGGGGTCGCCCCAGAAGATCCAGAAGCGGCCCGCGTGGTGCCTGATGGACGGTGCCCACACGCCGCAGTCGTGGCGCGGCGAGGTGAACGCCTGCTCGGGTTCCAGCCGTTCCAGGGCGTGGCCGATGATGCGCCAGTTCACCAGGTCGCGGGAGTGGAGGATCGGCAGTCCGGGCGCGCGGCCGAAGCTGGACGCCGTCAGGTAGTAGTCGTCGCCGACGGCGATGACGTCGGGGTCCGACCAGTCGGCGTTCAGCACCGGATTGCGGTACACCGGCACGCCGGTCTCGGGGGCCGGCGGGCCGGCGGGGGCGGGGGTCTTGGGGAGGGCCGTCACGGGGTCGTCTCCTCTCCGGTGAGGCGGGCGGCGATCCGGGCCGCCGCGGCGCGGTCCAGCCGGCCGTCGACGACCGCGGTGACCACGCGTCGGACGAGCCTCCCGCCCGGCGGCAGCGGCAGTCTGCGGTCCCAGGCCGGCGCGGAGCCCACGCCCGGGTACTCGGCGGCGCGCACGAACCACGGGTCGTGGCGGCCGGCGGCGTCCGCGCAGGCGAAGACCAGCGTCCAGGTGTCGGAGGCCATCGCCAGCCAGGGCGCCGGCGAGCCGTGCACCGCCTCCTCTCCGGTGGCGTCGGCGGTGAACACCTCGGGCGGGCGGGGGCCGATCGGCGGGCGCCAGAAGAAGCCGCCGTAGCCGGCGCCGGGCCGGCCGTTGGTCGCCGGGCTGCCGATGGACAGCGTCTCGGCGCGGACGTTGGTCAGTTCGGTGGTGAAGTCCAGCGCCCAGCAGGTGTCGTCCAGGGTCCGGGCGGTGACGGTGCGGCGCTCGGTGAGCAGCCGCGTGCCGTCGCGTTCCCAGGCGAGTTCCTCGGTGAAGCCGTCCTCGCCCCGGTGCAGCCACGCCAGGTGCCGTTGGCGTCCGTGGTTGTCCAACTCGGTGGGGCCCCGGCCGCGGACGAAGGTGCGTCCGCCCCAGAAGTTGGTGCCGGAGACGTCCGGGACGGCCATGCTCACCCCCAGGTGGTGCACGTGGTCGGCGGGCCGCAGTTCGGTGACGACCGTGCCGCCCAGGGTGCGGACGGGGTGGAGGTAGGGGCGGGGGGACTCGCGCTCGGCGAGGCGCGGCCGGTGCTCGTAGTGGGCCACGGTCCGTCCGCCGCAGCGCAGCGCCACGGTCTCGTCCGTTCCGGCGGGAGCGTCGGCCCGGGAATCGGCGTGGGGGTCGGCGTGGGGATCGACATGGACGGTGTCGGTGCGCGGCTCGGTCATGCTCCGGCCCCCTCTCCCCCGGGCTCCCCCACCGCTTCGCCCACCGCTTCGCCCACGGACACCGCGGGCACGGCCCAGTCGGCCCGCGGGCCGGCTTGGCCGGTCGGGCCGCCCTCGCCGGACAGTTCGGAGTACAGGGCCAGCCGCTCGGCGCCGGCGGCGACCAGGTCGTCGATGCCGGTGACGATCCGCCGCGCGGAGCCGACGCCGCCCCCCTCGGGCTCGGTCCGCCAGGCGTCCGCGGGCAGCGGTCGCGGATCGGGGGCGGTGCGGACGGCCTCCACCAGCCGCATGAAGGCGCCGGTGCGCTCGGGCGGCACCAGCAGCTCCTCCCCCTCGACCAGGTGGGCGACGAGGTTGCGCAGCAGGTCGGTGCGGGCGTGCTCGGTGGTCTCGGGCTCCCGGCCGCGGCGTTCCAGCCGGACGCGGTCCTCCTTGTACCAGAAGGTGATACGGCCCTCGGTGCCGTGGACGACGACGTACGGTTCGCCGGGCCGCTCCGCGCACAGTGTCACGGCGGCGGTGATCTCTCCCGCCTTGCCGTCGTGCGTGGTGCGGATGCGGACGCAGGAGGTGTCGTCGGCCTCGATGGCGTTGGCGCGGTACAGCTCCAACTCGATGCCGGCGACGTCCTCGGCACGGTCGCCGCCGTCGATGCGCAGCGCGGTCGCGACGGCGTGGGCGAGGGGGTTGGTGAGGACTCCGTCCACCACGTCCCGGCCGTCCAGTCTGCGCCGCCCGGCCCAGGGGGAGCGGGCCCAGTAGGCCAGGTCGCGGGACCACGCCCCGGCCGCTCCGATGCCCCGCACCTCGCCGATCGCGCCGTCGGCGACCAGGTCGCGGATGGCGGTGACGGCGTGCGAGCCCAGGGACTGGAAGCCGATCTGGCAGGCGACCCCGGCGGCCCGCAGCCCCTCGACCATCCGCTCGAACTCGGCGTAGGAGGGCGCGGGCGGCTTCTCCAGCAGCACGTGGACGCCGCGTTCGGCGGCGGTCAGCGCCAGGTCGACGTGGGTGTGGATCGGGGTGCAGATCACGGCGACGCGTGCGCCGGTGCGTTCCAGCAGGGCGGCGAGGTCGGTGGACTGTTCCAACTCGCCGAAGCCGTCCAGTTCCTCGGCGGTGAGGGGGTTCACCTCGCAGATCCCGACCGGTTCGACCAGGCCGCGCTCGGCGAGGAGGCGGATGTTCTCCAGGTGCCGGCGGCCGTGGCCGCGGGCGCCGGCGAGGACGACGGGCAAGGGGGTTCGCAGAGGAGGACGCGGAGAGGTCGGCAGGGGGGTTCGCAAGATGGTTCGCGAGGGGGTGGGAGCGGAGGAGGTCATCAGCCCTTCACCGCCCCCGCGCTGAAACCGGTGATCAGCCACTTCTGGATGAAGGCGAAGATGATCACCACGGGCACCGCGGCGACCACGCCGCCCGCGGCGAGCGCGCCGAGGTCCACGCTGTCCGCGCCGATGAGGGTGTTGAGGCCGACCGGGATGGTCTGCTTGTCCTGGGAGGAGAGGAACATCAGGGCGAACAGGAAGTGGTTCCAACTGTGCACGAAGGCGAAGGAGCCCACCGCGATCAGTCCGGGCCGCAGCATCGGCAGCACGATGGCCAGGAAGGCGCGTATCCGGGAGCAGCCGTCCACCCAGGCGGCCTCCTCCAGCGACTCGGGGACGTTCTTGATGAAGCCGCTGATGAGGATCATCGACAGCGGGAGCTGGAAGACCGTCTCCGCGATGATCACGCTCCACACGGAGTTGATGAGCTGGAGGTTGCGGAAGGTCTCGAACAGCGGGACGAGCATCAGCGCGCCGGGGATGAACTGCGAGCACAGCAGCGCCAGCATGAAGGCGTTCTTCAGGCGGAACCGGAAGCGTGCCAGGGCATACCCGCCGGCCAGCGCCACCACCGTGGTCATCACCATCGAGGCGATGCCGACATAGGTGCTGTTGAGGAAGTAGGTGCCGAAGCTCCGTTCGTTCCAGACCTTCTCGAAGTGCTCGAAGGTGACCGGCCAGGGCACCAGCGAGGTCGAACCGGCGGGGCGCAGCGCGAACAGCAGCATCCAGTAGAAGGGGATGAGCGTGAACAGCAGGTAGAGCCCCAGGGGGAGGAAGATCTGCCAACGCGGCGGCTGGTCGGCCGGCCGCCGCCGGCGCGTCCTCCCCTCGACCGGAGGCGGGGTCTCGCCGTCGGCCGGGGCGGGCACGTGGGCGCCCTTCTCTGCGAGTGCGGCGGTCACTTGTCGTCGCCTCCGAACTTGCTCAGGCGCAGGTAGAGGATCGAGCAGAACAGGAGGATCACGAAGGCCACGGTGGTCAGCGCGGAGGCGTAGCCGAAGTCGTGGCCCTCGATCCCGGTGTTGGCGACGTAGAGCGGGAGTGTCGTCGTCACGCCCGCCGGGCCGCCGCCGGTGAGGGTGTAGAGCAGGTCGACGTTGTTGAACTCCCACACCGCGCGCAGCAGCGTGGAGAGGATGATCGCGTCCTTCAGATGCGGCAGGGTGATGTGCCAGAACTGCCGGAAGCGGCTCGCCCCGTCCACGGAGGCCGCCTCGTACAGGTCCTTGGAGACGGACTGCAGGTCGGCCAGGATGAGGATCGCGAAGAAGGGGACGCCGCGCCAGAGTTCGGCCAGGACGGCCGCCCAGAAGACGGTGCCGGTGTCGGAGAGCACCGAGGTGCCGTACTCGCCGATGCCGACGTCGGCCAGGTAGCGGCTCAGGCCGGTGGAGGGGTTGTAGAGCAGGATCCAGATGGTGGTGGTGAGCACGCCGGACACGGCCCAGGGCGAGAAGACCAGGGCCCGGGCGATGCCGCGTCCCACGAACGTCTGGTTGACGATCAGCGCGAGCGCCAGCCCGAAGACGAGTTGGAGGGAGACCTCCACGACGACCCACTTGGCGCTGAAGGCGAGGGTCTGCCAGAACAGCGGGTCCTCGAAGAAGACCTCCCGGAAGTTCTCCAGACCCGCGTAGCCGTTCCGCCAGGGCTTGGTGACGTTGTAGTGCTGGAGGCTGTAGTAGATGACGCTGAGCATCGGGTAGGCGATGAAACCCAGCATCAGCAGGCCGGCCGGTGCGATCAGCAGATACGGCAGGCCGCGTTTCCCTGACGTGCCGGGTGTGCCGGGTGTGCCTGGCCTCCCTGACAGGGCGCGCTTCTTCGGCACGGCGGTGAGGGCCATTGCCGGGGCTCCGTTCTGTCGTCGAATGACTGTCGAACGTCGTTCGAGATGTCGGTGGGGATCGTGGGGCGCGTCGTGCGGTGCGGTGGCGGACGGCGCGGTGGCGCGCGTGCGCGGATCAGCCCGCGTAGGGCTCGGGGACCTCGCCGGGCCGGGCGAGGAAGGCGAAGTCGCAGCCGGTGTCGGCCTGGGTGATGTGCTCCTCGTAGAGCGCCCCGTAGCCGCGTCCGTAGCGCGCCGCCGGCGGTCGCCACCGGTCCCGGCGCCTGGCCAGCTCCGCGTCGTCGACCTCCAGGCGCAGGGTGCGCGCGGCGACGTCGAGGGTGATCAGGTCGCCGGTCTCCACCAGGGCCAGTGGCCCGCCCACGTGTGACTCGGGGGCGACGTGGAGGACGCAGGTGCCGTAGCTGGTGCCGCTCATCCGGGCGTCGGAGATGCGGACCATGTCGCGCACGCCCTGCTTGAGCAGGTGGTCGGGGATGGGCAGCATCCCGTACTCCGGCATGCCGGGTCCGCCCAGCGGGCCCGAGCCGCGCAGCACCAGCACGCTCTCGGCGGTGATGCCCAGCGCGGGGTCGTCGATGGTGGCCTGCATGGTGCGGTAGTCGTCGAAGACGACCGCGGGGCCGGTGTGCCTGAGCAGGTGCGGCTCGGCGGCGATGTGCTTGATGACGGCGCCGTCGGGGGCGAGGTTGCCGCGCAGGACGGCGATGCCGCCCTCGGTGGCCAGGGGGTCGTCGGTGGTGCGGATGACGTCGTCGTCGTGGACGAGCGCGCCGGCGATCTGCTCGCGCAGCGTGTCGTGGGCGACGGTGGGACGGTCCAGGTGGAGGTGCTCCCGCAGCCGGGAGAGGAAGCCGGGCATCCCGCCGGCGTGGTGGAAGTCCTCCATCAGGTACGCCCCGCCGGGTCTGAGGTTGGCCAGCACCGGGGTGGTGCGGGCGATCCGGTCGAAGTCGTCCAGGGTGAGGTCGACGCCGGAGCGTTTGGCCATGGCGATGAGGTGGATGACGGCGTTGGTCGAGCCGCCCAGCGCGCACACGCACGCGACGGCGTCCTCGTACGCCTCGCGGGTCAGGACGGTGGAGAGCCTGCGGTCGGTCCACACCATCTCCACGATCCTCAGCCCGGCCGCGGCGGCCATCCGGGCGTGCCCGGAGTCGACGGCGGGGATGGAGGACGCGCCGGGCATGGTGACGCCCAGGGCCTCGGCGGCGCCGGTCATCGTCGAGGCGGTGCCCATGGTCATGCAGTGGCCGGGCGAGCGGGCCAGGCCGCACTCCAGCTCGGCCATCTCGCAGTCGCCGATGAGTCCGGCGCGCTTGTCGTCCCAGTACCGCCACATGTCCGTGCCCGAGCCCAGGGTCTCGCCGCGCCAGTGGCCGCGCAGCATGGGTCCGGCGGGGACGAAGACGGTGGGCAGGTCGGCGCTGGCCGCTCCCATCAGCAGGGCGGGGGTGGTCTTGTCGCAGCCGCCCATCAGCACCGCGCCGTCCACCGGGTAGGAGCGCAGCAGCTCCTCGGTCTCCAGGGACAGCAGGTTGCGGTAGAGCATGGGGGTCGGCTTCTGGAAGGTCTCCGAGAGGGTGGAGACCGGGAACTCCAGCGGGAAGCCGCCGGCCTGCCACACCCCGCGCTTGACGGCCTCGGCGCGCTCGCGCAGGTGCTGGTGGCAGGGGTTGATGTCGGACCAGGTGTTGAGGATCGCGATGACCGGCTTGCCCAGGTGTTCCTCGGGGAGGTAGCCGAGCTGACGGGTGCGGGCGCGGTGGCTGAAGGAGCGCAGCCCGTCGGTGCCGTACCACCGGTGGCTGCGCAGTTCCTCGGGGGTCCGGCGGGGCCGCGGGGTGTGGTCGGTCGTCATGCCGGCCCCCAGGCGCGGACGATCTCGGCGATCCGCTCGCGCCGCTCGGCGGGCAGCGTCCTGCTCGGCGGGCGGACGTCCCGGCGGCACAGGCCCAGGGCGGCCAGGGCCTCCTTGACGACGGAGACGTTGTCGGCCGACTGCCGCTCGGCCCGCATCTCCTCGAAGGCGCGGATCCGCTCCCACACCTTCATCGCGGTGGTGTAGTCCCCCTCGCGCAGGGCGCGGAGCATCTCGACGGACACCTCCGGCGCGACGTTGACCAGGCCGGAGGTGAAGCCGGTGGCGCCGCAGGCGAAGTAGGAGGGGGCGTACAGCTCGGCCAGCCCGGCCACCCACACGAAGCGGTCCAGTCCGGCGTCGCGGGCGAAGGCCGCGAAGCGCGCGGCGTCCGGGACGGCGTACTTGACGCCGATGACGTTGGGGCACTCCTCGCCGAGCCGGGCGAGGGAGGCGCCGTCGATGAGGGGGTTGCGCAGGTAGGGCACGACGCCCAGGTCGGGGACCGCCTCGGCGACGGTGCGGTGGTAGTCCACCCAACCGCCTTGTGACATGTAGGGGTTGACGGGCTGGTGGATCATCACCATCCGCGCCCCGGCGTCGCGGGCGTGCTCGGCGGCGGCGATCGCGGTGGCCGGGTCGTGGCCGATGCCGACGACGATCTCGGCCGGCCGGTCGTCGCCGGAGGCGGTGTTCCCCGCGGCCTCCGCGACCTCGGCCACGGTCAGTTCCACCTCCAACCGCCGCTCCTCGGGCGTGAGGGAGTAGAACTCGCTGGTGTTGCCGTTGGGGGTGACGGCGCGGACCCCGGCGTCCAACAGCCGGCGGAGCAGGGCCCGGTAGGTGTCCGCGTCCAGGCGGCCCCGCTCGTCGAACGGTGTGACGGGGATGGCCACGACGTCGGCGAGAGCCGCTCGCAGGGGTGAGAAGTCCGTCATGCCTGACCTTCCTCGTTCTCTTCGGCCGGGAACGCCCGGCGGACGAATCCCTCGATGTGGTCGTGCAGCAGGCGTGCCGCACCGTCGGCGTCGCCGTCCAGGGCCCGGGCGAGGATCTCCCGGTGCTCCGCGGCCTCGCGCTCCCAGGAGGGCACGGCCTCCCAGGCGACGGTGGAGACCAGGGCCGCCTGGTCGCGCAGGTCGTCGAGCATCCGCGCCAACAGCGGGTTGTCGCAGGGCAGGTAGAGGGCGCGGTGGAAGTCCCGGTTCGCCAGCGACCGGTCGGCCCGGTCGGCGGCGGCGTCGGCCCGCTCCAGCGCGGCCCGGGCCCCGGACAGGTCCGCCTTCCCGGCGATGGTGCGGCGCAGCGCCTCCGGCTCCAGCAGCAACCGCACCTCGTAGACCGAGCGGGCCATGGCGGCGTCAACGGCGCGCACGGTGGCGCCCTTGTACTCGCTCATCACGACCAGCCCGCGACCCGCGAGGGTCTTCAGCGCCTCGCGGACCGGGGTCTTGGACACGCCGAACCGCGCGGCCAGCTCCGTCTCCACCAGTGGCTGCCCCGGCGGGAGTCGGCCGGTGAGGATGGCGTGGGTCAGGTGCTCCATGACGTACTGCGTCCTGGAGGGGACGGGTACCGGTGCGACACCGGTCAGGGGGGCTCTCATGCAAGCGGCTCTCAGGTCGGCTCTGGCTTGCGGCATACGGCACCGCGTCATATACGGCGTCTCGTATATGACGTATGACGTACGACGCGCGGTGGGACGAAAGTAGGGCGGCCCCCGGGCCCCGTCAACGGTTGTGACAGAACTTTCGGGGACCGCCCTGAAAGCGCTTACCGAGTGCGACGAACGACGGGCCCGCGGTCACGCGGAGCCGCCCCCGCCGTCCTCGCGCCGGGTCAGCCGAGCCGGGAGAGGGCGTCGCGGACCGCCTCCAGCTCCGCCGTGGAGGCCAACCCGACGTGGTAGAGGCGCAGTTCGTCGGCGCCCGCCTCCCGCGCGTGCGCGGCGTCCTCGGCCAGCCTCTCCGGGTGCCCGCCCATCCCCCGCACCACCGTCAGGTTGGCGGCGAGGACGGTGGAGGGGGTCCGGTGCGGGAGGAACGGCGCGAGCACCGCGGCCCGTTCGGCGTCTCCCCCGGTGCACGGCAGCACCACGCCGTCGGCCAGGTCGAGCGCCTCGGCGGGGTCCACCCCGACGTTGGCGCCGCAGCGGTGGGGGGCGGGATCGGCGTGCAGCAGCACCCGGAAGTCCGCCGTCGATCGGGCCTCGGCGGCCTTCCGCACGGCCGTGACGACCTCGTTTCGGAAAGCGCTCGCTGCCCGGTCGCGCCAGCTCGCCACCACTGCCGCGGCCTCCGCTCCCAGCAGTTCGACGACCGTCTCCCACTCCTCCTCGCGCCCTCCGGCGACGTCCGCGCGCTCTCCGGCCCACAGCGGCGCCAGGGCTTTGGCGACGGCGCGCCGCAGCCGCTCGGGATCGGCGCCGAGCGAGGCGTAGCCCGCCTCGCAGGTCGAACAGAAGCACAGCGACATCAGGTAGTGGCCGGCGCCGCCCAGCGGCACCCCGCCGATCTTGTCGTGGGCGTGCAGATGGGCCAGGCCGTACCAGCCGCAGGACTCCAGCTCCACACCGCGCGCGCCGGGACGCACGGCGGACTCGGCCGCCAGATCGGCGGCGTAGGCGCGCACCTCCTCCCGGGCGATGCAGGGCGCCCAGGGGTAGCGGTCGCCGTAGGCGTTGCGCACCGAGGTGTGGGGGTGCTCGGTGCCGAGCCGGGTGTTGTGGGCGAGGATCACCCAGGAGTGGACCTCCAGCCCGGCGTCGGCGAGCGCGGCGGCGGCCTCGCCGAACGGGTCGTCGCCCGCGACCCAGTCCTGCGCGTACGGGCGCAGCTCCCGGCCCTCCCAACGGGCCGGGTCCACCGGGTGGTAGACGGCGGAGTGCCGGGCCGTGACGATCCGGTGGCGCGGGTGGCGGGGGGTGAGCGCCCGGGTGGAGTGGTAGGCGGAGGCGAGGGTGACCCGGTGGACGCCGAGGTCGGCGATCCGGCGGGCGGCGTCCGGGTCGCCCACGACGTCCCAGGGGTAGACGAAGGCGGAGGCACGCATCGGCAGCTCCTTGATCGAAGGGTTCGAAGGTTTCGAAGGGTTCGAAGGGTGGATTCGGATGCGAGAAGGTCGGGCGAAGCGTAGAGCAGACGCCGAAGCGGCGGCAGGCGCCTCGGTCGCCGGGGTCCGGGTTCACGATGGTGGTGCGGATGCGCTCCGTTGAACACCGTCGCTGAACCCCGTCGAGCGTCCCCCGCTCCGGTCGACCTGGGAAGACGCGGCACACGACCTTCCGACCCGGTTCTGGTCAACCGCCCGATGCGGTCTCGTATGTGAACACCATTCACCCATCGATGCGTCGATGTCCGCCCCCGCGCCGTCCTGCCCACCCCGACGCGCGAGCCGCCGCCGACGTGCGACCACGCTCCGGACGGCCCGGAGTCCGCCGGGCGGCTCCCTCCCCGATGCCCCGGCCACCCGGCCGGGCCTGAACGTCCGTGCGGAAGGGCATGATGGTCCCCGAACGATCATCGAGGGGTATCGACGGGGAGGGGTCCACCATGGACGTCGTCAGCTGGCTGGTCCTGGGGCTGATCACGGGAGTCGTCGCCAAGGTCCTGCTGCCGGGCCGGGATCCGGGCGGACTGGTGGGCACGACGCTGATCGGCATCGCGGGGGCCTTCGTGGGCGGTTGGCTCTCGGCGACCTGGCTGGACCGTCCGGTGGAGCGCGACTTCTACGACCCGGCGCTGTGGGTCTCCGCCGTCGCCGGCTCGCTGGTGCTGCTGATCGCCTACCGCCTGCTGTTCGGCCACTCGCGCCCGCCCCGCTGAACGGGGCCGCCGGACGGGCCGGCGACACGCCAGGGAAGGCAAAGGTAATGGAACCGCAAAGCCGCTTCGTCCGTTAATCGGACCATGACTGCGATGACCCCCGGTTCCAACCTCCCCCTCTCCACGGCGCGCGTCGCGGTGGACGTCACCGCGCCGGTCCGGCTCGACGTGTCGGGCCTGCTGCTGGGCTCCGACGGCAAGGTCCGCTCCGACGACGACTTCGTCTTCTACAACCAGCCCTCCGGGCCCGGAGTGACCCACGCCGGCACCGGTGACGCCGACACGATCACCGTGGACACCGCGGCGGTGCCCGCGGACGTCCAGAAGGTGGTGGTCACGGCCAGCCTGGACGCCCCGGGCGCGACCTTCGCCGGGACCGAGCCCACCGCGACCGTCCGGGACGCGGTGAGCGGCGCGGTGGTGGCCACCTTCACCCCACCCCGGCTGGGGCCGGAGACGGCGCTGGTGGTCGTGGAGATCTACCGCCGGGGCGATGCGTGGAAGGTGCGGGCGGTCGGCCAGGGGTACGCCAACGGGCTGGCCGGCATCGCGACGGACTTCGGGGTGACGGTGGAGGAGCCCGCCGCGCCCGCCGCCCCGACGCCGGTCGCCCCTCCGGTCGCGCCCCCCGCACCGGCTCCCACACCGGCTCCCACCGCCCCGATGCCGCCCGCCGCGCCGGCGCAGGCCCCCGCTCCCGCGGGCGGGAGGATCAACCTCGACAAGGGCCGGGTGAGCCTGCGCAAGCACGAGACGGTCTCCCTGGTCAAGGGCGGCAAGCCGCTGCTGACCTCGGTACGGATGGGGCTGGGCTGGGAGCCCGCCTTCCGCGGCAAGAACATCGACCTCGACGCATCGGTCATCGCCTACGACCCCAACCGGAAGAAGATCGACAACTGCTACTTCGGCAAGCTCGCCATCCTGGGCGGGGCGATCCAGCACTCCGGCGACAACCTCACGGGCGAGGGCTCGGGCGACGACGAGACCATCACCGTCCACCTGGGTGGGCTGCCTCCCCAGGTCACGGGCCTGGTCTTCACCGTGAACTCCTTCTCCGGGCAGAAGTTCACCGAGGTCGCCAAGGCGTACTGCCGACTGATGGACGCCACCACCGGCGAGGAGCTGGTCCGCTTCGACCTCACCGACTCCGAGCCGCGCACGGGCGTGCTGATGTGCAAACTGATCCGCCAGTTCTCGGGCGAGTGGGAGATGACGGCGCTGGGCGACTACATCGACTCCCGCACGGTCCGCGGCATGGTCAAGCCGGGGGCGGCCGCGCTGTAGGGGCCGTGGACGGGTGGGAGCGGCCGAGAGCGGCTGGGAACGGGAGCGCCGCGGCGCGTCACCGTGTCCTGACGGCGTGATATCGGTCGCATCCGTGAACGGGAACCACGCCCCTCCGCACCGCATCCGGGATGGATGTTCGCAGGTCAGACACAATGTTGGCGATCCGTGACAAACTTTATGTTTGAATTACGCGGGTTGAGGGCATGGAAAGTGACCTGCCACTGTCATACCCAGCGCCTAGGCTGGTTCCATGTCCACCACTCCCGAGCAAGGAACCACTCAGCCCCGGCGTCAGACCCCTGCCCAGGCGAACGAGGCGCTTCGCGCCTTCGTACGCGCCCACGGCGACCGTCCGTGGACGCGGAAGGAACTGGCGGAGCTGGACAGGCTGCGGGTCCTGTGGCGGGAGGCCGAGCAGGAGGGGATGATCACCGCGGCGTGAGCCGCGTGTGACGACGGGCCCGCGGGGAAACCCCGCGGGCCCGCTCCGTGTTCGCTCCGCCGCGCCGAGGGAGGGCCCCGGCCCGGCGCCTCGGCCGCGTCCCGGTGACGCTCCGACCGCGGTGACGTCTGGGGCGCGTGTGGCGTCTGGGGCGTGTGACGCCCCGGCCCGCGTGCGGGGACGCCCGGCGGCGTCTCAGTGGCGCCGCCAGGGTCCGGTGACGGCGAGCATGATCCCCGGCTCCTGGATGCAGGCGAACAGCGTGCTGCCGTCGGCCGAGAAGCAGACGCCGGTGAACTCGCCGTACTCCGGCTCCTCCTCGGTGCCGATGTTCACCTCGTTGCGGGCGATCGGGAAGGTCCGGCCGCGGTCGTCGGCGCCCACCAGGTGCTGGAGACCCTCGCCGTCCTCGGCGATGATCACGCCGCCGTGCGGCGAGACCGTGATGTTGTCGGGGCCGTCGAACCCGCCGGGGGCCTGCGGGTCGCCGTTCAGTCCGAAGCGCAGCTTGAGGGTGAGGGTGCGGTGGCGGGGGTCGTAGAACCACACCTGGCCGTCGTGCGGCTGCCCGGGGCTGTCCATGTCACGGGCGTAGGAGGCGACCACGTACGCGCCCCCGTCGGCCCACCACATGCCCTCCAGCTTGCGGGCCCGGGTGACCTCGTCCCCGGTGAACTGCCGGCGGACGGGCACCTCCCGCGCGTCGCGGTCGGGGACGTCCACCCAGTCCACGCCGTAGACCGTGCCGGGCCGCACCGCGCGGGAGAGGTCGTCGACGAACCGGCCGCCGGAGTCGAAGCAGCGGAACGCCTGGAGGGTGCCGGCGTCGTCGGCGAGCGTGCGCAGCCGCCCCCGCCCGTGCCGGAACCCCTTCGGCGGCACCCAGCGGAACAGCAGGCCGTTGGGGTCGGAGTCGTCCTCCGTCAGGTACATGTGGCCGCGCCCGGGGTCCACCACGACGGCCTCGTGGTCGAAGCGGCCCAGCGCCTTGATCGGCCTCGGGTCGCGGTTGGCCCGCCGGTCGTGGGGATCGACCTCGAAGACGTAGCCGTGGTCCCGGGTCATGCCGTTCTCGCCGGCCCGGTCGGAGTTCTCCTCGCAGGTCAGCCAGGTGCCCCACGGGGTCACCCCGCCCGCGCAGTTGGTGGAGGTGCCGGCGATGCCGACCCACTCGGCGATCCTCTCACCGTCCTTGGAGACCTCCACGACCGTGCAGCCGCCCGAGGCGGCCGGGTCGTAGACCAGCCCCTCGGCGAGCGGGACGGGGTGCTCCCAGTCGCTCCGGGGCCCCTTCAGCTCGTGGTTGTTGACCAACAGCGTCCGGCCCCGGGGCCCGGCGAAGGCCGCGGTGCCGTCGTGCTTGGCGGGCGTGTACTCGCCGCTCTCCAGCCGGGTGACGCCGCAGTGGGTCAGGACGCGGTAGGTGAAGCCCGCGGGCAGGGCGAGCACCCCGTCCGGGTCGGGCAGCAGCGGGCCGTGGCCCAGGGGGCCGTCGTGGCCCGCCCCGCCGTCCTCTCGGTCCTTCCGGTCCGCCGCGCGCTCCTGGGTGCCGAACGCACCCGTTGCCCCGGCCAGGATGCCCGCACTGCCCGTGAGGGCGATCCCGGCACCGGCGACGACGGACCTCCTGCTGGGACTCACCCGGCTGACTGCGCTGCTGGTCGGCATCGTCTCTCCCGTCGGCTCGGATCGATGCCGACCACGATCCCGCTCCCCGGCGAACGCGAGTTGAACGCCGCCCGAATCCGTCCGCTCAGCCGCGCGACCGCGCCCTGTACGCCGCCCTGCGGGCGTCCTTGGCCACCCGCCGGTCGGGGTGGAAGCGGCTCATCGCCTCCAGCACCTCGCCGGTCGCCGGGTGGTCGACGCGCCAGGCCTTGTCGAAGAAGCCGCTGTGCTGGTCGACCAGACCGCGCATCAGGTCGCGCAGCTCGTCCGACCCGTCCCCGCCGCCCTCGGCCGCCAACTGCGCGGCCAGGGTGTCCACGGTGAGCCAGAACACCATCCCCTCGGACGGCGCCGGGACGTCCCCGAAGCCGCGCTCGGAGAGCCAGACCCGGGCCAGCCCTCCCAGGTGGTCGTCGTCGAGGACCTCGCGCAGGGCGGGTTCGGCCTCCACCCCGACGAGCGAGAGGGCCTGCTGGCAGGCCAGTCGGCGGCGCGGCGCGTCCGCGTCGTCCCCGCGGGCGGCGGCGAGGAGTTCGCGCGCGGCGTCCTGGGAGGTACGCCGGGCGAGCCACAGTTCGATCTCGGACCGGGCGGCCTCCTCGCCGTGCCCGGGCAGGGCGGCCAGCAGCGCCTCGGCGCTCTCCCCGGCGAGGTCGCCCACCACGGGGGCCGCCACGCCCGCGTCCAGCATCCGCCGCCGTACGGCGTACAGGCCGAGCGGGGTGAGCCGCACCATGCCGTAGCGGGCCACCTCCTCCTCGCCGAGGCCGCCGGACGGCGCACCGGTGTCCGCGTCGCCGTCGATCAGGGCGGTGTCCACGGGCCGGTGGGCGACGATCCCGGTCGGCTCCAGCGCCCGGAACCGCTCGTCCAGCCCGACCATCAGCGCCGAGATCTCCTCCAGGACGGCGTCGGTGGGGTGGTCCATGCCCACGGGGACGACCATCGAGGCGGCGAGCACCGGCAGCGGGACCATCGCCCCGGCCGTCACGGCGGGGTCGCCGGCGGTCATGAGGTAGAGGTTGCCGAGGGCGCTGTCGAGGTCGACGGCGCCCTCGGCACCGTCGGCGAGGACCGTCTCCAGGCCGTCGCGCCAGATCCGCAGCACGTCGGCGGGGGAGCCTCCGGTGAGCAGGGCCAGTCCCGCGCCCGGGGAGACCGGGCGCGGCGCGCCCGCCGCGTCCTCGGCGTCCCCGGTGCCCCCGGTGTCCTCGGGCAGCTCCACCAGGCCGGTGCCGACGGCCACCTCCCACGCCCGGGCGGCGTGCCTCGGGCCGTCCTCGTCCCCGGCGAGACCGAGGAGGGTCACGGCCTCCTCCAGCCGCTCGGCGGGGAGTCGGCCGCCGGCGCCGACCCGGACCCGTTCCCCCGCCCAGCGCGCGAGTCGGGCGGCGCGGGACACCATCGGCGAGGCGAGGGCGTCCCGCGCCAGTTCGGCTTCGGCGGGCAGCCGTACGGGGGGCACGGTGGGGCGGTCGTCACCGGTCATCTGAGGGGCGCTCCTCGGTGGGGGCGTTCGGGCAAGCACGCTGCCCCAGCGTAGACCGCTTTCACCACCGGCGTCCGGTTCACCGGATCTTCTTTCCCCGTACACCGGGGTCGCTTGACAAGTTCCCGCCGAAGACGGCACGTTACGCGCGTAGAAATCGTACGGTCCGAACGCTGTGCGAGCACCGTGCGACCAGCGCCACCAGCCTCGCCGACGACGGCCGGAAACGGGCCGCCGCCATCTCCCTCGCTCTCCTCGCCCGGCACCACCGCACCGCCCCGGAGGATCCTTTGAGAAGACCCTCGGCCCGTACCGCCGCGCTCACCGTCGCGGCCCTGACCTCGATCCTGCCGGCCGTTCCCGCCGTCGCGGCGGACGGGGGCGGCGACACCGTCCGCGTCCACGACGTCCAGGGCACCACCCGCGTGTCGCCCCTGGCGGGCGAGTGGGTGTCGGAGGTCCCCGGGGTGGTCACCGGCGTCCGCGCTCACGGCTCGCGCGGCTTCTGGATCCAGGACACGGCTCCCGACGACGATCCGGCCACCAGCGAGGGCGTCTTCGTCTACACCGGATCGGCCCCGACGGTGTCCGTCGGCGACCTGGTGAGGGTGTCGGGCACGGTCGACGAGTACCGTCCGGGCGGCGACTCCTCCGGCAACCAGACGGTCACCCAGATATCCCGGCCCCGGGTGACGGTGGTCTCCTCCGGCCACGCCCTGCCCGAGCCGGTCGTCCTGGACTCCGACACCGTTCCCGCCGCGTACGCGCCCCAGGGCGACCCGGCCGCGGGCGGCGGCGTCGAGGGTCTCGAACTGCGCCCCGACACTTACGCGTTGGACTTCTACGAGGCGCTGGAGGGCATGGCCGTCCGGGTCCGCGACGCCCGTGTGGTCGGCCCCAGCACCGCGCACGCCGAACTGTGGGTGACCGTCAGGCCCGAGGACAACCCGACCCGGCGCGGCGGCACGGTCTACGGCGACTACGCGCGGCCCAACCCCGGCCGCGTCAAGATCGAGTCACTGGTCCCCCTGGCCCAAGAGCCCTTCCCCACCGCGAACACCGGCGACGTCCTCTCCGGCGCCACCACCGGCCCCCTCGACTACGACCAGTACGGCGGCTACCTGGTGGCCGCCCGTGAGCTGGGCGCCGTGGTCGACGGCGGTCTGGAGCGGGAGCGCACCCGTCCCCGGCGCCCCGGCGAGCTGGCCGTCGCCACCTACAACGTGGAGAACCTCCACCCGGGCAACGACCAGGTGAAGTTCGACCGGTTGGCGCGCGGCGTGGTGGAGAACCTCGCCTCCCCCGACATCCTCGCCCTGGAGGAGATCCAGGACGACAACGGGCCCGAGAACGACGAGGTGGTGTCCGCCGACCGGACGGTGAGCCGGTTCGTCGAGGCGATCGTGGCCGCGGGCGGACCGCGCTACGACTGGCGCTCGATCGACCCGGTCGACGACGCCGACGGCGGCCAACCCGGCGGCAACATCCGCAACGTCTTCCTCTTCGACCCCGAGCGGGTCTCCTTCGTGGACCGGCCCGGC
Source organism: Streptomyces megasporus (assembly GCF_000718985.1). GTDB lineage: Bacteria > Actinomycetota > Actinomycetes > Streptomycetales > Streptomycetaceae > Streptomyces > Streptomyces megasporus. The sequence continues at coordinate 231,070 of NZ_JODL01000003.1, read as the reverse complement.
GCCGACGCCGGCACGGCGGTCGGCGTGCGGCGCGAGCGCGGCCGGGCCGTGCTGACCCACTCCCCCGCCCGGATCGCGCCGCACGACGCCGCGTGGGAGGACAGCCGCAAACCGCTGGCCGGCGAGTTCCGCTTCCGCGGCCGGACGGTCGTCGTGATCGCCAACCACTTCGCCTCCAAGGGCGGCGACCAGCCCCTCCACGCGGCCGTCCAGCCGCCGAACCGTTCCTCCGAGGTCCAGCGCGTGGCGCAGGCGAAGGTGGTCAACCACTTCGTGCGGCAGGTGCTGGCGGTGGAGCGGAAGGCGAAGGTGGTGGTCCTCGGCGACATCAACGACTTCGAGTTCTCCGCCACCACCCGCGCGTTGACCGCGGGCGGCGCGCTGCGCAGCGCGGTGCTCTCGCTGCCGCCGTCCGAGCGCTACACCTACGTCTTCGACGGCAACTCCCAGGTGCTGGACCAGACCCTGGTCTCCCCCGGCATCCGCCGCTTCGACTACGACATCGTCCACGTCAACGCGGAGTTCGCCGACCAGGCCAGCGACCACGACCCCCAGGTGATCCGCTTCCGGCCCTGACGCCCGCGCGACCGGCGGACCTCGGCCGTGCCGCTCCACGGGGGGAGCGGCACGGCCGACACGGTGCGCGGGCAAAGGCACGGCCGGTCGGACACTCGTATCGTTGGACCGTGCGGCTGCGCCGCCCGGCGCGCCGGGGAGGAGCGGCACACGATGACCGTCGAGCTCACCGACAGGATCGAGATGCCCGACAGCGGCGAACCCGGTCTGGACGAACTCTTCGACCTGCTGGAGCGGATGCCCGTCCCCGAGGGTTACAAGGCCGAAATCGTCGGGGGGGCCGTCCACATGTCGCCGCGGCGGGACGCGCACTGGGAGATCATCCGCAGGATCGTGCGTGCTCTGGAGGATCGGTTCGGCATGGACGTGAAGGTGAAGTCGGATGTGCGCATCGACTTCCCCGGTCATCTGAACGGCTTCGCCCCCGATGTCGCCAAACTCGGCGACGGAGCGGAGATGGTCCGCGAGAACGGGCGCCGCCGCTGGCGTCACCAGGACGTCGAGTTCGTCGCCGAGGTGATCTCCGAAGCCACCCGCCACAACGACTACGGCAGGAAGTGCGAGGCGTACGCCACCGCCGAGGTCCCCGTATACCTGATCGTCGATCCCTACACGGCGCGGTGTCACGTGTTCACCCGCCCCAAGGGAAGCGACTACCTCCGCCACACCACCGTTCCCTTCGGGGAGCCGGTCGACCTGACGGGCACCCCCGTCGACCTGGTCCTGCCCACCGGGGATTTCCCTCGGGAGGGAGAGGACGTCCGGCGCTGAGAGAGCTCCCGCCCCGGCGCCCCGCCCATGGAACCCGCCCATGGAATCGGTTGGACCGCCCGCGCCGGCGTGGGTCAGACTCGCCCCCATGTCCGACTCCCCCTTCGGCCGCGTCGCCGCGGCGATGATCACCCCGTTCGACTCCGACGGCTCCCTGGACCTCCCCGGCGCCCGGCGGCTCGCCGCCCACCTGGTGGACCGCGGCGGCTGTGACGCTCTGGTGCTCAACGGCACCACCGGCGAGTCCCCGACCACCTCCGACGAGGAGAAGACCGCGTTGGTGCGGGCCGTGGTCGAGGAGGTCGGCGACCGGGCCCGCGTCGTCGCGGGCGTCGGCACGAACGACACCCGGCACAGTACGGAGCTGGCGCGGGCGGCCGAACGGGCGGGCGCCCACGGCCTGTTGGTCGTCACGCCGTACTACTCCCGCCCCACCCAGGAGGCCATCGCCCACCACCTGTCCACCGTCGCCGACGCCACCGCCCTGCCGGTGATGCTCTACGACATCCCCTCCCGCACCGGCGAGGGCACCGCGCTGACCGTCCGGACGCTGACGCGGCTGGCGGAGCACCCGCGCGTCCGCGCCGTCAAGGACTGCGCGTACGACCTGATGAAGACGGCGACGGTGCTGGGCTCCACGGGGCTGGCGTACTACTCGGGCTGCGACGAGCTGAACCTGCCGCTGCGCGCGATCGGCGCCCACGGCTGCGTCAGCACGGTCGCCAACGTGGCCGGTCCCGCCGTACGCGGCGTCCTGGACGCCTTCGACGCCGGTGACCACGCCGAGGCCGCCCGGCGGCACCGAGCGCTCGTCCCGCTGGTCGACGCGATGATGTCCGAGGTGCCCGGCACGGTCGCGGTGAAGGCGCTGTTCGCGGCGGCGGGGCTGCCGGGCGGTCCGGTGCGTCCGCCGCTGCTGCCGGCGGACGAGGCGCTGACGCTGCGGCTGGCGGACGCTCTCCGGGAGGCCGTGGGGTAAGGCCGCGGGGCCGGTCCTCGGGGTCAGTCCGTGCCGTCCGCCGCGGGTGGGGTCGCCGTCGCGGGGCCCGCGCTCCCGTCGCCCGGCGCGCCGGCGTTCCCGTCCGCCCGGTCGTCCACCAGGTCCCGCGCCAGGAGGGTGGCGCCCGCCACCGCGCCCGGCATCAGGAAGACCGCGACCAGCGGCAGCAGGAAGGCCAGGACCAGCGGCACCCCGAAGCCGAGCGCGAGGGCCTTGCGCCCGCGCAGCAGCCGCAGCCGCTCCCGGACGGGGATGTCGCGGCGCTGGAGGGCGACGGAGGTGAGTTCCGCGGTGAGGAAGAAACCGGAGACGGCGAAGCCGAGCGCCGGGACGATCGTCTGGCCGATGACGGGGACGAAGCCGAGCACGAACAGCGGCACGGTGAGGACGGCCACCCGGAGCAGGATGTGGAGGCTGTCGCGGAGCGAGATCCACAGCTCGCGCCAGAGGGGGCGGTCGGGCCCCTCGGGGCCGCCGCCCTCGGACTCCTCGACCTTCTCCGACAGCGCCTCGTAGAAGGGGTCGCCGACGAGCAGGGCGACGGCGGTGAAGGTGAGCGCCGCCAGCAGCAGTCCCCCGGCGAACAGCACCACGGTGAACGTGCCGCGCAGCAGCCCCGGCCAGGGCGACTCCCAGTCGTCGGCGAACGGTGTGGCCCAGGCGGCCAGGTCGTCGGCCCAGAAGGCGAGGGCGGTCAGGGCCGCCGCGTACAGCACGAGGGTGATCAGCGCGGGCAGCAGCCCGAACCCGAACCACCGCCCGTTGCGCAGGACCCACTTCTGGCCCCGCCCCAAATACCGTACTCCGCTTCCGAGATCGCCCATGGCCGGAAAGGGTAACGGGCCCGCCACCCGGTGCGGGCGGCGGGCCCAAGGCCGCGGTCGAGCCGCGGTCGCGCGACCGATCGCGTGTCAGTTGTGGCTGTGGAGCGCCTCGTTGAGACCGCCCCAGGAGCCGGAGCGCTGGATGGCCTCGACGATCCCGGTCGTGGAGTTGCGGCGGAAGAGGAGGTTGCTCGCACCGGACAGCTCCAGCGCCTTGACGACCTGGCCGTCGGGCAGGGTGACCCGCGTGCCGGCCGTCAGGTACAGGCCCGCCTCCACGATGCAGTCGTCGCCGAGCGAGATGCCCAGGCCCGCCTCGGCGCCGAGCAGGCAGCGCTTGCCGATGGAGATGGTCTGCTTGCCGCCGCCGGAGAGGGTGCCCATGATCGAGGCGCCGCCGCCGATGTCGGAGCCGTCGTCGACGACGACGCCCGCGCTGATCCGGCCCTCGACCATGGAGGTGCCCAGCGTCCCGGCGTTGAAGTTGACGAAGCCCTCGTGCATCACGGTGGTGCCGGAGGCGAGGTGGGCGCCCAGCCGCACACGGTCGGCGTCACCGATGCGCACGCCCTTGGGGATGACGTAGTCGGTCATCCGCGGGAACTTGTCGACGCTGGTGACCGTGAGCTGCTTCCCGGCGGCGCGGGCGGCCAGACGGGCCTGCTCGATCCGCTCGACGGGAACGGGCCCGAGGTTCGTCCAGGCCACGTTGGCGAGGAGGCCGAAGACACCGTCGAGGTTCTGGCCGTGCGGCTTGACCAGACGGTGGCTGAGCAGGTGCAGCCGCAGGTAGACGTCGTGCGCGTCCAGCGGCTTGTCCTCCAGGGAGGAGACCACCGTGCGGACGGCGATGACCTCGACGCCGCGGAGCGGGTCCGGGCCCAGCGCCTGCGGCGCGGCGTCGCCCAGCAGCTCGGCGGCGCGCTCGGCGGTCAGCCGCTCGGTTCCGGCCGGGCCGGGCTCCTCGACCAGTTCGGGGGCGGGGAACCAGGTGTCCAGGACGGCCCCACCGTCGGAGGCGATGGTGGCGAGTCCGGCGGCGGCGGCGCCGGTCCTGCGGGGGGAGGGTGCGGGTGCTTCGGTCATGCTCAAACGCTAACCGGACGTGCTCCGCGAAGGCGAACCGGTCCACCGGCCGGACGCGCCCGCACGTGTCGGAACGGCACGGGCGACACGGGCGACACAAACGGCACAGGCGCCACGGACGGCACGGACGGCACGGACGCCACGGACCGCGCCCGAGCGCGCCGATCGCCGTCCGCGCTGTGAAGAGGAGATGGAGGGGCGATGGAGGATCGTCGGAGGAGGAGGATCCGATTCCCGATTGGTGACGGCAGGCCGCTTGAAGCGAGCGAACATCCCTAGGATGATCAGGCATTCCAGCGCCCGTGACGGACGTGGGTGGGCCCTGGCCTCACCAGAGCCGCGCTCGGCCCGCCGCCTCGAATCCGATGGACCGTCGGAGCCGGCCACTTCCGCGTGTCGCGTTCCCTCCCGGGCCTGACGCCCTGCCCTCCCCTGCCCGAGGACCCGATGACACAACACATACCGGAGGCGGTGTTCTGGTGCCTCGCCACGGCCGCTCCCGCGGCCGTGCTGCTGGTGCGCCAGAGCCGGATCAGCGCCCGCCTGCGCCGTCGCCTGACGAGTTCCGAAGCCGCCCTGCGCTCTCGTGAGGAAGAGGTCCGGCATCTCGTCGAGGTCCGGCTCGCCGCGCTGGTCGAGACGCCGCACGGTGCCGCGTCCGTACCCGGCCCGCTCGACGCGGAACTCGCCACGACGGCGTACGGGGCGAACCTGGAGAAGGTCGTCGAGATGTTCGCCAACGCCGCCGCGGCGGCGCGCTCCCGCGCCGACCAGTCGGCGAAGACCGCGCTGAAGGGCGCGGTGCGCGCCCTGCAGGCCCTGGCGAACGAACAGCAGTTGTCGATCTCGGACATGCAGGACCGCCACGACAACCCCGACGTGCTCCGCGACCTGCTGGAGATCGACCACGCCAACGCGCAGTTCGGCCGGAGGGCCCAGGCCATCGCCGTGCTCTGCGGCTCGTGGCCCGGACGGCAACGGGACGCCTCGCCGCTGATCGACGTCGTGCGCGGGGCCACGTCGCGCATCCGGGACTACCGGCGCGTCAAGGTCCACTCCCAGATGGAGACGGCCGTGGTCAGCCGGGCCGTCGAGCCGGTGGTCCTCGCGGTCGCCGAGCTGCTGGACAACGCGGCGCGGCACTCCCAGCCGAACACCACCGTCGAGGTCGGCATCCGCCCCGCGCACAACGGCGCCAGCATCATCATCGACGACGCGGGCGTCGGCATGGACACGCACGAGGTCGAGGAGGCCACCCGACGCCTGTCCGGCCGGGAGGACATCGACATCAACCGGCTCGGCGACCCGCCGCAGTTCGGTTTCGCCGTCATCGGCGTGCTCGCCGCCCGGTACGGCTTCAGCGTCTCCGTCGACACGCAGTCCCCCTACGGCGGTGTGCGAGCCGTCCTCTTCCTCCCCAACACGCTTCTCGAGCGGAAGGCGCCCGTGGAGCCGGCCGCCGCCCGGCGGACCGAGGCCCCGGCCTTCCCGTCCGGGACCGCCTCCGCCGGGGAGGCCGCGGGCGAGCCGGCCGCTCCGACGGCTCCCGCCCTCTCCCTGCCGACCGCCCGGACCTCCCCGGCGGAGGCGGCGGTGCGGGAGTCCACGGCCGGGGGGCTGCCCAAGCGGCGCCGGCGCGAGCCCCGACCCCTCACCCCCGCCGACGGCGCGACCCCGACCGACTCCGGTCCCGCGCTGGTCCGTCCGGCCACCGAAACCGCCTCGCGCATGAGCGCGTTCGCCCGCGGCACCCGCTCGGGCCGCGGCGCGTCCCAGGACAGTGAAGGGAATCCCCAGGAATGAACGGCCACATGACCAACGAGCTGGGCTGGATGCTCGACGAGGTCCTCAAGGTGCCGGAAGCCCGCCACGCCATCCTGCTCTCCGCGGACGGCATGCTCCGCGCCCATTCCCAGGGCATCCAGCGCGACGAGGCCGAACGGCAGGCGGCGGCCCTGTCCGGCCTCCAGTCGATCAGCCGCAGCACCGCCGAGTTCTGCGCGGACGAGTCCTCGCCGTGGCAGCAGACGCTCGTGGAGTTCGTCGACGGATACGTCTTCCTGGTGGCCGCCGGCTCGGGCGCCTACCTGGCGGTCTCCGCCGGTCACAACGTCGACATGGAGGCGGTCACCTACAGCATGCACAAGCTGGTCGACCGGCTGGGCAAGGAGCTCACCACTCCGCCCCGGCAGGACTCCGTGTTCGGTAACTCATGACTCCGCCGCGTCCCCGGCGTGACAGAGGACTCGTACGGCCGTACGTCGTCACGGACGGCCGAGCCCATCCGACGCGCAACACACTCGATCTCGTGACGCTGGTGACCGCGGTGAGCGGCCGCTCCCTGAGCGGTCTGAGCCCGGAGAAGCGTCGCGTCATGGAGCTGTGCCGGGGAGGGGCGCTGTCGGTCGTCGAGGTCTCGGGGCACCTCGGTCTGGCCACGAGCGTCACCAAGGTGCTGCTCAGCGACCTCGTCGACAGCGGCCACATCAGCATTCGGCCCCCCATCCCCAAGGCACAACTCCCCGACGCCCAACTCCTGCAGGAGGTACTCGATGGGCTCCGCTCTCGTTTCTGACCGGGTCTACGTCGCGGACACGGTCACCACCGCGGTCAAGATCCTGATCGTGGGACACTTCGCCGTGGGCAAGACCACGTTCGTCGGCACGCTCTCCGAGATCCGGCCGCTGCGCACCGAGGAGGTCATGACGCAGGCCGGCGAGCTGATCGACGACCTGGCCGGCGTCCCCGACAAGACCACCACCACCGTCGCCATGGACTTCGGCCGCCTCACGCTCAGCGACTCGCTGGTGCTGTACCTGTTCGGCGCCCCCGGGCAGAAGCGCTTCATGCGGCTGTGGAAGGACATGATGCAGGGCGCCCTCGGCGCGCTGGTGCTGGCGGACACCCGACGGCTCGACCAGTCCTTCGACATCATGAGCGTGCTGGAGGAGCACGGCATGCCGTACGCCGTCGCCGTCAACCAGTTCGACGACGCGCCGGTCTTCCCGGAGGCGGAGATCCGCGAGGCTCTCGACCTGCTCCCGGAGACGCCGCTGGTCATCTGTGACGCGCGGGAGGCCGAGTCGTCCTCCAAGGCGTTGATCTCCCTCGTCGAGTACCTCCGGACCCTCACTTCCCAGGAGCAGCGATGACCATGTCCCGACCCGAGTCGGGTCCCGTACCGCCGCCGGGCTGTCCGGCGCACACCGGGCACGCCGGCGGGGCCGCGGCCCCACAGACCGGCTCCCCCGCCCTCGAGCGCCTGTACGGTCCGGAGTTCGCCGCCGACCCCATGGGGACCTTCACCCGTCTGCGCGCCCACGGCTCCGTCGTCCCCGTGGAGATAGCGCCGGGCGTCGACGCCTGGGCGGTCATCGGGTACGAGACCGCCCTGGAGGTGCTGCGCAGCCCGGACCGGTTCTCCAAGGACCCGCGCCGCTGGAAGGCGCTCGCCGACGGGAGGGTTCCGGCGGACAGCCCGGTCGTCCCGATGATGATGTACCGGCCGAACGCCCTGTGGACCGACGGTGAGGAGCACGACCGTCTGCGCGCCGTCATCGCCGACAGCCTCGGCCGTGTGGACCCCGCCGCGCTGCGGGATCACGTGGAGCGCGGCGCCGACACCCTCATCGACCGGATCGGCCCCGAGGGACGGGCCGACCTGCTCGGCGAGTACAGCGCCGTGCTGCCCCTGCTGGTCTTCCAGCAGCTCTTCGGCTGTCCGGAGGACATCGGGAGGAAGCTGGTCCAGGGCACGGCCGGGATCTTCGACGCCGACGCCGACTCCGAGAGGGCCAACGCCGTGCTGGCCGAGGGCCTCGCCGAACTGGTCGCGCTCAAGCGGAGGCAGCCGGGGCCGGACGTGACGTCCTGGATGATGGCCCACCCCCACAAGCTCACCGACGAGGAGATGATCCACCAGTTGGTGCTGCTGCTGGGCGCGGGCGTCGAGGCCGAGCAGAACCTGATCTGCAACGGCCTGCGGCTGCTGCTCTCCGACGACCGGTTCGCCGGCGACCTGGCGGGCGGCAGCATGCCGGTCGAGGACGCGCTCGACGAGGTGCTGTGGAACGACCCGCCGATGGCCAACTACGCCATCCACTACGCGATCCGGGACGAGGAGCTCGACGGGACCCTGGTGCGCGCGGGCGAGCCCATGCTGATGAGCTTCATCGCCCTGAACAACGACCCGGCCCTGGCCGGTGACCGCCGGACCGGCAACCGCGCCCACCTGGCCTGGGGCGTGGGCCCGCACACCTGTCCGGCGAAGAGCCCCGCCCGGCTGATCGCCACGGTCGCCGTGGAGAAGCTCCTCGACCGCATTCCCGACATCGAGCTGGCCGTCGGGGAGGAGGAGCTGCGGTGGCGGCAGGGGCCCTTCAACCGGAGCCTGGTCTCCCTGCCGGTGCGCTTCCCCCCGATCGCCCCCGCACAGCCGGCCGCCGCGCAGCCGACCGCCGAGGGCCGCGGGCGGGGCACGGAGCCCGCCCCCGCGCCGTCGCCGTCTCCGTCGCCGGCCTCTTCCGCGCCGGCGCCCGGGTCGGGAGCGGCCGGAGCCGCGCACGGCGCTCCGGGGCGCTGGCGGGGCTCCCTGGCGAGGTGGTGGCACGGGCGTTAGCGAGCCCGGCGACGAACGCCACGGCCCGGGCCCGCCGGTGTGTGCCGGCGGACCCGGGCCGTGTCCGTGTCGTGTCGCCCGCGCCCTCGAAGGTCGCCCCTCGGCGCGGGAGCGTCAGACGTTGAAGCCCAGGGCTCGGAGCTGCTCGCGCCCCTCGTCGGTGATCTTGTCCGGGCCCCACGGCGGCATCCAGACCCAGTTGATCCTCAGCTCGTTGACCAGGCCGTCGGTCGCCGACCGGGCCTGGTCCTCGATCACGTCGGTCAGCGGACACGCCGCGGACGTCAGGGTCATGTCCAGGGTGACGCTGTTGTCGTCGTCGACGTGGATGCCGTAGATCAGGCCCAGGTTGACGACGTCGATGCCCAGCTCGGGGTCCACCACGTCGTAGAGCGCCTCGCGGACCTCGTCCTCGCTCACCGGTGTCGTCGTGGTCGGGGTCTCGCTCATACGGTCTTCTCCTCGGACCTCTCCTCGGCAAAGCCGCCGCCCAGGGCCTGGGCGGTGGCGTCCTTCCATGCCATCCAGCTCAGCAGTGCGCACTTGACGCGCGCCGGGTACTTCGAGACCCCCGCGAACGCGACCGCGTCCTCCAGGATCTCCTCCATCGCGTCGTCCGGCTCGATCCGTCCTTTGGACTGCATCAGCTCCAGGAAGGTCTCCTGGATCCTGCGTGCCTCGTCGAGCCCCTTGCCGACCAGCAGTTCGTTCAGCACCGAGGCGCTGGCCTGGCTGATGGAGCAGCCCTGCCCCTCGTAGCTGACGTCCGCGATGGTGGAGCCGTCGAGTTTCACCCGCAGCGTGACCTCGTCTCCGCACGTCGGGTTGACATGGTGCACCTCGGCGTCACCGTCGCGGAGTCCCCGTCCGTGCGGGTGCTTGTAGTGGTCCAGGATCACGTCCTGGTACATGGAGTCCAGCTTCACGAGTCACCTTCAGCCGCTGCAGTCGTCCGTCACGGTCACGGAACATCAACCGAAGAAGTTCCGTACGTGTTCCAGCCCCTCCACCAAGGCGTCGACCTCGGCGGGAGTGGAATACAGATAGAACGACGCTCGCGTGGTCGCGGGAATTCCGTACCGCAGGCAGACGGGCCGGGCGCAGTGGTGTCCGACCCGGACGGCGATGCCCAGCTCGTCGAGCACCTGCCCCACGTCGTGGGGGTGGATGTCGCCGAGCGTGAAGGAGATCGCCGCGCCCCGGTCCTCGGCCGTGGCCGGTCCGATGATCCGCAGGTCCGGGACCTCCCGCAGCCTGGAGACCGCGTACTCGGTGATCGCGTGCTCGTGGGCGGCGATGCGCTCCATGCCGATCGAGGTGAGGTAGTCCACGGCGGCGCCCAGCCCGACGGCCTGGGCGATCGGCGGGGTGCCCGCCTCGAACTTGTGCGGGGCGGGAGCGTAGGTGGAGGAGTGCATCGAGACGGTCTCGATCATCTCGCCGCCGCCGAGGAACGGCGGCAGGTCCTCCAGCAGCTCCTGCCGTCCCCACAGCACGCCGATGCCGGTCGGGCCGCACATCTTGTGGCCGGTGAAGACCACGAAGTCGGCCTGGAGCGCCTGCACGTCCAGCGGCATGTGGGGGGCGGCCTGGGAGGCGTCGACGACCACGAGGGCGCCGACCTCCTGGGCGCGGCGGACGATCGTCTCGACCGGGTTGACCGTGCCCAGGATGTTGGAGACCAGCACGAACGAGACGACCTTGGTCCGCTCGGTGATGATCTCCTCGATGTTCGACAGGTCCAGGCGCCCGTCGTCGGTGAGGCCGAACCACTTCAGCTTCGCGCCCGTGCGCTGCGCGAGCAGTTGCCACGGCACGATGTTGGAGTGGTGCTCCATCTCCGTGATGACGATCTCGGTCCGGTCGTCGACGCGGTAGGGGTCGTCCGCCCAGCCGAGCATGTTGGCCACGAGGTTGAGCGACTCCGAGGCGTTCTTGGTGAAGACCACCTCGTCGCGGCTCGGCGCGTTGACGAAGGCGGCGACCTTGTCGCGCGCTCCCTCGTACAGCGCCGTGGCCTCCTCGGCGAGCACGTGCACACCGCGGTGGACGTTGGCGTTGTGCCGCACGTAGTAGTCGTTCAGCACGTCGAGCACCTGGTTGGGCTTCTGCGAGGTCGCCGCGTTGTCCAGGTACACGATCTTCTTGCCGTCGTGGACCACGCGGTCCAGTACGGGGAAGTCCTTGCGGATCGCCTCTGTGTCGAGAAGGCCCGGCAGCTGTGTCACGCCCTTGTTCCTCCGTTCGCCCCGCCGTCCGGACGGCCGGGGACAGCCCCCGGCCACGGGGCCGGGGGCATGGTGCTGTCACCCGTCCGGCGGGGCCGGGCGGGACGGTCGGTGGCCCGCGGATCCGCGGTGGCCCGGCGCGTGGAGGTCACGCGGCCCGGCCGCCCTTCACATAGGCCTCGTAGCCCTCTTCCTCCAGCTTGTCCGCCAGCTCCGGACCGCCGGACTCGGCGATCCGCCCGCCCGCGAAGACGTGGACGTGGTCGGGCTTGATGTAGCGCAGGATACGCGTGTAGTGGGTGATCAGCAGCGTGCCGACCTCACCGTTCTCGCGGACGCGGTTCACGCCGTCGGAGACGATGCGCAGGGCGTCCACGTCCAGGCCGGAGTCGGTCTCGTCGAGGATCGCGACCTTCGGCTTGAGCAGCTCCAACTGGAGGATCTCGTGGCGCTTCTTCTCACCGCCGGAGAAGCCCTCGTTGACGTTCCGCTCGGCGAAGGCGGGGTCGATGTGGAGGCGCTCCATGGCCTCCTTGACCTCCTTCACCCAGGTGCGCAGCTTCGGGGCCTCGCCGCGGATGGCGGTGGCGGCGGTGCGCAGGAAGTTGGAGACGGACACGCCGGGGACCTCGACCGGGTACTGCATGGCGAGGAAGAGGCCGGCGCGGGCGCGCTCGTCGACGCTCATCTCCAGGACGTCCTCGCCGTCCAGGGTCACGGTGCCGCCGGTGATCGTGTACTTGGGGTGACCGGCCAGCGAGTAGGCGAGAGTGGACTTTCCGGAGCCGTTCGGGCCCATGATCGCGTGCGTCTCGCCCTGCTTCACGGTCAGGTCGACGCCGCGCAGGATCTCCCGGGGGCCGTTCTCGGCCTCGACGGAGACGTGCAGGTCGTGGATCTCAAGCGTTGCCATGGGGCTTCAGGACTCCTGGGTGACGGAGACGAGCACAGCCGCGTCGGGGCCGTCTCCTTCGATCTTGACGGGGTATACGGGGACGGGGCGCGTTGCGGGCGGGCCGGAGGGCTTGCCGGTGCGCAGGTCGAAGCTGGAGCCGTGCAGCCAGCACTCGATCCGGCAGTCCTCCACCTCGCCCTCGGACAGGGAGACGTTCGCGTGCGAGCAGATGTCGTTGATCGCGAAGACCTCGCCCTCGGTGCGGACGAGGGAGACCGGCGTGCCGGCGATCTCCACCCGACGGGGGGTGTCCTCCTCCAGCTCGCCGAGCGTGGCGACGCGGACGAAGCCCTCCACCGGGCCCGCCGTGTCTTCCGCGGTGCTCATGCGACCGACTCCTCCAGCTCTTCCTCGATCTTGGCGATCAGACGCTCCTGGAGGTCCGGCAGACCGATCTGCTGGACCAGCTCCGCGAAGAAGCCGCGCACCACCAGACGGCGGGCCTCCTTCTCCGGGACGCCGCGGGCCATCAGGTAGAACAACTGCTCGTCGTCGAAGCGGCCGGTGGCCGAGGCGTGGCCGGCGCCGACGATCTCACCGGTCTCGATCTCCAGGTTGGGGACCGAGTCCACCCGCGCGCCGTCGGTGAGGACGAGGTTGCGGTTGAGCTCGTAGGTGTCGGTGCCCAGGGCCGAGGCGCGGATCACCACGTCGCCGATCCACACCGCGTGCGCGTCCTCGCCCTGGAGGGCGCCCTTGTAGACGACGTTGCTGCGGCAGTTCGGGGCCTCGTGGTCGACGAGGAGCCGGTGCTCCTGGTGCTGGCCGTTGTCGGTGAAGTACAGGCCGTACAGCTCGGCCTCGCCGCCCGGGCCCGCGTAGTTGACGCGCGGGTGGAGGCGCACCAGGTCGCCGCCGAAGGTGACGACCACGGACTTGAAGGTGGCGTCCCGGCCCACCAGCGCGCTGTGCTGGGCGCAGTGCACGGCCGTGTCGTCCCAGTCCTGCACGGAGACGACCGTCAGCTTGGCGCCGTCGCCGAGCAGGTACTCGACGTTGGCGGCGCGCACGGCGTCACCGACGTGGTCGATGACGACCACGGCCTCGGCGAAGGCCCCCAGCTCGAAGACGGTGTGCCCGTAGGAGACACCGCCCTGGCCCTGCACGCTGAGCCGGATCGGCTCCTCCAGCACGGTCTCCTTGGGGACGGTGACGACCGTCGCCTTCTCGAAGGAGCTGTACGCCTGCGCCGCGACCCGGTCGACGGGGACACCGGCCCGGCCGAGACGGGAGTCGTCGCGGCCGACCGTCTCGACGGTCACGCCGTCGGGCGCGGAGACCTCGGCCTTGACGCCGCCGTTCGGGGTGGCGGTGCCGTCGTGCAGTCCGCGCAGCCGCTCCAGGGGAGTGAAGCGCCACTCCTCCTCGCGGCCGTGGGGGACGGGGAAGTCGGCCACGTCGAAGGACGGCGGCGCGCTCATCCTCGTGGCGACGGTGGACTCGGCGGCCACCGCGATCGCTCCGGTGGTCGTGGACCCCGCCGGAATGTTCTGAGCCTCAGCCATGGCTGTCGTGTTGCTCCTAATGTTTGTGTTCGCTCGCCTCGGGGCTTGCCGTCCGCCGCCGACGCTTCTCGACGGCGGCGCCCCCTTCGGCTCGCTCACGGTCACACGGGGTGGGCCGGGGGCCGGCCCGACCTGTCCCGGTCGGGAAACCGGCCGGACGGGGTGCCCGCCGGACGGACGGGGGACCGTCCGGCCGGCGGGACCGACCGCCGGTCAGCCGACCGCGCCCTCCATCTGCAGCTCGATCAGCCGGTTCAGCTCCAGCGCGTACTCCATGGGGAGTTCCTTGGCGATCGGCTCGACGAAGCCGCGCACGATCATCGCCATCGCCTCGTCCTCGGACAGGCCGCGCTGCATGAGGTAGAAGAGCTGGTCGTCGCTGACCTTGGAGACCGTCGCCTCGTGGCCCATCGTCACGTCGTCCTCGCGGACGTCGACGTACGGGTAGGTGTCCGAGCGCGAGACGGTGTCCACCAGCAGCGCGTCGCACAGCACGTTGGACTTGGAGTTCTCGGCGCCCTCCGCGATCTCGATCAGGCCGCGGTAGGAGGTGCGGCCACCGCCCCGCGCCACCGACTTGGAGACGATGTTGGAGGAGGTGTTGGGCGCCATGTGCACCATCTTGGCGCCGGCGTCCTGGTGCTGGCCCTCGCCCGCGAACGCGACCGAGAGGGTCTCGCCCTTGGCGTGCTCGCCCATCAGGTAGACGGCCGGGTACTTCATCGTCACCTTGGAGCCGATGTTGCCGTCGACCCACTCCATGGTCGCGCCCTCGTAGGCCACGGCGCGCTTGGTGACCAGGTTGTAGACGTTGTTCGACCAGTTCTGGATGGTCGTGTAGCGGCAGCGGGCGCCCTTCTTGACGATGATCTCCACGACCGCGGAGTGCAGCGAGTCCGACTGGTAGATCGGCGCGGTGCAGCCCTCGACGTAGTGGACGTAGGCGTCCTCGTCCACGATGATCAGCGTCCGCTCGAACTGGCCCATGTTCTCGGTGTTGATCCGGAAGTAGGCCTGGAGCGGGATGTCCACGTGGACGCCCTTGGGCACGTAGATGAACGAGCCGCCGGACCACACCGCGGTGTTCAGCGCGGCGAACTTGTTGTCGCCGGAGGGGATGACGGTGCCGAAGTACTCCTGGAACAGCTCCGGGTGCTCCTTGAGGGCCGTGTCGGTGTCCAGGAAGATGACGCCCTGGCTCTCCAGGTCCTCACGGATCTGGTGGTAGACCACCTCGGACTCGTACTGGGCGGCGACGCCGGCGACCAGGCGCTGCTTCTCCGCCTCGGGGATGCCCAGCTTGTCGTAGGTGTTCTTGATGTCCTCCGGAAGGTCCTCCCACGACTGGGCCTGCTTCTCGGTGGACCGCACGAAGTACTTGATGTTGTCGAAGTCGATGCCGCTGAGGTCCGACCCCCAGTTGGGCATGGGCTTCTTCTCGAAGAGCTTCAGAGCCTTCAGGCGGCGCTTCAGCATCCACTCCGGCTCGGACTTCTTCCCCGAGATGTCGCGGACGACCTCCTCGGAGAGGCCACGCTTGGCCGACGCGCCGGCGGCGTCCGGGTCGGCCCAGCCGTACTCGTACTTGCCCAGGCCCTCCAGCTCAGGGTGGGCAGTCTCCGTGGGGAGAGTCATGCGGGGTTCCTCCCGGCTGTGCTTGCAGATGCTGTGGTGGTCTTGGAGGTGGGTCCGGGGACTGTCCCGGGGATGAACGTCGTGCACACTCCGTCGCCGTGGGCGATGGTGGCCAGACGTTGCACGTGGGTGCCGAGCAGGCGGGAGAAGACCTCGGTCTCCGCCTCGCACAACTGCGGGAACTGCTCGGCGGCGTGGGCCACCGGGCAGTGGTGCTGACAGAGCTGCTCTCCACCGGCGGCGGGCGCGCTGCGCGCAGTGGCAGCGTACCCGTCCTTGGAGAGGGCCTCGGCCAATGCCCTGGCGCGGTCCTCGGGGGCCGCCCGCTCCAGTTCCTCGCGGTACCGCTCGGCCTGCGCGGCGACCCGCGCGCGGGCGAAGGCCGCCACCGCGGCCCGGCCCTTCTCGCCGCCGCCCGCCGCCTGCGCTATCCAGCGCATGGCGTCGACGGCGAGTTGGTCGTACGCCTGGTCGAACGCGCCGCGACCGCGGTCGGTGAGCGCGAAGACCTTGGCGGGACGGCCCCGGCCGCGTGAGCCGTAGACCCGCTTCTCGCGGGGCTCCACGACCCCCTCGGAGACGAGGGCGTCGAGGTGGCGGCGGACCGCGGCCTGGGTCAGCTCCAGGCGTTGGGCCAGTTCGGCCGCGGTGGAGGGGCCGTGGTCGAGGATGGAACGCGCGACCCTGTTGCGGGTGCCGTGCTGCTCCTCCGGAGCGGAGGACGTGGGGGTGCGCGTGTCGCCGCCGCCCTGTCGGACCGCCATGATCGTTCGCGCCTCCTCACTTCCGTGCCGTTCCGCCGGGCCGGATCACCGTCCCGCCGGGCGCGCGTTTTTCGCAACGCTATTGTTGCGTAATTCAAAGGACGGCGGCAAGTCGCGCCCCGACCGGCCGGGATGGTATGCGTCACGTAAGGCATGCCTAACTCTCCGGAACCGTCCGCGGCCCGGCGCCGCCGCGTGGCCCCCGCGTGACCCTCTCGTGGCCCCAGGACCCCGCCGTCGCCCGCCGCTCCCTAGACTCGCCCCTATGCGAGACACGGCGGCCGTCGAGGTCACAGGGCTGGTGAAGCGGTACGGGGACCGGACCGCGGTGAACGGGTTGGACCTCACCGTCCGGCGCGGCACCGTCACCGCCGTCCTCGGCCCCAACGGGGCCGGGAAGACCACCACCATCGAGACCTGCGAGGGCTACCGCCGCCCCGACGCGGGCACCGTCCGCGTCCTGGGCCTCGACCCGATCTCCGACGCGACCGCCCTGCGGCCCCGGATCGGCGTGATGCTCCAGAGCGGCGGCATCTACCCCACCGTCCGCGCCGCGGAGATGCTGCGGCACACGGCCGCCCTCCACGCCCACCCGCTGGACGTCGACGCCCTGATCGAACGCCTGGGGCTGGACGGCTGTGGCCGCACCCCCTACCGGCGGCTGTCGGGCGGCCAGCAGCAGCGACTCGCGCTGGCCATGGCCGTCGTCGGCCGGCCGGAGCTGGTCTTCCTCGACGAACCGACCGCCGGTCTGGACCCCCAGGCCCGCCGGTCCGCCTGGGACCTGGTGCGGGAGCTGCGCGCGGACGGCGTGACGGTGGTGCTCAGCACGCACTTCATGGACGAGGCCGAGGAACTCTCCGACGACGTCGCCATCATCGACGCCGGACGGGTGATCGCGCGGGGCAGCCCCGAGGAGCTGTGCCGCGGGGGCGCCGAGAACACCCTGCGTTTCACCGGCCGGCCCGGGCTCGACCTGCGCTCGCTGCTCAAGGCGCTGCCCTCGGGCACCGCGGCCGCCGAGCCGGTGCCGGGCTCGTACCGGCTGACCGGCGCCGTGGACCCCCGGCTGCTGGCCACGGTGACGTCCTGGTGCGCGCAGAACGGGGTGATGCCGGACAGCATCTCCGTCGAGCGGCACACTCTGGAGGACGTCTTCCTGGAGCTGACGGGCAAGGAGCTGCGGTCGTGAACACCAAGACCACCCGGACCACGGGGCACGGCACGTACTCCCCCCGACCGGGCGCCGCGCCGCTGTCGAGGATGATCGCGGCGCAGGCCGCGCTGGAGACGCGGCTGCTGCTGCGCCACGGCGAGCAGTTGCTGCTGACCATCGTCATCCCGACGCTGCTGCTGGTGCTGTTCGGCACCGTGGACGTCGTCGACCTCCCCGGCGCCGACGACGGGGCCGGGCGTGTGGACTTCCTGGCGCCGGGCGTGCTGGCGCTGGCCGTCCTCTCCACCGCCTTCACCGGCCAGGCCATCTCCACCGGCTTCGAACGCCGCTACGGCGTCCTCAAACGGCTGGGCGCCTCGCCGCTGCCCCGCTGGGGGTTGATGACCGCCAAGACCTGCGCGGTGCTGGCGATCGAGGTGCTGCAGGTGGCGCTGCTGTCGTCGGTCGCCCTCGCGCTGGGCTGGTCGCCGCACGGCGACCCGCTCTCCGTGGTGCTGCTGCTGGCCGCCGGGACGGCCGCCTTCTCCGGTCTCGGCCTGCTGATGGCCGGGACGCTCCGGGCCGAGGCGACGCTGGCGGGGGCGAACCTCGTCTTCCTCCTGCTGCTGGTCGGCGGCGGAGTGGTCGTCCCGCTGGAGAAGTTCCCCGCCCCGGTGCGCGACGTGCTGGAGTGGCTGCCGATCTCCGCGCTCTCCGAGGGACTGCGGGACGTGCTCCGCGACGGCGCCGGGATGCCGTGGGGGAACCTGGCCGTCCTCACGGTGTGGGCGGTGGCGGGCCTGGCCGCCGCGGCCCGGTTCTTCCGCTGGGAGTGAGTCCGCCGCCGGGAGCGTGGGCGGAACGGCGTGAGCGGGAGCGCGTGAGAGGGACGGCACAGGTTTTCCCGCCCCCCTCGTGAAAGTTCGCACAAGCACGCGCCTACGATGGGCCCGTGCCCAATCTGCTCGAATTCGCACGGAACCCCGTCGCGTACGTCGCCAGGCGCTGGACCCCCGCCCAGCGCACCGTGGAACGCGCCACCCTGACCGCGCTCACGATGAGCGTGGTCATCGTGGTCACCGGTGGGGTGGTGCGGCTGACCGGCTCGGGGCTGGGATGCGAGACCTGGCCCAAGTGCAGCGGCGACAGTCTGGTCGCCACGCCCGAGATGGGCCTCCACGGCGCCATCGAGTTCGGCAACCGTCTGCTGACGTACGTGCTGTGCGCCGCCGTCGGCTGGGCGATCCTGGCCGTGCGCTCCGCCGAACCGCGCCGCCGGGGCCTGTCGCGGGCGGCCTGGGCGCAGTTCTGGCTGGTCGTCGCCAACGGCCTGCTGGGCGGCGTCACCGTGCTGATGGAGCTCAACCCGTACACCGTCGCCGCGCACTTCCTGCTCGCCACCGCGCTGATCACCGTCGCCGCGGTGACCTGGCTGCGCGCACGCGAGGGCGACGAGGAACCGCGCCCGCTGGCACCCCCGCGGGCCGGACGGCTCGCGGTGGCGTTGACGGCCGTGACCGTGGCGCTGATCGTCGTCGGCACCATGGTGACGGGCGCGGGGCCCCACGCGGGCGACAGCAGCGACGTGCCGCGGATGGGCGTGGACTGGGAGGCGACCACGCGGGTGCACGCCCTCCTCGCCTGGGCCGTGGTGGGCCTGACGGTGCTGCTCTGGCTGGCGCTGCGCGCCGCGGACGCGCCCTCGGGGCCGCTCGCCCGCACCCGGGAGCTGCTGCTGGTGCTGCTGGCGCAGGGCGCGATCGGGTACGTCCAGTACTTCACCGAACTGCCCGAGGTGCTGGTGGCGCTCCACCTGTTCGGCTCCTGCCTGGTGTGGATCTTCACCCTGCGGACGCTGCTGTCCCTGCGCGAGAGGGGTCTGCCTCCCACGGCGGACGCCGTCGCGGCTCCCGTGCCCGCCGTGGTGCGGGAGCGGCCCTCGGACGCCACCCCGGCCGGTTCCGCGTCCGGTCTGTGAACCAGGATTCCGGCCGATCCCGGCCGTGTGCGTGGTGCCCGCCGCCCCTAGGGGCGGCGGGCACCACGCACACGGCCGAAAGTGTGTTCGCTCCACTCCGCACGGACGCCCGGGCCCCGGCGGTCACGGACGCCGGGGGCGGTGACGACGGCGGTCGCGGGCGCGGCGTGCGGGAGCGCGGCACGGTCGGAGCCGCTGGTTCGAGACGGGGCGGTTGGAGACGGTGGTTCGGGGCGGGGTGGCCCCGGGTGCCGGAGGACGCCTCCGCTCCCCGTGAACGGTCGGCCTTCCCCCGTCGGACCCGCCAAAAGGCCGGTCACGGCGGCGCGCGCGACGCCCGGTGGGTGTCGCGCGCGGTGCGGCCTCAGCGGTTCTTCGGGCCTCCGACCTGGATGCCGGCCATCCGCTCCCACTCGTAGGGGCCGGTGCGGATGCGGGCGGCGAGGTCGCCGTCGAGGTCCTCGTGGAGGGTGACCCCGGCCTTCTCGGCGGCCTTCTCCGCCACCTCCCGCGAGGGGGCCACCAGGTCGCCCCAGCCGCCGTCGGCGCCGACGAGGACGAGGCGCACGCCGCGCTGCCCGATGTAGGCGATCTGGCCGTCGGCGCCGCCGCCGCGCTCCTTGGCGAACGCGGTGATCTCCTTGGCGAGCTTCGTCACCCAGCGCTGGGCCCGGGCGTCGGGCCTGGTCTCTTCCGCCTGCTGTGTCTTGGCCATGCACAGGATGCTACCGATGGGTAGATCACCTGGCGACCGCGGCCGTCAGTGGCTTGTGCCACTCCCCGTTCCTGCGCGGCGTCAGCGCAGGAACGGGTCCACCGCCACCGCCACGAACAGCAGCGACACATAGGTGATCGACCAGTGGAACAGCCGCATCTCCTTGAGCTTCGCCCCGGTGACGCCGGCCTTGGCGCGGGCGTGGAGGGCGTGGGCCTCCCACAGCCACCAGGCGCCCGCGGCGATCGCGACGAGCGGGTAGAACCAGCCGACGTACCCCAGCGGCCACAGGGTCAGCGAGACGGCCACCATGACCCAGCTATAGATCACGATCTGCCGGGCCACGGCCTTGTTGCCCGCGATCACCGGGAGCATCGGCACCCCGACGCGCGCGTAGTCGTCCTTGACCTTCATCGACAGCGGCCAGTAGTGCGGCGGCGTCCAGAAGAAGATGACCAGGAAGAGGACGACGGCGGCCCAACTGACCTCGTTCTTCACCGAGGACCAGCCGATGAGGACCGGCATGCAGCCCGCGATGCCGCCCCAGACGATGTTCTGGGCGGTGCGCCGCTTGAGGATCATCGTGTAGACGACGACGTAGAAGAGCAGCGCGCCCAGGGAGAGGGCGGCGGAGAGCCAGTTGACGAGCAGCCCGAACCACGCCGTGGAGATCACGGCCAGGGCGAGGCCGAAGACCAGTGCCTCGCGCGGCGAGATCAGCCCGGTCACCAGCGGACGCCGCTCGGTGCGGTGCATCAGCGCGTCGATGTCCCGGTCGAGGTACATGTTCAGCGCGTTGGCGCCGCCCGCCGAGAGGTAACCGCCCACGCAGGTGGCCAGCACCAGCCACAGGTCGGGCACTCCCTGCTCGGCGAGGAACATCACCGGAATGGTGGTGATCAGCAGCAGCTCGATGATCCGCGGCTTGGTCAGCGCCACGAAGCCCTTGATGCGGGCCCCGAGCGGCCGGTGCACTGGGCTCGGATCGAGCTCCCCCACAGCCCTCCGGGCGTGGGCGGTACCCCCACCCGTGGGACGGGATTCGACGGCCGTCACGGACACCCCTGATCACGATGCGACATGTGCGGCTCGCGCCGCATGGGACAAGCGAGCAGCGACCGGCACCCGGTCGCGACTCGCGCATACCACGCCACTGTAGACGCCGGCCATGCGTCGCCCCTCCCCGGGGTGGCCCGTACCGCCCCCTCCTCCCCCGGAAGGCGTCGTCACGGAGAGTGGGCGCCGGCCTGTCGACGGACGCCCGCGCTCATGTGCGCTCCGTGTTCATCACTTGCCCGACGGACGCCCGCCGAGCGTCCGATTCGAGGTGTTTCGCACCCCGCCTCGTCGCCGTGTTGCCCGAAGGATGAGCAGTCGAAAAGGGGGAACACCGGCGGGGGTACGCTCGACAGCGCCCGGTGTGACCCAACCGACACCGGCCTTCGACATGTGGAGAGGAGCCCTGACGCAGGGTGAGCACCAAGCCGACCACCACAGATCTCGAGTGGACCGAACTGGATCAGCGGGCTGTCGATACCGTCCGAGTCCTGGCCATGGACGCCGTGCAGAAAGTCGGCAACGGCCATCCGGGTACGGCCATGAGCCTGGCGCCCGCGGCGTACCTGCTCTTCCAGAAGCTGATGCGGCACGACCCGTCCGACGCGCAGTGGGTCGGCCGGGACCGGTTCGTCCTCTCCCCGGGCCACACCAGCCTGACCCTCTACATCCAGCTCTACCTGTCCGGCTACGGTCTGGAGCTGGACGACCTCAAGGCCTTCCGCACCTGGGGCAGCAAGACCCCCGGTCACCCGGAGTACGGCCACACGGTCGGGGTGGAGACCACCACCGGTCCGCTGGGCCAGGGCATCGCCAACGCCGTGGGCATGGCGATGGCCGCCCGTTACGAGCGGGGCCTGTTCGACCCGGACGCCGCTCCGGGCACCTCCCCCTTCGACCACACCATCTGGACGATCGTCTCCGACGGCGACCTGGAGGAGGGCATCTCCGCCGAGGCGTCCTCGCTGGCCGGCCACCAGAAGCTGGGGAACATCGTCGCCCTGTACGACGACAACCACATCTCCATCGAGGGCGACACCGCGACCGCGATGTCCGAGGACGTCCTGAAGCGGTACGAGGCGTACGGCTGGCACGTCCAGCGCATCGAGCAGGCGCCCAACGGCGACTTCGACGTGCGGGCGCTGTACGCGGCGCTGAGGGCGGCGCAGGAGGAGACCGAGCGGCCCTCGATCATCGCCGCCCGGACGATCATCGCCTGGCCCGCGCCGAACGCCCAGAACACCGAGGCCTCGCACGGTTCCGCGCTCGGCGCGGAGGAGGTCGCCGCCACCAAGCGCGTGCTGGGCTTCGACCCCGAGAAGGACTTCGAGGTCACCGAGGAGGTCCTCGCGCACGCCCGCAAGGTGGTCGACCGGGGCCGCGAGGCGCGCGCCGAGTGGGAGAAGCGGTTCGCGCAGTGGCGCGACGCCAACCCCGAGCGCGCCGCCGAGTACGACCGGATCGCCGCCGGGAAGCTCCCCGAGGGCTGGGAGAAGGTCCTGCCGGTCTTCGAGGCGGGCAAGGACGTGGCGACCCGCAAGGCGTCCGGCGCGGTGCTCAAGGCGCTGGGCGGGGTGATCCCCGAGCTGTGGGGCGGCTCCGCCGACCTCGCGGGGTCGAACAACACCACCATCGACGCCTCGTCGTCGTTCCTCCCGGCGGACAACCCGCTGCCGGAGGCGGACCCGTACGGCCGCACGATCCACTTCGGCATCCGCGAGCACGCCATGGGCTCGACCATGAACGGCATCGCGCTGCACGGCAACACCCGGATCTACGGCGGCACCTTCCTGGTGTTCTCCGACTACATGCGTCCGGCGGTGCGGCTGGCGGCGCTGATGAAGCTGCCGGTCACCTACGTGTGGACGCACGACTCCATCGGTCTGGGCGAGGACGGTCCGACCCACCAGCCGGTGGAACACCTGGCGGCGCTGCGCGCCATTCCGGGGCTGAACATGGTCCGCCCGGCCGACGCCAACGAGACGGCCATCGCCTGGCGCGAGATCATGCGCCGCCACGGTGAGCGCCCGGCCCCGCACGGCATCGCGCTGACCCGGCAGAACGTGCCGACCTACGAGCCGAACGAGGACGCCGCCCGCGGCGGGTACGTGATGTTCGAGGCGGAGGACTCCCAGGGCGGCGCCACCGAGCCGCGGGTCGTGCTCATCGCCACCGGCTCCGAGGTGCAGCTCGCCGTCGCCGCCCGCGAGACGCTCCAGGCCGAGGGCGTGCCCACCCGGGTGGTGTCGATGCCGTGCCTGGAGTGGTTCGAGGAGCAGGACCGGACGTACCGTGACAGCGTGCTGCCGCCGCAGGTGAAGGCGCGCGTGGCGGTCGAGGCGGGCGTCGGGCTGACCTGGCACCGGTACGTCGGCGACGCCGGTCGGATCGTCTCCCTGGAGCACTTCGGCGCCTCGGCCGACTACAAGGTGCTCTTCCGGGAGTTCGGACTGACGTCGGAGGCCGTCACCGCCGCCGCCCGGGAATCGATCGACGCCGCCGCACGCTGACGCCAAGAGGCCGTCAAGAAGGCAGAATCAGGAGATGCATTTCCCATGACAGACGCACTCAAGCGCCTCACCGACGAAGGCGTCGCGATCTGGCTGGACGACCTGTCGCGCCAGCGCATCACGTCCGGCAACCTCGCCGAGCTGCTGGACGAGCAGCACGTGGTGGGCGTCACCACGAACCCGTCCATCTTCCAGAAGGCGATCTCCGAGGGGCACGGTTACGACCGGCAACTGACCGACCTGGCCTCGCGCGGGGTCACGGTGGAGGAGGCCATCCGGATGATCACCACCGCCGACGTCCGGGACGCCGCCGACGTGCTGCGCCCGGTCTACGACGCCACGGGCGGTCTGGACGGTCGGGTCTCCATCGAGGTGGACCCGCGGCTGGCGCACGCCACGCGGCCCACGGTCGCCGAGGCCAAGCAGCTCGCCTGGCTGGTGGACCGCCCCAACACCTTCATCAAGATCCCCGCCACCCGCGCCGGCCTCCCGGCGATCACGGAGACCATCGCCGCGGGCATCAGCGTCAACGTCACGCTGATCTTCTCCATCGAGCGCTACCGGATGGTGATGGACGCCTACATGGCGGGTCTGGAGAAGGCCCGGGAGAAGGGTCTGGACCTGTCGGGGATCCACTCGGTGGCGTCGTTCTTCGTCTCCCGGGTGGACACCGAGGTCGACAAGCGCCTGACCGCCCTGGGCACCGACGAGGCCCTGGCGCTGAAGGGCAAGGCGGCGCTGGCCAACGCCCGGCTGGCCTACCAGGCGTACGAGGAGGTCGTCGCCTCCGACCGCTGGGCGTCCCTGGAGTCCGCCGGCGCCAACCGGCAGCGCCCGCTGTGGGCCTCCACCGGCGTGAAGGACCCGGCCTACCCCGACACCCTCTACGTCACCGAGCTGGTCGCCCCCGGCACCGTGAACACCATGCCGGAGGCCACCCTGGCGGCCGTCGGCGACCACGGCGAGATCACCGGCGACACGGTGCGCGGCACCTACGAGCAGGCCCGCGCGGACCTCGACGCGATCGCCAAGCTCGGCATCGACTACGACGAGGTCGTCGAGCTGCTGGAGGTGGAGGGCGTCGAGAAGTTCGAGAAGGCCTGGAGCGACCTGCTGGCCTCCACCGAGGCCGAGCTGAAGCGTCTCGCCCCGAAGGAGGCATGACGCAGGTGACCGACGCAGCCAACCCGCTGCGTGACGCACAGGACCGACGGCTCCCGCGCATCGCGGGGCCGTCGGGCCTGGTGATCTTCGGCGTCACGGGCGATTTGTCACGGAAAAAGTTGATGCCCGCCGTCTACGACCTCGCCAACCGGGGTCTGCTGCCGCCGGGCTTCTCCCTGATCGGCTTCGCCCGTCGCGACTGGGAGGACCAGGACTTCTGCCAGGTCGTGCACGACTCGGTCAAGCAGTACGCCCGCACCCCCTTCCGCGAGGAGGTCTGGCGGCAGCTCGGCGAGGGCATGCGCTTCGTGCCCGGCGTCTTCGACGACGACGACGCCTTCCGCAACCTGAAGGCGACCATCGAGGACCTGGACAAGTCGCGCGGCACCGGCGGCAACTTCGCCTTCTACCTCTCGGTGCCCCCGAAGTTCTTCCCCACCGTCCTCCAGCAGCTCAAGAAGCACGGGCTGACCGACGCCCCGGACGGCTCCTGGCGCCGCGCGGTCATCGAGAAGCCCTTCGGCCACGACCTGGCCAGCGCCCAGGAGTTGAACCGGGTCGTCCACCGGGTCTTCCGCCAGTCCGACGTCTTCCGAATCGACCACTACCTGGGCAAGGAGACCGTCCAGAACATCCTGGCGCTGCGCTTCGCCAACACGATGTTCGAGCCGCTGTGGAACCGTTCCTACGTCGACCACGTGCAGATCACGATGGCCGAGGACATCGGGATCGGTGGCCGTGCCGGCTACTACGACGGCATCGGCGCCGCGCGCGACGTCATCCAGAACCACCTGCTCCAACTGCTCGCCCTGACCGCCATGGAGGAGCCCTCCTCCTTCGACGCCAAGGCGCTGGTCACCGAGAAGCTCAAGGTGCTCAACGCCGTGCGGCTGCCGAAGGACCTGGGCCGCTACACCGTGCGCGGGCAGTACCAGGCCGGCTGGCAGGGCGGCCGGCGGGTGCCCGGCTACCTGGAGGAGGAGGGCATCGACCCGGCCTCCCGGACCGACACCTACGCCGCCATCAAGCTGGAGATCGACAACCGCCGCTGGGCGGGCGTCCCCTTCTACCTGCGCACCGGCAAGCGGCTGGGCCGCCGGGTGACCGAGATCGCGGTGGTCTTCCAGCGCGCCCCCTACTCCCCCTTCGACGCCACCGACACCCGCGAGCTGGGGCAGAACGCCCTGGTCATCCGGGTGCAGCCGGACGAGGGCATCACCATCCGGTTCGGCTCCAAGGTGCCGGGCACCTCGATGGAGATCCGCGATGTGACGATGGACTTCGCCTACGGCGAGTCCTTCACCGAGTCCAGCCCCGAGGCGTACGAACGGCTCATCCTGGACGTCCTCCTGGGCGACGCCAACCTCTTCCCCCGGCACCAGGAGGTCGAGCGGTCCTGGGAGATCCTCGACCCCATCGAGGAGTACTGGGACGCGCACGGCAGGCCCGAGCCGTACACCGCCGGGACCTGGGGTCCCCGGGCGGCCGACGAGATGCTCGCACGCGACGGACGGAGCTGGCGGCGGCCATGAACATCGACCTGACCGACACCACTTCCGGCGAGATCAACGTGACCCTGGTGAAGGCCAGGCGGGCGATGGGCAGCCCGGCCGTCGGCATGGTGCTCACGCTCGTGATCGTGACGGACGAGGGCAGCCACTACGACGCGCTGAAGGCCGCCAACGAGGCGTCCAAGGAGCACCCCTCGCGGATCCTCGTCGTCATCCGGCGCCCGGGGCGCTCCCCCCGGGACCGCGCCATGGCCCGGCTCGACGCCGAGGTGCGGATGGGCGGCGAGACCGGCACCGGCGAGACGGTCCTGCTGCGGCTCCACGGCGAGCTGGCCTCCCACGCCCACAGCGTCGTGCTGCCCCTGCTGCTGCCGGACGCCCCGGTCGTCGTCTGGTGGCCCGCCGACACACCCGAGCACCCCTCGAAGGATCCGCTGGGCACCCTCGCCCAGCGCCGGATCACCGACGCGGCGGAGACCGAGGACCCGGTCATGGCCCTCCGGACGCGCGCCGGGTCCTACGCGCCCGGCGACACCGACCTGGCCTGGACCCGCATCACCCTGTGGCGCAGCGTGCTGGCCGCCGCGCTGGACCAGAAGCAGGCCCGCGTTCTCAGGGCGGAGGTCCAGGGCGAGGAGTACAACCCGAGCACCGAACTGCTGGCGCTCTGGCTCGCCGACCGGCTGAACGTCCCCGTGGAGCGCACCGTCTCCGACGGTCCGGGCCTCACGGCCGTACGGCTGGTGACGGAGGAGGGCGACATCTGCCTGAGCCGTGGCGACGGCGCCCTGGCCCGGCTGACCGTGCCCGGCCAGCCCGACCGGAACGTGGCCCTCCACCGGCGTTCCAACGCCGAGCTGATCGCCGAGGAGCTGCGGCGCCTGGACCCGGACGAGACCTACGCCCGAACGATCCGCTTCGGCCTCGACCGGCTGCTCGCCGCCTCGGAGCCGACGGCGGACGGGACGGCCGGCGACGGGGGCGGCGCCACGGGCGGCGAGGAGACCGCCGAGGAGACCACCGAGAAGGCCGCCGAGGGGAAGGGCGACGGCGAGAGCGCCGCGGAGAGCCCCGGAGAGGCCGTCGTGGACCGATCCGGCGGCAAGGGCAAGGCGAAGGGGAGGACCCGATGACCACCTCCGAGCGGACACCCCCGCGGATCGTCGTCCACCCCGACAAGGAACGGATGGCCAGGGCCACGGCGGCGAGCCTGATCACCACCGTCGTGGACGCCCAGGCCACCCGCGGCCACGCGTCCGTCGTGTTGACCGGTGGCCGCAACGGCAACGCCCTGCTGGCGGCCCTGGCCGAGGCGCCGGGCCGGGACACGGTCGACTGGTCCCGCGTCGACCTGTGGTGGGGCGACGAGCGGTTCCTGCCCGACGGCGACCCGGACCGCAACCACACCCAGGCCCGCGCGTTCCTGGACGCGGTCCCGCTGGACCCGGCGCGTGTCCACGCGATGCCCGCCTCCGACGGACCGCACGGCGACGACGTGACGGCCGCGGCCGAGGCGTACGCGGCGGAGCTGGCCACGGCGGCGGAGGCCGAGGGCTCCGGGGGAGGCGAGAACACCGAGGGCACGTCCGTGCCCCGGGTGCCGTCCTTCGACGTCCTGCTGCTGGGGCTGGGCCCGGACACCCACGTCGCCTCCCTCTTCCCGGAGCACCCGGCCGTGGCGGAGACCGGGCGCTCGGTCGTCGGCGTCCGCGAGGCCCCCAAGCCCCCGCCCACCCGGATCTCCCTCACGCTCCCGGCCCTGCGGGCGGCCCGGGAGGTCTGGCTGCTGGCGGCGGGCGAGGACAAGGCGGAGGCGGCGGACTCCGCGCTGAAGGGCACGGACCCGCTGCGGACCCCCGCCTCCGGCGCCCGGGGCCGCGAGCGCACCCTGTGGATCCTCGACGAGGCCGCGGCGGCCCTCCTCCCCGCCTCGGCACGGGACTGACCCGGCACCGGCCGGAACACCCGGGAAGACACCCGGGGAGAGGACGAACGGCGGTCTCGCTCCCACCGGTGGGAGCGAGACCGCCGTTTCCGTCACTCGGGGCGCGTGGGGCGCTCGGGGCGCGTGGGACCGTGTCCGGCCGTGCCCCGCGCCCCGTTTGCCCCGCTGCGCCCGTTGCCGCGTCAGCGACCGCGCAAGGCCCGGTAGCGGGCCACCAGGGCCGCCGTGGAGGCGTCCAGACCCTCCACCTCGGCGCCCTCGGTCAGCGCCGGCTCGACCCGCTTGGCCAGGACCTTGCCCAGCTCCACACCCCACTGGTCGAAGGAGTCGATGTTCCAGATCGCGCCCTGGACGAACACCTTGTGCTCGTACAGCGCGACCAACTGCCCCAGCACCGACGGGCTCAGCTCGGAGGCCAGGATCGTCGTGGTGGGGTGGTTGCCCCGGAACGTGCGGTGCGGGACCTGCTCCTCGGCGACGCCCTCCGCGCGGACCTCCTCCTCGGTCTTGCCGAAGGCCAGGGCCTGGCCCTGGGCGAAGAAGTTGGCCATCAGCAGGTCGTG
This sequence comes from Streptomyces megasporus, assembly GCF_000718985.1. Lineage (GTDB taxonomy): Bacteria > Actinomycetota > Actinomycetes > Streptomycetales > Streptomycetaceae > Streptomyces > Streptomyces megasporus. The sequence goes on along the minus strand of NZ_JODL01000003.1, from coordinate 202,510 downwards.
CTGGGCCGCGAGCGCGGGCGGCAGGGCCTCCACCGGCCGGGCGAAGCCGATCAGGTCCGCGGGGATCGTCCTGGTGCCCTGGTGGAGGAGTTGGAAGTAGGCGTGCTGGCCGTTGGTGCCGGGGGTGCCCCAGACCACCGGGCCGGTCTGCCAGCTCACCGGCTCGCCCTGCCGGTCCACCGACTTGCCGTTGGACTCCATGTCGAGCTGCTGCAGGTACGCGGTGAACTTCGACAGGTAGTGGCTGTAGGGCAGGACGGCGTGGGACTGCGCGTCGAAGAAGGCTCCGTACCAGACGCCCAGCAGGCCCAGCAGCAGCGGGGCGTTCTCCTCGGGAGGGGCGGTGCGGAAGTGCTCGTCGACGGTGCGGAAGCCGTCCAGCATCTCGCGGAAGCGGTCCGGGCCGATGGCGATCATCAGCGAGAGGCCGATGGCCGAGTCGTAGGAGTAGCGTCCGCCGACCCAGTCCCAGAACTCGAACATGTTGGCCGTGTCGATGCCGAACTTCGCGACCGCCGCCGTGTTGGTCGACAGCGCCACGAAGTGCCTGGCCACCGCGGACTCGTCGGCGTCCAGGCCCTTCAGCAGCCAGTCCTTGGCCGCGCCGGCGTTGGTGATGGTCTCGATCGTGGTGAAGGTCTTGGAGGCGACGACGAACAGCGTCTCGGCCGGGTCCAGGTCCCGCAGCGCCTCGTACAGGTCGGCGCCGTCCACGTTGGAGACGAAGCGAACGTCCAACTCCCGGTCGGTGTAGGCGCGCAGCGCCTCGTACGCCATGGCGGGCCCGAGGTCGGAGCCGCCGATGCCGATGTTGACGACCGCCCTGATCCGCTTCCCGGTGTGCCCGGTCCACTCGCCGGCGCGCACCTTCTCGGCGAAGGCGGACATCCGGTCGAGCACGGCGTGCACGGCGGGGACGACGTTCTCCCCGTCGACCTCGATCACCGCGTCCCGCGGGGCCCGCAGGGCGGTGTGGAGCACGGCCCGGTCCTCGGTGACGTTGATCTTCTCGCCGCGGAACATCGCGTCCCGCAGCCCGGCGACGTCGGTCGCCTCGGCCAACTCGCGCAGCAGTCGCAGCGTCTCGTCCGTGACCAGGTTCTTGGAGTAGTCCAGGTACAGGTCCCCCACCCGGACTCCGTACCGCTCGCCGCGCCGTGGGTCGTCGGCGAACAGTTCGCGCAGATGCACCTCCCCCAGCTCCTCGCGGTGCCTGGCCAGCGCCTGCCACTGCGGCATACGGTCGAGCCTTCCGCGGCCTTCAGCGTTCATCTGCGAATTCAGTCCACTTCTCTCGTGACAAACCCCGCCGCACCCCAACCTAATGGAACGACGGCCCGTCCGCGCGCCCTGTCAGGGCGTGCGGACGGGCCGTCGTCGGCGTCCTCGCCGGCCGTTCCCCCGTGGTGGGATCCGCGGTCAGATCTCCCCGCGGAGTTTGGCCAGCGCCTCGGCGAGGATGGCCTCGCCGTCGGCGTCGCTGCGCCGCTCGCGCACGTACGCCAGGTGCGTCTTGTACGGCTCGGTGCGCGGAGGGTCCGGCGGGTTGTCCCGGTCCTTGCCGGCCGGGAAACCACAGCGCGGACAGTCCCAGGTGTCCGGGATCTGCGCGTCACTGGCGAAGCTGGGCTGGGTCTCATGCCCGTTCGAGCACCAGAAGGAGATGCGGATGCGCGGCGCGGACTCGCCTCGCTCGGCCTCCCCCATCGGCCCCGCTCCGACCCGGCTTCCCCGGATCGCGTTGCCACTTGCCACGGTCGTAACTCCCTGCCTCATGGTGCCGCGGAGCATGGGCGGCTCCGCTGCGGGTGCCCCAGTGTACGTAGGGCCCAACGCACGTCCACAGACCGGAGTTACCGCCCCGGGCCCGTTGGACGCGAGCCTCATGATAGGCCGGGAAAACGGCGCCGCGTCAGGAGTCGAGCTTCATCAGGACACCGAGCGCGACGATGATGGCGAACCAGATCAGGCCCACCACGACCGTGATCCGGTCGAGGTTCCGCTCGGCGACCGAGGAGCCGCCGACGGAGGACTGCATGCCGCCGCCGAACATGTCGGAGAGGCCGCCGCCCTTCCCCTTGTGCATCAGCACGAGCAGCATCAGCAGCAGGCTGAAGACGACGAGGGCGATGGAGAACCCCATGATCACGGCTGGACCAACTCTCTCGGACGGATGACTGTGGACAACTCTCGGGACTTGCAGGGTACGGGGCCGGGAGACCCGTGTGGGTTCGCTCCCGGCCCCGTCAGGGTACGACGTGCGCGGCCCCGACGTCACCGGCCGCCGATCGTGTCACTGGTCGCGGAAGCGGACGATCTTCACGAACTCGTCCACGTCCAGCGAGGCTCCGCCGACCAGCGCGCCGTCCACGTCCGGCTTGGCCATGATCGCGGCGACGTTCCCGGCCTTCACCGAACCGCCGTACTGGATGCGGACCTTCTCGGCCGTCTCCCGGTCGTACAGCTCGGCCAGCCGGCCGCGGATCGCGCCGCACACCTCCTGGGCGTCCTCGGGGGTGGCGACCTCGCCGGTGCCGATGGCCCACACCGGCTCGTAGGCGATCACGATGCTCGCCACCTGCTCGGCCGGGACGTCCTTCAGTGCCCCGTCGACCTGGGCGAGCGTGTGGGCGACCTGGTTGCCGGCCTTGCGGACGTCCAGGCCCTCGCCAACGCACAGGATCGGAGTCAGACCGTGCCGGTACGCGGCCTTGACCTTGGCGTTGCACAGCTCGTCGGTCTCGTTGTGGTACTGGCGCCGCTCGGAGTGGCCGATCACCACGTAGGCGCAGTTCAGCTTGGCCAGCATGGCTCCGGAGACCTCGCCGGTGTAGGCGCCGGAGTCGTGCGCCGAGATGTCCTGGGCGCCATAGCGGATCTTCAGCTTGTCGCCGTCGACCAGGGTCTGCACCGAGCGCAGGTCGGTGAAGGGGGGCAGGACCGCGACCTCGACGGCGTCGTGGTCCTTGTCGTTCAGGGCGAAGGCGAGCTTCTGGACGTGGGCGATGGCCTCGAGGTGGTTGAGGTTCATCTTCCAGTTGCCCGCCATCAGCGGAGTGCGGTTCGCCATGCCTCTGCCTTTCCGTTCGCTCCGCCGCGGCAGCGGCTTCCGTCGGTGTGGCCCGCGCGACCCGGGTGCGCGGGCGTCGTGGTCGTCCGCGGCCCGAGGGCCGCGCGTTCTGTCCCGGCTGCCGCCGGGGGGTACCCTCGGCGCACGGGCTCAGCCCTCCAGGGCGGCGAGGCCGGGGAGCGTCTTGCCCTCCAGGTACTCCAGGCTGGCGCCGCCGCCGGTCGAGATGTGGCCGAACGCCTTCTCGTCGAAGCCCAGGATGCGGACGGCCGCCGCGGAGTCCCCGCCGCCGACGACGGTGAAGGCCGGGCTGTCGATCAGCGCCCGGGCGACGGCCCGGGTGCCCTCGGCGTAGTCCGGGTGCTCGAAGACGCCCATGGGGCCGTTCCAGAAGACGGTGGCGGCGTCGGCGAGCTTCGCGGCGTACAGCTCGCGGCTGCGGGGGCCGATGTCCAGGCCCATCAGGTCGGCCGGGATGGCGTCCGCGGCGACGACGGTGGGGTTGGTGGGGGCCTTGGCCCCCAGGTCCGGGAACTCGGCGGCGGCCATGACGTCCACGGGCAGGACGAACTCCACGCCGCGCTCCTTCGCGCGCTCCAGGTAGCCCCGGACGGCCGGGAGCTGGTCCTCCTGGAGCAGCGAGGCGCCGACCTCGTGCCCCTGGGCCTTGAGGAAGGTGTACGCCATGCCGCCGCCGATGACGATGCGGTCGGCGCGCTCCAGCAGGTGCTCGATGACGCCGAGCTTGTCGGAGACCTTGGCGCCGCCCAGGACGACGGTGTACGGGCGCTTCACGTCCTCGGTGAGCCGGCGCAGGACGCCGACCTCGGTGGCGATGAGGTCGCCGGCGGCGTGCGGGAGCCGCGCCGGGAGGTCGTAGACGGAGGCGTGCCTGCGGTGCACGGCGCCGAAGCCGTCGCCGACGTAGAGGTCGGCGAGGGCGGCGAGGCTGTCGGCGAAGGCGCCGCGCTCGGCGTCGTCCTTGCTGGTCTCGCCGGGGTTGAAGCGCAGGTTCTCCAGCACCGCGACCCGGCCGTCGCCGAGGGCGGCGACGGTGGACTTCGCGGAGTCCCCGACGGTGTCGGTGGCGAACTCCACGTGGGCGTCGAGGAGTTCGCCCAGCCGCTTGGCGACGGGGGCGAGGGAGAACTTCGGATCGGGGGCGCCCTTGGGACGGCCCAGGTGGGAGGCGACGATCACCTTGGCGCCGGCCTCGGCCAGCCTGGTGATCGTCGGGAGGGCCGCGCGGATGCGGCCGTCGTCGGTGATCGTCTCACCGTCGAGGGGGACGTTCAGGTCGGCGCGGACGAAGACCCGCCTGCCCGCGACCTGAAGGTCGTCGATCGTCTTCATGTGCGGCTCCGTGGTGATCCGTGGAGTGGTCCGTGGGGTGGTCGGTCATGGGAGAGGGCCCGCGGGACGCGGCATCGCGCCCTGCGAGCCCTCTCCTCTCACAGTCCCGTGTCCTCTTCTACCGGACTTCTGTCGGAACTTCTGTCGGACGGTGTCAGAGCCGCTCGCCGACGTAGAGGGTCAGGTCCACGAGACGGTTGGAGTAGCCCCACTCGTTGTCGTACCAGCCGACGATCTTGACCTGCTTCCCCTGGACCATGGTCAGGGAGGAGTCGAAGGTGCAGGAGGCCGGCCAGTTGACGATGTCCGAGGAGACGATCGGGTCCTCGGTGTACTCCAGGATGCCCTTCAACTGGCCCTCGGCGGCCTTCTGGAAGGCGTTGTTGACCTCGTCCTTGGTGACCTCGCGGTCGAGCTCCAGCACGAGGTCGGTGACCGAGCCGGTCGGGACCGGCACGCGCATGGCGATGCCGTCCAGCTTGCCCTTGAGCTGCGGCAGGACGAGGGCGGTGGCCTTGGCGGCGCCGGTCGAGGTGGGGATGATGTTCTCGGCGGCGGCGCGGGCCCGGCGCAGGTCCTTGTGCGGGAAGTCCAGGATGCGCTGGTCGTTGGTGTAGGCGTGAACGGTCGTCATCATCCCCTTGACGATGCCGAAGTTCTCGTCCATGACCTTCGCCATCGGCGCCACGCAGTTGGTGGTGCAGGAGGCGTTGGAGACGACGTGGTGCTTCTCCGGGTCGTAGGAGTCGTTGTTGACCCCCATGACGACGGTGATGTCCTCGTTCTTGGCCGGGGCCGAGATCAGGACCTTCTTGGCGCCGGCCGTCAGGTGCTTGGCGGCGTCGTCGCGCTTGGTGAAGATGCCGGTGGACTCGATGACGATGTCGGCGCCCAGGTCGCCCCACGGGAGGGCGGCCGGGTCGCGCTCGGCCATCGTCTTGAAGGTCCGGCCACCCACCGTGATGGTGTCGGAGGTGTGGCTGATCTCCTGCTCGAGGCGGCCCAGGATGCTGTCGTACTTCAGCAGGTGCGCCAGGGTCGCGTTGTCGGTCAGGTCGTTGACACCGACGATCTCGACGTCCGCGCCCTGCTCAAGGAGCGCGCGGAAGTAGTTGCGACCGATGCGGCCAAAGCCGTTGATGCCTACGCGGATCGTCACGAACCGATCTCCTCGTTGGTACGCCGGTGCGGACACCGACGAGTGTTGTTAGGGACGTCCCCGACCACTTACGACCCTACCGCGCCAGGGGCCGCCGAGTGACATCGACCACCCGCCGGGCGCGGTGCGGCGAACGGGTCGCGCGACGGCCCGAAGCCCCGCGGGAGACGGGAGGGGGCGGCGGTGAGAAAGGTGCGTACGTGACGAAAGGGGCGGCCGTGGCGACGGGCGTCAGCCGACCATCTCCTCCGTCAGGTTGGACTCGGTGCCCGGAATGCCCAGGTCGGCGGCGCGCTTGTCGGCCATGGCGAGCAGGCGACGGATACGGCCGGCGACGGCGTCCTTGGTCAGCGGCGGGTCGGCCAGCGCGCCCAGCTCCTCCAGGGACGCCTGCTTGTGCTCCATCCGCAACCGGCCGGCGGCGGCCAGGTGCTCGGGCACGTCGTCGCCCAGGATCTCCAGCGCGCGCTGCACGCGGGCGCCCGCGGCGACGGCGGCCCGCGCCGAGCGGCGCAGGTTGGCGTCGTCGAAGTTGGCGAGCCGGTTGGCGGTGGCGCGGACCTCGCGGCGCATCCGCCGCTCCTCCCAGGCCAGCACGGACTCGTGGGCTCCCAGCCGGGTGAGCAGGGCGCCGATGGCGTCGCCGTCGCGGACGACGACGCGGTCCACGCCCCGCACCTCGCGGGCCTTGGCGGCGATCTGAAGCCGGCGGGCCGCGCCGACGAGGGCCAGGGCGGCCTCGGGGCCGGGGCAGGTGATCTCCAGGGAGGAGGAGCGGCCGGGCTCGGTGAGCGAGCCGTGGGCCAGGAAGGCGCCGCGCCAGGCGGCCTCGGCGTCGCAGGTGGCCCCGGAGACCACCTGCGGCGGCAGTCCGCGCACGGGACGGCCGCGGCCGTCGACCAGTCCGGTCTGCCGGGCGAGCTGGTCGCCGCCCGCCACCACCCGTACGACGAAGCGGCTGCCGCGGCGCAGGCCGCTGGGGGCCATCACCACCAGGTCCGAGGTGTGCCCGAAGATCTCCAGGATGTCCTTGCGGAGTCTGCGGGCGGCGATGCCGGTGTCCAGCTCGGCCTCGATCACGATGCGCCCGCTCACCAGGTGCAGTCCACCCGCGAATCGCAGGACCGACGAGACCTCCGACTTCCGGCAGCAGGTCCGGGTGACGGGGAGCCGGGAGATTTCGTCCTTCACCGCTGCCGTCATCGCCATGGGCCGATCCTTCCATGCATTCGAAAAATACGGTCGTACGCGGCGGCCAACAGTTCCGGGTCGTGTCGGGGCGGACCCTCGCCGGACGCGGCCACCGGCGCCAGCTCGACCGTGCCGCCGAGCCGCCGGGCGGCGTCACGGAGGCCCTCCTCGTCGGGCACGGCGGCCCGGTCGGCCAGCACCACGTCGAAGGCGAGTTTAGGGGCGTGTCGGGCCAAAACCTCCAAATGACGCTGCGGGGAGAAGCCGTCGGTCTCCCCCGGCTGCGGCGCGAGGTTGAGGGACAGCACCCGGCGCGCCCGGGTCTCGGTGAGCGCTTTGAGCAGTTCGGGCACCAGCAGGTGCGGGATCACGGAGGAGAACCAGGAGCCCGGTCCGAGCACCACCCAGTCCGCGTCGAGGACCGCCTCGACCGCCTCGGGGACGGCGGGCGGGTCGTGCGGGACCAGGTGCACCTGCTGCACCTCTCCGGGGGTGAGGGCGACGGTGGCCTGTCCGCGGACGGTGGTCACCTCGTCCGGTCTCGCGGGGTCGTGGCCGCGCACCAGCGCCCGCAGCTCCAGCGGGACGGCGGACATGGGGAGCACCCGGCCGTGCGCGCCCAGCAGTCTGCCGACCAGGTCCAGGGCCTGGACGTGGTCGCCGAGCTGCTCCCACAGGGCGACGATGAGGAGGTTGCCCACCGCGTGTCCGTGCAGCTCGCCCCCGCTGACGAAGCGGTGCTGGACGACCCGGGCCCAGGTCCGGCCCCACTCGTCGTCGCCGCACAGCGCGGCCAGTGCTTTGCGGAGGTCCCCCGGAGGGAGCACGTCCAGTTCGTCGCGGAGGCGTCCGCTGGAGCCGCCGTCGTCGGCGACGGTGACGACGGCGGTCAGGTCGCGGGTGATCCGGCGCAGCGCGGCGAGCGAGGCCGACAGCCCCATGCCGCCGCCGAGCGCCACCACCTTCGGGGTCCCTCCGCGGCTCGCGCGGGCGGTGACCAGCCGCCGCAGCCGCCGGGTGCGGATGGTCACTCGCGTCCCATGTCCCGGTGGACCACGACCGTCTCGACGCCCTCGGAGGCCAGGCGACGGGCGAGCTTCTCGGACATCGCGACGCTGCGGTGCTTGCCTCCGGTGCAGCCCACGGCGATGGTCACGTACCGCTTCCCCTCCCGACGGTAGCCCGCGGCGATGAGCTGGAGCAGTTCCGCGTAGCGGTCCAGGAACTCCTTGGCGCCGGGCTGGTTGAAGACGTACTGGGCGACCTCGTCGTTGAGTCCGGTGTACGGCCGCAGTCCGGGCACCCAGTGCGGATTGGGCAGGAAGCGGCAGTCGACGACGAGGTCGGCGTCGACCGGGAGGCCGTACTTGTAGCCGAAGGACATCACGGTCGCCCGCAGTTCGGGCTCCTCCTCGCCGGCGAACTGGGCGTCGAGCTTGGCGCGCAGTTCGTGGACGTTGAGGGCCGAGGTGTCGATGACCAGGTCGGCGTCGCCGCGCAGTTCGCGCAGCAGGTCCCGCTCGGCGGCGATGCCGTCCACGATCCGCCCGTCGCCCTGGAGGGGGTGGGGGCGGCGCACCGACTCGAAGCGGCGCACCAGGGCCTCGTCGGAGGCCTCCAGGAAGACGATCCGGCGGGTGACGTTCTTGGCGTCGAGGTCGGCCAGGGACTCGCGCAGGTTGTCGAAGAAGCGGCGCCCGCGGACGTCGACGACGACGGCGATCTTCGCGACGTTGCCCTGCGAGCGGGCGCCCAGGTCGACCATGGTCGGGATCAGGGCCGGCGGCAGGTTGTCCACCACGAACCAGCCGAGGTCCTCCAGGCACTTGGCGGCGGTGCTGCGGCCCGCGCCGGACATCCCGGAGATGATCACCAGTTCGGGGATGGCGGCGGTCCCGTCGCCGCCGGCGCCGCCGGTGTCGGTCGCCGTGCCCGTGCCCGTGTCCGTCGACGTGGACGTGTCTGTGGGCGCGGCGGTCGTGGCCTCCGTGCCCGTGTCGGTGCCCACCCGCGCTCCGCCTCCTGCTCGCTCGCTCATCCGCTCTCTCCCCCGTTGTCCGTACCCTCGTGCCACTCGTGTCCGCTCGTGCTCACCGGTCCTCCAGGATCTCACCCGTGGCGGTGTTCACCGCCGGCGCGGTCGGAGCCGCCTGTCGCAGGGCCTCGGCCACGGTCTCGGCGGTCTTGCGGCCGATGCCCGGGACCTCGCAGATCTGCTCGACCGTGGCGGCCCGCAGCCGCTTGACCGAGCCGAAGTGCTTGATCAGCGCCTGTTTGCGGGTCTCCCCGAGGCCGGGGACGGCGTCGAGGGGGCCCGCCTTCATCGATTGTGACCGCTTGCCCCGCTGGTAACGGATGGCGAAACGGTGGGCCTCGTCACGGACCCGCTGGAGCAGGTACAGCCCCTCGCTGGTGCGGGGCAGGACCACCGGGTCGTCCTCGCCCGGCAGCCACACCTCCTCCAGGCGTTTGGCCAGCCCGCACACGGCGACGTCGTCGATGCCCAGTTCGTCCAGGGCCCGCCGCGCGGCGGCCACCTGGGGTTGCCCGCCGTCCACCACGACCAACTGCGGCGGGTAGGCGAACTTCGGCGGCGCCGTCCTGCCGGGGGGCCGGCCGACGTCCCCGTCCGCGGTCGCGTTCCGCTCGGCCGGGGCCGTGCCGTCCGTCTCCGCCGCTCGGTCCTCGAGGGCGCCCTCGGGGCCGTCCTCGGGTCCGCCCGTGGCCCACTCGCCGGTGCGCTGCCTCTCCTGGAGGTAGCGGCGGAAGCGGCGGCCGATCACCTCGTGCATGGCGCGGACGTCGTCCTGGCCCGCGAAGCTCTTGATCTGGAACCGCCGGTACTCGCTCTTGCGGGCCAGACCGTCCTCGAAGACCACCATCGAGGCCACCACGTCGTCGCCCTGGAGGTGGGAGATGTCGAAGCACTCGATGCGCAGCGGCGCCGAGTCCAGTCCCAGGGCCTCGGTGATCTCCTCCAGGGCGCGGGAGCGGGTGGTGAGGTCGGAGGCGCGCTTGGTCTTGTGCAGGGCGAGGGCCTGCTGCGCGTTGCGCCGCACCGTCTCCAGCAGGGAGCGCTTGTCGCCGCGCTGCGGGACGCGCAGGTTCACGTTCGAGCCCCGCCGGCCCGTCAGCCACTGGGCGACCGGCTCCACGGGTTCCGGCAGGGCCTGGACCAGCACCTCCCGGGGTACGGCGTCGCCGCTCTCCTCGCCGTAGAGCTGCTGGAGGGCATGCTCGACGAGCCCGGCGGTGCCCACCTCCTCCACCTTGTCGGTGACCCAGCCGCGCTGGCCGCGCACCCGGCCGCCGCGGACGTGGAAGATCTGGACGGCGGCCTCCAGCTCGTCCTCCGCCACCGCTATCAGGTCGGCGTCGGTGGCGTCGTCGAGGACCACGGCGCTCTTCTCCATCGCGCGCTTGAGCGCCTCGATGTCGTCGCGCAGCCGGGCCGCCCTCTCGTACTCCATCTCCTCGGCGGCGTCCCGCATCTCCTGTTCCAACCGGCGGAGGTGGGCGCCCGTACGTCCGGCCATGAAGTCGCAGAACTCCTCGGCCAGTCGACGGTGGTCCTCGGCCGAGATCCGGCCGACGCAGGGTGCCGAGCACTTGCCGATGTAGCCGAGCAGGCAGGGCCGGCCGATCTGCGCGGAGCGCTTGAAGACCCCGGCTGAGCAGGTGCGCACCGGGAAGACCCGCAGCATCAGGTCCACCGTCTCGCGGATCGCCCAGGCGTGCGCGTACGGCCCGAAGTAGCGCACGCCCTTGCGCTTGGGGCCGCGCATCACCTGGACGCGCGGGTACTCCTCGTTCAGCGTCACCGCGAGGGAGGGGTAGCTCTTGTCGTCGCGGTACTTGACGTTGAACCGGGGGTCGAACTCCTTGATCCAGGAGTACTCCAGTTGGAGCGCCTCGACCTCGGTGGAGACCACCGTCCACTCCACGGAGGCGGCCGTGGTGACCATCGTGCGGGTGCGCGGATGGAGGTTCGCCAGGTCCTGGAAGTACGAGGAGAGCCGCTGGCGCAGGCTCTTCGCCTTCCCGACGTAGATCACCCGGCCGTGTTCGTCGCGGAACTTGTAGACCCCCGGCGAGTCGGGGATCTCTCCCGGCTTGGGACGGTAGCTGGAGGGGTCGGCCATGTGGCCAACCCTACTGTCGACGTGCGACGGAGGGGACGCGCCCGGAGGCGCTCCGCGTCCCGCCCCGTCGTCTCCCGTCGTGTCCCCGTCTCGTTCTCCGGGTGTTCCTCGGGCGTCACCGGCCCTCGGACGCCGTCACCAGCCGCGCTCGCGCCACTCCGCCAGGTGGGGGCGTTCGGCGCCCAGGGTGGTGTCGGCGCCGTGGCCGGGGTAGACCCAGGTCTCGTCGGGCAGTTCGCCGAAGAGCTTGGTCTCCACGTCGTGGAGCAGGGTGGCGAACGCCTCGGCGTCTCCGTGGGTGTTCCCCACGCCGCCGGGGAAGAGGCAGTCGCCGGTGAACAGGTGCGGGTGGCCGTGGGGGTCGTCGTAGACCAGGGCGATGGAGCCGGGGGTGTGGCCCCGCAGGTGGCGGGCGGTGAGCGTGATCTCGCCGAAGGTGACGGCGTCGCCGTCCTCCAGCGGGACGTCGGTGGGCACGGGGATGCCCTCGGCGTCGTGGCGCCCGGCGTAGGTGCGGGCGTCGGTGGCCTGGACGACGGTGTCGAGGGCCTGCCAGTGGTCGGGGTGGCGGTGGGTGGTGACGACCCCGCCGACGCCGTCCTCGCCGATGAGCTTGAGCAGGGTGTCGGGCTCGCTGGCGGCGTCGATCAGGAGCTGCTCGCCGGTGGCGCGGCAGCGCAGCAGGTAGGCGTTGTTCTCCATCGGGCCGACCGCGACCTTGGAGATCACCAGGTCGGTCAGCTCGTGGACGTCCGCCGGGCCGCCGACCGCGACCTTTCCTGTGTACGGCATGGGACTGGGGCTCCTTCCGAGGGGGGTGGCGCGGTCGGCGATCAGTGTCTCAGAGAGGCGGCAGGGGAGGCAGGACTCCGCCGGACGCGGTGAGTCCGGTGCCCGTCGCGCGGCCGGTGAGCCAGCCCACGAGGGCGGTGGGCGAGCCCGCGACGACCACGGCCCGCTCCCCTTCCCCGGCCTCGCGGCCGGTGCGCAGGACGCGGCCGTCCTCGGCGCGCAGTTCCAGCGGGTGCACGCGGGGGTGGCCGGCGAAGCGTCGGGCCATGACGTCCAGCTCGCGGTCGACGAAGTCGCCGGGGAGGTCGTCGAGGGTGTAGCCGACGCCGAGGTCCACGTGGTGGAGCTCGACCTCGATCCGGCGGCGGAAGGGGACGGAGGAGGCGAGGTCGGTGACGCCGTTGCGCAGCGCGACGGTGACGCCCCACTGCTCGTCGGGGCGGTCGACCATCGCCCGCTCCAGGGCGGCGGCGCTGGTGCGCAGATCCTCCAGGTGGGCCGCCGGGGAGCGGGGCGCGTCGCGCTCGATGTCGGCCTCGCGCGTCTCGGCGTCGGTGTACATCGGGCGGCCGGCGAGCACGTTGCCCAGGGCGTCGGCGTTGCGGGCGAGGTGGGCCAGGACGTGGCCGCGGGTCCAGCCGGGCAGCAGCGAGGGGGCGGCGACGGAGGAGTCGTCCAGCTTCTCCACGGCGGCCAGGAGGCGGTCGGTGGAGTCCCGCAGGGCGGCGATGTCGTCGGCAGGAGAGGTCATGATCCAAAGCTAGCGCCACCACCCCTTCGGGTGAAGTGAAAGAGGAGCGCCCGTAAATCGAATACACGTGCTATAAGCTCGCGATGCGCACCGATTTTCCGCATCACGGCGGCGCTCCCCCTACCCTGGGGCGGGGGCTCCGTCCCCTCCAACCCACACGAAAGGTGCCAACCGGCGTGGCCGACCGTCTCATCGTTCGTGGCGCTCGCGAGCACAACCTCAAGAACGTCTCGCTCGACCTCCCCCGCGACTCCCTCATCGTCTTCACCGGGCTGTCGGGGTCGGGCAAGTCATCGCTCGCCTTCGACACGATCTTCGCCGAGGGACAGCGTCGCTACGTGGAGTCGCTGTCCTCCTACGCCCGGCAGTTCCTGGGCCAGATGGACAAACCGGATGTGGACTTCATCGAGGGCCTGTCCCCGGCGGTCTCCATCGACCAGAAGTCCACCTCGCGCAACCCGCGCTCGACGGTCGGCACCATCACGGAGGTCTACGACTACCTCCGCCTGCTGTTCGCCCGGATCGGCAAGCCGCACTGTCCCGAGTGCGGGCGCCCGATCTCCCGGCAGTCCCCGCAGGCCATCGTGGACAAGGTCCTCTCCCTGGAGGAGGGCAGCCGCTTCCAGGTGCTCTCCCCGCTGGTGCGCCAGCGCAAAGGCGAGTTCGTCGACCTCTTCGCCGAGTTGCAGGCCAAGGGCTACAGCCGCGCCCGGGTGGACGGCGCCACGGTCCAGCTCTCCGATCCGCCGACGCTGAAGAAGCAGGAGAAGCACACCATCGAGGTGGTCGTGGACCGCCTGACGGTGAAGGAGAGCGCCAAGCGGCGGCTGACCGACTCCGTGGAGACCGCGCTCGGACTCTCGGGCGGCATGGTCGTCCTGGACTTCGTCGACCTGGACGAGGACGACCCGCAGCGCGAGCGGATGTTCTCCGAGCACCTGTACTGCCCGTACGACGACCTGTCGTTCGAGGAGCTGGAGCCGCGCTCGTTCTCCTTCAACTCTCCCTTCGGCGCCTGCCCGGAGTGCACCGGCATCGGCACCCGGATGGAGGTCGATCCGGAGCTGATCGTCCCGGACGAGGACAAGTCCCTGGACGAGGGCGCCATCCACCCCTGGTCGCACGGGCACACCAAGGAGTACTTCGGCCGGCTGGTCGGCTCGCTGGCCGACGCCCTGGGCTTCCGCACCGACGTCCCCTGGGCCGGGCTGCCGCAGCGGGCGAAGAAGGCGCTGCTGCACGGCCACAAGACCCAGATCGCGGTCCGGTACCGCAACCGCTACGGACGGGAGCGGTCCTACACCACGGCCTTCGAGGGCGCGGTGCCCTATGTGCGGCGACGGCACTCCGAGGCCGAGACGGACTCCAGCCGGGAGCGCTTCGAGGGCTACATGCGCGAGGTGCCCTGCCCGGCGTGCGAGGGGACGCGGCTGAAGCCGATCATCCTGGCCGTGACGGTGCAGGGGAGGTCGATCGCGGAGGTGTCCGCGATGTCGATCAGCGAGTGCGCCGAGTTCCTGGGCTCCCTGAAGCTGAGCGACCGGGAGAAGGTCATCGCCGAGCGGGTCCTGAAGGAGGTCCACGAGCGGCTGCGCTTCCTGGTCGACGTCGGCCTGGACTACCTCTCCCTCAACCGCGCGGCCGGAACGCTCTCGGGCGGCGAGGCACAGCGCATCCGGTTGGCGACCCAGATCGGCTCCGGCCTGGTGGGCGTGCTCTACGTCCTGGACGAGCCCTCCATCGGCCTCCACCAGCGCGACAACCACCGGCTGATCGAGACGCTGGTGCGGCTGCGCGACCTGGGCAACACCCTGATCGTCGTCGAGCACGACGAGGACACCATCAAGTCCTCCGACTGGGTGGTGGACATCGGCCCCGGCGCGGGCGAGCACGGCGGCAAGGTGGTGCACAGCGGCCCGTTGAAGGAGCTGCTGGCCAACGACGGGTCGCTGACCGGGCAGTACCTGTCGGGGCGGAAGGCCATCCCGACCCCCGCCGAGCGCCGTCCGGTGGACCGCGAGCGGATGCTCACCGTGCGCGGGGCCAAGGAGAACAACCTGCGGAACATCGACGTCTCCTTCCCCCTGGGCGTGCTCACCGCCGTCACGGGCGTCTCCGGCTCGGGCAAGTCCACCCTGGTCAACGACATCCTCTACACCCACCTGGCGCGCGAGCTGAACGGCGCGAAGTCGGTGCCCGGGCGGCACGTGCGAGTCGAGGGCGACGAGAAGGTGGACAAGGTCGTGCACGTCGACCAGTCCCCCATCGGCCGCACCCCGCGCTCCAACCCGGCCACCTACACGGGTGTCTTCGACCACGTGCGCAAGCTCTTCGCGGAGACGACGGAGGCGAAGGTGCGCGGCTACCAGCCGGGGCGCTTCTCCTTCAACGTCAAGGGCGGTCGCTGCGAGAACTGCTCGGGCGACGGCACGATCAAGATCGAGATGAACTTCCTCCCCGACGTGTACGTGCCGTGCGAGGTCTGCCACGGCGCGCGCTACAACCGGGAGACGCTGGAGGTCCACTACAAGGGCAAGTCCATCGCCGAGGTGTTGGACATGCCCATCGAGCAGGCCTTGGGGTTCTTCGAGGCCGTTCCCGCCATCGCCCGTCACCTGCGCACCCTCAACGACGTCGGGCTCGGCTACGTTAGGCTCGGCCAGCCCGCCACGACGCTCTCCGGCGGCGAGGCGCAGCGGGTGAAGCTCGCCGCCGAGTTGCAGAAGCGCTCCACCGGGCGCACGGTCTACGTCCTGGACGAGCCCACCACCGGCCTGCACTTCGAGGACATCCGCAAGCTGATCGAGGTGCTGTCCGGGCTGGTCGACAAGGGCAACACGGTGATCGTCATCGAGCACAACCTCGATGTGATCAAGACGGCGGACTGGGTCGTGGACATGGGCCCGGAGGGCGGCAGCGGCGGTGGCCTGGTCGTCGCCCAGGGCACCCCGGAGCAGGTCGCGGACGTCCCGGAGAGCCACACCGGCAAGTTCCTCCGGGACATCCTGCCGTCGAAACCCTGAGGCACCGGAAGTCCGGGCGCCCTCCACCCCCGCACCGGCGGGCGGAGGGCGCCTGCGATGATGGCGACGGTCGCCTCCCTCGACACCGCGAGGCCGACGGATCGACGGGGGCCGCGAGAGAACGAGGAGAGAACGACCATGAGCACCCCGTCCCCCGGTCGCCGTACGGTGCTGCGCGGCGCGGCACTCACCGGGGCCGCCGGATTCGGCCTGACCGGTCTGACCGCCTGCTCGGGTTCGGGCTCGGGCGGCCGGGATCCCCGGCAGGCCGTCCCGACCGCTCCGGTGGACCTCGGCCCCGCCGACGACGTTCCGGTCGGCGGCTCCCGCCTCTACCGGGAGCGGAGGCTGGTCGTCTCACAACCCACCCGGGGCGACTTCAAGGCGTTCGGAGCCGTGTGCACCCACGCCGGCTGCGTGCTGACCTCGGTGAAGGAGTTGGAGGGCGACTGCACCTGTCACGGCAGCCGCTTCGACACCACCAACGGCGAGGTGCTGACGGGCCCGGCGAACGCGCCGCTGCCCGAGGTCCCGATCCGGGTGGAGGGCGGCAGGCTCATCGCCGGCCCCGGCGACTGATCGACGGGCCCCGCCGCCCTCCCGTCCTTCAGACGCCTCCCGTCGTCCGTACGCCCGTCCGACCCAACGGCCGGACGGGCGGCGTGCGTTGTGCCCTCCGAGTTGTTCTCCCGGAGTTCGCGCACGCCCTCTGGTGTGGACCGGTCGGCCTTGGAACCCTGTGACGCCGACGCGCAAGAAGCGCGTGTTTCCCTGCGTCTGTGGGTGGTGTCGTGTCACTGGGGTCGCAAGGCAGAAGATCCTCCCGACGTGCCGTGGTGTCCCTCGCGGCCCTCGCCGTGCTCGGGGCGGCGCCGGCGCCGCCCGCCCTCGCGGAACCGGGCGGCGGGCCGGTCGCCGCCCTCTCCGCCTCCTCCACCGCTCCCCCGTCCTTCCATCCGCTCGGTGTCGTCGACGGCGACGGCATGGAGCTGTCCCGCACCACGCGCCCCGTGGCGCCCGGCACCACACTGACCTCGTTCGATCGGCTGGAGTCGGACAAGTGGCTGCGTGCCGACGCCCTCAGCGTCGATCTCGACGGCGGCGCCGAGGTCGACTACCTGTCCGACGCGGTGTCCGACCGGGCGACCGTCTCGGAGCTGGCGGCGAGGCACGACCCCGGCGACGGCCGGCGCACCGTCGCCGCCTTCAACGCCGACTTCTTCGACATCAACGAGACCGGCGCGCCGCTGGGCCCCGGGCTCGACGAGGGAGAGGTCACCCACTCTCCGGCGCCGGGCGTCACCGAGGCGGTCGGTTTCGGCCCCGACAGCGCGGGCCGCATCCTCGACCTGTACTTCACCGGCACCCTCACCCTGCCCGACGGCACCGAGCCGTTGGCCGCGTACAACGCCGCCAACGTCCCCGCCGGGGGCATCGGCGCCTACAACGCCCGGTGGGGCGAGGCCGACCGCGCCCTGACCGTGGACGGCGCGGCGGAGGTCACCGAGGTCACCGTCGCGGACGGCCGGGTCACCGCCGTCGACGACGAGCCCGGCGACGGCCCGATCCCCGAGGGCACCACCGTGCTGCTCGGCCGTGACGCGGGGGCGAAGGCGCTGGCCGAGCTGGCCCCCGGGGAGGCGGTGAGCTGGGAGTACGAGCTGCGCACCGAGGACGGCGGGAAGACCCCGACCACGGCGGTCGGCGGACGCGGCGTGCTGGTCGTGGACGGCGAACCGCAGAACTGGGAAGGGCGCCCCAACAACGCCGCCGCGCCCCGGACGGCCGTCGGCTTCTCCGCGGACGGCACCACCATGCACGTGCTGACCGTGGACGGGCGCCAGGCCGCCTCCGGCGGGGTCACCCTCACCGAACTGGCCGTGCTGATGCACGAGTTGGGCGCGCACAACGCTCTCAACCTCGACGGCGGCGGTTCGTCGACCCTGGTCGTCCGGGAGCCCGGCTCGGACACCCCGCGGGTGGAGAACAGCCCCTCCGACGGCGTCGAGCGCGAGGTGCCCAACGCGCTGGCCGTCACCGCCCCCGACGGCAGCGGAAGGCTGGAGGGCTTCTGGGTGGAGCCGGTCGCGGACCCGGCCCTGGCCCCGTCGGCGGACAACGTGCCCGGCGGACACCCGGAGCGGGTCTTCCCCGGACTGACCCGCACGCTCACCGCCGCCGGACACGACGAGACGTACGGCCCGGCGAGCGGCGCCCCCCGCTGGCGCAGCACCCGCCCCGACGTCGGCCGGGTGGACGGCGACGGCGTCTTCCGCGCCCGTGCCAAAGGCAGCACCGAGGTCGTCGCGCACCGAGGTCGGGCCCGCGGCTCCACCACCCTGACCGTGTTGGGCCCGCTGGAGCGGATCGTCCCGACCCGGGAGCGGGTCGGGCTCGCCGAGCCCGGCGCGACGGCCGACCTCGGTTTCGTCGGCTTCGACGCCGAGGGCCACAGCGCCCCCATCGAACCGACGGACGTGCGGCTCGACTACGACCGCTCGCTCTTCCGCGTCGAGGCCGACCCGGCGAGCGGCGGGTTCACCGTGACCGCGAACGGCGACACCGGCTCCGTCTCCGGGACGATCACGGCGACCGTGGCGGGACGGACGACCGTCCTGGCCGTCACCGTCGGCCTGGAGGACCGCCCGGTCGCCGCGTTCGAGGACGCCGCCGAGTGGACCCTCACCACCGCCCGCGCCTCCGGCTCCCTGGCCCCCGAACCCGAGGGGCACGAGGGCACCGGGCTGCGGATGACCTACGACTTCACGCAGTCCACCGCGACTCGCGCCGCCTACGCCAATCCGCCCGGCGGCGACCTCCCCGTGCCGGGCCAACCGCAGAGCTTCACCCTGTGGCTCAAGGGCGACGGCCACGGCGCCTGGCCCTCGCTCCACCTGGTCGACGGGGAGGGCACCTCCCAGGTGCTGCGCGGCCCGTACGTCACCTGGACCGGTTGGCGGCGGATCACCTTCGAGGTGCCGGCCGGCACCGCCTACCCGCTCCGGGTCAGGCGGTTCTACGTGACCGAGACCCGGCCCGCCGAGCAGTACCGCGGCGAGGTCGTCGTGGACGGGCTGACCGCCCGGGTCCCGCCGGACGTCGAGCTGCCCGCCGCGAGGGCTCACCACGACCCGCTGATCTCGACGGCCGCCGACACCGCGGGCCGCGACTGGCGGTTCGCCGTGGTCTCCGACGCCCAGTTCGTCGCCCGCGATCCGAACGGCGCGGCGGTGCGCCAGGCGCGGCGCACCCTGCGGGAGGCGAGGGCGGCCCGGCCCGACTTCGTGGTGATCAACGGCGACTGGGTGGACGAGGGGGCCCCCGAGGACCTCGCCTTCGCCCGCCGGGTGATCGAGGAGGAACTCGGCGCCGAGGTGCCCTGGTACTACGTGCCGGGCAACCACGAGGTGATGGGCGGTTCCGTCGACCACTTCCGCGCGGAGTTCGGCGCGACCCACCGCTCCTTCGATCACAAGGGCACGCGCTTCGTCACCCTGGACACCTCCTCGCTGACCCTGCGCGGCGGCGGCTGGGCCCAGCTCCGGCAGTTGCGGGAGCGGCTCGACGCGGCCGCGGAGGACGACGGGATCGACTCGGTGGTCGTCCTGGCGCACGTGCCGCCGCGCGACCCCACCCCCCAGCGGGCGAGTCGCCTCACCGACCGGCTGGAGGCCGACCTGCTGGAGGACTGGCTCGGCGACTTCCGTCGCCGCACCGGCAAGGGCGTGGCGTTCATCGGATCGCACGTGGGCGTCTTCCACGCCTCCCGGGTGGACGGCGTGCCGTACCTGATCAACGGCAACGCGGGCAAGGCGCCGGCCGCGCCCGCGGCGGCGGGCGGCTTCAGCGGCTGGTCCCTGGTGGGCGTGGACCGGGACGCGCGGCGGGACTGGATCTCCGTGCGGACCCACGCCCATGTGGACGGGCTCTCCCTGGACGCGCCACGGACGGTGGCGGTGGGCGGCGAGCCGGGGAAGGTCCTTGCGCACGTCGTCCAGGGCTCCGGGAGCACGGCGCGGACGGTGCCGGTGGGGTGGCCGCTCAGCGCGGACTGGTCCGGCTCGGCGGGCCTGTGCGTGGAAGAGGCGGAACGGGCGCGGGGTCGCGGCCGGTGCGTGGCCGCCCTCGATCCCGAGGCGGGCACCCTGACGGGGCTGCGGCCGGGCACGGTGACCCTGGCGGTGACCGTGAGCGGCGAGCGGCGGGAGACGACCGTCGCGGTGGTGCGCGGCGAGCGGTGAGACGGCGGCGGTCCGGCGGGGCGGGAGCCCCGCCGGCCGCCGCGGGCACCGGTTCAGCTCCGGGAGGCTGACTCCCGCTCCGCCTGCTTGCGGGAGGCGCGCAGGCTGGTGAGCGTCGTGACGACCAGCACCGCGCAGATCACGGCCAGGGACACCGGGGTGGAGATCTCCGGCACGTGGACACCGGCCTCGTGGAAGGCGTGCAGCACGAGCTTGACGCCGATGAAGCCGAGGATGATCGACAGCCCGTAGGACAGGTGGACCAGCCTCTTCAGCAGTCCGCCGATGAGGAAGTACAACTGGCGCAGGCCCATCAGCGCGAAGGCGTTGGCGGTGAAGACGATGTACGGGTCGTCGGTCAGGCCGTAGATCGCGGGGATGGAGTCCAGGGCGAAGAGGAGGTCGGTGCTGCCGATGGCCAGCATGACGATCAGCATCGGGGTGATCAGCCGCTTGCCGTTCTCGACGACGAACAGCTTGGTGCCGTGGTAGTCCGGGGTGGAGGGGAAGCGCCGCTCGACCATCTTCAGCAGGCGGTTCTCCTCGTACGCCTCCTCCTCGTGGCCCTGGCCCTCGGCGCGGGCCTCGCGGACCAGCTTCCAGGCCGTCCAGATCAGGAAGGCGCCGAAGATGAAGAACACCCAGGAGAAGGCGGAGATCAGCGCGGCGCCGAGCGCGATGAACACGGCGCGCATGACGAGCGCGATGAGCACGCCGACCATCAGCACGCGCTGCTGGTAGATCGACGGCACCGCGAACTTCGCCATGATCAGGACGAAGACGAAGAGGTTGTCGACGCTGAGGGACTTCTCGGTGATGTAGCCGGCGGCGAACTCGCCCGCCGGCGCGGCGCCTTCGGCGACGTAGAGACCGACGCAGAAGAGGACGGCGAGGACGATCCAGACGATCGTCCAGATGCCGGCCTCCTTGACGGAGACCTCGTGCGGCTTGCGTCCGATGAAGAAGTCGACGGCGATCAGAGCGCACAGACCGACGATGGTCAGCGCCCAGGTGGTCATGGATACGTCCATGAAGGAATCCTCCGGCTCGGGGTGCCGGAGGTCTCTTCCGTCCGCGCCCGATCGGCTCACGGACCGACGCCCCGGAGCCGGTCACACCCGGCCCGTACTGACGGAACGCCGCAGTCTGGGAATACTCCCCTCCGCTCAGGCGAGCGTAAGGCACGACCAAGGAACGGTAAAGCCCAGGGGGGTGGTGGCGGGGCGCGGGAGGGGTGCGGACGTCAGCGGCCGTACCGTCCGCGGGCCTCGGCCACCTTCTCCAGTACCCGCGTCAGGATTCGGCCGCCCTCGGGGACCAAGGGCGGCTCGTACGTCCAGGCGTGGCCCACCCAGGGGTCGGCGAGGTGGTCGTCGGGCACCGGGGTGATCCGCAGCAGCGAGCGCCACAGCGGGTCCAGCACGGGGCCGTGGGCCCGCGCCTCCTCGCGGTCGGCGACCATCACCAGGTGCACGCCGACGGACGGCCCCTCGTCCGCGAGGTAGCGGAGCCGGGTGACGGCGCGGTCGTCGAAGCCGTGCGGGAAGTCGTGGACGACCAGCAGCCGCCCGGCGGTGTCCGCCTCCGGTGGGAGGGAGTCGACGGTCCGGCCGCGTGTCGCCATCCGCGCCAGGTCGACGTGGCGGGTCAGCCGGTCGAGCACCGAGGCGACGCCGCCGGGGCCCGTGGCGGGCGGCTCGCACAACAACCCGAAGTCCACCGGCGGGGCCGGGGAGAGGGCGGTGCCCGTCGGGTCGAGCACGTGGACGGCGATGTCGCCGACCGGGTGGACGGCCAGCATCCGGCCCACGACGGCGGTGGCCAACTCTCCCCCGAGGCGGCGCAGTTCGTGGGGATCGGCGGCGAGGGACGCCGGTGAGTGGCCGCGGCCGATGTCGATCCACAGTCCGCGCTCCAACGGCAGCCGCACCAGCATGGGGATGCGCAGGTCGCCGTGCTCGGGGAGGCCGAGATCGCCCAGACGCAGCGCCATCGGCGTCTCCGTCGGCACCCGGTAGGCGTGCCAGACGGGGCTGTCCCAGCGGGCGAAGGCGGGCGGCAGGGCGGGCTCGACGACCTCGGACTCGGCGGCGAGCCGGGCGAGGTCGCGGTCCAGTGCGGCGCGGGCCCGGTCGACGAGTTCGGCGTGGCGGACGCGGGCCCGCTCGCGGGCGGCGTCGGCGGCGGCGCTCATCCGGGAGCGCGGGTCGGACAGCACTTCGTCGAGCTCCTGCTCCCGACGGGAGTCGGCGAAGTCGACGGCGCCGCGGTAGGCAGCGGTGGTGCGGGCCAGGTCCTCGAACATGCCCCAGACCTGGTTGTAGAGCCGCTCCTCCGTGCTCCAGCCCGGGGCGTCGCCCGCCACGGGCCGCGGCGGCTCGTCGGCGCTGGACGGCGGGGCGGCGGGCGACGGGTCGGCCGACGAGTCGGAGGCCGGTGGCGGCGGCTCGATCGTTCGCCGTCGGGGGTGGCGGTAGTCGATCGGGCCCGCTCCACCGGGCGGCGGGACGGGCGGCGCGGCCTCGGAGCGGGCCGTGCCGCGGGCGACGGCCTCCTCAATGGCGGCGGCCAGCTCACGGGCCCGGGGCAGGCCCTGGTCCTCCAGCAGGGCGGCGAGGCCGCCCGCGTATCCCTGGCCGACCGCGCGGACCTTCCAGGCGCCCTGTCTGAGGTAGAGCTCCACGGCCACGACGGCGGACTCGGCGTCGAGGCCGGTGACG
This sequence comes from Streptomyces megasporus, assembly GCF_000718985.1. Taxonomy (GTDB): domain Bacteria; phylum Actinomycetota; class Actinomycetes; order Streptomycetales; family Streptomycetaceae; genus Streptomyces; species Streptomyces megasporus. Next base: position 180,068 of record NZ_JODL01000003.1, on the reverse strand, counting down.
GTGTAGGTGGCGACCTCGGCGCCGTCCGGGCCGGTGACGGCGACAAAGGGGGCGGCCAACGCCCCGAAGGACGCCGGCCCGCCGGCCCCGGTGGGCAGGGCGAGGAGTACGTTGACCCGGTGCGCGCCCTCCGGGAGCGCCGCCAGGTCCACCGCGAGCCGGTGGTCGGCGGCGGCCTGCCGCGGGACCTCCACCCCGGGCAGACGCGGGGAGCCGGGGTGCGCCGTCCAGCCCGGATCGCGCAGCCGCCCCTCCTCGTCGTTGAGCGTCGCCCCGGCCACGACCGGCGTTCCGGCGGACACCCGGATCTCCACACGGGTCTCGGACAGCGGGTGGTTCTGCCCCCGGACCAGCTCGGCCGGCATGGCCGCGCCCCCCTCCTGGTGTGTTCTCTCGTGCCCCGCGATGTTCCCCGGCGTGCCCCGGCGTTCCCCGGCGCCGTGCCGCCCCGCCACGTGCCGCGGCGACGGGCCCGGCGGAGGCGGCGCCTCCGCCGGGCCCGGGAGCCGTCGTTCCGCCGTGCCCTACAGCAGCGGCAGCATCGCCGGCAGCAGGTCCTGGAAGGTGCGGCCGTTGGTCGGGGTGCCCAGGGCCGTCATCTGCCAGCCGCCGCCCTGGCGGTGCACCTTGGCCATGATCTGCGCGGTGTACTCGCCGCCGCCGGTGAGGGTGTAGCGCGCCAGCTCCTCTCCGTTGGTCTCGTCCACCAGCCGGCAGAACGCGTTCTGCACCTCGGCGAAGGTCTGACCGGTGAAGGAGTTCACGGTGAAGACGATCTGGTCGATGTGGACCGGGACCCGCTGGAGGTCCACCAGGATCGACTCGTCGTCGCCGCCCTGTCCGGCGCCGCCGACCAGGTTGTCGCCGGTGTGCCGCACGGAGCCGTCGTCGCTCACCAGGTGGCGGAAGAAGACGACGTCCACGGGCTGCTTGTCGGCGAAGAGCACGGCCGAGGCGTCGAGGTCGATCTCCCGGGTGCGTCGTCCGAACAGCCCCCGGCGGGGAGCGGCCTGCCAGCCGAGCCCCATCCGCACCGCGGTCAGAGTGCCGCCGTCGGTCTTCCGCAGGCTGACCGCCTGCCCCTTGGACAAGTTGACCGTCACGTGCGTTCCCCTCTTTCCATCACTGCGTCGGCCGTCATCACCGACGGCTGCCTCGAACCCTACGCACCGCGGCGGACACCCCGGACGGCGTCGAGCGGCTTTGTGTCGCTCTTGCAACACTTCCCGCTATCGCAGGCCCGCCTCCTTCATCTGCCGCAACTCCTTCTTCAGTTCGCTCACCTCGTCACGCAGGCGGGCGGCCACCTCGAACTGCAGCTCGGCCGCCGCAGCCCGCATGCGTTCGGTCATCTCCTCGATGAGTTCGGCGAGTTCGGCGGCGGGACGGTCGGTGGGGCGCCCGGCGCCCTTGCCGCCCGATCCGGCGCCGTCTCCGCGCGCCTCGCGGCCGAGCGCGGGCACCGGGGCCCGGCCCCCGCGCCCCTCCCCCGCGCCCGACTTGCGGTAGCCGGTGTCCAGCAGCTCCCGCGTGTCGACCTCCTCGCGGGCGATCGTCGCCACGATGTCGTTGATCTTCTTGCGCAGGGGCTGGGGATCGACGCCGTTCGCCTCGTTGTAGGCGATCTGCTTGGCCCGGCGCCGGTTGGTCTCCTCGATGGCCTTCTCCATCGCCGGAGTGATCTTGTCGGCGTACATGTGCACCTGGCCGGAGACGTTGCGCGCCGCACGGCCGATGGTCTGGATCAGGGAGGTGCCCGAGCGCAGGAAGCCCTCCTTGTCGGCGTCGAGGATGGCCACCAGCGAGACCTCCGGCAGGTCCAGTCCCTCGCGCAGCAGGTTGATGCCGACCAGCACGTCGTACTCGCCGGCGCGCAGCTCGCGCAGCAGCTCCACCCGGCGCAGGGTGTCCACGTCGCTGTGCAGGTAGCGGACCCGGATGTCCAGCTCGGTGAAGTAGTCGGTGAGGTCCTCGGCCATCTTCTTGGTCAGCGTGGTGACCAGGACCCGCTCGTCCTTCTCGACGCGGGTGCGGATCTCGTGCACCAGGTCGTCGATCTGCCCCTCGGTGGGCTTGACCACGACCTCCGGGTCGACCAGCCCGGTGGGTCGGATGATCTGCTCCACCACGCCGTCGGAGCGCGACAGCTCGTACTGCCCGGGCGTGGCGGACAGGTAGACCGTCTGCCCGATGCGCTCCAGGAACTCCTCCCACTTCAGCGGCCGGTTGTCCATCGCGGACGGCAGCCGGAAGCCGTGGTCGACCAGTGTCCGCTTCCGCGAGGCGTCGCCCTCGTACATGGCGCCGATCTGCGGGACGGTGACGTGGGACTCGTCGATGACCAGCAGGAAGTCATCGGGGAAGTAGTCGAGCAGGGTGTGCGGCGGGGAGCCCTTCTCACGGCCGTCGATGTGCAGCGAGTAGTTCTCGATGCCGGAGCAGGTGCCGATCTGCCGCATCATCTCGATGTCGTACGTCGTCCGCATGCGCAGCCGCTGGGCCTCCAGCAGCTTGCCCTGCCGCTCCATGCGGGCGAGGGTCTCCTCCAGCTCCGCCTCGATCCCGGCGATGGCCCGCTCCATGCGCTCGGCGCCCGCCACGTAGTGGGAGGCGGGGAAGACGTACAGCTCCTCGTCGTCGGAGATCACCTCGCCGGTGATCGGGTGGAGGGTGGAGAGGGCCTCGATCTCGTCGCCGAACATCTCGATGCGGACGGCCAGCTCCTCGTACACCGGGAAGATCTCGATGGTGTCGCCGCGGACCCGGAAGGTGCCGCGGGTGAACGCCATGTCGTTGCGGGTGTACTGGATGTCGACGAAGCGGCGCAGCAGCTCGTCCCGGTCGATCTCCTCGCCGACCCTCAACGGCACCATCCGGTCGACGTACTCCTGCGGGGTGCCCAGGCCGTAGATGCACGAGACGGAGGCCACCACCACGACGTCGCGCCGGGTGAGCAACGAGTTGGTCGCGCTGTGCCGCAACCGCTCGACCTCCTCGTTGATGGAGGAGTCCTTCTCGATGTAGGTGTCCGTCTGCGGGACGTACGCCTCGGGCTGGTAGTAGTCGTAGTACGACACGAAGTACTCGACGGCGTTGTTCGGCAGCAGCTCGCGGAACTCGTTGGCGAGCTGGGCGGCGAGCGTCTTGTTCGGGGCCATCACCAAGGTCGGCCGCTGGAGCCTCTCGATCATCCACGCGGTGGTCGCCGACTTGCCGGTGCCGGTCGCGCCGAGCAGGACGATGTCCTTCTCCCCCGCTTTGACGCGCTTCTCCAGCTCGTCGATGGCAGCCGGCTGGTCACCGCTGGGGCGGTAGGGGCTGACGACCTCGAAGGGCGCCACCTTGCGTTCGATCTGAGTCACGGGCCGCATGCCCCCACGGTACGGCGCTCCACCGACAACCGGTGCCGGTACCGGGCCACCGGCGGGCGGGGGGCTTCCTTGGAGCGTTCAGGTTCTGTCCACTTCTCGCCCATGTATCCGCCCCCGAATGCCGGAATGCTCTTGAGGTCAGTGCACCGAAGACGTGAGGAGTCCCCGTGTCCCTACGCCCCGCCGCCGTCGTCACCGGTTCACTCGCCGGCCTCTGCGCGCTCGTCCTCGCCGCCGTCCCCGCCCAGGCCGCGCCCCGCACGGACGCCCCGGCCGCCGCCGACGGGCGGGCCCCCCTGCCCGTCGCGCACCGCGGCGCCTCCGCCTACGCCCCCGAGAACACCCTGGCCGCCGTCGACGCCGCCCACGCGCTGGGCATCGAGTGGGTCGAGAACGACGTGCAGCGCACCAAGGACGGCGAACTCGTCGTCCTGCACGACGACAACCTGGCCCGGACCACCAACGTCGAGCAGCTCTTCCCCGACCGCGCCCCGTGGAAGGTCGCGGACTTCACCGCCGCCGAGATCGCCCGGCTGGACGCGGGAAGCTGGTTCGCCCCGCGGTTCGCGGGCCAGCGGGTGCCCACCCTGGAGCAGTACCTGCGGCGCCTCGACCGCACCGGCCAGAACCTGCTGCTGGAGATCAAGAAGCCCGAGCTGTACCCGGGCATCGAGGCCGAGATCCTGCGGGAGCTGCGGCAGGAGGGCTGGCTGGACCGCCGGCACGTGCGGGACAAGCTGATCGTCCAGAGTTTCGGCGCCGACTCGGTGCGCACCGTCCACCGGCTGGCCCCGGACGTCAAGACCGGTTTCCTGGGCACCCCGGCCGTGGGCGACCTGCCGCGGTACGCGCAGTTCGCCGATCAGATCAACCCGCCCCACACGGCCCTGTCCGCGGAGTACGTGCGGGAGGTCCATGCGCTGAAGGGGCCGCACGGCAAGCCGCTGGAGGTCTTCACCTGGACGGTGAACGACGCGGAGACGGCCCGCCGGGTCGCCGGGATGGGCGTGGACGGGATCATCTCCAACAACCCCGACGTCATCCGGGACGCCACCCGGAGCGCTTCCGGGGAGGACGCCGAGGAAGCGCGGGAAGAGGCTCGGGAGGAGGCCGAGGAAGCACGAGAGGAGGCCGAGGAAGCACGAGAGGACGCCAGGGAGGACGCCGAGGAGGCGCGGGAGGAGGCCCGGAGGGGCACCGCGACCGACACCGACTCCTTCGTGGACTCCCGCCTGGCGGGCGTCGGCGACCTGCTCCGCGGCGTCCTCCCGAGCTGAGCGTCAAAACGGGAGCCGGGGACGAGGGCGCCGGCCGTCGGCGGCGCCCCGTAGGCTCGGGGACATGACCGAGACCTCGGCCGGGCCCACGCCCGCGCCCCCGGTGTGGACGGTGCGGGAGACCCCGATCGGTCCGCTGCTGCTCGTGGCGACCGGACGGGGGCTGGTGAACGTCGTCTTCCACGCCGACGGGCCGACGGTGCGCCGCGCCCTGAGCCGACTCGCCGGACGGCTGGGCGCCGAACCCGTGCGCGACGACGACGCTCCGGTGCCGGCTCGGGCGGCCCGTGAGCTGGACGCCTACTTCCGCGGCGAGCTGCGGGAGTTCTCCGTGCCCCTGGACTGGTCGTCGACGTCCGGGTTCAACGGGCGGGTGCTGCGGGTCCTGGCCGAGTCCGTGCCGTACGGCGCCGTCGTCGACTACGGGACCCTCGCCCGCCGCGTCGGCGAACCGGGCGCGGCGCGCGCGGTGGGCGTCGCCATGGGCTCCAACCCGCTGCCGGTGGTGGTCCCGTGCCACCGGGTGGTGGAGAGCGACGGCGGGATCGGCGGCTTCGGCGGCGGGCTGGAGACCAAACGGGCCCTGCTCGCGCTGGAGGGGGTCCTTCCCGCGCCGCTGTTCTGACCCGCGCCGCTGTTCTCGCCCCGCTGTTCCGAGCGGCCCCGAGCCGGTTTCGAACCGGCGCGGAGTCGGTGCGGAAGCGGGATGGAGGCGGTGCGGAGGCGGTGCCGGGCGCGCTCCCCCGACGCACCTCCGGGGAGGTTCCTCCCTCGGCGAACCGCCCTCGGCGCCCCTTCCCGGGCCTCGGTTCCCTGGCAGACTGCCCACCGTGACCGACACCTCCAAAGCGGCCGACGCCTCCGACGGCCCCTCGGACATATCCCTCGGCACCGCCGCGCTCCCGTCCGGGGGCGGGCCGGCCGCGCTGCGCCGCCGCACCACCGTCGTGCTCGTCGTGAGCCAGATCCTGGGCGGTCTGGGGGTGGCGACGGGCATCGCCCTGGCCGCCGTGCTGGCCGAGGAGATCGGCGGTTCCGAGAGACTGGCCGGGCTGGCGACGACGTCCTCGGTCCTGGGCACGGCCGTGCTCTCCCTGCCGTTCGCCGCCCTGACGGCGGCCCGCGGTCGCCGCGCGGGCCTGACCGCGGGCTACCTGGTCGGCGCGGTGGGCGGCGGCATCGTGGTCCTCGCCTCCGTCGCCGGTCACTTCCCGCTGCTGCTGCTCGGCACGGCGGTCTTCGGGGCGGGGTCCTCCGCCAACCTCCAGGCCCGGTTCGCCGCCGCCGACCTCGCCGAGCCCGCCCACCGCGGCCGGGCCATCTCCACGGTGGTGTGGGCCACGACCGTCGGCGCGGTCCTCGGCCCCAACATCGCCGCTCCCGCCGGACGTGCCGTGGCCGGCCTGGGCATCCCCGAGGCCGCGGGTCCCTTCCTGTGGGGCGGGGCGGTCTTCCTGCTGGCCGCCGCGCTGGTGTTCGCCCTGCTGCGCCCGGACCCCCTGCTCACCGCCCGTGCCCTGGCCGCCGCCGCGTCGCCCTCCGCCGCGTCGGCCGAGCGCCGGTCGCTGCGGGCCGGACTGGCCGCCGTCGCCGCGTCGCCGCACGCCCGGCTGGCCCTGACCGCCGTCGCGTGCTCCCACACCACCATGGTCTCGATCATGGTGATGACGCCGGTCGACCTCGGTCACCACGGCGCGGACATCGAGCTGATCGGCCTGGTGATCAGCGTTCACATCGCGGGCATGTACGCCTTCTCCCCGGTGATGGGCCGGCTCTGCGACCGGCTCGGCCGGTTCTCCCTCATCTCGATCGGCGTCGCGCTGTCGGCGTGCGCGGCGCTGTTGGCGGGCACCGCGGACGGCGACCACGTGCAGAGCGCCGCGGGCCTGTTCCTCCTGGGTCTGGGTTGGTCGGCGGGGCTGGTCGGCGGGTCCACCCTGCTCACCGACTCGGTGCCGCAGGAGACCCGCGCGGCCGTGCAGGGGCTGTCCGACCTGGCCATGAACGCCGCGGCGGGCGCGGGCGGCGCGCTCTCCGGCCTCGTCGTCGCCGGGGCGGGCTACGGCTGGCTCAACGTGATGGGAGCCGCCCTGCTCCTGCCGGTCGTCGCGCTCGTCCTGCTCGCCCGGGCCCGCCGGCCGGCCGCGGAAGGCCGGTGACGCGGCCGGCCGGCGGAGGACGCGGGCGCCTCAGCCTCTCGGGTACAGCCGGAAGGCCACGGCCCGCCGCCCCTCGGTGCGGCCGGCGAGTTCGTCCATCGCGCCGGTGATGATCTCGCGGGCGTACTCGGCGGGCTCCTTGTCGCTGAGCGCCGTGATGTACGCGCGGTGTTCGGCGAGCGAGGCGACGGCCCGCTCGACGTCCTCCTCTCCCACCTCCACGGCGTGCGTCGGCTCCGGCGATCCGGCGACCGCCACCCACCGCACCCCGTCCCAGGGCCGGAGGCCGTCCTCGGCCAGGTCCGTGAAGATCCAGCGGTTGCCCGCGTCCCCGACCGCGTCCAGCACGGCGCGCCCGACGACCCGGTGGTCGGGGGTGTTCCACCAGTTCCGCCCCCAGGTGTCCTGGTGGTTGAGGGTGACGACCACCTCGGGGCGGTGACGGCGGATCGCGGCGGCCAGGTCGCGGCGCAGGGCGACGCCCTCCTCGATCACCCCGTCCTTGTGGTCCAGGAACTCCACGCTCTCCACCCCGACCACGGCCGCGCTCGCCCGCTGCTCCGCCTCGCGCACGCGTGCCGCCTCCGCCGGTTCCATGGTGTCGATCCCGGCCTCGCCTCGCGTCACCAGCAGGTAGGCGACCTCCTTCCCGGCCGAGGTCCAGCGCGCGACGGCGGCGGCGGCGCCGTACTCCAGGTCGTCCGGGTGGGCGACGATCGCGAGCGCGCGCCGCCAGTCCTCGGGCATGGGGACGAGCCGGTCTTCCACAGGGCCTCCTGGTTCACGGGTGACGGTCCGTCGGCGGACGGTGCGTCGGCGGACGGTGCGCGAATGTGACGGTCTGCCGGTGTGACGCCGCGCGGACGGGTCAGCGCACGCCGTACAACTGTTGGATGCGGTGCACGACGGCGTTGAACCTCGCCCGGTCCAGCGCGCACGCCTCGCGCCGCATCCCCAGCGGGTGGAGCCTCAGCACCCGGCCCAGGTCCACCCACGAGTCGCGTCCGGAGCGGTCCCACGGCCCGGAGCCGATCGGCATCCAGTCGCGGTGTCCGTCCCGGGGTCTGCTGGAGAGCTGGACGGCCAGCAAGGTCCCGGCCGCCTCGCGGCCCACGACGAGGACGGGGCGGTCCTTGCCCCTCCCGTCCGTCTCCTCGTAGGGCACCCAGGTCCACACGATCTCGCCGGGGTCGGGGTCGCCGTCCGGGTCGGGCGCGTAGACCGTCCGTACGGCGCCCAACTCGTCCATCCGTGCCTCGACGGTCGCGGTCGGGCCCCACCGGCCCGGGTTCTCCCGGAGTTCGTCGACCGTCTGCGCCTCGTCCATCGCCATGGGCCCACGTTAACGGTGGCGCTCCGTGTCCCACACGGCGCGTACGGCCATCCGCGGCTCCGCGCCCGTGTCCGCGTCCGGCGCGTGCCGCACACCGTCGCGCGACCGCCGGGTGCGGCGCTGTGGTCGGCCGTGGGGGGATGAGGAAGCATACGGTCCATGCGCAGCGATCTCTTCGCCTCCGAGAACACCGTCCGGCCGGCCACCGCTCCGGGGATGTCCCTGCAGAACCCCAAGTCGATCAGGTACGTGGTGGACGGCGAGTGCCACGCCCGGCAGGGTTCGATGATCGCCTTCCGCGGCGATCTGCGGTTCGAGCGGAAGGGGCAGGGGGTGGGCAAGTTCCTCAAGCGGACCATCACCGGCGAGGGGTTGCCCCTGATGGCCGTCCGCGGGCGGGGCGAGGCGTGGTTCGCCCATGACGCGGCCAACTGCTTCATCGTCGACTTCGAGCCCGGTGACAGCCTCACCCTCAACGGGCGCAACGTGCTGTGCTTCGACGCGAGCCTCGGCTACGAGATACAGGTCGTCAAGGGCGTGGGCATGGTCGGCGGCGGTCTGTTCAACAGCGTCTTCACCGGGCAGGGCAGGCTGGGCCTGGTCTGTGACGGCCATCCCATCGTCATCCCCGTCTCCCCCGGGCAGCCCGTCTTCGTCGACACCGACGCGGTGGTCGGCTGGAGCACCTCTCTGGCCACGTCCCTGCACCGCTCGCAGAGCTTCGGCTCGATGCTCCGCGGCGGTTCCGGGGAGGTCGTCCAACTCCGTCTGGACGGCGAGGGGTTCGTGATCGTCCGCCCGAGCGAGACCCGGCCGGGGGAGCAGACGTCGGGCTGACCGCGGTTCCGCCGCGGGCGGGCCCCAGCGGACGGACCCCCGAGGACGGCCGGGGAGATGTGCGGGTCCTCACACGGCATGTTCCGGACGGGGCCGGGACCGATACGGTGTGAGGGTGTCGCCTTCCCCCCGCTTTCCGTCCCGAGTGGCTCCCCGTCTCTGCCGTTTCAACGAGTCGTCGCCTCCCCGGCCGAACCGGGACCGGTGCCGTCCGGCGGGAGGGAGAGAGCACGCCGGACGCCCCGTGGTCGAGGCCGGGCACCGGTCCGGTTCCCGTCGGGCCGTCGTCTGTCGACGGCTGTGCGGTTATCCGGTGCCTCCCCTGACGCGCTGAGGCTCCCGAGGCCCCGACGCCGTCGTGGCGGGGCCGGACGTCCGACCCCGCCACGTCCCGGAGTGTCCCGGAGCGTTCCGGGAAGGGCCTTCCCGGTCCTTCCTAGGAGTACGGGCAGTGTCTGGCGCCGTTGAGGTACAGACAGCCGTCCTCTCCCATGCGCCATGCGTAGATCTGTGGCTCCCCCTCGTCGGGTCGGGTCAGGATCGTGTCGCCCCTGACCTCGTACCGGCCCGTGATCCTGGTCGCCCCGATCTCGCTCGTGAAGAATCCGTCCTCGTAGAAACCGTGGATGGTCGGTTCGAACTCGTTCGAGTGGTCCGTGCTCCAACTCCCCACCAGCTCGGGGGGAATGCCCCGCTCGCTCTCGCCGACCCCGGACTCCTTCGCGGCGCCGCCGTCCCGTCCCTCCGTGCCGGGCTCCCGGCCGCAGCCGCCCAGCAGAAGGACACCGGCCACCACCGTCGCGGCCACAACCGTTCGCCGTGTCGTGCCCACAGACCCCCGCCTCCAGTACCGTTGGTTCGGCGCCGCACAGTACCTCCGCCGTCCCGGAGGCGACGCCGGCGCGCGGGGTTGTGGTCGCCCTCCCTTGGAAAGTCCGTCTTTCGTCTCCCCCGGCGCGCCCCGCCGTCGTACTCTCCCTACGACATTGAGCGGAGATCCCCTTCCCCGGAAGTCCGGCCGCTCCGACCGGGCCCGTCCCCGCCGCCGCGCGGCGATCGCCGGTGTCGACGTGTCGGGGCGGCCGACGAGCCGCCGGCGGCCGTCAGTACAGGCTCAGTCCGTGGGCCGCCAGGAACTCGGTGATCGGCTGGTGGAAGGTGGTGCCGCCGAAGGAGCAGTTTCCGCTGCCGCCCACGATCACGCCGAGGGCCGTGGTGCCGGAGAAGGTGGGGCCGCCTGCGTCGCCCGCCTCGGTGCAGGCGTCCGTGCGGAACAGGCCGGTCACGATGTCGCCGCCGTAGTTGATCGTGAGGTTGAGCCCGGTGACCCTTCCGCAGCGCAGCCCGCCGGATCGGCCGAGGTGGCAGACGGACTGCCCGTATCGGGGAGCGGCGGCTCCGGTGATGTCCTGGACGGCGCCGCCGCCCAGGTTGATCTCGCCGGGGTAGGACAGGGCGGTGTTGGTGTAGCGGACCAGTCCGTTCCCGGCGGTGGTGCCGACGGGCACGGTGCGGGCCGCGTCGGCGTACCAGGTGGTGCCGGTGCCCGCGCAGTGCCCCGCGATGATGCCGTAGTACGTGCCGCCGCCGCGGGCGTTGAAGCTCACCGTGCATCGGGTGCCGTCGCCGTACAGGGTGTCGCCGCCGCGTATGGCGATCGGCGTCGCCGACGCGCCGGGGGCGGCCGAGAACACGGCGGCGAGGGCGGTCAGGATCGCCGTCAGGGTCGCGAGGAGGGGTGGACGTCTCACGGTTCCTCCCGGTGGGGAAGCGGTGGGATCGTGCGTCGGTGCCCCCATGGTGGGGCAGCCGCCGCCGAACCGACAGACCGCGTCGGGAGGAACCGACGTGTCGCTACACGACGAGCCGTCAGTCTCCGTGGCCGGGCGTTACCTTCGCCCCGCGCGGCACGTCATCCGTCGCACTGCTTCGCCATCATCCGCTTGTCCGCGGCCGTCACCGGCAGTTCGTACTCGAGGGCGACCTGCGCGAAACGCACCGCGTAGGCACACCGGATCGACTTGTTCGGCGGCAGCCAGGACGCCGGACCGGAATCGCCCTTCGCCGAGTTGGCGCGGCCCTCGACCGGCAGCAGGTTCAACGGATCGTTGGCGAGCCGCTGCCGCTTCCCCTCGTCCCAGCGAGCCGCGCCCATCTGCCAGGCGTACGACAGCGGCACCACATGGTCGATCTGCACCTCGGCGGCGTCCTGCTTCCGCCAGGCGATCTCCTTGCCCGTGTACGGGTCGGCCAGCGTCATGGAGACGACCACGCAGTCGGAGCCGGAACGGAACCGCAGCTCCTGACCGTCGCGTTTCAGGATGTCGTTCCGGGTGTCACATCCGTTCCGCACCCACGGCACCCCGTCGGCCGTGTCCATCCAGGCGTACCCGAACTCGTCCCGGTCGTAGCCCGTCCTGGGTCCCCGTCCCCTGGTGACCAACTCCTCGATCAGCTCTCGCGCCTCGGCCCTCTCCTCGGGCTCCACCACGGGCGCGAGACCGGGCTCCGTGCCGTCGGGGTTCTCCAGTGGGCTGACGGCCCGTCCGTGCGACGCGGTGGTTCCGAGCCCGGACGAGGAATCGCCGTCCTCCAGGACACCGCACCCCGCGATGGTCGACACCACGGCGACCGACGCCCCCACCAGACCGATGAAACCGACTCGTCCCCTGCCCACCATGTGTCTCATGTCCCTCGTGTGCCTCCCGGCACGCCATGGCACACCACTTCCGGTGTGAGCTGTGCGAAGACCGTACCGCTCCGGCACGCCGCGGGGACGGTCGGGTGCCGGGGACGTCGCCGTCGATGCCCTCCCGTGCCCGTGCTTCCGTCCCCGCCCCGGGGAAAATCCGTTGCCGGACGGCGACGGGGGCGGAACGGTGGGTGACCGTCACGGTGATCTTTCCCACGGGGGTGTTCCGACATGGCGAGTCGTTTCGGCGCCATCGGACTCGAGGTGCGCGGCCGGCGCGAGTACGGCGAGCTGCTGCGCCGACTGTACGGGCTCGGCCGGGCCGAGCCCGTCGGCGGAGGGGCCCTGCGGGTGGTGTGGACGGGCGCGGGAGGCGCGCGCGTCGAGTTGGAGATCGACGGCGAGGGCGTGCTGCGGTACGTCCTGCCCTGCCTGGTGCCCCGTGGGACGCCGGTGCCGGTGCGCGGGATCACGCCGACGCCGGACGGGACGACGCATGTGGAGCTGCTGGACGGCGAGGGCGGGGAGACGCTGTGTCCGCTGCCGGTGGAACTGACCGACCGTGCCGAGCCGCGCGCCCTGGCCCGTGGCGGGGACGGCGCGCCCACGGAGGGACACCTGCGGTTGAGCGCGCTCGCCGAGCGGATCGAACTGCACGCGGACGCGGCGGCCTACGACGCGGCGCAGGGCGGCCGGGAACCGAGGTTCGCGCCGGACTTCCTCGTTCCCGTCGGGCTGTTCCGTCCGGAGGACGCGGGGCGGGAGTGGGCACCGACGGCGCACGCGCTGTTCGCGGGCGAGGTGACGGCCGTCGAACGCGTCGAGAGCGAGATCGGCGGCGGGGTCTTCCACCGGCTGCGGGTGCGGACGCTCGGCGGGATCGAGGTGGACGTCGCCGCCGCCGACGCCCACCTGGCGAAGGCCCCGGTGGCCGGTCAGTGGGTGGAGGGAACGTTCTTCATGACCGGCTCACTGGGGCCGGCCATGCCGGGGGCGACGGACCTTCGGGGGTGATCTCAGGCGGCGCGGTCGCCGAACCGGGCCGCCTCCCAGAAGTCCGGGCGGGGGTCCAGCGCCGCGGCGAGACGGAAGTGGCGCAGCGCCTCGTCGTCCCGGCCCGCGCGCTCCAGGGTGCGGCCGAGGGCGTAGTGCGCGTAGGAGTTGTCCGGCTCGCGCTCCAGGACGACCCGGAACTCCTTCTCGGCGGCCCGCAACTGGGCGCTGAGGAAGAAGGCCCGGGCCCGCAGCAGACGGACGGAGACCTTCTCCGGGAAGGCCTCGACCACCGACTCCAGGAGCTTCAGCGCACCCCTGGGGTCTCGGGCGGCCAGCAACTGCTCGGCGGCGCGGAACTGGATGACATGGGTCTCGGGCGTGGCTTCGGGCACGTCGGCCCCTCCTTGTCCGCCCTCTCCGTGTCCGTGCTCGTCGCGGAGGGAGCGGTCCTCGGGTACGTGTTGTGGTCGCGGGGCGCCACGCGGTATCCGGTGGGACACCGCGGACGCCGTGGTGCACCGCTGCGAGAACGCGTCGGCGCCACGGGCGTATTCCCGTGCGGGTGAGTCTTCCCGTCCCGCGCCCCGGTCAAGCGCGGGGGGTTTCGCGGGCCCGTTCGTCCAACCGCCGCCACACGTCCGCCACCTGGGACTCCAGCCTCTCCAGCGGGCCGTCGTTGTCGATGACGACGTCCGCGACGGCCAACCGCTGCTCGCGCGTGGCCTGGGCGGCCATCCGGGCGCGGGCGTCCGCCTCGGTCATGCCGCGCAGGCGCACCAGGCGGTCGAGTCGGGTCTCGGTGGAGGCGTCGACGACGATCACCAGGTCGTAGAGGGGGGCGAGACCGTTCTCGGCGAGCAGCGGCACGTCGTGGACGACGACCGCGTCCTCGCCGGCCGCCTCCTGGATCTCGGCGGAGCGGGCGCCGACCAGCGGGTGGACGATCGCGTTGAGGGCCTTCCGCTTCTCCGGGTCGCCGAAGACGATGGCGCCGAGCCGGGGGCGGTCCAGGGTGCCGTCCGGAGCGAGGATCTCCTCGCCGAACTCGGCGACCACGGCGGCGAGTCCCGGGGTGCCGGGCGCCACGACCTCGCGTGCGATCTTGTCGGCGTCGACGATCACGGCCCCGTGCTCGGCGAGGAGGCGCGACACCTCGCTCTTGCCCGAGCCGATTCCGCCCGTCAGCCCCACGGAGAGCATGTCGTGCCTCCACCCGTTCGGTGCCCGCTCGCTCCCCGCGTCACGCGCGGGGCCGTGCGCCGCGGCGGACCTCCCGCCACGGCGCCCTCACCCTATCCGAGCCCCGAAAGCCGTCGAGGAACGGCCCGGGCCCACGGCGCCGCGGCGCTCAGGGCCGACTCTCGGGGCCGTCCCCGCCGTCCGGATCGGCGCCGCCGCCGTTCTCGCGTTCGGCGAGGAAACGCTCGAAGACCTCGCCCAACTCCTCGGCGGACGGCAGCTCCACGGGCTCGGCGACCAGGCTGCCGCGCGTCTCGGCCCCGGCCATGGCGTCATACTGCTGCTCCAGGCCGCGGACGACCGCGACCAGTTCGCCGTCCCCTTCGGCCAGTTGCCGCTCGATCTCGTCCTGGACCCGGTGGGCGTCCGAACGCAGCGCGTGGGTGACCTCCGGAAGGACCAGCCCGGTGGCCGAGGTGATCGACTCGACGACCACCAGGGCGGCGTCGGGGTAGGTGGAACGGGCCACGTAGTGCGGCACGTGCGCGGCGAAGCCCAGGACGTCGTGGCCCGCCTCGGAGAGCCGGAACTCCAGCAGCGCGGCGGCGCTTCCGGGCACCTGCGCCTCGTCGAAGGGGGTCTGGCGCACGGGGGTGAGGTCCAGACGGTTGCCGTGGGGGGTGAGGCCGACGGGGCGGGTGTGCGGGACGCCCATGGGGATGCCGTGGAAGGTGACCGCCAGCCGTACGCCGAGGCGTTCGACCATCTGACGCACGGCGGCGACGAACCTCTCCCACTCCACGTCCGGCTCGGGTCCGGTGAGCAGCAGGAAGGGAGTGCCGGTGGCGTCCCGCAGCAGCCGCAGCTCAAGCCGGAGTCGGTCGTAGGACACCCACCGGTCGCGGCGGAAGGTCATCACCGGGCGGCGGGCGCGGTAGTCGACGAGGCGGTCCACGTCGAAACGGGCGACGGTCAGGTGCGGCCGGTGGTCCAGCAGCCGCGAGACGATCTGGCCGCCGGTCTCCCCGGCGTCGATGAAGCCCTCGAAGTGGTAGAGCATGACGAGCCCGGCGCTGCCCGGCTCTCCGACGGCCGCCTCGGCCTCCTTCAGGCCGGCCGCCTCCCACTCGTACAGATCCTGCGGATCCAGCACTGCCGCTCCTTTGTATCGCTCCTTGTCCGTCGGCAACGTCCGCCGCCGAGCGCGCATTCCCCGCGGTCGAACGGCCGGGAGACCTCCTCGTACGGGAGTGCCGGGGCCGGTGGTCACCGGCCCGGTCACGCATGGTGCCACGTCCGGTGCGCCGGTCCGTCCGGCGGGCTCCGGCAGTGCCGCCGGTCGGGCTTCCGGCCGGGGCTCTCGGTCGGTGCCCTTCGGGGGAGCCCGGCAACGCCGCAGGGCCCGCTCCCGGAAAACGGGAGCGGGCCCTGTTCAGGCGTCGTCATGTGCCGGGGCCGATCCGAGGACCGGCCGACCGGCTCGGGTCAGCTCTGGCCGCCCGCGAGCTTCTCGCGGAGGGCCGCCAGGGCCTCGTCCGAGGCCAGGGCCCCGGAGTTGTCGCCCGACTCCGAGGAGTACGAGCCGCCGCCGGCCTGCTGGCCGCCGCCGCCACCGGTGCCCTCGGCCTCCGCCTGGGCGTCGGCCTCGCGGGACTTGAGGACCTGCGCCTGGTGCTGCTCGAAGCGCTGCTGCGCCTCGGCGTACTGGCGCTCCCACTCCTCGCGCTGCTTCTCGTAACCGGGCAGCCAGTCGTTGGCCTCCGGGTCGAAGCCCTCGGGGTAGATGTAGTTGCCCTGGTCGTCGTAGGACGCGGCCATGCCGTACAGGGTCGGGTCGAACTCGACCGCCAGCGGGTCGGGGCCGAAGGCCTCGTTGGCCTGCTTCAGCGAGAGGCTGATGCGGCGGCGCTCCAGGTCGATGTCGATGACCTTGACGAAGATCTCGTCGTTGACCTGGACGACCTGCTCGGGGATCTCCACGTGGCGCTCGGCCAGCTCGGAGATGTGGACCAGACCCTCGATGCCCTCGTCCACGCGGACGAACGCGCCGAACGGCACCAGCTTGGTGACCTTGCCGGGCACGACCTGGCCGATCTGGTGAGTCCGGGCGAACTGCTGCCACGGGTCCTCCTGGGTCGCCTTCAGCGACAGGGAGACCCGCTCGCGGTCCATGTCGACGTCCAGGACCTCGACGGTGACCTCCTGGCCGACCTCGACGACCTCGGACGGGTGGTCGATGTGCTTCCAGGACAGCTCGGAGACGTGGACCAGACCGTCGACGCCGCCCAGGTCCACGAAGGCGCCGAAGTTGACGATCGAGGAGACGACACCGGAGCGCACCTGGCCCTTCTGCAGGGTGGTGAGGAAGGTCTGACGGACCTCGCTCTGCGTCTGCTCCAGCCAGGCGCGGCGGGAGAGAACCACGTTGTTGCGGTTCTTGTCCAGCTCGATGATCTTCGCCTCGAGCTCCTTGCCGACGTACGGCTGGAGGTCGCGGACGCGACGCATCTCGACCAGGGAGGCCGGGAGGAAGCCGCGGAGGCCGATGTCGAGGATCAGGCCGCCCTTGACGACCTCGATGACGGTACCGGTGACGATGCCGTCCTCTTCCTTGATCTTCTCGATGGTGCCCCAGGCCCGCTCGTACTGGGCACGCTTCTTCGAGAGGATCAGGCGGCCCTCCTTGTCCTCCTTCTGGAGGACCAGGGCCTCGATCTCGTCACCGACGGCGACGACCTCGTTCGGGTCGACATCGTGCTTGATCGACAGCTCACGGGAAGGGATGACACCCTCGGTCTTGTAGCCGATGTCGAGCAGGACCTCGTCCCGGTCGACCTTCACGATGACGCCGTCGACGATGTCGCCGTCGTTGAAGTACTTGATCGTCTCGTCGATCGCGGCGAGGAAGGCTTCCTCGGAACCGATGTCGTTAACCGCAACCTGCGGGGTGGTCACGGTGGTCTCGGTGCTGCTCGTCATGTGGAAAAGGGCTCCGGTACGGACATTGAAGTCGTAGGTACTGCTACGCCGAGAGCCCTTATCGCACTGCCGAAGCCGGACAGCCTGCGAGGCGCTTCACCGAAGATCTCCGAGGAAATCACAAGCACCTCGACAACCGAGGGGACATACAACAGATACGAGCGCGACCTGCTCCGTCCGAGGCGCGCAGGCCCGCAGCGCAACTTGTAGCATACGTGGGCAGCCGTGCATGGTCAATGCGCGAACAAGGACACGAGGGACTTAACTCTCATACCAGGCGGATGTCACCGCCTGGGAGGGTCTTTCCGGGCCCACCCTCGTGCTTTCCCACAAGGCCCGGCACGCCCCCGGCGCCCGACGAGGCCCCGGCGGCGACTTCCGACCGCAGGTTACGACGACGGGCAGCATGAACCAAGAGAGCGAACCAGAAGTCACGCGCCGCGAGGCCGGCCACACCGAGAGCGTCCGGGCCAGCCGCCTGTGGTGGGACCGCAACGCGGACGACTACCAGCGCGAGCACGGGGACTTCCTCGGCGACGCCCGCTTCGTGTGGGGGCCCGAGGGGCTGGACGAGGAGCGGGCCCGCCTGCTGGGCCCGACGGAGAAGCTGGCCGGACGGTCCGTGCTGGAGGTCGGCGCCGGAGCGGCCCAGTGCTCGCGCTGGCTGGCGACCCGCGGGGCCCGCCCGGTGGCCCTGGACATCTCGCACCGGCAGCTCCGGCACGCGCTGCGCTTCGCCCGGGACGTCCCCGGCGCGCCGACGTTCCCCCTCGTCCAGGCCGACGCCGGCGCCCTGCCCTTCGCCGACGGCTCCTTCGACCTGGCGTGCTCCTCCTACGGGGCGTTGCCCTTCGTCGCCGACCCGGTGCGGGTGATGCGCGAGGTGCGCCGTGTCCTGCGGCCGGGCGGACGCTGGGTCTTCTCCGTCACCCACCCGATCCGCTGGGCCTTCCCCGACGAACCCGGGATCGAGGGGCTGACGGTCCACTCCTCCTACTTCGACCGCACACCGTACGTGGAGCAGGACGAACGGGGACGGGCCGTCTACGTCGAGCACCACCGCACGCTCGGCGACCGGGTGCGCGACGTCGTCGCCGCCGGGTTCCGTCTGGTGGACCTGGTCGAACCGGAGTGGCCCGAGTGGAACCGGCAGGTGTGGGGCGGCTGGTCCCCGCTGCGCGGACGGCTGATCCCGGGCACGGCGGTCTTCGTCTGCGAACGCGACTGAGGCCCGCGGGGGCGCTGCGAGGCTGGGGGGAGGATGGGAGCATGCCCCTGCGGACCGACGCCCTTCACCGACTGCCCGTGCGTTCCGCCCTGCCCGCCCTGGAGGACGCGCTGGCCGCGCGCGGGGCGGCGGTGCTGTGCGCTCCCCCGGGCACCGGCAAGACCACGCTGGTGCCCCTGGCCCTGGCGGGTCCGACGTCCCCCGAGGGCCTCGGGCGCCCCCGTCCCCTCCGGCGTGTGGTGGTGGCCGAACCCCGCCGCATCGCGGTGCGGGCCGCGGCGCGGCGGATGGCCTGGCTCCTGGGCGAACGGGTGGGGGAGCGCGTGGGGTTCACCGTGCGCGGCGAGCGCGTGGTGGGCCCGGAGTGCGCGGTGGAGGTGGTGACCACCGGGGTGCTGCTCCAGCGCCTGCAGCGCGACCCGGAACTGCCCGGGGTCGACGTGGTGGTGCTGGACGAGTGCCACGAGCGGCACCTGGACGCGGACACCGCCGCCGCCTTCCTGCTGGACGTGCGGGCCGCGCTGCGGCCAGAGCTGCGGCTGGTCGCCGCCTCGGCGACCACCGACGCCGAGGGCTGGGCACGGCTGTTGGACGCGCCGGTGGTGGAGACACCCGGCGTGACGCACCCGGTGCGGGTGGTGTGGACGCCTCCCCCCGCGCTCCGCCCGGTGCGTCCCGCCCACGGGATGTGGGTGGACCCGGCCCTGCTGGAGCACGTGGCGGCCGTGGTGCGGCGGGCGCTGCGGGAGGAGGACGGCGACGTGCTGTGCTTCCTGCCCGGTGTCGGGGAGATCGCGAGGGTGGCCGCCCTGCTGCGAGGCGGGGCGGACGGCGGCGTGAACGGCAGCGCGGACGGTGGCGTGGACGCCGAGGTGCTCCAGGTGCACGGGCGGGCCCCGGCCGCCGTCCAGGACGCGGTGCTGTCCGGTTCCGCCGGGCGGCGCCGGGTGGTGCTGGCCACGTCGGTCGCCGAGTCCAGCCTGACCGTCCCCGGGGTGCGGGTGGTGGTGGACTCGGGTCTGGCCCGCGAGCCGCGCACCGACCACGCCCGCGGGCTGAGCGCCCTGACGACGGTGCGGGCCTCGCGGGCGTCGGCCGAGCAGCGCGCGGGCCGGGCCGGACGCGAGGCGCCGGGCGTGGTGTACCGCTGCTGGACCGAGGCCGAGCACGGGCGGCTGCCGCGGTTCCCCTCCCCCGAGATCGCGGTCGCGGACCTCACCGCGTTCGCCCTGCGCGCGGCCTGTTGGGGCGACCCGGAGGCGCGCGGTCTGGCGCTGCCCGACCCGCCGCCCCCGGGCGCGATGGCCGCGGCCCGCGAGGTGCTGCGCGCGGTCGGCGCCGTGGACGCGGCCGGACGGGCCACGGGGCGCGGGGAGGCGATGGCCCACCTGGGCCTCCACCCCCGGCTGGCGCGTGCCCTGCTGGACGGAGCGCCCCTGGTGGGGGTCCGGCGGGCGGCGGAGGTGGTGGCGCTGCTGAGCGAGGAGCCGCCCCGGGAGTACGGCGACGAGGTCACGGCCGCGTGGCGCGCCGCACGGCGTGGCGGGGACGCGTACGCCGCCCGCTGGCGCACGGAGGCGCGGCGTCTGACGGAGGCCCTGCCGAAGGAGGCACGACGGGGGGCCGACCCCGCCGGCGTTCCGCCGGACGACGTGGCCGCGGGCCTGGTGGTGGCACTGGCCTTCCCCGAGCGGGTGGCGCGCTCCCGGGGCGAGCGGGCGTATCTGATGGCCTCCGGAACGCGCGCGGACCTCGCCCCCGGCTCCGGGCTGCGGGAGGCGCCCTGGCTGGCCGTCGCCGTCGCGGACCGTCCGGTGGGAGCGGCCTCCGCGCGGGTGCGGCTGGCTGCGGTGATCGACGAGGACACCGCGCGCCGGGCCGCCGGGGCGCTGTACTCCCGCGAGGAGGAGGTGCTCTGGTCCGCCGGGCGAGGCGGGGGCGGCGCCGGGGACGCCGGTGACGTGGTCGCCCGGCGCGTGGAACGGCTGGGCGCGATCGAGTTGGCCTCCTCCCCTCTCGCGGAGCCCGATCCGGCGCGGGTGCGGGCCGCGCTGCTGGACGGGCTGCGGCGCGTCGGGCCGGAGCTGCTGCACTGGACGCGGGAGGCGCGTTCGCTGCGGGAGCGGCTGGCCTTCCTCCACCGGGAGGTGGGCGAGCCCTGGCCGGACGTGTCGGACGAGGCGCTGGTGGCGCGGGCGGAGGAGTGGCTGGGCCCGGTCCTGGACGGCGCGCGGCGCCGGGCCGACCTGGAGCGGGCGGACGTCGGACGGCTGTTGACCGCTCTGCTGCCGTGGGCCACGGGGGACGCCGCCCGGCTGGACGAGTTGGCGCCGGAGCGGATCGAGGTGCCCTCCGGGTCGCGGATACGGGTGGACTACGGCGGCGAGCGCCCGGTCCTCGCGGTCAAGTTGCAGGAGTTGTTCGGCTGGCAGGAGGCGCCCCGTCTGGCCGGTGGACGGGTGCCGCTGCTGGTGCACCTGCTGTCGCCCGCGGGACGGCCCGCTGCCGTGACGGCGGACCTGGCGTCGTTCTGGCGGGACGGCTACCGCTCGGTACGGGCCGAACTGCGGGGCCGGTACCCCAAGCACCCCTGGCCCGAGGACCCGAGCACCGCGGAGCCGACCCGGCGGACGGCGGCCGCGGCGCGGGGCGGACGGTCCGACGGCCGCTGACCACCGCCGACCGCCGACGGCCCGGGCCGCCCCGCCTTCTCCGGCGGGGCGGCCCGGGCCGTCGCGGTGTCGGGGCCGGGTGGGGCCGGTGGGGCTACTCGCCCGACCGTCCCAGCACGCCGGAGACGCTGCCGCTGGCGGACGGGGCGGGCGCCGGTTCCTTCTTCCCGTCGTCCTCGCCCTTGCCCTCCTCGCCGTCCTCGTCCTCCGGGCCGCCGCAGGGGCTCTCCGGGTCCCCGGGCTCGCCGGACTCGTCCGGCTCCTCCGCCCCGTCCGTCCCGGTGGGCGTGGGGGTCGGGGTGGGAGTGGGCGAGGCGGTGGGCTCCTCGGAGTCGGTGGGCTCCGGCTCCGGGTCGGCCGGGCAGGTCGGGGTGGGCGTCGGCGTCGGGGGGGGCGTCGGGGTGGGCGAGGTGGTGGGTTCGCCCGGCTTGGTGGGCTTCTCGGTCGGCGTGGGGATGCCGGGCCCGGTGGGGAGGGGGGTGGGTGTCTTGGTGGGCTTGGGCTGCACGCTGCCGCTCTCGGATGCGGTGGGCTGCGGGGAGGGGTCCTTCCCGTCGTCCTCGCCCTTGCCGTCCTGGCCGTCCTTGCCGTTCTCGGAGCCGCCGTTCCCGCCCTTCGACCGGGAGTCGGGGGCCGTGCTCGGCTCGGCGGGCCGGGATTCGTTGCCCGCGCCGGGGCTCTCGGGCAGCACGCCCTTGCCGTCGGGCACCTCGTGGACGCCCTTGCGGTAGAACTCCAGCCAGGACAGGACCGTCCGCAGGTACTCCCGCGACTGGTTGTAGCTGAGGATGGCCCGTTCCAGGTCGGCCCGGTTCGACAAGTCCTTGCCGCCCGCGCACAGGTAGCGTCCGGCGGCGAGCGCGGCGTCGTAGATGTTGTTGGGGTC
Source organism: Streptomyces megasporus (assembly GCF_000718985.1). GTDB lineage: Bacteria > Actinomycetota > Actinomycetes > Streptomycetales > Streptomycetaceae > Streptomyces > Streptomyces megasporus. The sequence continues at coordinate 158,459 of NZ_JODL01000003.1, read as the reverse complement.
CTTCCGGCCGTCGCCGTTGCCGTCCGCTCCCCAACTCGCCCAGGTGGACGGGATGAACTGCATCGGGCCGACGGCCCGGTCGTACCGGGTGTCGCCGTCGTAGGCGCCGCCGTCGGTGTCCGAGATGTGCGCGAAGCCGACGCCGTTGAGAGCCGGCCCCAGGATCGGCTTGAGAGTGGTGCCCTCGGAGTCCACCGCGCCGCCGCGGGCCTGCCCGGACTCCACCTTGCCTATCGCGGCGAGGAGTTGCCAGGAGAGGTTGCAGCCGGGCCGCTCGCCGGCCAGGGCCCGCTCCGCCTTCTTGTAGGCGGCCAGAACGGTGGCGGGTATGCCCGACTCCGACGGGCCGGAGACGTCCGGCAGGTCCTTGGACGCGTCCGGCTCGTCCGGCTTCACCAGCGGCGGGAGTTCGGTGTGATAGGGGGAGTTGCCGTCGGCGGGAAGGTCGGACGCCTCCGGAGAGGTGCCGGCGTCTCTGCCGCCGGGCTGGACGAACTCCAGACCGGGCCCCTGCGACGCGGTGAGCGCGGCCATCGCCGCCGCCGCGATCGCGGTGCTGGTCACGCCTCTGCGGACCCTGCCTCCGAGCCCTTTGCCCCCGAGTCGAGCCGTCATCTGCCAGACCCCTCCACGCTGCCGTTCCGTACTGCCGCGCGGCCGTGCTCCGCCGCGCCCGTCCTGTGTGCCCGGTGCGTCCCGTGCACCCGGCACGTCGACCGCTCCGCTCCCCCACGAGCGGCAACGGTCGTGACACTACGGCAAGTTGGGCACCCGATCCACCACGCCCCGCCCCGGCTTCGCGACGGACACGACCGCTCCACCGGATGTTCACCCCCCGTGGCCCTCGGTCCGCCGGACTCGGCCGCGCGCCGCCCGTACGGTTTCCCCACCACACGGGCGGCACCCGGCCGTTCGCGGCCCGTCCGGCGGACCGGGCCGAATCCGCCGCCTCCTTTCAGTGGGCGGCGTTCTCCCATCAGTGGGCGGCGTTCTCCCAGTTCTCGCCGGACCCCACGGAGACGTCCAGCGGAGCCCGCAGCCGGACGGCCCCGGCCATCTCCCGCCGCACCAGCTCCTCCACGGCCTCCCGCTCGCCCGGGGCGACCTCCAGCACGATCTCGTCGTGCACCTGGAGCAGCATCCTGGAGCGCAGCTCCGCCTCGTTCAGCGCCCGGTCCACCCTCAGCATCGCGATCTTCACGATGTCCGCGGCGGTGCCCTGGATCGGGGCGTTGAGCGCCATCCGCTCGGCCATCTCGCGGCGCTGACGGTTGTCGCTGTTGAGGTCGGGCAGGTAGCGGCGGCGGCCGAGGATGGTGGAGGTGTACCCGGTGGCCCGCGCCTCCTCCACCACCCGGTGCAGATAGTCGCTGACCCCGCCGAAGCGCTCGAAGTAGGCGTCCATCAGCCTGCGCGCCTCGTCGGCGGTGATGCCGAGCTGCTGCGACAGGCCGAAGGCCGACAGCCCGTAGGCCAACCCGTACGACATGGCCTTGATCTTGCGACGCATCTCCGGGTCCACCCGGTCCTTGGGCACCCCGAAGACCTGGGCGGCGGCCGTGGTGTGCAGATCCTCGCCTGAGGTGAACGCCTCGATCAGGCCCTCGTCCTCCGACAGGTGGGCCATCACGCGCAGCTCGATCTGGCTGTAGTCGGCCGTCAGCAGCGACTCGTACCCCTCGCCGACCACGAAGCCGCGGCGGATGGCCCGGCCCTCGTCGGTCCGCACCGGGATGTTCTGCAGGTTCGGGTCGGTCGACGACAGCCGCCCGGTCGCGGCGACCGTCTGGTTGAAGGTGGTGTGGATGCGGCCGTCGGCGGCGATCGTCTTGATCAGGCCCTCGACGGTGGTGCGCAGCTTGGCCTGCTCGCGGTGGCGCAGCATGATCACCGGCAGTTCGTGCTCGGTCTGCGCCGCCAGCCACGTCAGCGCGTCCGCGTCGGTGGTGTAGCCCGTCTTGGTCCGCTTCGTCTTCGGCAGGCCCAGCTCGCCGAAGAGCACCTCCTGCAACTGCTTGGGCGAGCCCAGGTTGAACTCGTGGCCCACCGAGGCGTGGGCCTCCCGCACGGCCTGCTGGACGGCCGCGGCGAACTGCCGCTCCATGTCCTCCAGCCACGCCCGGTCCGCGGCGATGCCCGCGCGCTCCATCCGCGCCAGCAGCTCGGAGATCGGCAGCTCCACGTCCTTCAACAGGTCGGCCGCGCCCACCTCCTCGAGCCGCCCGGTCAGCGCCCCGCCCAGATCGAGGATGGTGCGGGCCCGGCTCATCAGCGCGTCCGCCTCGGCCTCCTCGTCCGCGCCGAGGGTCAACTGCCCGCTGCTCTCGGCCGGCTTCGCCGGCTCACGGCCCAGGAACTCCACCGACAGGGCGTCCAGCGCGAAGGAGCGGCGGCCCGGCTGCACCAGGTAGGCGGCGAGCGCGGTGTCCATCGTCACGCCGTCGATCCGCCAGCCGTGCTCGGCGAAGACCCGCATCAGCGCCTTGGCGTCATGCACCACCTTCGGCCGTTCCCCGTCGGCGATCCACGCGGCGAACGCCCTCTCGTCGGCCTCGTCCAACCGCGCGGGGTCGAACCACACGGCCGGCCCCGCGGCCGTGGCCAGGGCGATCTCGACGACGCCGCCCGCGCCGAGCTTCCAGGTGTCGACCGTGGCCAGGCCCAGCGGTCCGGCGCCGGGCGCGGCGTGCTCGGCCAGCCAGGGCGCCAGCTCGCCCGTGCCCAGGACCGTGCCGTCGATCTCCACACCGTCCTGCGGGGCCGTCTCCCCCTCGGCGGCGCCCGGGTCCACGGCGAACAGCCGGTCACGGAAGCCGGTGTTGCGAAACTCCAGCGCGTCCAGCACCACCTCCAGCGCCGCGCGGTCGTACGGCGCCCGCGCCAGGTCCGCCGGGGCGGCCGGCAGCTCCACGTCGTGCACCAGGGCCGTCAGCCGCCGGTTGAGCCTGACGGAGTCCAGGTGCTCGCGCAGCTTCTCCCCGACCTTGCCCTTGACCTCGTCCGAGCGTTCCAGCAGCTCGTCCAGGGAACCGAACTGCCTGATCCACTTCGTCGCCGTCTTCTCGCCCACGCCGGGGATGCCGGGCAGGTTGTCCGAGGGGTCGCCGCGCAGCGCGGCGAAGTCCGGGTACTGCCGGGGCGTCAGGCCGTACTTCTCCTCCACCTTCTCGGGGGTGAAGCGGGTCAGCTCCGACACCCCGCGGGTGGGGTACAGCACCGTGACCGCGTCGCTGACGAGCTGGAAGGAGTCGCGGTCGCCGGTGACGATCGACACCTGGAAGCCCTCGGCCTCCGCCTGTGTGGCCAGGGTGGCGATGACGTCGTCCGCCTCGAAGCCCTCCACCGCGAACCGGCGCACGTTCATCGCGTCCAGCAACTCGCCGATCAGCTCGACCTGGCCCTTGAAGCTGTCCGGGGTCTTGGAGCGGTTCGCCTTGTACTCGGCGAACTCGTGCGTGCGCCAGGTCGTGCGCGACACGTCGAAGGCGACGGCGAGGTGAGTGGGCTCCTCGTCACGCAACGTGTTCGCCAGCATCGAGGCGAACCCGTAGACGGCGTTCGTCGGCTGGCCCGTGGTGGTGGAGAAGTTCTCCTCGGGCAACGCGAAGAACGCCCGGTAGGCGAGGGAGTGCCCGTCCAGCAGGAGCAGACGCTTCCCCGTCCGCGCTGTCGGCTCTGTCGGTGTTGCGGTCGCTGTCGATGCTTTGTTGGCCACGCCCCGATCCTGCCACGCACCGCCGACAATCGTTTCCGGACCACCTCCGCACCGGTGACGCATGTCGCCGGCGCGTGGCAGGATCCTCGGTCATGAAGCGCAAGCCGCCCCAGGTCGATCCCGTCCAGGACGCCCCCCGGACCAGCGCCCCGCGGCGCTCCGCCGCGGGGCTGCCCGCCGTCGCCCACTCGCTGCGCGTGGCGCAGCGGCAGATGGGAACGCGACGCACCGCGCTGACCCTGCTGCGGGTCAACCAGGCGGACGGCTTCGACTGCCCCGGCTGCGCCTGGCCCGATCCGAAGCGGCGACACACCGCGGAGTTCTGCGAGAACGGCGCCAAGGCCGTCGCCGACGAGGCCACCCTGCGGCGCGTCACCCCCGCCTTCTTCGCCGAGCACCCCGTCTCCGAGCTGGCCCGCCGCTCGGGGTACTGGCTGGGGCAGCAGGGGCGGCTCACCCGGCCGATGTACCTGGCGGAGGGCTCCGACCACTACGAGCCGATCGACTGGGAGCGGGCCCTCGACATCGTCGCCGAGGAACTGCGCGCCCTCGACTCCCCCGACGAGGCCCTCTTCTACACCTCCGGCCGCACGAGCAACGAGGCCGCGTTCCTCTACCAGCTCTTCGCCCGCTCCTTCGGCACCAACAACCTGCCCGACTGCTCCAACCTCTGCCACGAGTCCTCCGGCGCGGCGCTGACCGAGACCCTCGGCGTCGGCAAGGGCAGCGTGCTGCTGGAGGACCTCCACCGCGCCGACCTGATCATCGTCGCCGGACAGAACCCGGGCACCAACCACCCGCGGATGCTCTCCGCCCTGGAGAAGGCCAAGAAGGGCGGGGCGCGGATCATCACCGTCAACCCACTGCCCGAGGCGGGCCTGGAACGGTTCGACAACCCGCAGAGCCTGCGCGGTCTGACCGGCGGCGGCACCCGGTTGACCGACCTGTTCCTCCAGATCCGCCTCGGCGGCGACCAAGCGCTCTTCCGCGAGCTGTGCCGCCGCGTCCTGGCGGCCGAGGGCGGGGTGGACGAGGACTTCGTCCGCGAACACACCCACGGCTTCGAGGAGTTCGCCGCCGCGGCGCGCGCCGTCGACCCCGACGAGGTGCTGCGCGCCACCGGGCTGGACCCGGCCGACATCGACCGCGCCGCCGAGCTGGTCCTCGCCTCCGAGCGCACCGTCGTGTGCTGGGCCATGGGCCTGACCCAGCACCGGCACGCCGTGCCCACCATCCGCGAGATCGTCAACCTCCTGCTGCTGCGCGGCGCCGTGGGCCGCCCCGGCGCCGGGGTCTGCCCGGTGCGCGGCCACAGCAACGTCCAGGGCGACCGCACCATGGGCATCGTCGAGAAGCCCGCCGCGGCCCTGCTGGACGCTTTGGAGAAGGAGTTCGGCGTCCCCATGCCGCGCGAGCACGGCCTGGACGTCGTGAACGCCATCCGCGCCCTGCGCGACGGGAAGGCGAAGGTGTTCTTCGCCATGGGCGGCAACTTCGTCGCCGCCTCCCCCGACACCGAGGTGACCGAGGCCGCGATGCGCCGCGCCCGACTGACGGTGCACGTGTCCACCAAGCTCAACCGCTCCCACTGCGTCACCGGCGCCCGCGCCCTGATCCTGCCCACCCTCGGCCGCACCGAGCGCGACGTCCAGGCGAGCGGGGAGCAGTTCGTCACCGTCGAGGACTCCATGGGCATCGTCCACGCCTCGCGCGGACGCCTGGCCCCGGCGAGCGACCACCTGCTGTCGGAACCCGCCATCGTCTGCCGGCTGGCCCGCCGTGTCCTGGGCGCCGACCACCCCGTCCCCTGGGAGGAGTTCGAGGCCGACTACGCCGCGATCCGCGACCGCATCGCCCGCGTCGTCCCCGGTTTCGAGGACTTCAACGCCCGCGTCGCCCACCCCGGCGGCTTCGCGCTCCCCCACGCCCCGCGCGACGAACGCCGCTTCCCCACCGCCACCGGGAAGGCCAACTTCACCGCCGCGCCCCTGGAGTGGCCCCGCGTGCCGCCCGGCCGCCTGCTGCTGCAGACCCTGCGCTCCCACGACCAGTACAACACCACCATCCACGGCCTCGACGACCGCTACCGAGGCATCGAGGGAGGCCGCCGCGTGGTGTTCGTCCACCCCGACGACGCCGCCGGACTGGGCCTGCCCGACGGCTCGTACGCCGACCTCACCAGCGAGTGGGAGGACGGCCGCGAGCGCACCGCGCCCGGTTTCCGCGTCGTCCACTACCCCACCGCCCGCGGGTGCGCCGCCGCCTACTTCCCCGAGACCAACGTCCTGGTGCCCCTCGACGCCACCGACGCGGTCAGCAACACCCCCGCCTCCAAGTCCGTGGTGATCCGCCTCACACCGACCGAAGGACCTCGCCCGGCCTCTGGTAAGTAAGACGGTGTAGAGCACATCCATCACCCGCCGGAGGCGGCACTCCCGCACCGGAACGACGATCGGAGCCGTGAGCCCATGGGCGAGCCGACCACCACCACGTTCCCCCAGGAGATCATCGACCAGTGGGCCGGGCTCGGCGTCGACCTGCCCTCCCTGTTCTCCGCCGGGCACCTGGGCGAACGCATGGGGCTGACCATCGTGGAGGCCTCGCCCCAAAAGGTCGTCGGCACCCTCCCCGTCGAGGGCAACACCCAGCCCTACGGGCTGCTCCACGGCGGCGCCTCCGCCGTGCTGGCCGAGACCCTCGGCTCCGTCGGCGCCATGCTCCACGGCGGACCGAGCAAGATCGCCGTCGGCGTGGACCTCAACTGCACCCACCACCGCGGGCTGCGCTCCGGGGTGGTCACCGGCACCGCCACCCCGCTCCACCTGGGCCGGTCCACCACCACCTACGAGATCGCCGTCACCGACGAGCAGGGCCGCCGCGTGTGCTCCGCCCGCCTCACCTGCCTGCTGCGCGACGCCCCCGAAGGCGCCTACAACTGATCCTCCGCGCGGGAACCCCCGCCACGAGGGTTCTCCACGGCCCCACGGGTGCGCTTGAATACCGGCCCGGGCCGCCACCGGGGCGGCCGCACCGAAAGGGCACCGATCTTGCGGGCCATACGCCTGACACCCACCCGGAAGCGCACCGCGGCCGTCGCCACGGCCGCGGCCGCTCTCGCACTGGCCGCCGCGGTCCCCGCCACGGCGATCAGCTCCTACAACTCCGAACCCGCTCCCGAACGGACCGAGGTCGGGGCACTGGTCGTCACCCACGACCACGACGAGGACCCCGCCACCCCCGACCGGGTCGACTGGGTCTGCTCCGGGACGATGATCGACCGCGATACCTTCCTCACCGCCGCCCACTGCACCACCGACTGGCCGGCCGGCACCCGCTTCCACGTCTCCCTGGAGCAGGACGTGCAGGCCGCCCTCGACGCGGCTGCCGAGGAGCACCCGGGCGCCCCGGCCGCCGTCGCCGCGGCCGTCGCCGTCGAGGGCACCGAACACAACCACCCGGCCTACCCCGGCCCCTCCTCCGACACCCACGACATCTCGGTCGTCGAACTCCCCGCCGGCGAGATGGCACGGCGCTGGGACTTCACCCCGGCCACCCTGCCCACCGCCGGGCAACTCGAGGCCCTGAGCCCGGCCGCGCCGAACGGCACCGGCCTCACCGTCGTCGGCTACGGCACCCAGGAGGCCCAACGCGGCCCCGGCGGCCACACCCACCCCGGCGGCGGCGTGCGCATGAAGGCGCCCACCGGCTTCAACGCCCTCGACAAGACGTGGGTGCGGGTGTCCATGATCGGCGCCCGGGGCAACGGCGGCGCCTGCTACGGCGACTCCGGCGGCCCCAACTTCGCCGAGCTCGACGGCAAGCGCGTGCTGGCCGGCACCACCATCACCGGCGACGCCCCCTGCTACGCCACGAACGTCGCCTACCGCCTCGACACTCCCGGCGCCCGCGCCTTCCTCTCCCCCTACACCGACCTGCCCTGACAGGCGGGACGACGCGGTGCCGCAGCGGCTCCCCGGCCGCTGCGGCACCGTCGCGTGTGGAATCGGGAAAACGCCGCTACGCGGCCCCCTCGCCCAGATAGGCCGCCCGGACCCGGGGGTCGGACAGCAACTCGGCCGCTCCGCCCTCCATCGCCACCGACCCCGTCTCCAGCACATACCCGCGGTCCGCCATCCGGAGCGCCTGCGAGGCGTTCTGCTCCACCAGCAGCACCGTGGTGCCCTGCTCGTTGATCTCCTTGATGATCTCGAAGATCTGCTGCACGATCAGCGGCGCCAGGCCCATCGACGGCTCGTCCAGCAGCAGGACCTCCGGCTTGCCCATCAGCGCGCGACCGATCGCCAGCATCTGCTGCTCACCGCCGGAGAGCGTCCCACCGAGCTGGCTCTTGCGCTCCCCCAACCGCGGGAACAGCGTGAACACCCGATCCAGGTCGTCCTTGTCCACGGACTTGAACCGGTACGCCCCCATCTGGAGGTTCTCCCGGACCGTCATCCGCGGGAAGACCCCACGCCCCTCGGGAACGTGACCGATGCCGAACCGCACCAGGTCGTGCGACTTGATGCCGTCCACCCGCTCCCCGTGGAGCAACACCTGGCCCTCGCGCGGGGCGATCATCCCCGACGCGGTGCGCAGCGTGGTCGACTTCCCCGCGCCGTTGGCGCCCAGCAGGGCGACGACCTCACCCCGACGGACCGTCAGGTTGATGCCCTTCAGCGCCTCGATCGCACCGTAGAACACGTGCAGATCACGGAGTTCGAGCACCACCGGGGAGGTGGACTCGCCGCGCTCCGGCGCCTTCCTCGACTGCGTGGTGCCGCTCACTCGCGCTCCTCCGTGTCCCGCGCCTTCGGCCCGCCCGAGTCCGCCTCGGCGACCACCTCCGCCACCGCGGCCTCGTCCTCCTCGGTCACGGCGCCCAGGTACGCCTCGATCACCGCCGGGTCCTGCTGCACCTCCGACGGAGACCCCTCGGCGATCTTCTTGCCGAAGTTGAGCACCATCACCCGGTCCGCCACCGACATCACCAGCCGCATGTCGTGCTCGATCAACAGCACACTCACACCCGACTCGGTGTTGATCCGCCGGATCAGCTCCTCGAGCTCCAGCTTCTCCGTCGGGTTGGTGCCCGCCGCCGGCTCGTCCAGCAGCAGCACCTCCGGATCGGTCGCCAGCGCCCGCGCGATCTCCAGCCGCCGCTGATCGCCGTAGCTCAGCGCCCCCGCCAGCTCGTTGGCCTTGTCCAACAGGCCGACGAACGACAGCACCTCGTGCGCCCGACGGTCACTGGCCCGCTCCGCCTTCCGCGCGTTCGGCAGCCCCAACATGATCGACACCGGACCCGCCTTCAACCGCGTCTCCGCCGCGATCTTGACGTTCTCCAACGCCGTCAACGCGCCGAACAGCCGAATGTTCTGGAAGGTGCGTGCCAACCCCAGCCGGCTCACCACATGCGGCTTGGCCCCCAGCAACGAGTGCTCGCCGCCGGCCCGCGGACGGAAGAGGATCTTCCCCTCCTGCGGGACGTACGCCCCCGTCAGCGAGTTGAACAGCGACGTCTTGCCCGCGCCGTTGGGCCCGATCACCGCCAGGACCTCACCGCGCCGCATCCGCAGCTCGACGTTGTCCAGACTGGTCAGACCGCCGAACCGCAGCGTCACGCCCGACGTCTCCAGCACCAGGTCCCCCGGCCCGGCACCGTCCGCCGGCACCCGACCCGTCTTCGTCACCTCGGTGGTCACTGCTGCCTGCCTTCCGCCGGGCCGGTCGCGTCGGCTCCGCCGATCCCCGCCTCCGCCATCTCCAGCTCGCGCTTGCGGCGACGGGAGGGCAGCACGCCCTGCGGCCGGTAGATCATCATGACGACGAGCAAGGCCCCCAGGTACATGTAGCGGTCCTTCGGGTCCACCCACTCCCGCAGGGCCTCCGGCAGCCACACCAGGAACGCGGCACCGAAGATCACCCCGGGGATCGACCCCATGCCGCCGAAGACGACATAGGCCAGCACCAGGATCGACAGCAGGATCGCGAAGTTCTCCGGGTTGAAATACCCGACCTTGCTCGCGTACGCCACCCCCGCCACGCCGGAGGTCGACGCGCCGATCGCGAACGCCATCAGCTTGTACCGCACCGTGTTGACGCCCGTGGCCGCCGCGGCCACCTCGTCCTCGCGGATCGCGGTCCAGGCCCGGCCCACCTTGGAGTGCTCCAACCGCAGGAACAGGAAGAGCGCCAGCACGGTGAACCCGATCAGCACCCAGTAGTACGGCATCGGGTCCAGCTTCCACTCGTAGGAGAAGAAGCCCAGGTCGATGCTGAACCGCTCGACCTTGACACCGCGCACACCCTCCGTGACGCTCTCGGCGTTCTTCGCCATCAGGTAGACGATCTCGTGGAAACCGAGCGTCACGATCGCCAGGTAGTCACCGCGCAACCGCAGCACCGGCGCGCCCAGCAGCACCCCCGCCACCAGACAGGTGGCCACCGCGATCGGTATCACCAGGAAGTTGTTCAGCACCACCGGCGGCTGGACCGGCAGCGCGCCCGTCCAGTACGCCGCGCTGTACGCGCCGATGGCGAAGAACGCGATGAACCCCAGGTCCAGCAGACCGGCCCAGCCGATCACCACGTTCAAACCGATCGTCAGCAGCACGAAGATGGCGATCTGGTCCACCAACACCTGCTGCCAGTACCGCTCCAGCCCCAGCGGCCCGAACACCGCCAGCGCCAACCCGGCCAGCAGCACGCCGACCCGCAGGGAAGCGTTCGAACCCCACGCTTCGCGCACCGCCGCGAACGGCCCCGAGGCCGTCCGCTTCGTCCACTTCGCCGCACCGCTCGCCTGGTCGGAGAGGAACTCCCGCACCACCCAGACGAGCACCGCGATTCCCACCCAGAGCCACAGCCCGGGCCCGGTGAAGTCCTCCCGCAGCGCCAGGAACAGGTCCCGGGTGGTGCCCTCCTCGCCCGTCATCAGCGTGAAGGTCACCGCCAGCGCCAACAGGGCGCCCAACCGCCGCCAACGCGGCTCCTGGTACCAGTGCACCTTCCGCAACCTGGCCGCCGCCGACGGCGCCATCGACTCGTTCCGCGAGGACTCCGCCGGGGTCGAGGTCTTCATGCTCATGCCGTCCTCCCCAGACGCTCGCCGAGAATGCCGGTCGGACGGACCATCAACACCAACACCAGCACCACGAAGGCACCGACGTAACGCCAGTCGTCACCCCACAGGCCCACCGTCATGGTCTCCACCACGCCCAGCACCAGACCGCCGAGCATCGCACCGCGCACATTGCCGATGCCGCCCAGCACCGCCGCGGCGAACGCCGTGATGCCCGGCAGGAAGCCCATCGTGTACCAGACCTGGCTGTTGGTGCCGAACAGGAAACCGGCCGCACCGCCGAGCAGACCGCCGAGCACGAACGTCCGGGACACCACCTTGTCGATGTCCACGCCCATCAACGCCGCGACCTCGGGGTCCTGGGCCACCGCGCGGATGCCCGACCCCATCTTCGTGCGGTTCACCACGTAGTCCAGGAGGACCATCATCGCGACCGCCGACACCAGGATCAGGAGCTGGGTGACGGTCAACTCCGCGCCGAACACGGTCAGAGCCGTCCCGTTCTCGTACATCGCCGGCATCGGCAGCGCGTTGCGGCCGAACAGCTTGCCCGCCAGGTTGTACAGGAAGAACGAGGCGCCGATCGCGGTGATCAGGAACACCAGACGGGGCGCGTTGTGTCTGCGCAGCGGCCGGTACGCCACCCGCTCCAGACCGAAGGCGACCGCACCGCCCAACGCGGCGCCCGCCAACATGCCGATCGCGACGTAGAGGACCGAATTCATCCCCGAGGGCGTCGTCTCGGGTATCAGGGCGGTCAGGGCCAGAAGACCGCCGTAACCGCCGAACATGAACACTTCGCTGTGCGCGAAGTTCAGAAGCTGGAGCACGCCGTAGACCAGCGTGTAGCCGATGGCGATGACGGCATAGAGACTGCCGAGCACCACCCCTAGGACGAGGAAGTCCCAGAACTCACTGAGGGACATCGAACTGTCTTCCTTGTGGGAATGCGCCGCCGAGTCGTGCGTTCGGCATCGAGGGCGGCGGCCATGAGGAGCATGGAGACGGACCCGCGCTCACGGGATGAGGTCCGCCGGATGTCACACCGGTCGGCGCGGCGGGAGAGGCGCCGCGCCGACCGGCCGGAAGGTCAGTCGGCTCAGCCCACCAGATCGTCGACGCTGCCCTGGTACTCGATGCTGTCGCCCTTGACCTGGTACAGGTAGACGGTCTGGTTGGTGAACTCGCCCTTGTCGTCGAAGGAGAACTCCTTCGTCAGGCCCTTGTACTTCACCCCGCGCAGGGCGTCCACCAGCGCCTGGCGCTCGACACCGCCTTCCTCGTGGAGCTTCTTGATCTCCTCGATGATCATGTTGGTGACGTCGAACGACTCGGGCGAGTACGTACCCGGAGCCTGCTTGTACTTCTTCTCGTAGTCCGCGGCGAACTTCTTCGTCGCCTCCTCCTGGGTGGCGTCCGTGCACGCACAGGTCAGGAGCCACCCGTCCGAGGCGTCGCCCGCCAGCTCGATGAACTGCTGGTCGTTGGTGCCGTCATCCGACATCGCCACCCCGTCGAAGCCCGCTTCCTTGAGCTTCTTCGCGAACGGGCCCGCGTCCTGGTAGTAGCCGGCGTAGATCAGGGCGTCCGGCTTGTTCTTGACGACGTTCTTCGCCGCGGCGCTGTAGTCCGGGGTCTTCTGCGGAACGCTCTGGCGCACCACGTCCACACCGGCGTCCTTCAGGCTCTTCTCGGCGACGTCCGCCAGGCCGATGCCGTAGTCGGTCTTGTCGTCGACCACCACGACCTTCTCGACCTTCAGCTTGCTCGTCAGGTACTTCGCCATGCCGGCGCCCTGGCTGCTGTCGTTCGGCACCGCCCGCAGGAACGTCTCGTACCCCTTGGTGGTCAGGTCGGGACGCGTCGCCGACGCCGACACCGCGGCCAGCCCCGCCGCCCCGTACACCTCGGCGGCGGTGTCCGCCGGACCCGAGAACGCCGGACCGATCACCGCGACGACGTCCGTGTCGTCGATCGCCTTCTGCGCGGCGGCCGTGGCCTTGTCCGGCAGGCCCTGGTCGTCGGCCGGCACGTACTCGATCTTGAAGTCGAGGTCGCCCGAGGCGTTCGCCTGCTCGATGGCCAACTGGATGCCGTTCTCCATGTTCTGGCCGAGCTGGACGTTGTCACCGGAGAGGGGGCCCTGGAAGGCGATCTTGTAGACGTCGCCCCCGCTCCCGCTGTCTCCGCCGCCACACCCGGTGAGCGCGAGCGCGCCAACGGCCATGGGAATGGCCAGCTTGACGATGGTCTTGTTGAGCACGTGGAACCCCCTGGAACCCGCTCAGATCACGACGATCGCCGTACCGTCCCGGCGACGCGATCCGCACGTACACATGTGCGGCGTGGCCCGGAATCTATTGCCATGGGGGCTGACCAGACAGGTGAGAGCGGCAGATGTGATCTCCCTGTGACCTCCGCCATGCGCCGAAAACAGAACACTCCTTACCGGCCAGCGGACAGAAAGGGAAAGATCATCAGAGGCCGGACCAGTTGAAACGCAAACCACCTCGCCGGATTCCCCGCTTCCGGCAGCGTGCGGGCCCCGAAACGCCGCCCCACCTCGTCCCCCTCGCCCCCACGGCCGCTCCCCACACACGCGGCCACCGACAGCGCCGCGCCCCCGTCCCCCTTTCGCGACACATCACGGACGACGACCTCGCCACGCACCCCGGACACCCGCCACCGCCGACGTGCGACGGCACGGGGCCACGGCCGTCACCCCTGCTGCTTCTTCTCCTCCGCGTCCTGGATCACGGCCTCCGCCACCTGCCGCATCGACAGCCTGCGATCCATCGAGGTCTTCTGGATCCACCGGAACGCGGCCGGCTCGGTCAGTCCGTACTGCGTCTGCAACAGCCCTTTGGCCCTGTCCACCAGCTTCCGCGTCTCCAGCCGCTGGGTGAGGTCGGCGACCTCCTCCGACAGCACCTTCATCTCGTTGAACCGCGACACCGCCATCTCGATGGCCGGCACCACGTCGCTCTTGCTGAACGGCTTCACCAGATACGCCATCGCCCCCGCGTCGCGCGCCCGCTCCACCAGTTCGCGCTGTGAGAACGCGGTCAGCATCAGCACCGGGGCGATGGCCTCCTCGGCGATCCTCTCGGCCGCCGAGATCCCGTCCAGCACGGGCATCTTCACGTCCAGGATCACCAGGTCGGGGCGGTGCTTCCGGGCCAGCTCCACGGCGGTCTGCCCGTCCCCCGCCTCCCCGACGACGGTGTAGCCCTCCTCCTCCAGCATCTCTTTGAGGTCCAGCCGGATCAGCGCCTCGTCCTCGGCGATGACGACCCTCGTCGTCTCCGGCGGGACGTGCGCCCGCTCACCGGCGTCGCCGCCGTTCTCGCTGCTGATGGGCTCGGGGATGTCCGCGGTGCTCACTGGGCTCCTCGTCTTCCGGCCAAGATGGGACTTCCGAGACTACCCAGCTGATGGCACGGCCGGTTACCCGGTACACTCACGAAGCAGCACCCTGGCCGGGTTGGCGGAACAGGCAGACGCTGATGTCTCAAACACATCTGCCCGAGAGGGCGTGCGGGTTCGAGTCCCGCACCCGGCACTCTTCACGTCTGTAAGTGGACTCTCACGTTCTCGTGAATCGTCCGTATTTGCACTTACCGCGCAGGCGCGACCACGCACGGTAGTGTCATGGAGTTTCATGGCATCAAGGTTCGCGAGAAGGCGCTGGCCCTCCTCCAGGAAGGCGTGAAGAATGCCGAGGTGGCCCGCCGACTGAACGTTCCCAAGGGGACCGTCGGCTACTGGTTGCACACGGAACGCGCGCGGCGGGGGAACCTTCCGGGGCGCCCGGAGCGGCCCTGCCCCCGATGCGACGGCAGGGAACTCGACGAAGCCGCTTACGCGTATCTCCTCGGCCTCTACCTGGGGGACGGGCACATCGTCCGGTACTCGGGGCACCGAGTGCCCAACCTCATGATCACTTGCTCCGAGGACTGGCCGGGGTTGATCGACGCCTGCGAAGCGGCGATGCGAGCGGTCTTCCCCGGGAATTCCGTGTGCCGCGTCCGCAAGACCGGTTGTCGTAACGTAAAGGTCTATTCCCGACATCTGGAGTGCCTTTTCCCTCAGCACGGACCGGGAAAGAAGCACAATCGACGCATCGCACTCGAGTCCTGGCAACAGAGGATCGTCGACGAACACCCTTGGGAGCTGATTCGAGGACTCGTTCACGCCGACGGTTGCCGTGTCACCAATTGGACGGTCCGAACCGTCGGAGGCGAACGGAAGCGTTACGAGTACCCGCGGTACTTCTTCGCCAACAAGTCCCGGGACATCCTGCGGGTGTACACGGAGGCCCTCGACAGGGTCGGCGTGGAGTGGAAAACGGCTCGCCGCCGGACAGGAGTGTGCGACGTCTCCGTGGCCCGTCGGGCGTCCGTGGCGTTGATGGACGCGCACATCGGGCCCAAGCACTGAGCGGTGTCGCGGCGCGGTGCGCGGGGCGGGCGCGGTCGTGAGGGGAGTCCCGGTCACCGCTGGCGCGAGGCGGCGACCGGGGCTCCCGGCCTGTGGGGTGGGGTCACCGGAGGGTGGGGTTCTCCCCGATGTGGTGGACGCGGACCATGTTGGTGGTGCCGGGGACCCCGGGCGGGGAACCCGCGGTGATGATCACCTTGTCCCCCTTCTGGCAGCGCCCGATCCTCAGGAGTTGTTCGTCGACCTGCCGGACCATCTCGTCGGTGCTCTGCACGGTGGGCCCGAGGAAAGTCTCCACGCCCCAGGTGAGGTTGAGTTGGGCACAGGTGGACGGGTCCGGGGTGAAGGCGAGGACGGGGATGGGCGAGCGGTAGCGGGACAGCCGGCGGACGGTGTCGCCGGACTGGGTGAAGGCCACGAGGAACTTGGCGCCGAGGAAGTCGCCCATCTCGGCCGCGGCGCGGGCCACGGCGCCGCCCTGGGTGCGGGGTTTGCCGTCCTCGGTGAGTGGGGGGAGACCCTTGGCGAGCATGTCCTCCTCGGCGGCGGCGACGATCTTCCCCATGGTCTTGACCGTCTCCACGGGGTGTTTGCCGACGCTGGTCTCCCCGGAGAGCATCACGGCGTCGGTTCCGTCCATGACGGCGTTGGCCACGTCGGACGCCTCGGCGCGGGTGGGGCGGGAGGAGTCGATCATCGAGTCGAGCATCTGGGTGGCGACGATGACCGGTTTGGCGTTGCGTCGGGCGAGTTTGACGGCGCGTTTCTGCACCAGCGGGACGGTCTCCAGGGGCATTTCGACACCGAGGTCTCCGCGGGCGACCATGAGGCCGTCGAACGCGGCGACGATGTCGTGGAGATTCTCCACCGCCTGGGGCTTCTCGATCTTGGCGATGACGGGGAGGTGGCGCCCCTCCTCCTTCATGACGCGGTGGACGTCGGCTATGTCGCGTCCGCTGCGGACGAAGGAGAGGGCGATGACGTCCACGCCCGTGCGCAGCGCCCAGCGCAGGTCCTCGACGTCCTTGTCGGAGAGGGCTGGTACGGAGACGGCGACGCCGGGGAGGTTGAGTCCCTTGTGGTCGGAGACCATGCCGCCTTCGGTGACCCTGGTGCGGACGCGGGGGCCGTCGACGGCGGTGACCTCCAGGGCGACGCGGCCGTCGTCGACGAGGATGGTCTCTCCGGGGGACACGTCGTCGGCGAGGCCTTCGTAGGTGGTGCCGCACTGTTCGCGGTCGCCCTCGACGTCCTCGGTGGTGATGGTGAAATCGTCTCCGCGTTCAAGGAGTACGGGGCCTTCGCGGAATCGCCCGAGTCGGATTTTCGGGCCTTGAAGGTCGGCGAGGACTCCGACGCTGCGGCCTGTCGCTTCGGACGCCTGGCGCACTCGCCGGTGGCGCTCCTCGTGCTCGGCGTGGCTGCCGTGGCTGAGGTTGAGTCGGGCGACGTCCATTCCGGCTTCCACGAGCGTCTTGATCTGCTCGTATGAGTCGGTGGCGGGCCCGAGTGTGCAGACGATTTTCGCGCGGCGCATGACATTGAAGCCTATGGCGTACCGACGGGTAGGGAACTGTGGGAGGTCTACTGTTCAACACTCGTTATCCATAGGGCCGTTCACAACTTGAAAATGCGCGGGGAGGCGCTCGAATGAGCATTTCCGGCTGTCCCGGCGGCATATTCGTCGATGAAATGCCGTTTCCCCTCGGCTCGTTCGCCGGAATCCATCGGAGGAGCGCGACGGTGGTCGACGGGCGCGGGCACGGCGGCCGTCTCGGCGCGGTTCACTTCGGTGGTCCGGCGCCCGGCGCGCTCGGGATGCCGGGTGTCCCCAGGGCTCCGAACGGATCGGCCCACCTTGCTCCACGCTGTTATGATCCGGTTACTTTCAGTGCCCGTTTGCGGCAAGGGGGACGCATGTCATTCGACGAGGAGTGGGCCGCTCTGGTGGCCAAGGCCTCGGACGCGAACGGCACTCGGACGCGGTTGAACAAGGCCGATCCGGGTGGCGGTGGCGGAACGTCGGACCTGTCGGTCGTCCAGGACGAACTGGGCGCGATCGGTCATGACGCGTACGAGTTGTTCGGCCGTCTGCGGAAGGACGGCGACACCGCTCGCGAGTCCAGCGACACCGCCGCCTCCACTCTCAAGAAGAGCAACTTCACCCTGGGCGAGGAGCTCGGCCTCACCGTCGACATGTGGGGATCCCAGCTCAAGACGCTGCTGCAGTCCTGCGCGCACATCTCCAACCACCTCGACTACAGCGCGAAGTCCTACGCCAAGGAGGACAAGGAGATCGAGGCACAGATGCGACACCGCGACGGCTCGGCCATGTCGGTGTCCGAGATCGAGCGGTACTACAAGTAGGTGGGGAAGTAGGCGGGGATCGAGAAGCCATCATGCCCAAACTGACGTACAGCGACCTGTACACCGTCTCCCTCTCCGACCTGTCGGCGGCGGTCGCGGACTGGGAGTCGATGGTCACCAAGCTGGAGAAGTTGGCGGACGACGCCCGCTCCGGCATGGTGGCCAAGGCCGACAAGGCCCAGTGGAGAGGCGAGAACGCCGGCGTCACCAAGCCGTTCGTCCACAAGACCGCCAAGGAGTTCGACGACGCGGCGGCCCAGGCCGAGAGCATCAAGAACGTTCTCAGCGACGCCCACTCCGACCTGTTGTCCGTCCAGTCGGACCTGAAGGAAGCGGTCAGGGACGGCCGTGAGCAGGGCATCAGGGTGACGGACAACGGCGACGGGACCGTGAAGTGCGTCGTGGAACGCACCCCGTACGGCACCGACCCCGACGCCGAGGAGCATCTGCGGCGAATGGAGAAGACCGGCCGCGATCTGGAGCGCCGGATCAACCGACTGATCGCGCATGCGGAGGAGATCGACGACTCGGCGGCCCGGGCGCTGAAGAAGAGTCACGGCGGCGACACTCACAACTTCGGCCACGCGAAGTACTCGTCGTTGGACGACGCACAGGCCGAGCGGGCTCTGGAGTTGGCGGCTCTCGGCCCCGATATGACCAAGGGACAGTACACCGAACTGAACACGCTGTTGAAGTTCAACGCCAGGGATCCGGAGTTCTCCACCTCCTTCTACAAGGGACTGGGTGGTCCGGAAGAGGCCCTGCGCTTCTACGGCCGTATGTCGCACGACGGCACCCAGGGCGACGACAAGGAGCGACTGGCGCTGGCCCGGGATCTCCAACGCCACATGGGGGTGGCGCTCGCCACGGCCACCGATCCGGACAGCAAGACGCACCTTCCCTCCAGTTGGGGCAAGGAGTTCCGTGAACTCGGCACCAAGGAGATCGAGTTGGAGCCGGGCGCGGTCAACAGGTCGTACGGGTACCAGGTCCTCGGCGGGCTGCTGCGCCACGGGAACTACGACGCGGACTTCCTCACCCCGATCGCGGAGCACATCACCCAGCTCCACCACGAGGAGCCGATGCGGTTCATGTCGACCAAGCCGATCGGCGGGGGCGACTTGGACTTCGGTTTCAACCCGTCGGGCAAGGGCGGTTCCGGCTACGACCCGCTGACGAGCGTGCTGGAGGCGTTGGGGCACAGTCCGGAGGCGGCCGAGAGGTTCTTCACAGGCATGCCGACGGTGTACCTGGAGGACGGCACCGTCAACCCCGACAAAAACGCGAAGCTGGATTACACGTACCTGGAGGAGTTCCTCAAGGAGGACTTCAAGTGGCCGCCGGACACCCTGGCGATGCCGGGTGCGGACGGTTCCGAGGACGCCTTCCAGCACGGACCCAACGCGCTCGGCCACGCGTTGGAGGCGGCCACCACCGGGCGCGCGTACGACAGCGAGTCGACCGAGCCGGTCGAACACACGGAAGAGCGTGTGGAACTCACCAAGAAGCTGGTGTCGCACTTCGGTGAACATCCCGAGTTGATCCGCCGCAACGAGAGCGGGGAGGCGGAGGATCTGAAGACCGGGCCGCTCCACACCCTGCGGGACAGCCTGGGCAACATCACCGCCGAGTACATGGGCGATTTCCAGCGCACGATGTACGGGGACGACGTGTCGTCGGACCGTTTTCCGGTCAAGGGTGTGCCGGCGGTTTTCGGGGATCCGAGTCAAGTGAAGCAGTTCCTCGCCGAGGTGGGTCAGGACCCGGACGCTTATGGCGCCATCACCAACGCCCAGCAGGCGTACACGTCGATGATGGTCGACGACGTCATCAATGGGAAGAGCGAGTCGACGGTGCCGGTGAGCGAGCGGGTGCGCACCGCGGTCGCTCCCGGCGCCGTGATCGCGGGCATCATGAGCGAGGCCCGGGCGGATGCCATCCTGGACTACCACGTGGCATCGGCCAAGGACTACAACGAGGCAGCGGCCGACAAGGGCAAGTGGGTCACCCGCATCGTCGAGTTGGGCACCTCGGCCATTCCGGCCCGCGTTCCGGTGGTGGGTGACGCCATCAACTGGATGGCCGAGGACATCGCCGAGAGCGTGGTGAAGAGCGTCGAGAAGGATGTCGTCGAAAAGGAGAACGACGGAATTCGCTCTTACGATCAGGCTCGTATGGCGGCCATTGATTCGGCCAAGGAGGCCGTTCTGCGCGCAGCGGCCGGCCATCCCGATCTCAACATGGACACCATCAAGGATCTTCAGGCGACAGCCGGCACACAAGTGGGCAACAGTCACAGCGAGGGGGCCAATTTGAAAGCTTCCGGAGACGCGTCATGAGCTTGGTCCCTTCCATTGGCTTCCGCACGGCCGTCCCACTGGTCTTCGGTCTCTCCTTGTTGGCGAGCGGGTGCGGAACCGAGGAAGAGAAACGAGAGTACGCTGTTCCGGAGTCGTTGTGCGACCTGGACATCGGCGCCGGATTGATCGAGCCTTTTCTGCCTACGGGAAAGCGGATAAGTCAGGTTCCCGACGACGATGGAACCGACTGGTCCTGTGATGTTTCAGTGGACGACAAGGACGTTTTCCAAATGACCTGGGAGTGGTGGGAACCCGGCTGGTCGGCGCGGCGCTTCGCCCCCTCTCAGGCTTATGTGAAGCCGGAGTACGAGGCCGCCGACAAGTCGTACGTGTACTCCGACAGGGGTGCGGTCACCGCTGTGCGCTGCACCGAGCAGGGGAAGAAGTGGGATGTTTTCCTCGTGGCCAGGGTGAGGAATACGGGCGTGTCGAACGCGGAGGCCATGGAGAAGTTCATCACCGCGTACCGCGAGGAGTTCCTGAGAAGCGATCCGTGCGCCGACCTGTGAACCGGGGGCCGGGTCCCGTCCGTGTCGGGCGGGGCCCGGCGCCTTCCGCGGGTCAGTGCGCCTTCCGCACCCGTAGGGCGCGGGCGAGGTCGTCGAGTTCGTCGGCTAGTGGGCGGCGCAGGGCGGGGACGAGGGTGGCGTCCGTCAGGCACCGCTCCCCCAGTGCCAGGGTGTCGGCGTCGGTGAAGGGGTGCGGGAAGCCGTACCGGGCCAAGGCCTGGGCGATGGCCGGGCCGCGGCGGTCGGCGAGGGCGGGGGCCTGTGCGAAGTAGCGGGGGACGTAGTCCTTCAGCACATCATGTTGTTCGGGGTGCCAGAAGCCCTGGAAGGTGGCGGTGAACAGGTAGTTGGAGAGGGTGTCGGATTCGTCGAACAGGGCTTGCCAGGCGGCTTCCTTGGCGGCGGGGTCCGGGAGGGCGGCGCGGCAGCGGGCGGCGCCCTCGGCTCCGGTGGCGCTGGGGTCGGCTTCGAGGGCGGTGTCGATGTCGGCGGGGCCGATGGCGCCGAGGACGGCGAGGCGGTGGAGCAGTCGCCAGCGCAGTTCGTGGTCGAGGGGTAGGCCGCCGGGGAGGGTGTCGGTGGTCCACCAGCGGTGGAGGTCGTCGGGGTTCGTGGCGCTGTCGACGAGGGTGCGGACGGCGGTCAGGTGGACTCCGCTGTCCTCTCCGTCGGCCGGGGTGTTCTCCAGCAGGGTGTGGGCGAGGTCGGTGAGGGTTTCCAGCGCCGTGGTGCGCCGCCGTGGTGGCAGGTAGCGGTCGGCGATCTCGTGGCGGGCGAAGGCGAGCACGCCGGAGACGATGGCGTTGTCGGTCTCGTGGGGCAGTTGGGTGCGGGCGGTGTCCAGGTGGTCGCCGGGCGGGAGTTCGCCGTCGCGGACCATGTCGCGGGCGGCGTTCCAGACGGTGGCGCGGGTCAGCGGGTCGGGCAGGCCGGACAGGTGGTGTCGGGCGGTCCGCCAGGATTCCTCGTCGAGGCGGACCTTGGCGTAGGTGAGGTCGCGGTCGTTGAGGAGGACGAGGTCGGGGCGGGGACCGTCGACGGGGTGGGTGTGCCGGTCGTCGTCGGCGGCCAGGTCGATCTCCAGGGGGTCACGCGGCACCAGGGTTCCGCTTCCGTCGCCGGCCAGGTCGTACAGGCCGACGGCGATGCGGTGGGGGCGGTCGCCGGTGTGGGTGATCTCCAGGCGTGGGGGCCGGCCGGTGGTGTCCTCGTCGACGGTGGGGGCGACGGTGGGGGTGAGGGTGTCGACGCCGCTGGTGCGCAGCCAGCGGTCGGCCCAGGCGCGGACGTCGCGGCCGGAGGCGCGGGTCAGGGAGTCGACGAGGTCGGCGAGGGTCGCGTTGCCGAAGCGGTGGCGGGCGAAGTGGTCGTTGACGCCGGCGAGGAAGGTCTTCTCGCCGAGCCAGGCGACGAGTTGGCGCAGGGCGCTCGCGCCCTTGGCGTAGGAGATGCCGTCGAAGTTGAGCAGGGCGGACGCGGTGTCGGGCACCGCGTCGGGTTCGGGGGCGACGGGGTGGGTGGAGGGGCGCTGGTCGGCGTCGTAGCCCCAGGCCTTGCGGCGGATCGCGAAGTCGGTCCAGGTGTCGGTGAAGTCGGTGGCCTCGGCGAGGATCTGGTAGCCCATGTACTCGGCGAAGGACTCGTTGAGCCAGATGTCGTCCCACCAGCGGAGGGTGACCAGGTCGCCGAACCACATGTGGGCCATCTCGTGGGCGATGGTCACGCCTCGGGTCTGCCGCTGGGTGTCGGTGACGGCGGAGCGGAAGACGTACTCGTCGCGGAGGGTGACCAGTCCGGGGTTCTCCATGGCGCCGGCGTTGAACTCGGGGACGAACGCCTGGTCGTAGGAGTCGAAGGGGTAGGGCTCGTCGAAGATCTCGTGGTAGCGGTCGAAGCAGCGGCGGGTGATGTCGAGGAGTTCTTCGGCGTCGGCGTCGAGGTGGGGGGCGAGGGACTGCCGTACGTGGAGGCCGAAGGGGATGCCGGCGTGTTCGGTGCGCACCGAGTGCCAGGGGCCGGCGGCCACGGCGACGAGGTAGGTGCTCAGGGGTGGGGTGGTGGCGCACTTCCAGCGGCCGGGCTCGTCCTGGACGCGGTGGGCGGTGCCGTTGCCGAGGACGGTCCAGTCCTCGGGGGCGGTGACGGCGACGGTGAAGGGGGCCTTGAGGTCGGGCTGGTCGAAGGCCGCGAAGACGAGGGGTGCCTCGTTCTGGAAGCACATGGTGTAGAGGTAGGTGCGGCCGTCGGCGGGGTCGGTGAAGCGGTGCATGCCCTCGCCGGTGCGGGAATAGGGCATGTCGGCCTCGACGCGCAGTTCGTGGTCGCCTGCGGTGAGTCCGGTCAGGGGCAGGCGTCCGTCGGCGAGGGTGGCGGGGTCGAGGTCGTGTCCGTCGAGGACGGCCCGGTGGAGGGTGTGGGGCCGCACCTCGACGAAGGTGTCGCCGGCTTCGCGGGTGGTGAAGCGGACGGTGGTGGTGGAACCGAAGGTCTCCTCGCCACGGGTGAGGTCGAGGTCGATCGCGTAGTGCTGGACGTCGAGGAGGCGGGCGCGGTGGCGGGCCTCGTCGTGGGTGAGTGCGGGCATGGGGTCATGCTGCCGTACGCGCTCGAGGGGGTCCCGGCCGGTCGTCATGTCGTCGTCGGGTCGTCGTCGGGCGGTGGGCTACCTCCCCGGTTCTTCCTCCCGCTCCCCCGTCTGGGTGTCCTCCGCGATCCGCTCGTGGTGCCGGATCACCTCGGCGATGATGAAGTTGAGCAGCTTCTCGGCGAACGCGGGGTCGAGTTTGGCGCTCTCGGCGAGGCCGCGCAGGCGGGCGATCTGGCTGGCCTCGCGGGCGGGGTCGGCGGGGGGCAGGTTGTGTTCGGCCTTGAGCCGGCCGACCTGTTGGGTGCATTTGAAGCGCTCGGCGAGCATGTGCACCACGGCGGCGTCGATGTTGTCGATGCTGTCGCGCAGTCGGGTGAGCTCGGCGCGCACCGCCGGGTCGATCTCACTGTCGGTCATGGTCATCGACTCTATGCGCTTGTGCGCGTGCGCTCGGCCACGGGTGGTCCGCCGCCGTACAGTGGGCATCAGGCGGCCCGACGACCCACGGGAGGCGGTGGGGCGCATGGCGGTGCGCGGTGGTGGCCCCGGGGGTTCGCGCAGCCCCGTCGAGCACGGTTTTCCGCATCTTCCGACGGTGCGGGAGGCGATCACGGCGTTGTACCGGCGGTTGTCGTACGAGACGGTCCGTACCTTCGATGTCAGTGTGGCCGCGGGTGACGTGGCCTTCGCGGACGTCGACGAGCTGTACACGGGTGCGCAGCGGGTGGCGCGGGTGCTGGTGCGGCACCTGCGGTTGCCGGAGGCGCGGCTGGTGGTGAGCTTCCGCGACATGGAGTACGCGGCGAACGTGGAGCCGGCGGCGGGGCCGGAGTACTTCGTGGAGTTGAACTCGCGGTTCAAGAGTCACCGTCGTGACATCGGGGCGGCGCTGGCTCACGAGGTGACGCACGTCTGGTTGCACCGGCTGGGGCTGTCGTTCCCCGGGGTGCGGGACAACGAGATCCTCACCGACACGGTGACGGCGTACCTGGGGTCGGGGTGGCTGTTGCTGGACGCCTTCCGGGAGGACGGGCTGACCTCGCAGAAGCTGGGGTATCTGACGCCGGAGGAGTTCGGTTACGTGCTGGCCAAGCGGGCGGAGGTGTTCGGGGAGGACCCGGCGCCGTGGTTCACCAGTCCGCAGGCGTACGAGGCGTATGTGCGGGGGCGGGAGGTGGCGCGTCGGGACGCGCGGCGTCCGCCGCTGGTGGCCTGCGGCTGGGCGGGGCGGCACCGGTACGCCTGGGACCGGCGGTACGCGCGGACGCATCCGGAGGAGACGCCGTTCCCGCCTCGTGATCCCGAGGGGGGTTACGTCTTCGAGTCGTGTTCGCCGCTGCGGGTGTCGTTCGCGTGTCCGACGTGTCTGCAGCGTGTCCGGGTGCCGGTGCGCGGGCGGGTGCGGGCGCGGTGCGGGTTGTGTCGCAGCGTCCTGGAGTGCGACACCTGAGACGGGGCGGACGGCGCGGGGCGGATCGTGGTCTCCACGTACCCGGAGCGGGCCAAGACCCGCAATGCGCGCCGTGATCCGGCCGTCGGCGTGATCGTGTTGTCGGACGACTGGAACGGGCCGTGGGTGCAGGTCGACGGCACCGCGGAGGTGTTGGACGTGCCCGAGGCGGTGGAGCCGCTGGTGGAGTACTTCCGGGTGATCGCGGGTGAGCATCCGGACTGGGACGAGTACCGGGAGGCGATGGTGCGGCAGGGGAAGTCGCTGCTGCGGATCACGCCGGAGCGGTGGGGTCCGGTGGCCACCGGTGGTTTCCCGGCGCGGTTGGCGCAGGCCGACTGACCGGCCGGCCGGCCGGGGAATCGTGGGGTTCCGCCCCGGGTGCCGGGGCGACCGGGCGCCGGGCGGGACGCGGCGCCGGCCCCCGGTCGGGGAGGGGGTCGGCGCCGCGGGCTGTCCCGTCGGGCGCCGCGGATCGGTGTCGCGCGGCGCCCGACGGGCGGGTGGGGCCGTCAGACCGTCAGTGCGCGGTCCGTCGGCTTGATGGGGGCGGGCAGGGCGTCGGAGCCGGTCAGGTGGTGGTCCACGGCACGGGCCGCGGAGCGGCCTTCGGCGATGGCCCACACGATCAGCGACTGGCCGCGGCCGGCGTCTCCGGCGACGAACACGCCGGGGACGTTGGTCTGGAAGTTCTCGTCGCGGGCGACGTTGCCGCGCGCGTCCAGTTCCAGGCCGAGTTGTTCGACGAGGCCGTTGGTGGTGTCGATGCCGGTGAAGCCCATGGCCAGGGTGACGAGCTGGGCGGGGATCCTCTTCTCGGTGCCGGGCTTCGGCTGGAACCGCCCGTCCCCGAACTCGACCTCGACCAGGTGCAGGGCCTGCACGGCGCCGTCCTCGTCGCCCTCGAAGTGGGTGGTGGAGACGGAGTAGATCCGTCCCTCCTCGCCCGCCTTCGGCGAGGAGGGTCCCTCACCGGGGTCGCCGCCCTCCTCCGTCCTGGCCAGCACCGCGGTCTCCTCGTGCGCGGAGGTGACCTTGTAGAGCAGGGGGAAGGTCGGCCACGGCTGGGTCACCGGGTCCCGCTCCGCTCCGGGGCGGGGCATGATCTCCAGTTGGGTGACGGAGAGGGCGCCCTGGCGGTGGGCGGTGCCGACGCAGTCGGCGCCGGTGTCGCCGCCGCCGATGACGACGACGTGCTTGCCCTCGGCCGAGATGGGCGAGGTGATGTAGTCGCCCTCCTGGACCTTGTTGGCCGGCGTCAGGTACTCCATCGCCTGGTGGATGCCCTTGAGGTCGCGGCCGGGGACGGGCAGGTCGCGGGGGGTGGTGGAGCCGGCGGCGATGACGACCGCGTCGTAGCGCTTGCGCAGGTCGGCGGCGTCGATGTCGCGGCCGATCTCCACACCGGTGCGGAACTTGGTGCCCTCGGCGCGCATCTGCTCGATGCGGCGGTTGATGTGCCGCTTCTCCATCTTGAACTCGGGGATGCCGTAGCGCAGCAGTCCGCCGACGCGGTCGGCGCGTTCGTAGACGGCGACCGTGTGGCCGGCGCGGGTGAGCTGCTGGGCGGCGGCCAGGCCGGCGGGTCCGGAGCCGATGACGGCGACGGTCTTGCCCGACAGTCGTTCGGGGGGCTGGGGGGTGACGCCGCCGGCCTCCCAGGCCTTGTCGATGATGGTGACCTCGACGTTCTTGATGGTCACCGGGGGTTGGCTGATGCCCAGCACGCAGGCGGACTCGCACGGCGCCGGGCACAGTCGTCCGGTGAACTCCGGGAAGTTGTTGGTGGCGTGGAGGCGTTCGCCGGCGGCCTGCCAGTCACCGCGCCAGGCGTAGTCGTTCCACTCGGGGATGAGGTTTCCCAGCGGGCAGCCGTTGTGGCAGAACGGGATGCCGCAGTCCATGCAGCGTCCGGCCTGCTTGCCGATGATCGGCAGCAGGGAGCCGGGGACGTACACCTCGTTCCAGTCCTTGACGCGTTCCGCCACGGGGCGGGTCTCGGCGGTCTCGCGATCGGTGTTCAAAAAGCCCTTGGGGTCAGCCATGGGACGCCGCCTCCATCATCTTCTCGTGGGTCTCGGCCTGGGACAGTCCGGCTCGCTCGGCGGCGTCCTGGGCGGCGAGCACTGCCTTGTAGGTGGTCGGCATGATCTTGCTGAAGCGCCCGGCGGCGGCGGCCCAGTCGGCGAGCAGTGCCTCGGCGACGGTGGATCCGGTCTCCTGGTGGTGGCGGCGCACCACGTCGTGCAGCCACCGCCGGTCGGTGTCGTCCAGGGGTTCGACGGCGTCGGCGATGTCGGGGTTGACGTCGTCGGCGTCCAGGTCGACGACGTAGGCGGTGCCGCCGGACATGCCGGCGCCGAAGTTGCGGCCGGTGGGGCCCAGGACGACGGCCGTGCCGCCGGTCATGTACTCGCAGCCGTGGTCGCCCACGCCCTCGGAGACGACCAGGGCGCCGGAGTTGCGGACGCAGAAGCGTTCGCCGACGCTGCCGCGCAGGAACATCTCGCCGCCGGTGGCGCCGTAGGCGAGGGTGTTGCCGGCGATGGTGGAGTACTCGGCCAGGTGGGAGGCCCTTCGGTCGGGTCGGACGATGACGCGTCCGCCCGACAGGCCCTTGCCGACGTAGTCGTTGGCGTCGCCTTCCAGGCGGAGGGTGACGCCGCGCGGCAGGAACGCGCCGAAGGACTGGCCGGCGGAGCCGGTGAAGGTGATGTCGATGGTGTCGTCGGGCAGGCCCGCGCCGCCGAACTTCCGTGTCACCTCGTGGCCGAGCATGGTGCCCACCGTCCGGTTGACGTTGCGGATCGGCACCTGGGCGCGGACCGGCTGGGCGGTCTCGGCGGTGTCGGCCGACAGGGCGTCGGTGGCGAGCTTGATCAACTGGTTGTCCAGGGCCTTCTGCAGGCCGTGGTCCTGGGCGACCACCCGGTGGCGGGCGGCGCCCTCGGGGAGGTCGGGCACGTGGAGCAGCGGGGCCAGGTCCAGGCCCTGGGCCTTCCAGTGGTCGACCGCGCGGTCGACGTCGAGGACCTCGGTGTGGCCGATGGCCTCGTCCAGGGTGCGGAAGCCGAGTTCGGCGAGGAGTTCGCGGACCTCCTCGGCGATGAACTCGAAGAAGTTCACCACGAACTCGGGCCTGCCGGTGAAGCGTTCGCGCAGCACCGGGTTCTGGGTGGCGATGCCGACCGGGCAGGTGTCCAGGTGGCACACGCGCATCATCACGCAGCCGGAGACGACGAGCGGCGCGGTGGCGAAGCCGTACTCCTCGGCGCCCAGCAGGGCGGCGATCATCACGTCGCGGCCGGTCTTGAGCTGGCCGTCGGTCTGGACGACGATGCGGTCGCGCAGGCCGTTGAGGAGGAGGGTCTGCTGGGTCTCGGCCAGGCCGAGTTCCCAGGGGCCGCCCGCGTGCTTGAGCGAGGTGAGCGGGGAGGCGCCGGTGCCGCCGTCGTGGCCGGAGATCAGCACGACGTCCGCGTGGGCCTTGGAGACGCCCGCCGCGACCGTGCCGACGCCGACCTCGGAGACCAGCTTCACGTGGACGCGGGCGTTCGGGTTGGCGTTCTTCAGGTCGTGGACGAGCTGGGCGAGGTCCTCGATGGAGTAGATGTCGTGGTGCGGCGGCGGGGAGATGAGTCCGACGCCGGGGGTGGAGTGCCGGGTCCTGGCGACCCACGGGTAGACCTTGGGGCCGGGGAGTTGGCCGCCCTCGCCGGGCTTGGCGCCCTGGGCCATCTTGATCTGGATGTCGTCGGCGTTGACCAGGTACTCGCTGGTGACGCCGAAGCGGCCGGAGGCGACCTGCTTGATCGCGGAGCGGCGGGCGGGGTCGTGGAGTCGTTCGGGGTCCTCGCCGCCTTCGCCGGTGTTGGACTTGGCGCCCAGCCGGTTCATGGCGATGGCGAGGGTCTCGTGCGCCTCCTGGGAGATGGAGCCGTAGGACATGGCTCCGGTGGAGAACCGCTTGACGATCTCCGAGGCGGGTTCGACTTCCTCGATCGGGACGGAGGGCCGGTCGGACGCGAAGGAGAACAGGCCGCGCAGGGTCATCAGGCGTTCGGACTGTTCGTCCACGCGCCGGGTGTACTGCTTGAAGATGTCGTAGCGGCGGTTGCGGGTGGCGTGCTGGAGGCGGAAGACCGTCTCCGGGTCGAACAGGTGCGGCTCGCCCTCGCGGCGCCACTGGTACTCGCCGCCGATCTCCAGCCCGCGGTGGGCCGGGGCGATGCCCGACGGCGGGTAGGCCTTGGCGTGGCGGGCGGCGACCTCGGCGGCGATGACGTCCAGTCCCACGCCGCCGATCTTGGTGGCGGTGCCGTGGAAGTAGGTGTCGACGAACGCCTCGTCCAGGCCGACGGCCTCGAAGACCTGGGCGCCGCGGTAGGAGGCGACGGTGGAGATGCCCATCTTGGACATCACCTTCAGCACGCCCTTGCCGAGGGCCTTGATCAGGTTCCGGATGGCGGTGTCGGGGTCGGTGTCGGCGGGCAGGAAGGTGCCCGCGCGGACCAGGTCCTCGACGGTCTCCATGGCCAGGTAGGGGTTGACGGCCGCGGCGCCGTAGCCGATGAGCAGGGCGACGTGGTGGACCTCGCGGACGTCGCCGGCCTCGATCAGCAGGCCGACCCGGGTGCGCTGCTTGGTGCGGATGAGGTGGTGGTGTACCGCGGAGGTGAGCAGCAGCGAGGGGATGGGGGCGTGTTCGGCGTCGGAGTGGCGGTCGGACAGGACGATGAGTCGGGCGCCGTCGGCGATGGCGGTGTCGGCCTCGGCGCAGACCTCCTCGATCCGGTCGGCCAGGGCCGTGCCTCCGCCGGCCACGCGGTAGAGGCCGGAGAGGGTGACGGCCTTCATGCCGGGCATGTCGCCGTCGGCGTTGATGTGGACGAGCTTGGCCAGTTCGTCGTTGTCGATCACCGGGAAGGGCAGGGTGACGCTGCGGCAGGAGGCCGCGGTGGGTTCCAGCAGGTTGCCCTGGGGGCCGAGGGAGGAGATCAGCGAGGTGACGAGTTCCTCGCGGATGGCGTCCAGCGGCGGGTTGGTGACCTGTGCGAAGAGCTGGGTGAAGTAGTCGAAGATCAGGCGTGGGCGGTCGGAGAGCGCGGCGATGGGCGTGTCGGTGCCCATCGAGCCGATCGGTTCGGCGCCGGTGCGGGCCATCGGGGCGAGGAGGACGCGGAGTTCCTCCTCGGTGTAGCCGAAGGTCTGCTGGCGGCGGGTGACCGAGGCGTGGGTGTGGACGATGTGCTCGCGTTCGGGGAGGTCGCCCAGTTCGATGATCCCGGTTTCCAGCCACTCCTGGTAGGGGTGTTCGGAGGCGAGCCCGTCCTTGATCTCGTCGTCCTCGATGATGCGGTGTTCGGCGGTGTCCACCAGGAACATCCGGCCGGGCTGGAGGCGTCCCTTGCGGACGACCCTGCTCTGGTCGATGTCGAGGACGCCGACCTCGGAGGAGAGGACGACCAGTCCGTCGTCGGTGACCCAGTAGCGTCCCGGGCGCAGGCCGTTGCGGTCCAGGACGGCGCCGACCTGGGTGCCGTCGGTGAAGGTGACGCAGGCGGGGCCGTCCCAGGGCTCCATCATCGTGGAGTGGTACTGGTAGAAGGCGCGTCGGGCCGGGTCCATGGAGGGGTGGTTCTCCCACGCCTCGGGGACCATCATCAGCACCGCGTGCGGCAGTGAGCGGCCGCCGAGGTGGAGCAGTTCCAGCACCTCGTCGAAGGAGGCGGAGTCGGAGGCGTCGGGGGTGCAGACGGGGAAGATCCGTTCCAGGTTCCCGCCGTCTTGGCCGGTGCCGAACAGGTCGGAGGCCAGTTGGGATTCCCGGGCCCGCATCCAGTTGCGGTTGCCCTTGACGGTGTTGATCTCGCCGTTGTGGGCGACGAAGCGGTAGGGGTGGGCCAGGGGCCAGGAGGGGAAGGTGTTGGTCGAGAACCGCGAGTGCACCAGCGCGATGGCGGAGGCGAAGCGGCGGTCCGACAGGTCGGGGAAGAAGGGCTCGAGCTGTCCGGTGGTGAGCATGCCCTTGTAGACGATGGTCCGCGCGGACAGCGAGGGGAAGTAGACGCCGGCCTCGCGTTCGGCGCGCTTGCGCAGCACGAACGCCTTGCGGTCCAGGGCGAGGCCGGTGTTCGCCCCGTCGGCGACGAAGATCTGCCGGAAGGCGGGCATGGTGGAGCGGGCGGCCGCGCCGAGCAGGTCGGGTGCGACCGGGACCTCGCGCCGGCCCAGGACGGTCAGGCCCTCCTCGGCGGCGATCGTCTCGATGTGGGAGAGGGCGTCGGCGGCCTCCGTCTCGTCCGTCGGGAGGAAGGCGGTGCCCACGGCGTACGCGCCCGCCTCGGGGAGGTCGAAGGCGACCGTTTCGCGGAAGAAGGTGTCCGGGATCTGGACCAGGATGCCCGCGCCGTCGCCGGAGTCCGGTTCGGAACCGGTGGCGCCTCGGTGTTCCAGGTTGCGCAGGACGGTCAGTGCCTGCTCGACCAGGCGGTGGCTCGCCTCTCCGGTGAGGGTGGCCACGAAGCCGACGCCACAGGCGTCGTGCTCGTTGCGCGGGTCGTACATGCCCTGCTTGGCAGGGTGGGCCGTCAGGAGCGCGGCACGCATCGGCTCTCCCGTCGTCGTCGTGGCAGTTGTCAGGTGCCGAGGGACGACGTTGGCCCTCTGCGTACAGAAGTTCGTGCAGGCTACATGATGGCGTTTCTCCCGAAGCGCGGACACTTCGGTCCACCATGTGGACACCGTGAGGGATGGGGCCCACACGTACGGTCACGAGACCGTGAGGGGGTGGGGGTCGCGTCGGCGGCACTGCCGGAAGCGCTCCGGACTCATGCCCCTCGGTGACACGCCCGAAACCGCCGGGTAACAAGGAAATCGTCCACTGAGGAGTGGAACGGATCACACCGGCGCCGCCGTGGGCCACGCGGCCCTCGTCATCCCACGGCCACCCCGAACAGGGTGCCGAGGCCGTAGGTGACGGCCGCCGCCGCGCCACCCAGGAGGAGTTGCCGCAGCCCGCTGTACCACCACGGGCGCGCGGTCACCTTGGCCACGACCGCGCCGCACAGGAAGAGCCCCAGCAGGGCGACCACCACGGCGGGCCACAGCGCGGTGGCCCCCAGCAGGTAGGGCAGGACGGGCAGCAGGGCGCCCACCGCGAAGGAGCCGAAGGAGGAGACGGCGGCGAGCATCGGGGACGGCAGCTCCCCCGGGTCCACGCCCAGCTCCTCGCGGGCGTGGATCTCCAGCGCCCGCTCCGGGTCCCTGGACAGGTGCTCGGCGACCTCCTCGGCGAGTTCGCGCGGCAGCCCCCGTCCCTGGTACAGCGCGACCAGCTCGCGCCGTTCCGTCTCGGGGTTGTGCTTCAGCTCGCGCCGCTCGACCTCCAGCTCGGCCAGGACCAGATCACGCTGGGAGGCCACCGAGGTGTACTCGCCGGCGGCCATGGAGAACGCGCCGGAGGCGAGTCCGGCCAGACCGGTGATGACGATCACCTGTCGCGCCACGTCACCGCCCGCGACGCCCGTTATCAGGGCCAGGTTGGAGACCAGTCCGTCCATGGCCCCGAAGACGGCCGGGCGCAGCCAGCCGCCGCTGACGTCGCGGTGGGTGTGGTTCGGAGAGTGTGCCGAGTTCGGCGCTCCGGGCCGCAGCGTGATCTCGGTCTCGTCTCCGGCCCTGGACGACATGCGCTCCATCCCTCCTCGCGCCGGCTCCCCGATTTCGGCCGGACCTCCTCGACCGTACGCTCGAAGATCGGCGCGTGCCAGCAAGGAAGGCCGTACTTACCTCGCTGACCTGCGGCTTTTCCCACAGGACGGCGAACGGCCCCGGCACCGCGCAAGCGGGCCGGGGCCGTGGCGAGGTGCTCAGCGCCCGGTGGACGCGGGCTTTCCGTCACCGTTTCCCGGGTTTCCCGGGTCCCCCGTGGACCGGTCCTGCTCGACGCCCTCGCCCTTCCGGGAAGCGTCGGCGGCGGAATCGGAGTCGGTGTCGGCTTCCTTCCCGTCCTCGCCCTCGGCCTCGCTCCCGACGGCCTGCTCCTCCCTCGGCTCCACCACGTCCTCGCGGCCCGGACGGAGCCTGGCGGAGATCACGATGTAGGCCACCGCGCCCAGGAAGACCACGATCGAGGTCCAGTTGTTCAGGCGCAGGCCCCAGAGCTCGTGGGCCTCGTCCACCCGCATGTACTCGATCCAGAAGCGGCCCACCGTGTACGCCGCGACGTACAGGGCGAACGCCCGGCCGTGGCCCAGGCGGAAGCGGCGGTCCGCCCAGATCACCAGCAGGGCGACGCCCACGCACCACAGCGACTCGTACAGGAAGGTGGGGTGGTACGTGGCCAGGTCGAGGCTCTCGGGGGGACGGTTCTCCAGGTCGATCCTGACGGCCCACGGCAGGTCGGTGGGGCGTCCGAACAGCTCCTGGTTGAACCAGTTGCCCCAGCGGCCGATGGCCTGGGCCAGCGCGATGCCGGGCGCGATGGCGTCCGCGTACGCGGGCAGGGGGATGCCCCGCCTGCGACAGCCGATCCAGGCGCCCACCGCGCCGAGCGCGATCGCCCCCCAGATGCCGAGGCCGCCTTCCCAGATCTTGAAGGCGTCGACCCAGTTCCGGCCCTCGCCGAAGTAGAGCTGGTAGTCGGTGACGACGTGGTACAGGCGGCCGCCGACCAGGCCGAACGGCACCGCCCACACGGCGATGTCGGCGACCGTTCCGGGCTGTCCGCCACGGGCGATCCAGCGCTTCCCGCCGAGCCAGACGGCGACGAACACGCCGAGGATGATGCAGAACGCGTAGCCCCGCAGCGGGATCGGTCCGAGGAGGATCTCGCCGGACGATGGGCTGGGGATGTAGGCAAGGATGTCCATGGCCCCACGAACGCTACCGTGCCGGGCTCGGTGGGCGGCAGCCCGCCCGGCAACGGGTCCGTAACGCACCCGGGCGGCGCGCCCCGCCCGCCCGTACGGCCGGTTCGCGCGGACCCGCGGAGGGCCGCGCACCGGGGGCGGCTCACGCCTTCCGGGCCGCCGCCTCGACCTTCTCCTCCAGTTTCTCGGGGGTCAGCGGGGCGCTCGGGTCGCCGTGGAGGTCCTCGCCGTTCAACAGGACGGTGGGCGTGGAGTCGTGGCCCGAGCGGAGGAACGCCTCGGTGGAGCGCTCGACCCACTCCCGGTGCTCCTCCTCGCGCACGCAGCGGGTGAACTCCGGTCCGCTCAGGCCCTCGATCCCCTCCGCCAGTTCCAGGAGCCGGTCCTTGTCGCCGAAGGCGTCGTCGACCTCCTCGGGCTGGTGGGCGAAGAGGGCGCCGTGGTACTCCCGGAACCTTCCCCGGTCGCGTGCGCAGGCGGCGGCGTTGGCGGCGTACGTCGAGCCACGACCGCCCACGTTGCCGTCGATGATGGTGACCAGGTGGTACTCCACCTTCATCCTCCCGGTGTCCTGGAGTCGGCGGACGGTCTCGCGGAAGCCGTTCTCGAAGTGGCCGCACCCCGGGCAGCGGAAGTCCTCGTAGACGGTGAGCGTGACCG
The DNA here is from genome assembly GCF_000718985.1 of Streptomyces megasporus. Taxonomy (GTDB): domain Bacteria; phylum Actinomycetota; class Actinomycetes; order Streptomycetales; family Streptomycetaceae; genus Streptomyces; species Streptomyces megasporus. The sequence continues at coordinate 124,417 of NZ_JODL01000003.1, read as the reverse complement.
GCGCCCTCGGGTCGCCGTCGACGATCGGCTCGGCCCTGACGTCCCCGCCGGCGCCACCGGTGCCGCCGGCGCCGACCCGGTTGGCCGCCACGGCGCCGACCAGCCCCACCACACCGAGCACGGCGAGCACGGCGACCGCCGTCTTCAGCGCCTTGGCGCGCTTCTCGGCCGCCTTCTCCCTCTCCCGCCGCCGGCGCAGCCGTTCGCGCGCGTCGCGCTTCTCCTCGGGGGCGTTCCGGTTCTTCTGGTTCGTCACACCCCGCTCCAACGAGCCGGGACCGCCCCACCGTGTGCCCGCCGCCGTCGTTTCGCTCGAAGGTGTGACCGCTTGTCGCGGATATCGACCGGTCGGCGCACGACGGCCCACCGTTCGGCGCGCGCATGCGGCGTTCGCCGCACGCCGGGAACTGCGTCTTCACCCCGAGTGTGACGCACCTTACGTTCCCGGCATTCCTTGTTCCGCTCCCGTACGTCGTGCCGTATCGCGCCGTGTCGATGAAGGAGGCGGCAGTGTCCGCAGAACGTCCACAACAAACCCTGGACCCCGCCGGGGACGCGGAGGACCGCATGGTGGCCATGCACAGCGATCCGCGCTTCCTGGACCTGAAGCGCAGACTGACCGGGTTCGTCTTCCCGGCGAGCATCGCGTTCCTCGCCTGGTACCTGCTGTACGTGGTGATGTCGGTCTACGCCCGTGGGGTGATGTCCACCGTCCTCTTCGGTGACGTCAACGTGGCCCTCGTCTTCGGGGTGCTCCAGTTCGTCACCACCTTCGGCATCGCGATCCTGTACTCCCGCTACGCCAACCGTCGGCTCGACCCCGTCGCCGACGAGCTGCGCGCCGAGCTGACCGGCGCCCCCGCCCACGACGAGCTCCGAGGAGGACGGGCATGAGCGAGGTCTCCGGGATGCTCCTGGCCGCGGAGGCCAGTTCCAGCAGCCGCGTCATCACCATGCTGCTGTTCACGGTGATGATCGCCGCGACGCTCGGCATCACCGTCTGGGCCAGTCGCCAGACCAAGACCGCCGCCGACTTCCACTCCGGCGGCCGGTCCTTCTCCGGTATCCAGAACGGTTTCGCCATCGGCGGCGACTACATGTCCGCCGCGTCGTTCCTGGGCATCGCGGGCATGATCGCGCTGTTCGGCTACGACGGGTTCCTGTACTCCATCGGCTTCCTCGTCGCCTGGCTGGTGGCGCTGCTGCTGGTGGCCGAACTGCTGCGCAACTCCGGCCGGTTCACCATGGCCGACGTGCTCTCCTACCGGATGCAGCAGCGTCCGGTGCGGACCGCGGCGGCCGTCTCCACCATCGTGGTGTCGATCTTCTACCTGCTGGCCCAGATGGTGGGCGCCGGCGCGCTGATCGCGCTGTTGCTGGGCATCCAGCCGGGCGAGACGTTCCTGGGCATGGACGCCGACACCGCGAAGATCATGGGCATCGTCGTCGTGGGCATCCTGATGATCGTCTACGTCAGCTTCGGCGGCATGAAGGGCACCACCTGGGTCCAGATCGTCAAGGCCGTCATGCTGATGGGCGGCGCCGCGCTGCTCACCGTGATGGTGCTGGCCGAGTACGGGTTCAGCCTCGGCGCGCTGATGTCGGACGCCTCCCAGGCCAGCGGGGCCGGCCAGTCGTTCCTGGAGCCGGGCCTGCGGTACGGCGTCGAGGTGCCCGGTGACGCCCTGCAGACGCTGTGGAACAAGCTGGACCTGATCAGCCTCGGCCTCGCGCTGGTGCTGGGCACCGCCGGTCTGCCGCACATCCTGATCCGCTTCTACACCGTGCCGGACTCCAAGGCGGCCCGGAAGTCCGTCAACTGGGGCATCGGCCTGATCGGCTCCTTCTACCTGCTGACCCTGGTGCTCGGCTTCGGCGCCGCCGCCCTGGTGGGCAAGGAGGCCATCACCGCCCAGGACGCGGCGGGCAACACCGCGGCGCCGCAGCTCGCCCAGGTGCTGGGCGAGAACGTCGGCGGCGACACCGTGGGCGCCGTCCTGCTGGCGGTGATCGCCGCGGTGGCCTTCGCGACCATCCTGTCCACCGTGGCCGGTCTGACCATCGCCTCCTCCTCGTCCCTGGCGCACGACTTCTACAACAGCGTGCTGCGCAAGGGCCGGGCGTCGGAGCGGGAGGAGATCAAGGTCGCCCGCCTCTCGGCGTTCGGCATCGGCGCCGTGGCGATCATCCTGGCGATCTTCGCCCAGGGGCTGAACGTGGCGTTCCTGGTGGCGCTGGCCTTCGCCATCGCCGCGTCGGCCAACCTGCCGACGCTGCTGCTCAGCCTGTTCTGGAAGCGTTTCAACACCCAGGGCGCGGTCGCGGGCATCTACGGCGGTCTGGTCAGCGCGGTCGGCCTGGTGGTCTTCTCGCCGGTGTTCTCCGGCTCCGAGAAGGCGCTCATCCCGAGCATCGACATCGCCTGGTTCCCGCTGTCGAACCCGGGCATCGTCTCCATCCCGCTCGGCCTGCTGTGCGCGGTCGTCGGCACGCTGATGTCGGGCGAGAACAACCCCCGGCGTTTCGCGGAACTCCAGGTCCGGGCGCTGACCGGGGCCGGTGCGGAGGGCGCCTCCCAGCACTGACCGACGGCCTCGCGGCCCTGCGATACCCCCGGTGGCGGGTGCTTCTCACCGGCGTGACCCCCCACGCATGGCGCCGGACCCGCCACCGGGTTCCAGGGGAGCTCCCCGGCTCGTGCCCGGGGGGCTCCCCCTGGCCTTTCGGTGCGTTACCGTCGGCCCGTGTCCAGAAGATCGTGGTTCGGCGCCCGGCGACGACGTGGCCGGGCGGGACGTGGCGGACCGGCCGGAGTCGACCCGCGCGCCACCGTGGGTGTGCTGCGCGAGGTCCGGCTGATCGGCGTCGATCTCCAGGACGGGCTGCACGGCAACCGGTCCGTCTCGGCCGCCCGCCGCATCCGGCGGCTGCTGGGGGTGGACGCCGTCGTCCTGGCGGACCTGGACGGGCCCGTGGTCCGGCACGGCGCGCTCCCCGCGGACACCGACCTGGACGCGGTGCTCGCGCAGGTCTACGAGCACGGCACCACCTTCCGCAAGCCGCCGTTGTGCGCCGCCCCGCTGCTGGTGGCGGACGAGTTGACGGGGTGCCTGGTGGCCTGCGCCGCACCCGACGACAGGGGGCCGACCGAGCACGAGCTGGCCGAGGTCGCCGAGCTGGTGTCCCAGGCGCTGGACCACACCGAGCTGCGCAGTGCCCGCGCCCGGATCGCGGCGGCGGACCTGCGGACCCTGCGGGCCCAGATCTCGCCGCACTTCGTGCACAACGCCCTGGCCGCCATCGCCGCGCACATCCGCACCGATCCCGGCCGCGCCCGCGGGCTGCTCACCGACTTCGCCGACTACCTGCGCTACAGCTTCTCCACGGCCGGTGACTACGTCACGGTCGCCGCCGAGCTCCAGGCCACCCAGACCTACCTGGAGCTGCAGCGGGCCCGGTTCGACGACCGGATGGAGATCACCGTCCGGATGGCCCCGGAGATCCTTCCCGTCGCCATCCCCTTCCTCGTCGTCCAGCCCATAGTGGAAAATGCCGTGCGCCACGGACTGGAGAAGAAGGCCGGACCCGGACACATCAGCGTCTCGGGGTTCGGCGAGGGCCCCCTGTGCGTCATCGAGATCGAGGACGACGGGGTGGGCATGGAGCCGGAACTCGCACGGGCGATCCTCGCCGGAGTCGGTCCTCCCGCCAAGGGCGTCGGTCTGGCCAACGTCGACCGGCGGCTGCGCACCGTCTACGGGCCGGAGTACGGACTCGTCCTGGAGACCGCACCCGGCAACGGCACCAAGGTGACGATCCGGGTGCCGCGATTCATGCGAGGAGTGGTTACTGAATGAGCGTCTCTCCACGGGCTCTTCGGGTCCTCGTCGTCGAGGACGAGACCTCCACCCGCGAGGAGCTCGCCGACCTCCTCACCGACGTCCCCGAGATAGCCGAGGTCCACTCGGCCGAGAGCGGCGCCGGAGCCGTCCAGTCGCTGGGAGCGCACGCCTTCGACGCCGTCTTCCTGGACATCTCCATGCCCGGTCTGGACGGGATGGACGTGGCGCGGGTGATCGGCCGGCTCTCGTCCCCGCCGGCCATCGTCTTCGTCACCGCCTCGGAGTCCCACGCCATCGAGGCGTTCGGCATCGGCGCGGTGGACTACCTGCTCAAGCCCATCCGGCCCGAGCGGCTGGCCGAGTCGGTGTCCCGGGTGGTCGCCGCGCGGCGGGCCGCGGCGACCGACGGCGCGGAGAGCGAGCCCCGCGACGAGCTGGCGGTCGTCCAGATCGACCACGGCCGCCGGACGGTGTTCGTGCGGCGTGACGACGTCCAGTTCGTGGAGGCGCACGGCGACTACATACGGCTGCACACCGCCCAGGGCACCCACCTCATCCGGCTGCCGCTGTCCTACCTGGAGGAGATCTGGGCCCCGGCCGGCTTCGTGCGGGTGCACCGCGGCTATCTGGTGGCCGTCGGCTGGGTGCACGACCTGCGGGTCACCAGCTCGTCCGGGCTGGTGGCGTGCACTCCCGCGGGTGACGTGCCGGTCAGCCGCCGGCACGCGCGGGGTCTGAAGGAGCAACTGCTGGAGGCGGCGCGCAAGGGGCAGTTGGGCAGGGCGGCCAGATGAGCGGCGCGCGTCGGGTGAAGGTCACCAGCCCGCAGACCCGTATCGCCCTGGCCCGTGGCCACCGCCGGCACCCGCAGTTGCTGCCGCTGCCCGCCCCGGCCGACGCCGAGGCCGCCCGCGCGGTGTTCGCCGCGCAGCGCCGGACCGCCCTGCGGACCGTGGCGCTGCTGGGGGTGGTGCTGTTCGGGTCCAGCGGGGCGGTGGCGGTGTGGCCCTCGCTGGACCGGATCTCGGTTGGGGGCGTGCCGGTGTCCTGGCTGGTGCTGGTCTTCGCCACCTATCCGGTGCTGCTGCTGCTCGCCCTGGGTCATGTGCGCCGCGCCGAGCGCGCGGAGAAACGCCGGACCGCGGGCGGCCGGGGAGACGGTCCGTGACCGCCGCGGCCTCCATGACGGCGATCGGTCTGGTCTTGGTCGCCAGTCTGGCCATCGGTCTCTACGGCGTCCACGCGGCCCGGACCAGCCCGGACTTCCTCGTCGCCTCCCGACGCATCTCCCCCGGCTGGAACGCCATGGCGATCGCCGGGGAGTACGTCTCGGCCGCCTCGGTGCTCGGGCTGGCCGGGATGACGCTCAAGGACGGGCTGGGCGCGATGTGGTACGCGGTCGGCTTCACCGCCGGGTACGTCGCCGTGGTCGCCCTGGTGGCCGGGCCCATGCGGCGCTCGGGCGCGTTCACCGTGCCGGACTTCGCGGAGTACCGGCTGGGCTCGCCCGCGGTCCGCAAGCTGTGCGGGCTGATCGTCCTGGTGATCATGTGGCTCTATCTGGTGCCGCAGTTCAAGGGTGCCGGGATGGTCCTCCACCTGGTCAGCGGCACCCCGTACTGGGTGGGGGTGGTGTTGGCCGGGCTGGTGGTGAGCGCGTCGATCGCGGTGGGCGGGATGCGGTCGGCCACCTACGTCCAGGCCTTCCACTATCTGGTCAAGCTGCTGTTCATCGCCGTGCCGGCGATCTATCTGGTGGTGTACGTCGGCGCGGAGACCCGGGCGGAGGCGCTGCGTCCGGTGGACGTCGGGGAACTCGCCTCCGAGCACTGGAGCCGTCCGCTGATCGACCTCCAGGGGGCGGGGCTGCCGTTGCTGTCCACCTGGTCGGTGCTGTTGGCGACGACGCTGGGCGCGATCGGGCTGCCGCACGTGATCATGCGGTTCCACACCAGTCCCACGGCCCGGGCCGCCCGTCGGGTGGCCGTGGTGGTGATCGGCCTGTTGGGCGTCTTCTACCTGTTCCCGGCGGTCTACGGGCTGCTGGGGCGGGTCCTCACCCCGCACCTGGTGTACAGCAACGCCACCGACACCGTCTCGGTCGTCCTGCCGGGGACCGCGGTGCCCGGGCTGCTGGGCAGCGTGCTGACCGCCCTGGTGGCGACCGGCGCGTTCGCGGCGTTCCTGTCCACCTCCTCCGGGCTGCTGCTGGCCCTGGCGGGCGGGCTCTCCCACGACCTGTTCGGCGGGGGTGTCTCCAGGCTGCGGGTGGCGGTGGGGGTGGGGGCGTTCGTGGCGGTGCTGCTGTCGCTGCCCGCCGGGCACCTGGACATCAACGTCGTGGTCGGCTGGGCGTTCGCGGTGGCCGCCTCCACGTTCTGTCCGCTGCTGGTGCTGGGCATCTGGTGGACGCGGCTGACGGTGACGGGCGCGGCCTGCGGGTTGGCCGTCGGGGCGGTCACGGCGACGGGGGCGGCTGTGCTGTCGGCCGTCACGCGGCCGTCGTCGGCCTGGTTGACGGTGCTGCTCGCCCAGCCCGCGGCGTGGACCGTTCCGCTGGCCTTCCTCACCATGATCGTCGTGTCGTCGCGCGGCACCCCGGCCGACTGGTCCGAGCGGGCCGTGTTGAGACTGCACGCGCCCTGAGACGCCCCGGTGTCGGGGCGCCTCAGGGACGGGTGGGGGTCGGCCTGCTCGTCTTCTACCGGTTCCTACCGGGTTTTCACCGGTTTCCGCGCCGGACGCCCTCGGCCAGTTCGCCGGCGAGTTCCCCGATCGCGGCCAGGCCCGCGGCCGGGTCGTCGGTGTGCTCCAGCAGACGCTTGACGAAGGCCGAGCCGACGATCACGCCGTCCGCGAAGGAGGCGACCTTGGCGGCGTGGTCGGCGTTCGAGACCCCGATGCCGACGCACACCGGCAGGTCGGTGGTGGCGCGGACGCGCCCCACCAGCTCCTCGGCCTCCTGCCCCATCGACTCACGGGTGCCGGTGACGCCCATCAGGGAGGCGGCGTAGACGAAGCCGCTGCCCGCCGCGGTGATCTTCGCCAGTCGCTCGTCGCGGCTGCTGGGCGCCACCACGAAGACGGTCGCCAGGCCGTGCTGCTCGGCCGCCTTCCGCCATGCCTCGGACTCCTCCACCGGCAGGTCGGGCAGGATGCAGCCCGCGCCGCCCGCCTCGGCCAGTTCGGCGGCGAAGCGTTCGGGGCCGTAGCGGTCCACCGGGTTCCAGTACGTCATGCACAGCACGGGCGCTCCCGTGGCGGCGTGCGCCTCGCGCACGGTGCGCATCACGTCGGCGATCCGCACGCCGCCGCGCAGGGCGATGTCGTCGGCGGTCTGGATGACCGGTCCGTCCATCACGGGGTCGCTGTGCGGCAGGCCGACCTCGACGATGTCGCAGCCGCTCTTCAGCAGGGTCGTGCAGGCGGCGATGCCGCCGTCCACGGTGGGGAATCCGGCGGGCAGGTAGCCCACCAGCGCGGCCCGTCCCTCGTTTCCGGCGTCCGCCAGGACGCGCTCCAGCAGTTCCGCCTGTCCCGCCATCACTCGGTCCCCTTCGCGGTGTCCGCACCGTCGTACAGCCCGAAGTAGCGGGCGGCGGTGTCCATGTCCTTGTCGCCGCGTCCGGAGAGGTTCACCAGCAGCAGCGCGTCCTTCCCCAGTTCGCGGCCCACCCGCAGGGCGCCGGCGAGCGCGTGCGCGCTCTCGATGGCCGGGATGATGCCCTCGGTCTCCGACAGCAGGCGCAGGGCCCGCATCGCCTCGTCGTCGGTCACCGGGCGGTACTCGCCGCGTCCGGTGTCCTTCAGGTAGGCGTGTTCGGGGCCGATGCCGGGGTAGTCCAGGCCGGCCGAGATGGAGTACGGCTCGGTGATCTGCCCCTCGTCGTCCTGGAGGACGTAGGAGCGCGAGCCGTGGAGGATGCCCGGCTCGCCGGCGGTCAGCGTCGCCGCGTGCTCGCCGGAGTCCACTCCGTGCCCGGCGGCCTCCAGACCGATCAGGCGGACGGACGTGTCGGGGATGAAGGCGTGGAACAGGCCGATGGCGTTGGAGCCGCCGCCGACGCAGGCCAGCACCGCGTCCGGCAGTCGCCCGGCACGCTGGAGGATCTGCCGCCTGGCCTCGACGCCGATGACACGGTGGAAGTCGCGCACCAGCGCCGGGAAGGGGTGGGGGCCGGCGACCGTGCCGAACAGGTAGTGGGTGTGGTCCACGTTGGCGACCCAGTCGCGGAACGCCTCGTTGATGGCGTCCTTCAGCGTCCGGCTGCCGGAGGTCACGGGGATCACCTCGGCGCCCAGCATGCGCATCCGGGCGACGTTGAGCGCCTGGCGCCGGGTGTCGATCTCGCCCATGTAGATGGTGCACTCCAGGCCGAACAGGGCGCAGGCGGTGGCCGTGGCGACGCCGTGCTGACCGGCGCCGGTCTCGGCGATGACCCGGGTCTTGCCCATGCGCTTGGTGAGCAGCGCCTGCCCCAGCACGTTGTTGATCTTGTGGGAGCCGGTGTGGTTGAGGTCCTCCCGCTTGAGGAAGACCCGGGCGCCGCCCGCGTGCTCGGCGAAGCGCCGCACCTCGGTCAGGGCGCTGGGCCGGCCCGTGTAGTTGACGAGGAGGTCCTCGAGTTCGGCGGCGAACGCCGGATCGGCCTTCGCCTTCTCGTACTCGGCCGCCACCTCGTCCACGGCGGCGACGAGGGCCTCCGGGATGAACTTGCCGCCGAACGCGCCGAAGTACCCCTCGGCGGTCGGCACCCGGCCCTCGGGGTCGGGAACGAAGAAGTCGGTCGACATCCGACATGCTCCTTGTCGGGGCGTGTGCCCCAGAGAGATCGGTCAGGAAGGAACGGAAACGGTGTGCCGCCCACCCCTCCGGCCGGGCCCGACGGTGCGAGCCCGCGGTGCGGGCGCGACGGCGCCTCGGAGGGGTGCGCGGAGCGCGGAGCGGCGCGCGGTGGTGCCGCGGCCTCTCGTCCGGAAACCGGGGACGTCCACGGCGCCGGTCAGAGACCGGCGGAGAGGTCCGGATTCAGCGCACGCTCTCCGCGCACCATCGCTGTCCGTTGATCTGACCCGGCTCGCAGCCGATGTGGTAGCGCACGCGCCGCCCCAGCACCCGGCGTGCGGGCGCGCGGCAGCCGCGCGGGCGGCAGCCGCGGGCGAGGCGTGCGCTCAGGGACATCGGGCGGCTCCGTTCAGTTCCCGCCGTGCCGCAGGGCGGGGTGGGCACCCGCCGCGACCAGGTCGGCGACGGCGGACTTCGGGTCCTTGCCGGTGACCAGCGACTCGCCGACGAGGACGGCGTCGGCGCCCTCGTTGGCGTACGCGATCAGGTCGTGCGGGCCGCGCACGCCCGACTCGGCCACCTTGACGATGCCCTCGGGGATCTCGGGGGCGACCCGGGCGAAGGTGCCGCGGTCCACCTCCAGGGTCTTGAGGTTGCGGGCGTTCACGCCGATGACCTTCGCACCGGCGTCCACGGCCCGTTCGACCTCCTCCTCGTCGTGCACCTCGACCAGCGGGGTGAGACCGATCGACTCGGCCCGCTCCACCAGGGACACCAGCGCCGGCTGGTCGAGGGCGGCCACGATCAGCAGGGCGATGTCCGCCCCGTGTGCCCGCGCCTCCCACAACTGGTAGGAGGTGACGATGAAGTCCTTGCGCAGGACGGGGACGTCCACCCTGGCGCGCACGGCCTCCAGGTCGGCCAGCGAACCGCCGAACCGCCGCTGCTCGGTCAGCACCGAGATGACCGCCGCGCCGCCCGCCTCGTAGTCGGCGGCGAGCCCGGCCGGGTCCGCGATGGCGGCCAGGGCGCCCTTCGACGGGCTGGACCGCTTGACCTCGCAGATCACCTTGACGCCGTCGCCCTTCAGAGCGGCCGCGCCGTCGCGTGCCCGGGGCGCCTTGGCCGCGCGCTCCTTGAGCTCGTCGAGGCCGACGCGTGCCTGCCGCTCGGCCAGGTCCGCGCGGACCCCGTCGATGATCTCGTCGAGCACACTCACTCGAGCGGCCCCCTTCCTGGCTGGCTCTCGGTCCCTGCGCCGGGCGCGGGGCTGGTCTGGTCACCGCACTGCGATGGTATCGGGCCGGTGGGCGCGGACCCGCATCCGGTGGGCCGAATCCCACATACCGGGCAGTGTCCGCCGTCACCGGTCGTGGCGGCGCGCGATACGGGAAAGCGCGGTGCCGGCTCGCGGCACCGCGCCCGAACGAGCCGCCCCGGCGGCCCGACTACGACTGCTGCGCCCGCTCCTTGGGCTGGGTCGGCCGGCCCTGCGAGTACTGCGGCTGGCCCATGCCCATCGAGCTCATCACCAGGCCGACGACGCCGCCGAGGAGGACGATGGCCACTCCGGCCCAGAATCCCACCGGCTCGGCCATCACGGTGAAGACCGAGGCGACGCAGAAGCCGATGAACGAGATGGTGACGCCGGTCCAGGCGGCAGGAGTGTGTCCGTGGTTGTTGCCCGCCATTGAGTTGCTCCTCGTAGGTCCGATCTGGGGTCGCTCACCAGCCATTGTGTCAGGCGCCGTTTCCGCCGCCTCCGGCGGTGGGGTCCTCCCCCCGGTCGAGAGCCTTCCACAGTTCCTCGGGACGCTCCGGATCGGGGGCCGGACGGCGTCCCCTCGCCGGGCCCGAGGCCCCCGCGCGTTCGTGGCGGCCCGACATCGCGGGCCAGGCGTGCCCGTGGCGCAGCGCCAGCAGCCCGGCGGCCAGCAGCAGGACGCCACCGGCGGCGGCCACCCACGGCCACGGGCCGAAGGAGACGGCCTCGACCCCGCCGTGGGTCAGACCGGTGACCTCGGCCGCCTCGGCCTCCAGCGCGGTGGTCCCCTGCCCGCCCCAGACGGCCATTGGCGCGGCCGCGGCGGTGCCCGCGCCGCACAGGGCCAGCAGCGCGGCGACGAGCGTCCGGCCGGCGCGGCGGACGGCGAAGACGGCGACCAGCGCGGCCAGGCCGACCAGGGCCAGGGCACTGGGCAGTCCGGTCACCTCGCCGCCCGTGACCCGGACCGGCAGCTCGCCCTGCGCCAGGACGGCGGTGCCCTCGCCCCAGACCCGCCCCGAGGCCACCAGGGCCGCGGCGGCGCCGATCGCGCCGCAGAGCGCCGCCGCGGCGAGCGTGCGTCGGGACGCGGCGGAGGTCGGCGAGGACGCGGCGGGAGTGGTGTCGGGGGTGGCGTCGGGGGGCGGGGAAGTCACCCTCCCACGCTACCGCCGAGCCGTCCGGCGATGTGCACCGCCCTGAGCACCGCCGCAGCCTTGTTGCGGCACTCGGCGTCCTCCGCCGCCGGGTCGGAGTCGGCGACGACGCCGGCGCCCGCCTGGACGTGGGCCGTCCCGTCGCGCAGCAGGGCGGTGCGGATGGCGATGGCGGTGTCGGCGTCGCCCGCGAAGTCGAGGTAGCCGACGCAGCCGCCGTACAGACCGCGACGCGTGGGTTCCAGCTCCTCGATGATCTGCATCGCGCGCGGTTTGGGGGCGCCCGAGAGCGTGCCGGCCGGGAAGCAGGCGGTGAGCGCGTCGAAGGCCGTCCGGCCCTCCGCCAGCCGCCCGGTCACCGTGGAGACGATGTGCATCACGTGGCTGTAGCGCTCGATCGACATGAAGTCGACGACCTCGACGCTGCCGGGCTCGCAGACCCTCCCCAGGTCGTTGCGGCCCAGGTCGACGAGCATCAGGTGCTCGGCGCGCTCCTTGGGGTCGGCCAGCAGTTCCTCGGCGAGCGCGGCGTCCTCCCGCGGGGTCGCGCCGCGCGGGCGCGTGCCGGCGATGGGGTGCATCATCGCGCGCCCGTCCTCGACCTTCACCAGCGCCTCGGGGCTGGAGCCGACGACGTCGAAGCCGTCGAAGCGCAGCAGGTACATGTACGGGCTGGGGTTGGTGGCGCGCAGCACGCGGTAGACGTCGAGCGCGCTCGCCGGGCAGGGCGCCTCGAACCGCTGCGAGGGAACCACCTGGAACGCCTCGCCGGCGCGGATGCGTTCCTTGATCTCCTCCACCGCCTCCCGGAACTCCCGTCCGCCCCAGCGCGCGGCGTGTTCGGGCGGTTCGGACGCGGGGAGGGGGGTGGCGCCGGCGGGCACGGGACGGTCGAGGTCGGCGGTCATGGCGTCCAGGCGCCGCACCGCGTCGGCGTACGCCTCGTCCACGCCGGTGTCCAGGTCGTTGTGGTTGATGGCGTTGGCGATCAGCAGCACCGTGCCGTCGCGGTGGTCGAGGACCGCGAGGTCGGAGGTGAGCATCATGGTCAGCTCGGGCAGCCCCAGGTCGTCCCGGGTGCTGTCGCCGATGCGCTCCAGACGGCGCACGATGTCGTAGCCGAGGTAGCCCACCATGCCTCCGGTGAAGGGCGGCAGGTCGGCGCTGTGGTGGAGGTCGCGGGGGGTGTGCAGGGCCTCGACCGTGGCGCGCAGCGCCTCCAGGGGGTCGCCGTCGGTGGGGACGCCGACCGGCGGGGCGCCCAGCCAGTGGGCCCGCCCGTCGCGGACGGTGAGCGTGGCGGAGGTGCGCACGCCCACGAAGGAGTAGCGCGACCAGGTGTGGCCTCCCCCACCGCCCACGGCGTGGGAGGTGCCCCCGGCCGCCGATTCCAGCAGGAAGGTGCCGGGGCGCTCGGCGGTGAGCTTGCGGTAGAGGGCGATGGGGGTGTCGCCGTCGGCCAGCAGGCGCCGGGTGACGGGGATGACCCGGCGGTCCTTGGCGAGCGTGCGGAAGGTCTCCGGATCGGGGACGGCGCCGGAGAAGGTGCCGGTCGTGGTCATGCCCGGTCGCCCTCCCCCCGGACCTCGGGTCCGCCCAGCGGCAGCTCGCCGGCGTCGAAGCAGGTCCGGTCGCCGGTGTGGCAGGCGGCGCCCACCTGGTCGACCTTGACCAGGATGGTGTCGCCGTCGCAGTCCAGGGCCACGGACTTCACGTGCTGGACGTGCCCGGAGGTGTCCCCCTTGGCCCAGTACTCGCGGCGGCTGCGGCTCCAGTAGGTGCAGCGGCCGGTGGTGAGGGTGCGGCGCAGTGCCTCGTCGTCCATCCACCCCATCATCAGCACTTCTCCGGTGTCGTACTGCTGGGCGATGGCGGGCACCAGACCGTCGGGGTTGCGCTTGAGGCGGGCGGCCACGGCTGGGTCGAGTGGGGATCGGGGCATGGGGTCATTGTGCCGCCGCGCGCCCACGCGCCGCGACGACCTTCCGATCCGCGGACGGAACCGGAGGGGTTCCGGGGCGCCCCGGAGGACGGGCCCGAGGAAAGCCGAGTGGGTCGAGGGGCGCGAGGGGCCGTGGCGCGTCCGCGGTTGCCCGGTTGTGTCAGTCTTGTGACGCCCCCGGAGCCTCGCATGTCAGTACGGTGCGGCATCCTTTCGCCATGAGTTATCCACCGCCGCCCAACAATGCGCACAACTCCGGCCCAGGTGGCGGTTTCGGTCCGCCGCAGGGCTTTGGTCCGCCCGAGCAGCCGGGGCCGCCCGCGGGTGGTTACGGCTATCCCGGGCCGTCCGCCGGCTACGGCTACCCCGGTCCGCCGGCCGGTCCCGGTCAGCCCGGCGGGTACGGCCCCGGAGGCCCCGGCGGCCCAGGAGGCCCCTTCCCGCCCCCACCGGGCGGCGGGGGCAACGGCGGGAAGGTCGCCGCCATCATCATCGCCGCCGTGCTCGTGGCCGGTCTGATCGTCGGTGTCGTGCTCTTCGCCGCCGCCGGCGACGACGACGCCAAGAAGGACAGGGCCAAGCCGGAGGGCACGCCGAGCGCGACGGCCGAGGTCGAGGACCCTTCGCCGGAGGCCGACGACACCCCGACGGACCTGCCGAGCTTCGACATACCCTCGCCGAGCGCGACGGCGCCCGGCGACCTCGTCCCGTACGTGGTGCTCGAGCCCGGCACCTGCTTCGACCACCCGTCGCTGAGCAGCGGCGTCACAAAGGTGGAGGAGCGGTCCTGCGACGAGCCGCACAACGGCGAGGTGATCGCCAACGAGACGCTCACCGGCGACTTCGCCACCGAGGTGGAGCTGCAGAAGAAGGTGCTGGAGCTGTGCAAGGCGGACGCCGAGAAGCGGCTGAAGCGGATGCCGGCCGACGGCAAGGTGTACTACTACTACGCGATCTACCCGGCGCTGACGACGTACGAGATCCGCGGTGAGGACCAGATCTCCTGCTCGCTGACGCTCAGCAACGAGCAGGACGGCCAGAAGCTCACCGCTCCGCTGCCGGGCTGACCGGTGCGGTGCGTGGCGTGGGCCGGCGGGCGGTCGTAGGCTGGCCGTATGTCGACCCACGCCAGGCGCGAACGCCTTCTGCTGGCCGATCTGTTGGAGAGCGCGGGACCCGAGGCACCCACCCTGTGCGACGGGTGGCGGACTCGGGATCTGGCCGCCCACGTCGTGGTGCGCGAGCGCCGCGCGGACGCGGTCGGGGGAATGCTGGTGAAGGCGCTCCAGCCCCGGCTGGAGCGTGTGCAGGGAGAGTTCGCGGCCAAGCCGTACGAGGAGCTGATCCAGCTCATCCGTACCGGGCCGCCGCGGATGTCGCCCTTCACTCTCAAGCAGGTCGACGAGGCGGCCAACACCGTCGAGTTCTTCCTGCACGGCGAGGACGTCCGGCGCGCGCAGCCGGACTGGACTCCGCGGGAGATCGACCCGGTCTTCGCCGACGCCCTGTGGAAGCGGTTGGAGACCACCGCCCGTCTCTACGGCCGCCGCTCCCCGGTCGGTCTGGTGCTGCGCCGCCCCGACGGCCAGGTCGCGGTGGCCCGCAAGGGCACTCCCGTCGTCACCGTCACGGGCGAGCCCTCCGAGCTGCTGGTCTTCGTCTCCGGCCGGCAGGACGCGGCGCGCGTGGAGGTGGAGGGCGACGAGAAGAACATCGAGCGCGTCCGCGGGGCGCGGCTCGGCATGGAGCTGTGACACCGCGCTGAAGTCCGGGGGCGGTGGGCGTTGCGGACGCCGCCGCCCCGCTCAGCCGCCCAGGCCCGCCTCACGGGCCCGGGCGGCTGCCGCCATCCGGTCGCTCACCTGGAGTTTGGCGAAGATGTGGGAGATGTGGTTCCGGACGGTCTTGTCCGACAGGACCAGCTCCCGGGCGATCCGCCGGTTCCCGTAGCCGCGGGCGAGCAGGTCGAGGATCTGCCGCTCGCGGTTGGTGAGCTGGGGAAAGGCCGCCCGTGAGGGTGTGTCGTGGACGGCGGAGAAGTAGTGGCCCAGCCGGTCCGCGACGAACGGGCTGAACACCGCCCCGCCGTCGGCGACCGTGCGCACGGCCCTCAGCAGTTCCTCGCGGGGGGCGCCCTTGGCCAGGTAGCCCCGTGCCCCGGCGCGCAGCGCCGATATCACCGCGTCGTCCTCCTCCAGCCCCGACAGCACCAGCACCCGTGGGCCGGCCTCCCGATTCGGCGGCGGGGCCGTGATCATCCGGGTGGCCTCGGTGCCCGGGCAGTCGGGCAGGCCCAGGTCCATCAGGACGACGTCGGCCGTCACCTCTCCCCCGCGCAGGGCCCGGACGGCCTCCCGCCCGGTGGCCGCCTCGCCCACGACGGTCATGTCGTCCACGCTCTCCACGGCGTGGCGGGCGCCCGACCGGAACATCGGGTGGTCGTCGACGAGGAAGACCCTGATCGTCATGGCCGTCCCCACGGCAGCACGGCCCTGACCAGGGTGCCCCGCACCCCGTCGGGGCGGGGGAGCACGGCACAGCCGCCGCCCAGCTCCTCGGCCCGTCGACTGATGGAGGCCAGCCCGGTGCCGCGGCGGCCGTGTCCGGTCGAGGCGGCGCCGACGCCGTCGTCGGTGATCTCCAGGATCAGGGCGCGCCCGCGGGGGTCGGTCCTCAGCCGTACGGCCACGGTGGACGCGGACGCGTGCCGCAGCGCGTTGGTGAGGCTCTCGGACGCGATCCGGTAGGCGGCCAGTTCCAGCGCGGGCGGCAGGTCCGGCAGGCCGTCCGGCACGTCCGCGGTGACGGTCGCGGACATGCCGTCCAGCCCTGCCGCGAGGCGCCGCAGTGCGCCGGGCAGCCCCGAGTCGGCGAGCTCCGGTGGTCGCAGATCGCCGACGACGCAGCGGATCTGTTCGATGAGGCGGCCCGTCTCGGCCGCCGCCTCGGTCACCAGACGGCGGGCCTCGGGTTCGTCGGTCAGGATCGCCCCGGCGGTCTCCAGTCGCAGCCGTATCCCGGCCAGGGTCGCGCCCAGGGTGTCGTGCAGATCGCGGCCCAGGCGGCGGCGCTCCTCTTCCCGCGCGGAAATCAGGCGTTCGCGCCACCGTCCGGGACCGTCGCGCATTCCGCGCCTTTCCGTCCGGGTGCCCGGTGCGGCATTGAAGGTCGGGGACGGCGCCGATGTTTTTGTTTTAAACGATTTCGGCCCCGCGCCCCGGGCCGGGGACTCGTTCCCCGGCTTCACTTCCCGGCGCGTGAGCCGCTCCGCCCCACGACTCCCCGGCGTCGCCATGAAAAGTTCCCCCAATTCATCTGAGTCTCGAACATTAATACAGTTGCGGCTCTTTCCGGAGGGGTGTATTCAGCCACCCGTCGATGCGGTTGATCAGGCATTTCCCCGGCTCGTCACAGCAGGCTTCCGTATGACAGCGGGCCGTGACGGCAGTGCGTCGACGTGCGACGGTTGGCGCAAAACGATTGGGTGGTCGTCGGGTACACGCCCGGCGCCGGGGCCGCTCGCGCCCCTCCCGGGACACCGCACGGCGCCCGTTTCCGGGACTCCATGGGACCGCGCTCCCACGAAACCGGGACGACCCACCTCCTACGTTGAGGGCGTCCGGCACTCCCGGAGAGCGACGGACCGACGGATTCCGGAAACCTCCGGGAAGCATCCCCTCCCGTCCCTCCCCGCCCCGAAGGGAAATTCCATGGTGTGCGACGCCATACGACGGAGAATTCCACGAACGCCCACGACATCCACAAGGTCACCGGCGGACACCGGCGCGGCCTCCACCGTCTCCCGCCCTCTCGCATTGCGTGCCGAACACGGCGGGATCGGGCACGGAAACACGTCCGTCAATCACCGTTCCCACCGAACGCCGTACGGACCGGCGGAGCGCCCCACCGCGATTCCCCGGTGCTTTTCCGAAGGCTTTGCCCTGCGTGGCAACCGCAACGCGGCCCGGTCCGGGGGCCGCCACGGGAAGGGGACCCGGTGACGGATGCGCGGGAGTACGGCGGACGCGGCGCCACCGGTGTCTGGCTGGTGAGCGCGCGCGGCTCGGTGGCCACCGCCACGATCGCGGGCGCCGCGGCGCTGCGCGCGGGGCTGGTGCGGCCCTCGGGATGCGTCACGGCACGGCGTGAACTCGCCTGCCTGGACCTCCCCCGCTTCGACGACCTGGTCTTCGGCGGGCACGACACCGCCCGGAGCAGCCTCCTGGAGCGTGCCGAGGAACTCGCCGAGCGGGGTGCCATGCCGCCGGGGCTCCCCCGCCTGGTGCGCGACGCGCTGCTCGCCGCCGAGGAGGAGATCCGGCCCGGAGCGACCCGCGGCGGCGGCCCGCGCGCGCAGCGGGAGACGATCCGGTCCCTCACCGACGACCTCGTCGCTTTCCGGCGGCGGTGGGGTCTGGAGCGCGTCGTCGTGGTCAACGTCGCCCCACCCGATCCGGCCGTGCCGCCCCACCCGGCCCACGCCTCGCTGCCCGCGCTGCGGAAGGCGCTCGCGGCCGGGGAGGACGTCCTGCCGGACAGCGCGCTGTACGCCTGCGCGGCGCTGTCGGCGGACTGCCCCTACGTCGACTTCGCCGCGTCGGCGGCTCTCCTGCTCCCGGCCGTGCGGGAGTTGGCCGCGGAGCGCGGCATGCCGTACGCGGGCCGCGCCGGACGGGCCGGCGAGGCCCTGCTGCGGTCGGTGTCGGCGCCGATGTTCGCGCGGCGGGCGGCGGAGCGGACCCGACTCGTCCCGGTCCCGGCCGGTGAGGGCGACGGCGGCCGGTGGGCCTCCCGCCCCGCCCACGAGGAGGTGTCCGTCGAGGGCTTCCTGGGCGTCAGGGTGACCCTGCGGCTCGACTGGCAGGGGTGCGAGCCCGCCCTGGCCGCTCCCCTGGTCCTCGATCTCGCCCGGCTGATGGCGTTGGCCGACCGGGCGGGCGCCGAGGGGCCGGTGTCGGAGCTGGCGTTCTTCTTCGACGATCCCGTCGCGGAGGGTCCCGCCGGGGCGGACCGGTCCCCGGCCGAGCGGTACGCGGCGCTGGTCGCCTGGGCCCACGGCCTCCACGTGCCCGTGTGACGTCCGCACGGGTTCACCGTCGCCGTGCGGTCGTCGCCGTGGGGTCGGCTCCTCCGGCCGCCTCCCGGTGGGGGGCGGCCGGAGCGCCGCGTCAGCGCACGGGGTGGCCCGCCTCGCGCAGGGTCTCCTTGACCTGGCCGATGCGCAGGTCGCCGAAGTGGAAGACGCTCGCGGCCAGCACCGCGTCGGCGCCCGCCTCCACCGCCGGGGGGAAGTCCGCGAGCCTGCCCGCGCCGCCGGAGGCGATCACGGGGATGGTGACGTGCTTGCGGACGGCCCGGATCATGGCGATGTCGTAGCCGTCCTTGGTGCCGTCGGCGTCCATGGAGTTGAGCAGGATCTCGCCGGCGCCCAGTTCGGCCGCCCGGTGCGCCCACTCCACCGCGTCGATGCCCGTGCCGCGCCGGCCGCCGTGCGTGGTGACCTCGAAGCCCGACGGCGTCACCGTGCCCTCCGGGCAGCGCCGGGCGTCCACCGACAGCACCAGCACCTGGCTGCCGAAGCGTTCGGCGATCTCCCGGATCAGCTCCGGGCGGGCGATGGCGGCGGTGTTGACGCCCACCTTGTCGGCGCCGGCGCGCAGCAGCCTGTCCACGTCCTCGGCGCTGCGCACGCCGCCGCCCACCGTCAGCGGGATGAAGACCTGCTCGGCGGTGCGCCGCACCACGTCGTAGGTGGTCTCGCGGTTGCCGGAGGAGGCGGTGATGTCGAGGAAGGTCAGCTCGTCGGCGCCCTCCGCGTCGTACACCTTGGCCATCTCGACCGGGTCGCCCGCGTCACGCAGGTTCTGGAAGTTGACCCCCTTGACGACCCGGCCGCCGTCCACGTCCAGGCAGGGGATGACTCGTACGGCCAGGGACACTCAGGAACTCTCCTCGGTGTTGCGGAAGGCCTCGACCTCGACCTCGACCAGCACGCGCGAGTCGACGAAGCCGGAGACGATCACGAGCGTCGCGGCGGGGCGGACGGAGCCGAAGACCTCCCGGTGGGCGCGGCCCACGTCCTCCACGTCGCGCGCGTGGGTCACGTACATGCGGGTGCGGACGACGGAGGAGGCGTCCAGCCCGAACCGCTCCAGCGCGGCCAGGGAGTTCTCGAACGCCGTCTTCGCCTGGACGTACGGGTCGCCCTCGCCCTGCACCGCCCCGTCGACCAGGGGCATGGTGCCCGAGACGAGGACCCGGTCGCCGACCGCGACGGCGCGCGCGAACCCGATCGTCTCCTCCCAGGGGCTGTCGGACTGGACTCGCTCCACCGACACCCGCTCCACCGCCACGGGCTCCGTCACCGGGACACCGCCTCCAGCGCCTCTTCCAGGGTGAACGCCTTGGCGTAGAGGGCCTTGCCCACGATGGCGCCCTCGACGCCCTCGGGCACCAGGGCGGCCAGCGCCCGCAGGTCGTCGAGGGAGGAGACGCCGCCGGAGGCGACGACCGGGCGGTCGGTGACGGCGCAGACGTTCCTCAGCAGCTCCAGGTTGGGGCCCTTCAGGGTGCCGTCCTTGGCGATGTCGGTGACGACGTAGCGGGCACAGCCCTCGGAGTCGAGCCGCGCCAGCGTCTCGTAGAGGTCGCCGCCGTCACGGGTCCAGCCGCGCCCGCGCAGGGTGGTGCCGCGGACGTCCAGGCCGACGGCGATCTTGTCGCCGTGCTCGGCGATCACCTTGGCGACCCACTCGGGGCTCTCCAGGGCGGCGGTGCCCAGGTTGACCCGCGTGCAGCCGGTGGCCAGGGCGGCGGCCAGCGTCTCGTCGTCGCGGATGCCGCCGGAGAGCTCCACCTTGATGTCCATCGCGCGGACGACCTCGGCGATCTGCTCGCGGTTGTCGCCGGTGCCGAACGCGGCGTCGAGGTCCACCAGGTGCAGCCACTCGGCGCCCGCCCGCTGCCAGGTCAGGGCGGCCTCCAACGGGTCGCCGTAGGAGGTCTCGGTGCCGGACTCGCCGTGGACGAGGCGGACCGCCTGTCCGTCACGGACGTCGACGGCGGGAAGGAGTTCGAGACGGTGGGTGCTCATCGGGTGGCGGTCCTCGTGTCCTAGAGGGTGTCGATCCAGTTGGTCAGCAGGTGCGCGCCGGCGTCGCCGGACTTCTCGGGGTGGAACTGGGTGGCCCACAGCGGGCCGTTCTCCACGGCGGCGACGAACGGCTCGCCGTGGGTGGCCCAGGTGACCTTGGGGGCGGGCATGGCGGCGTGGGTCGCCTTCAACTCCCACTCGTGCACGGCGTAGGAGTGCACGAAGTAGTAGCGGGCGTCGGCCGGGAGGCCCGCGAACAGCTTCGAGTCCTCGGGGGCCTCGACCGTGTTCCAGCCCATGTGCGGCACGACGTCCGCCCTGAGCGGGCCGACCGTGCCGGGCCACTCGCTCAGGCCCTCGGCCTCGGCCCCGTGCTCGATGCCCCGGGCGAAGAGGATCTGCATGCCCACGCAGATGCCCATCACCGGGCGTCCGCCGGCGAGGCGGCGTTCGACGACCCAGTCGCCGCGGGCCTGGCGCAGGCCCGCCATACAGGCGGCGAAGGCGCCGACGCCGGGCACGAGCAGCCCGTCGGCGTCCATCGCCGCACCGTAGTCGCGGGTGATCTCCACCTCGGCGCCGGCGCGGGCCAGGGCCCGCTCGGCCGAGCGCACGTTGCCGAAGCCGTAGTCGAAGACGACGACCTTCTTCTTCGTCACGCCCACACCTCCAGGCGCAGGATTCCGGCGAGCAGGGCCAGGGCGGCCCCGATGCCGAGCAGCGTGATGACGCCCTTGGGCATCTTCTGCTTCCAGAAGGAGATCGCGCCGCCGAGCAGGAAGAGCCCCACGAAGATCAGCAGCGTGGAGACTCCGTTCACAGGGCGCCCTTGGTGGAGGGGATCTCGCCCTGCCGCGGGTCGATCTCGCTCGCGTAGCGCAGGGCGCGGGCGAGCGCCTTGAACTGGCACTCCACGATGTGGTGCGCGTTGCGTCCGTAGGGGACGTGGACGTGCAGCGCGATCTGCGCCTGGGCGACGAACGACTCCAGGATGTGCCGGGTCATGGTGGTGTCGTAAGAGCCGATCATCGGCGCCATGTTCTCCGGCTCGGTGTGCACCAGGTAGGGGCGTCCCGACAGGTCCACGGTCACCTGGGCGAGGGACTCGTCCAGCGGCACCGAGACGTTGGCGAAGCGGACGATGCCGCGCTTGTCGCCGAGGGCCTGCCGGAAGGCGGCGCCCAGGGCCAGCGCGCTGTCCTCGATGGTGTGGTGGCTGTCGATGTGCAGGTCGCCCTCGGTCTTGACCGTGAGGTCGAACAGGCCGTGGCGGCCGAGCTGGTCGAGCATGTGGTCGTAGAAGCCGACCCCGGTCGACACGTCGACCTTTCCGGTGCCGTCGAGGTCGATCTCGACGAGGACGGACGTCTCCTTGGTGGTGCGCTCCACGCGACCCACACGGCTCATCGGTTGTTCTCCTTCAGTACTGCGCGCATCGCGTCGAGGAACGCGTCGTTCTCCGCCGGGGTGCCCGCGGTGACCCGCAGCCTGCCCGGCACTCCGTTGTCCCGGACCAGGACGCCTCTCTCCAGTAGAGCCTGCCACACGGCGTGGGCCCCGCCGGGGCCGTCGAAGCGTCCGAACTGCACGAAGTTGGCGTCGGACTCGGTGACCTCGCAGCCCATGGCGCGCAACTCGGCGACCAGGCGGTCCCGTTCGGTCTTGAGCTGCTCGACGTAGCCGAGCAGGGTGTCGGTGTGTTCCAGCGCGGCGAGCGCGGTGGCCTGGGTGACGGCGGACAGGTGGTACGGCAGGCGGACCAGTTGGACGGCGTCGACGACGGCCGGGTGGGCGGCGAGGTAGCCCAGCCGCAGTCCGGCGGCGCCGAACGCCTTGGACATGGTCCGCGAGACCACCAGGTTCGGGCGGCCGTCGATCAGCGGCAGCAGCGAGGGCCGGTGGCTGAACTCGCCGTACGCCTCGTCGACGATCACCAGCGAGGGCCGGGCCTCCTGCGCCGCCTCGTACAGGGCCAGCACGGTGTCGGCGTCGACGGCCGTGCCGGTGGGGTTGTTGGGCGAGCAGACGAAGACCACGTGCGGCCTGCGCTCGGCGATGACCGCCTTCGCCGCCGCCACGTCGATGCGGAAGTCCTCGTGGCGTGGTCCGGGGATCCAGCCGGTGCCGGTGCCGCGGGCGATCAGGGCGTGCATCGAGTACGAGGGCTCGAAGCCGATCGCGGTGCGGCCCGGGCCGCCGAACGCCTGGAGGAGCTGCTGGAGCACCTCGTTGGAGCCGTTGGCGGCCCATACGTTCGCGGTGCCGACCTCGTGCCCGGTGGTGCGGGTCAGGTAGCGGGCCAGCTCGGTGCGGAGCTCGACGGCGTCGCGGTCGGGGTAGCGGTTGAGTTCGCGGGCGGCCTCGGCGACGCGCTCGGCGATGCGGGCCACCAGCGGCTCGGGCAGCGGGTAGGGGTTCTCGTTGGTGTTCAGCCGGACGGGGACGTCGAGCTGCGGCGCCCCGTACGGGGACTGGCCGCGCAGCTCGTCCCGGATGGGCAGATCGTCGATGCCGGTCACGCTCGTGCTCACTTGGGCTGCGGCACCTTCCAGTCGAACCTCGCCTTGAGGGCCGCCCCGTGCGCGGGCAGGTCCTCGGCCTCCGCCAGGGTGACCACGTGGTGGGCCACGTCGGCCAGCGCGTCGCGGGTGTAGTCCACGACGTGGATGCCGCGCAGGAAGGACTGCACGGACAGGCCGGAGGAGTGGCAGGCGCAGCCGCCGGTGGGCAGCACGTGGTTGGAGCCGGCGCAGTAGTCGCCGAGGGAGACCGGGGCCCAGGGGCCGACGAAGACCGCGCCCGCGTTGCGGACCCGGGCGGCGACCTCGGCCGCGTTCTCGGTCTGGATCTCCAGGTGTTCGGCGGCGTAGGCGTCCACCACGGCCAGGCCCTGGTCCAGGTCGTCCACCAGGATGGTGCCGGACTGCCGTCCGGCCAGGGCCTCGGCGATGCGTTCGGCGTGCTTGGTGGCGGCCACCTGCGAGGTCAGCTCGGAGTCCACGGCGTCGGCCAGGGCCTCGGAGGGCGTGACGAGGACGGCCGCGGCCAGGGTGTCGTGCTCGGCCTGGCTGATCAGGTCGGCGGCGACGTGGCGGGCGTCGGCGGTGTCGTCGGCGAGGATGGCGATCTCGGTGGGGCCGGCCTCGGAGTCGATGCCGATGCGGCCCTTGAGCAGGCGCTTGGCGGCGGCGACCCAGATGTTGCCCGGGCCGGTGACCAGGTGGACGGGCGGGCACTCCTCGGTGCCGTAGGCGAACATCGCGATGGCCTGGGCGCCGCCGGCGGCGTACACCTCGTCGACGCCCAGCAGGGCGCAGGCGGCCAGGATCGTGGGGTGCGGCAGCCCGTCGAACTCCTTCTGCGGGGGCGAGGCGACGGCCAGCGAGCCGACCTCGGCCTCCTGCGCGGGCACCACGTTCATCACGACCGACGAGGGGTAGACGGCCCGCCCGCCGGGCACGTACAGGCCCACGCGCTCGACCGGCACCCACCGCTCGGTGACGGTGCCGCCGGGGACGACGCGGACGGTGGAGTCGGTGCGCCGCTGGTCGCGGTGGACGATCCGGGCGCGGCGGATGGACTCCTCCAGCGCCTCGCGCACCGCCGGGTCGAGCTCCTTCAGGGCCTTCTCCAGGGCCTCGGCCGGAACCCGGACGCGCTCCAGCCGCACCCCGTCGAAGCGCTCGTTGTACTCGATCACCGCCGCCGTGCCGCGATGGTGCACGGCGTCGCAGATCGGCCGCACCTTCTCCAGGGCGGCCTCGACGTCGAGTTCGGCTCGGGGCAGCAGGTCCCGGTCGACCCCGTCCGCGGCGAGGTCGCGGCCGCGCAGGTCGAGTCGGGTCATGGATACGGATCGAAGCACGTGTACCAGTGTCTCAGACGTGATCCGGTGCCCGTCCCGTCGTATCAGTGCGTGATACGCGAGCGACCGGAAGGGGCATCCTGATGTCAGTGGCGACCGATAGCGTTCGTACCGTTACCCAGTGCCACCTGTGACTTGGGGGAAAGTTGTCGTGAGCGAGTCTCTCACCACCGGGGAACCGCCGCCCGGACTGCGGCTGACCACCGCGGAATGGGGCCTGTGGCAGGCCTTCCGCAACGGAAGCGAGCACGACCTGCGCTCGGGCGAGGCCGAGCTGGACGACCCGAACGGCGACCACGAGTGGGGGCCGCGGCGGACGGTGCGGGCCCGGGTCGTCGCCCTGTTGCTGCTCCACGGACCACCCCCGCTGCTCGGGCGTGTCGCCTCCCTCCAGTTGACCGGCGCGTACGTCACCGGGCGGCTGGACCTGTCCGGCGGGACGGTCGAGCCGTACGTCGAGTTCAAGCAGTGCCGCTTCGAGCAGGAGGTGCTGCTGCACGAGTGCCGGCTGATCACGGCCCGGATGGTCGACTGCCGCATACCCCGGCTGGAGGCCTCCCGGATGAGCACCGAGGGCGACCTCCACCTGCCGCGCTGCACCATCCCCGGCGGTGTCCGGCTCACCGACGCCTCCATCGGCACGGATCTACTGATGAACGAGCTCACGGTCGGCAGCGGCGGTCGGGCGCGGTCGTTCTCCGCCGACGGGCTCCAGGTCGCCCAGGATCTCCAGGCCAGTCTGGTGCTGGCGTCCGGGGAGGTGAGCCTGCGCGGCGCGGAGATAGGCGGCTCGCTGTTCATGTACGGCAGCGTCCTGCGCAACCACGGCGGGCAGTACGCGCTGTACGCCCCGCAGATGACCGTGGAGCACTTCGCGCACTTCGCCACCTCCGGCCCGCACCATCTGCCGGTGGTCCACGGCGCCACCCCGCCCAACGGCATCCCCTGGCCCCCGAGGGGGAGCGACAGCCACCTGACGCGGCGCGTCAAGCGCTTCGAGTGCACGGGCGGGATGAAGCTGGACGACGGGAAGTTCGGGGACTCCCTGGTGCTGGACGACGCCCGCTTCCACCTGGAGCGCGACCAGGAGCTGTCGCTGCGCCGCATCCAGACGCCGGAGCTGTGCTTCACGCCCGAGCGGCCCGGGAACGGTCGGGTGGTGCTCGCGGGGGCGACGGTGGACAACCTGGTGGACAGGGTGGAGAGCTGGCCGGTGGGCGAGGGCCTGTGGATGGCCGGGTTCACCTACCAGAACCTGATACCCCGCGGGCCGTTCACCCTCGCCCAGCGGCTGGAGTGGCTGGCGACGGCGACGCCGGAGTACGCGCCCGAGCCGTACGAGCAGTTGGCGGCCGTGATGCGCAACAGCGGGGAGGACGCGGACGCGCGCGCCGTCCTGCTGGCCAAGCAGCGCCGTCGCCGCGAGACGCTGCCGCCGGCCGCGAAGCTCTGGGGATACCTGCAGGACTGGACGGTCGCCTACGGCTACCGGCCGGGGCAGGCCGCGCTGTGGATGGCGCTCCTGTGGGCCTCGGGGACGCTGTACTTCGCCCAGGACCCGCCGGAGCCCCTCAAGCCCGGGGAGTCGCCGCAGTGGAACGCTCCGCTGTACGTCCTGGACTTGCTGCTGCCGGTGATGGATCTCGGCCAGGACTCCCACTGGAGGCCCGAGGGGGCCTACCAGTGGGCTGCCGCGGCGATGATCCTCCTCGGGTGGGTGCTGGCCACCACGGTCGCCGCCGGGGCCACCCGGCTGCTGCGGCGGCAGTGACGGCGGCGGTGACGGCGGTGAGGCGCGGGAGAGTGACGGACGGCGGCGCCGTGCGCGCGGCGGCGAGGGCTTAGGCTGCCGATTGTGACCACCACCCGTCTGCCGCTCTTCCCCCTCAACACCGTGCTGTTCCCGGGACTGGTGCTGCCGCTGAACGTCTTCGAACAGCGCTACCGCGCGCTGGTGCGCGATCTGCTGGCGATTCCGGAGGACGCGCCGCGCCGCTTCGGGGTGGTCGCCATCCGGGACGGTCGTGAGGTGGCGCCCACCGCCGTGGGGATGCCCGATCCCACGGCGCCGTCCCTGACCGGTCCGGCCGCGGGCTTCGGCCCCGATCCGATACGGGCCTTTCACACGGTGGGCTGCGCCGCCGACGTCGCGACCATCCGCGAGCGTCCCGAGGAGGGCGGTGAGGACGGCTACGAGGTGCTCGCCACCGGGACCATCCGCTTCCGGCTGCTGTCGGTCGACGCCTCGGGCCCGTACCTGGTCGGCGAGGTCGAGGAGATGCCCGAGGAGGACGGTGAGGGGGCCGGCGCGCTCGCCTCCGGAGTGCTGCGGGCGTTCCGCGCCTACCAGAAGCAGCTCGCCGGCGCGCGGGAGCGGACGCTGGCCGGCGGGCAGGAGTTGCCGGACGACCCCTCGGTGGTGTCGTACCTGGTCGCCGCCGCCACCGTCCTGGACACCCCGACCAAGCAGCGGCTCCTCCAGGCGCCGGACACCGCCACCCGGCTGGCGGACGAGCTGAGGATCCTGCGGCGCGAGACGGCGCTGATCGGTAGGCTCCCGTCGGTTCCGGCGGCGGAGCTGACCCGCCTGCCGACCAGTCCCAACTGAACACCGCTCCCGGCCCGGCGCGGGCCGGTCGACGCGGTTCCACGGTGATCGGCGATGCGAGGCGTGCAAGGCGTGGCGAGGAAGAAACCGAAGTCCGGTTCCGGCGGCACTCCGGCGACGGTGGCCGCCACGAAGGCGGGCGTGGCCTTCACGCTCCGCTCCTACGAGCACGATCCCGCCGCGCCCTCCTACGGCCAGGAGGCGGCGGAGGCGCTCGGCGTGGCTCCGGAGCGGGTGTTCAAGACGCTCGTCGCGGACGTCGACGGCGCGCTGACCGTCGCGGTCGTCCCCGTCTGCGGTTCGCTGGACCTCAAGGCGCTGGCGGCGGCGGTCGGCGGCAAGCGGGCGGCGATGGCGGACCCGGCCCTGGCCGAACGCGTCACGGGCTACGTGCGCGGCGGGATCTCGCCGTTGGGCTCGCGCAAGGCGCTGCCGACGGTGGTGGACGCCTCCGCCGAGCGGCACGGGACGATCTGCGTCTCGGCCGGGCGCCGAGGGCTGGAGATCGAACTGGCCCCCGCGGACCTGGTGCGGCTCACCGGCGCCGTCACGGCGCCGATCGCCCGCTGCTGAGCCCCATCCGGCGGCGCGCACCGCGCGCCGCCTCACGCGTCCGTCCCGCGTCCGTCACACGCCCCCGGGCGCGTTCCCATCCCTCGGCGGCCCCCACATGGGGTGGAGGACGGGGTCGGGTTCGGGGTCGCGGGGGCCGAACAGCGCCGTGAGGCCCAGGTGCGCCAGCAGCGCGGCGAACGGCCACACCAGCAGGGTGCCCTTGGCCCTCAGCTCCAGCGGGGCGTCGAAGACCTTCCCCTCGCCCACCGCCTTGGCGTGGGCGACCACGTCCTGCTCCGGGCCGAGCCAGACGCCCAGCCGCCAGGCCAGCACCGAGCCCAGCAGCGCGCCGACCGCCAGCCCCACCGGCACGCCGATCCCGCCCCGGCGCCGCATGAGGAAGACGACGGCGCCGGTCAGCACGCCGATGCCCAGGGCCGACAGGGCGAACATGCCGTCGACGCCGACCGACTCCTCGCCCTCGGCGTCCTTGAGGTAGACGGCCGTGCCGTCGGAGATCAGCGGGACCCGCGGGGCCAGCCACAGCCACAGCAGCCCGAGCACCACCCCGACGGCCGCCACGGCGACCGCCACCAGCGCGGCGTCGCGCGCCTCCCGGCGGGGCGAGATCCCGTCCGCCTCCTCCCCTCCGGTGCCCGGACCGGCCACCGCGCCGTCGGGCGGGGGCCCCCACGGGTCGTGGGAGTGGGCCGACCGGGAGGGTTCGTTGCTCGGAGAGGGCGGTGTCGGTGCGGTCACCCTGCCATCGTGCCAGGTTCGGCCGTCGGAGTGCCGGGCAGGCCCCGACTCGGCGTCACGGGGTGTCAGCGGACGGCGGCACGCCGGTACGCCCAGGTGGCGACGGCCAGCGAGACGGCCCCGACCGCCGCGCACACCCCCAGGTCGCCGGCGACCCGGGCCCAGTGCGGGCTGGGTTCGAAGGCCGCCGCCAGCGCCTCCACGCCGTACGTGGAGGGCAGCAGGTCCCTCACCCAGCGCACCGCCTCCGGCAGCCCGCCGGCCGGGAGCACGCCCAGCAGCAGCGCGGCCGACATGCCCAATTGTCCGCAGAGCGTGGCGAGTTCCTGACGCGGCGCGAGCAGGCCGAGGGCGGCTCCGAGCCCGGCGAGGGCCGCGCCGGACAGCGGCACCACCGCCGCCAGCACCCACAGTCCGCTCAGCGGGAGCTGGTAGAGCAGGGCGCCGACCACGGCGGTGACCACCACGCCGGGCACCGTGAAGGAGGCGTAGGCGCCCGCCGCCCCCAGCACCACGGCCGTGGGGGGCACCGGCAGGGTGGCGTAGTGGTCGAGTCCGCCCGAGGCCCTCAGATGCCCGAAGTACTGGGCGAGGAGGTTCAGGGCGACGAAGGCGACGACCAGCACGCTCGATCCGGCCACCACGGCCCGTGCCTCGTCGCCGGGGCCGCCGTCCACGACCCCGCGCATCAGGATCATGATGCCCAGGGACTGGAAGGTGGCCACGAAGAGCAGGGGGATGCGCGCCACCCGCGCGCGGGAGAGCTGCGCCCGGTAGACGGCCGCCAGGGCGGGCCACAGGCCCGCGCCGGGCGCGAGCGGGGCGACCTCGGGACGGTTCGCCGGCCGGTCGGAGCGCGGGACGGGGCGGGGGTCGGACGCCTGTGCGTCCTGCTCCCTCGCCGTGTCCTCCGGAGTCGCCGACGCCGCGGTGCTCACGTCCTCACCAGACCTTCCGTGTGTCCGCCCAGGGCCAGGTACACGTCCTCCAGGCTCGGCGTGGCCAGCGTGAAGTCGTCCAGCGCGGCGAACGCCGGGCCGCCGGTGACGGCGGCGACCGCCGCGCGCGCCTCCGCCGGCGGCAACCGCAGCGTCCAGCGGCGGCCGGTGGCCGTGGCGGCCCCCTGCAGAGCGGCCACCTCGGGCACCTCCAGCGGCGGCCGGTCGCGCCACACCAGGTCCAGCCGCACCTCCTCGCCGACCCTGGCCTTCAGCCCGGCGGGGGTGTCGCAGGCGATCGCCCGGCCGCGGTCCATGACGGCCACCCGGTCCAGGACCAGTTCGGCCTCGATGACGTTGTGGGTCACCAGGATCACCGTGGCGCCGTGCTCGGCCCGCCGGCGGTCGATCGCGGCCCACACCGCGCGCCGCGCCACGGGGTCCATGCCGGTCGTCGGCTCGTCCAGCACCAGCAGGGGCCGCTCCCCCACCAGGGTCGCCGCCACGCAGGCCAGCCGGCGCTGACCGCCGGAGAGCCTCTTCAGCGGGCGGTCGGCCAGGGGGCCCAGTCCCAGCTCCTCCAGGACGGCGTCGCGCTCGCGGCGCGCGGTGACGGCGTCCAGGCCGCGCAGCCGTCCGGTGGTCTCGGCGGCCAGCGACACGGTCAGCTCGTCCAGCGCGGTGGACTCCTGTCCGAGGTAGGCCAGCAGCCGGGCCGCCCGCCGCGGGTGGCGGACCAGGTCGTGGCCGAGGACGTCGACGCGCCCGGAGTCCGGTCGCAGCAGCCCGGTGAGCTGCCGCACCAGGGTGGACTTCCCGGCGCCGTTCGGGCCGAGGAGGCCGAAGACCTCGCCGTGCCGGACGGTCAGGCTGACGCCGTCGCTGGCTCGTACGGCCGGGGTGTCGGGGGCGCCGCGCCGCCCGCGCCGGGCCGGATAGGTCTTGACCAGGTCGTGAACGCTCACGGCGGTCCCCGCCGGTGCCTCCGCGTCCACCACCCGTGCTGCGCCCGTCGCTGTGCCCGTCCTCACGAGCTACGAGGGTACGCGCTCGCGTCCGCCTCACTCGCCGGCGGGTGCGCGTTCACCCGACGTGCGGGCGTCCACCTCGCGCCAGAAGCCGGCGCGGATCGCGTAGCGGTCGCGCTCGTCGATCTGGTCGTCCTTGTGCGCCAGCAGGCCGAAGCGCGCCGCGTAGCGGAGCAGTTCCCCGTCGATGCGGTGCGGGATGCGGGGGTACTCCGCGGAGAGGGTCCTCAGGTGCACGGGGGTGGTGAGCCGGTCGATCCAGCGGCGGGCGAAGACCTGGCCGACCTCGTAGGGGTCGCCGCTGACGGTGGTGATGTCCTCCTCCCGGTCGGCCCAGCGCTGCTCGGCGGTGGTGAGCTGGGCGAGCGTCGGCAGGGCGGCGGCCTCCGGGGACTCGCCGGGGGCGCCGCGGTCCACCCAGCCCCGGTCGGAGGACCAGCGCAGGGTGGCGCTCGCGGGGGCGGTGGGGGTGTGCGGGGCGTGGGCGGCGGGACGGCCGAGTCCGGCCAGGTCCTTGGGGGTGGGCACGCCCTTGGCCGGTGCGCTGTCGCCGGGGCGTTCGTCGGCGGCGGGCCGGGTGCCGTTCCCGGCGGAGGCGGGCGCGGCGGCGGGGGCGGCGGCGCTCGGTTCCGTGCGCTCCGTGTCCGGGCCGGCGCCGGCCGTCACGGGCGTCCCGCCGTCGGAGGCGGGGGGAGGCTCGGGCAGGGGGGCGGAGAGGATGGCGGCGATCTCGGGCCGGGTGTCGGGGCGCGGCGGGCAGACCCCGGTGACGTCCCTGGCCCGGACGGCCCGGGTGATCCAGACCCGGTCCAGAACGCGCCGCTCGTCGGCCTCGGCGACCAGGTCCTCGGACTGGTTGTAGTCGCCGTCGGCGGCCTGGACGGCCCACAGGTGGACGGCGACGCCGTGTTCCTTGGCGGACATCAGGCCGGGCAGCAGATCGCCGTCGCCGGTGACCAGCACGATGTCGGAGCAGGCGCGGTTGCGCGCCAGTTCGGTGAGCTCGGCGTGCATGGCGGCGTCCACGCCCTTCTGCGCCCACCGTCCCTCGCTGCGCGTGAGCGCGCCGAGCCGCACGGTGACGCGCGGCATCACCCGCAGGCGCCGGTGTTCGGGCTGGGGGACCCGGTCGGGGGCTCCGTCGAACCAGTAGATGCGCAGCAGTCGGCAGCCGGTGTCCTCCTCGGCGCGTTCGCGCAGTCCCTGGATGAGGACGGAGTGGTCCACGGTGATCCGGGAGCGCGCGGGTTCTCCCGCCAGGAGGCTCGCGGCGGCGCCCAGGAGGTACCCGGCGTCCACCAGGACGACGCAGCGATCCACGCTCCACCCACTCTCGGTACGACCGGCACGCCCGGCTCAACCACCGTGACCGAAGGTGCCCGTTCGGTCGCGGTGCGTCTGTCTCGGGTCCGTTTCGAGTCTGCCCGACCGTGCTGGGCTTGTCGGCTCGGACTCGATCTTCGGCGTGGCGGGGGGCCTGTGTCCACGGTACGGGACGGACCGCCCGTCCCAGAAGGCCGATTACTCAGGGCAATTGTCCGACATGCGCGTTGTGCGGATGCGTGCGAGGCTCTGAGCACGGCCCATCGTTCCGAGATCCGCCACAGGAGGAGATCATGGGCAAGCGCAAGAAGGGCGACCGCGAACAGCGGCGTGGACGCGGCGCCGTCGACCGGTCGCAGGAGCAGTCGAACACCCCCGCCGAGCAGATGGCACGGACGCAGTCGGCGTCGCAGGCGGACTCCGGGGACGTCGGACGCAAGCACCGCAGGCGCTTCGGCCACAACTGAGGCACGACCGCGACCCGACGGGACGCGTCCTTCCCCGGGCGTCCCGTGGAGCGGAACGCGCGCCGCACCCGCCCGGCACGGTCCGGGCGGGTGCGGCGCGTCGGGTCCGCGAGCGGGTCAACCCGCCAGACAGGAGGGGCCGAGCAGGGCCTTGAGGTCGCCGAAGAGCGCCGGATCGGCGGTGACGCGGTGCCGGTCGAGCCGGAGCACGGTCGTCTTGCGGGAGCCCTGGAGCTTGACCCGCACCTCGGTCGAACCGCGGTGCTGGGTGAGCACCTCGCCCAACTTCTCCACCAGCGGCGGCGTGACCTTGACCGTGGGGATGGTGATGGTGACGGGCGCGTCGGAGGCGGCGTCCGACAGGTCGGGGACCATCAGCTCCATCGCGACCAGCCGGGGGACGTCCTCGCGCTTGTCCAGCCGGCCCTTGACGAAGACCACCGCGTCCTCCACCAGTTGGGTGGAGACGAGTTGGTAGGTGGCGGGGAAGAACATGCAGTCGATCGAGCCCGCCAGGTCCTCCACGGTGGCGATGGCCCAGGCGTTGCCCTGCTTGGTCATCTTCCGCTGGAGGCCGGAGATGATGCCGCCGATGGTGACGATCGCCCCGTCGGTGAAGTCGCCCGCGTTGAGCTGGGAGATCGCCGCGTCGGTCTTGTCGGCCAGCACGTGCTCCAGGCCGAACAGGGGGTGGTCGGAGACGTAGAGGCCGAGCATCTCCCGCTCCTGGGCGAGCAGGTAGCTCTTGTCCCACTCGTCGGTGGGGAACTGCACGTCCATGCCGAAGCCGGGGCCGCTGTCGGCGTCGCCCTCGCCCAGGCCGCCGAAGAGGTCGAACTGGCCCTCGGCCTCCTTCCGCTTGACCTGCACCACGTTGTCGATCATCGACTCGAAGTGCGCCGTCAGGCCCTTGCGGGTGTGGCCCAGGTTGTCGAAGGCACCGGCCTTGATCAGCGACTCGACCGTGCGCTTGTTGCACACCACCGCGTCGACCTTGTCGAGGAAGTCGGGGAAGGAGGTGTACTTCCCCTTGGCCTTGCGGCAGGCGACGATCGAGTCGACCACGTTCTGGCCGACGTTGCGCACGGCCGTCAGGCCGAAGACGATCGTGTCGTCACCGCGCGGGGTGAAGTTCGCGTCGGACTCGTTGACGTCCGGCGGCAGCACCTTGATGCCCATGCGGCGGCACTCGTTGAGGTAGACCGCCGACTTGTCCTTGTCGTCGCGGACGGAGGTCAGCAGGGCCGCCATGTACTCGGCCGGGTAGTTGGCCTTGAGGTAGGCGGTCCAGTACGAGACCAGTCCGTACGCGGCGGAGTGGGCCTTGTTGAAGGCGTAGCCGGCGAAGGGGACCAGCACGTCCCAGAGCGCCTGGATGGCCTCGTCGCTGTAGCCGTTCTTGCGGGCGCCCGCCTGGAAGATGGTGAAGTTCTTCTCCAGTTCCTCGGGCTTCTTCTTGCCCATGACGCGGCGGAGGATGTCGGCTTCGCCGAGCGAGTAGCCCGCGATGATCTGGGCCGCCTTCTGCACCTGCTCCTGGTAGACGATCAGGCCGTAGGTGACGTCGAGGACTTCCTTGAGGGGCTCGTCCAACTCCGGGTGGATGGGGGTGATCTCCTGCTGCCCGTTCTTGCGCAGCGCGTAGTTGATGTGGGAGTTCATGCCCATCGGGCCGGGCCGGTACAGGGCCGAGACCGCGGAGATGTCCTCGAAGTTGTCGGGCTTCATCATCCGCAGCAGGGAGCGCATGGGCCCGCCGTCGAACTGGAAGACGCCCAGGGTGTCGCCGCGCTGGAGCAGCTCGAAGGTCTTGGGGTCGTCCAGCGTCAGGTCGAGCAGGGTGATGTCGACGCCCTTGTTGGCCTTCACCAGCTTGACGGCGTCGTCCATGATCGTGAGGTTGCGCAGGCCCAGGAAGTCCATCTTCAGCAGGCCGAGCGACTCACAGGTGGGGTAGTCCCACTGGGTGACCACCGCGCCGTCGTTCTTGGGGCTGAAGACGGGCACGTGGTCCACCAGCGGCTCGCTGGACATGATCACGCCCGCCGCGTGCACGCCCATCTGCCGCACCAGGCCCTCGATGCCGCGGGCGGTGTCGATCACCTTCTTCACGTCCGGCTCGTTCTCGTACATCGACCTCACCTCGGCCGCCTCGCTGTAGCGCGGGTGGTTCGGGTCGGTGATGCCGGAGAGCGGGATGCCCTTGCCCAGGACGTCGGCGGGCATGGCCTTGGTGATGCGGTCGCCCATGGCGTACGGGTAGCCCAGCACACGGGCGGAGTCCTTGATCGCCGCCTTGGCCTTGATGGTGCCGTAGGTGCCGATCTGGGCGACCTTGTCGGCGCCGTACTTCTCGGTCACGTAGCGGATGACCTCGCCGCGCCTGCGCTCGTCGAAGTCGATGTCGACGTCGGGCATGGAGACGCGCTCGGGGTTGAGGAACCGCTCGAAGATCAGGCCGTGGTCGATGGGGTCGAGGTCGGTGATGCCCATCGCGTACGCCACGATCGAGCCCGCCGCGGAACCTCGGCCCGGACCGACGGCGATGCCGTTGTTCTTGGCCCACATGATGAAGTCGGCGACGACGAGGAAGTAGCCGGGGAACCCCATCTGGACGATGACGTCCATCTCGTAGTCGGCCTGCCGCTGCCGGTCCTCGGGGATGCCGTTCGGGTACCGGCGCCGCATGCCGCGCCGGACCTCCTCGCGGAACCAGGACTCCTCGGTGTGCCCCTCGGGGACGGGGAAGCGGGGCATCAGGTCCTGCTTCTCGAACCAGCCGGTGGTGTCGATCTGCTCGGCGACCAGGAGGGTGTTGCGGCAGCCCTCCTGCCAGGCGTCGGAGGAGTCGATGGCGTACATCTCCTCCGTGGACTTCAGGAAGTAGCCCGCGCCGTCGAACCGGAAGCGGTCGGGGTCGGAGAGGTTCTTGCCGGTCTGGACGCACAGCAGCGCGTCGTGGGCCTCGGCCTCGCTCTCGTAGGTGTAGTGGCTGTCGTTGGTGACCAGCGGCGGGATGCCCAGCTTCTTCCCGATGTCCAGCAGCCCCTGGCGGACCCGGCGCTCGATGTCGATGCCGTGGTCCATCAGCTCCAGGAAGTACCGGTCCTTGCCGAAGATGTCCTGGTACTCGGCGGCGGCCTTGAGCGCCTCGTCGAACTGGCCGAGCCGCAGCCTGGTCTGCACCTCGCCCGAGGGGCAGCCGGTGGAGGCGATCAGTCCCTCGGAGAACTCGGCGATCATCTCCCTGTCGGTGCGCGGCCACTTGACGAAGAAGCCCTCCATGTACGCGTCGGAGGAGAGCCGGAAGAGGTTGTGCAGACCGGTCTTGTTCGCCGCCCAGATGGTCTTGTGGGTGTAACCGCCGGAGCCGGAGACGTCGTCGCGCTTCTGGTGCGGCTGGCCCCACTGGACGCGGCGCTTGTACCGGCGCGACTGCGGGGCGACGTACGCCTCGATGCCGATGATCGGCGTGATGCCCGCCTTGGTGGCGTGCTGGAAGAAGTCGTACGCCCCGTGGAGGTTGCCGTGGTCGGTCATGGCGATGTGCGTCATGCCCATCTTCTGGCAGGCCTCGAACATGTCGCCGAGCCGCGCCGCACCGTCCAGCAGCGAGTACTGGGTGTGTACGTGCAGGTGTGTGAACGGCGGCTTGGCCACGGCGGGGGACCTCCAACGAACGGTCTTGCTGCGGTTCTGGAACGGCTCCGAAGTCTACGTCCCGGGCCGCCGGGACTCGCCGCCCGCCACGGACGGACACCGGCCGGCCCGCGCGTCCCGCGGATCACTCCCGTCACGGGCGCGTTCGGGCCTCGTTCGTGTTGCGATCGCCACCCTCTTCCGGCCTTCCGGGTCCTTCTCGGCGGAGCCCGTGGCACACTCGATCGCGATGGGCACGAGGGACGTCCCGGTCACGGGGACGAACACAGGAGTACGGACGGTGCGCGCCGCGGTCTTCACCGCGCTGTGCGTCACCCTGTCCGCGGGTGCCCATGTCCTGCTCACCGGAAACCCCCTGCCGTACCCGCCGCTGGTCGCGGTCACCGCGGTGGTGTTCGCGGTCGCCTTCGCCCTGGCCGGTCGGGAGCGGGGGTACTGGTCGGTCGCCGGCGCGCTGGTGCCGCTGGAGTTGGCCGCGGACACCGTCTTCACCACCGGGCAGGACGCCTGTTACGGGCAGGCGGGCGGGCCCGTGGCCGGCCCGCTGCGCTCCCTGGGCCTGGACCTGCTGTGCGCGGGCGGCGACTTCGGGACGCCCCTGGCGCGGGTGGCCGCCTCCGGCACGCCCACGCTCGCCCACGGCGCCCACCCCGCCACGCCCTGGCTCCTGCTCGCCGCGCACGTGGCGGTGGGGCTGACCGCCGCCGCCTGGCTACGCCGGGGCGACGCGGCGCTCACCCGGCTGCTGCGCGCCGCCGCCGCGTCCCTCTTCCGGCCGCTGTCGCTGGTCGCGACCGTCCTGTGCCCGGCCCCCGCGCCGTCCGGCCCCGGCGCCCGCGCGGCCTCGGGGCCCGCGGTGCCGTCCGCGCTCCCGCTGCTGGTCCACTCCGTCGTGCGGCGGGGACCGCCGTGCCCGCCGGCTCTCGCCGCCTGAGCACAACCCGAGCACCACGGGTCCCCCACACACGCACACGACACGGAGAACACACCCCCATGAGCAAGCGCAACAGCCAGGAAGCCAAGCGTGCCGCCCGCGAGCGGCTGCGGATCGAGCGCGAGAAGCAGGCCAAGAAGGAGAAGATGCGCCGCCGGCTGATCGTCGGCACCTCGGTGGTCGGCGTCCTCGCCATCGCGGGCGGCGTCGGCTTCGCCGTCGCCAACATGGAGAGCGACGGCGGCGGCAGCGGGAAGTCCTGGTCCGCGGCGGCGGACAAGAAGCTGGTGAAGCCGGCCAACGCCACCGGCGAGAACGGCACCGCCGTCGTCATCGGCGGCAAGGACGCCAAGACGACCATCGACGTCTACGAGGACATGCGCTGCCCGGCCTGCGCCAACTTCGAGCAGCAGCTCGGCGAGCCCCTCAAGCAGGGCGCCAAGGACGGCAAGTACAAGCTCCAGATCCACCTCGGCAGCATCATCGACGGCAACATGGGCGGGAGCGGCTCCAAGAACGCCATCAGCGCGCTGGGCGCCGCGCTGAACGTGAGCACCGAGGCGTTCACCGAGTACCACTCCCTGCTGTACTCCGCCGAGCACCACCCGGCCGAGCCCCAGGACAAGTTCGCCGACAACGACTACCTGCTGGACGTCGCGGAGAACGTCGACGCGCTGAAGGGCAACAAGGAGTTCGAGCAGGCCGTCGAGAAGGGCACCTACGACAAGTGGGCCCTGGAGATGGTCGACAGCTTCAACGACTCCGGGATCCAGGGCACGCCGACCGTCCGCATCAACGGCAAGGACGTGGAGATCGCCACGCTCCCCGCCGAGCTGGACAAGCTCGGCGTCAAGATCCAGTAATCGGGGAACCGGGCCCCGACGGCCCGGAACACCCCGCTTCCGGCCCGGTGGGCCGCGTCGCCCGAGGCGGCGCGGCCGACCGGGCCGGAGCCGCTTTCGGACCGTGGCCGAAACACCACTCGACGGTTCGACGAACTCTTGTCAGCCCGCTACCCGCCGTTCCTACCGGCGCGTAGCATCCGTGGCCGTGACCGACACCAACACCACTCCCCGTATCGCCGCGCCCACGCGCCGTACGGTCGTCGCGGCCACGGCGGCGACCGCGGCGCTGCTTCCGCTGGCCGGAGCCCGGCACGCCCGGGCGGACGGCGTCGACGCCTTTGACGGCTCGCTCGTCTTCGCGCACGGCGTCGCCTCCGGCGATCCGCTCCCCGACGGCGTCCTGCTGTGGACCCGCGTCACCCCCACCCCCGAGGCGACGCCCGGCTCCGGTCTGGGCGCCCCCGTGGAGGTCTCCTGGGAGGTCGCCGAGGACCGCGGCTTCGCCTCCGTCGTCGCCTCCGGTCGCACCACCGCCACGGCCGCGGCCGACCACACCGTCAAGGCCGACGTCCGCGGGCTGCGTCCGGCCACCGAGTACTTCTACCGCTTCGCCGTCGGCGGCGCCCACTCCCCCACCGGCCGCACCCGCACCGCGCCCGCCGACGGCACCGCGGCGGACCGCGTCCGCTTCGGGGTGGTGTCCTGCGCCCACTACGAGAGCGGCTACTTCACGGCCTACCGCCACCTGGCCGCCCGGAGGGACCTCGACGCCGTCCTCCACCTCGGCGACTACATCTACGAGTACGGCAAGGGCGAGTTCCCGCTGAAGGACGGGATCGTCCGGGAGATGCGGCCGGTCCACGAGACGATCACCCTGTCCGACTACCGGCAGCGCCACGCCCACTACAAGACCGACCCGGACCTGCGGGCCCTCCACGCCGCGCACCCGGTGATCGCGATATGGGACGACCACGAGACGGCCAACGACGCCTGGTCCGGCGGGGCCGAGAACCACACGCCGGAGACGGAGGGCGACTGGACGGACCGCGCGAGAGCCGCCCGGCAGGCGTACTTCGAGTGGATGCCGGTCCGCCCGTCCACCGAGGGCACCGTCCACCGGCGGCTGCGCTTCGGCTCCCTGGCCGACCTCCACCTCCTCGACCTGCGCTCCTTCCGCGACCGGCAGGCCCGCTTCGGCAGCGGCGACGTGGACGACCCCGACCGCACCATCACCGGCCGGGCGCAGTTGGACTGGTTGAAGTCCTCGCTGGCGGCCTCCGACGCGCGGTGGCACCTGGTCGGCACCTCGGTGATGATCTCGCCGATGGCCTTCGGCTCCGTTCCCGCCCACCTGCTCGGGCCGCTGGCCGAGCTGCTGGGCCTCCCCCGCGAGGGGCTGGCCGTCAACGTCGACCAGTGGGACGGCTACACCGACGACCGCCGCGAACTGCTGACCCACCTGCGCGACCGGGGCATCGACAACACCGTCTTCCTCACCGGCGACATCCACATGGCCTTCGCCAACGACGTGCCCGTCCGGGCGGCCGCGTACCCGCTGCAGCGGCCGGTCGCCACGGAGTTCGTGGTCACCTCCGTCACCTCGGACAACCTGGACGACGTCCTGAGAGTCCCGCCGCACACCGTCTCCTCGGTGGCCGAGGCCGCCGTCCGGGCCGCCAACCGCCACACCAAGTGGGTCGACATGGACTCGCACGGCTACGGCGTCCTGGACGTGACCGGCGAGCGGGCGCAGATGGACTACTACGCGCTGTCGGACAAGACGGACCCGCGAGCGACCGCCCACCACGTCCGCTCCTACCGCACACGTTCGGGTGCCCAGCGTGTGGAGCGCGCGGAGGACCCCGTACGCTGACCCCATGTCAGGGGGACGGCACGAGGATCACACCCGGCCCGGACGGGTCGTCGACGGACGGTTCGAGCTGCTGGAACGGCTCGGCAGCGGGGGCATGGGCACGGTGTGGCGGGCCCGCGACACCGTGCTGGACCGCGAGGTGGCCCTGAAGGAGGTCAGGCCGCCCGATCCGGCCTCGGCCCCCGGCCCCGCCTCCGACCCGGCCGACGAGGACACCGCCTCGCGCAGGGCGCGCGAACGCGTCCTGCGCGAGGCACGGGCCCTGGCCCGGATCAACCACCCGCACGTGGTGACGGTCCACCACATCGTGGACTCGCGGCCGTATCCGTGGATCGTGATGGAGCTGCTGCCCGGCCCCTCCCTCCAGGACCGGATCGCCGACGGTCCGCTTCGGCCGCGCGAGGCGGCCCGGCTGGGACGGCAGATCCTCTCCGCGCTGCGCGCCGCGCACGCCGCCGGCATCCATCACCGCGACGTGAAGCCCGCCAACGTGCTGCTGCGCGGCAACGTTCCCGCCGGGCCCGGCGGCCCGGACGGGGGCGGGGGCCTTGACGCGGTGCTGACCGACTTCGGCATAGCCGCGGTCCAGGGCTCCACGTCGCTGACCGCCACCGGCGAGATCGTCGGCTCCCCCGAGTACATCGCCCCCGAACGCATCCGGGGCGGGGACGACGACCCGGCCTCCGACCTGTGGTCGCTGGCCATGACGCTGTACGTCTGTGTGGAGGGCGCGAGCCCGCTGCGCCGCCCGACGGCCCTGGCCACGCTGGCCGCCGTCCTCGACGAACCGATCCCGCCGCCCGTGC
Organism: Streptomyces megasporus; assembly: GCF_000718985.1. Classification (GTDB taxonomy): domain Bacteria; phylum Actinomycetota; class Actinomycetes; order Streptomycetales; family Streptomycetaceae; genus Streptomyces; species Streptomyces megasporus. The sequence continues at coordinate 84,672 of NZ_JODL01000003.1, read as the reverse complement.
GGTCCGGGCCGCTCGCCCCGGCGCTGACCGCGATGTTGGTCCGCGACCCGGCGGCGCGGCCCGACGCCGAGCGGTTCGACGCGCTGCTCGCCGAGGCGGAGGCGGGCCGGTCCGCCCCGCACCTGATGGAGACCCACACGGCCCCACGCCCCGCGGTGCCGCCTCCCCCGCCGGGCGCGCCGTTCCACCCGCCGACCCTGGCCACCGCCCCGCGCCCGGACGTCCCGGGCACGGGCGCCACCGTCCCCACCGCCTCGCCCGGGCGTCGCGGGTGGGTCGCGCCGGCCGTGGGGGCGGCGGTCTGCGCGGCGCTGATCGCGGCCTCCGCGTACGCCTTCACGGCGTTCACCGGGGACGGCGAGGAGGGCCGGGGCGCGGGAGCGGCCTCCTCCCCCGCCGCCTCGCCGCCCGACGCGCCGTCCGCCTCGCCGTCCGACGCACCGTCCTCGGAGGGGAACGCCAAGGGCCCGTCGGAGCCGTCCTCCGACTCCCCCGCCGGCTCGTCGGCCCCCGCCACACCCGAACCGTCGGCCACGCCGACCCCGTCCGCCGACAGGACCCCACCGGACGACGGGGCCCCGATCGCCGGCGAGGAGAGCGTCGACACCTGGGTGGCGCAGTTGTTCTCCGAGCCGGTCTCCTCCGGCACCGCCGTCCGCGACAAGCGGCTGGCCGCCGTCCGCGCCAAGGCGCCCGGGGCGCGGGTGCTGCTCAGCGACGACTTCGCCTCGCTCCGCCCGGGCTACTGGATGATCTACGCGCCGGGCCCGTTCCCCGACGGGCACGCCGCGGCGCGGTGGTGCCGGGAGCACGGCATGACCAAGCAGAACGAGTGCCAGGGCCGCTACCTCAGCCGGGACGCGGACGACCGGGTGTACCAGTGCGTCCCGACCACGAGCGGTCCGGGTGGCTCGGGCCGCTGCACGCGCCCCTGACCGGCCCGCCGCGTCCGAACCGCCTCAGCCCTCCCGGAGCTCCGCCAGGAAGTCCAGCGCGATCCGCCAGGTCCGCTCGGCCGCCTCCCGGTCGTAGTCGGGCAGGTCGGGGTCGGTGTAGAGGTGACCGGCCCCGGCGTGGCGGTGGACCTCCACCTCCGCGCCCGCCCTGCGCATCCGCAGGTACCAGGCGTTCAGCCAGTCGTGCGGCTCGAAGGGGTCGGGGTCGGCGACGTGGAGCTGGACGGGCAGTTCGTCGACGGCGGCGTCCTCCGCGATGTCCGAGGTGCCGTGGAGGAGGAGCAGTCCGCGCGCGCGGACGTCGGCGAGCGCGAGGTTCTGGGCGATCGCCCCGCCCAGCGAGAACCCGGCGTACACCAGCCCCCGCTCGGACAGCGGCGCCGTGGCGGCGACGGCCCGTTTGAGCAGCTCGTCACGGCCGATCTCGTCCTTGATGACCATGCCGTCCTCGACGGTCTCGGCGGTCCGTCCGTCGTACAGGTCGGGGGTGTGGACCTCGTGCCCGGCCTCCCGGAGCCGGTCGGCCGCGGCGTGGACGGCGGGACGCAGCCCGTAGGCGGAGTGGAACATCACAACGGTGGGCACGGTGTCACTTCCTTCGCAGGTCAGGCTCATGATCCGCGTTCGGGCGCCTCACCCGGAGCGGAATTCCCCCCATCGTGCCAGGTACGGTCGGTGGAGCCCTTTTCGTCTCCAGGAGCCTCCGAGGAGTTCACACGACCATGGAGAACGTGCTGCGGCCACTGATCGTCTTCGGTGGCGCGATCGCACTGGCCCTCGTCGTCGGCTGGGTCATGGACCGCACCCTGCGGCGCCTGGACGCCCGGCACCCGGAGACCCCGATGTGGGAGCTGCTGCGCAGCGGACGGTGGCCGCTGCAGGCGGTCGTCTTCGTCGCCCTGCTCAACGCCTTCTCCGGCGAGACGCACCTGGCCCGGGACCACCAACAGACCGTGGACCTGTGGCTCGGCCTGATCCTGATCGGGGCCACCGCGTGGCTGGCCCTGCGGATCGTCACCGCCATCGTGGAGACCGCCTACTCCCGCTACGCGGGGACGGCCCACGACGCGGCCCGGGTGCGCCGCGTCCGCACCCAGTTGACCCTGGTGCGGCGGCTGGCCACGGCGGTGGTCACGGTGATCGCCGCCGCCGCGATGCTGTTGCAGTTCCCCGCGATGGAGAAGCTCGGCGCCTCCATGCTGGCCTCGGCCGGTGTGCTCGGCATCGTCGCCGGTATCGCCGCGCAGTCCACCCTGGGCAACCTCTTCGCCGGTCTGCAGATCGCCTTCGGCGACATGGTGCGCATCGGCGACACGGTGGTGGTGGAGGGCGAGCTGGGGACGGTCGAGGAGATCACCGTCTCGTACATCGTCATCCGCACCTGGGACGAGCGGCGGATCACCATGCCGGTGTCGTACTTCGCCGGCAAGCCCTTCGAGAACTGGTCCCGCAACAACGCGCAGATGACCGGCACGGTCTACCTCCACCTCGACCACTCGGCCCCGATAGCCGAGATCCGGGCGAAGACCGAGGAGATCGTGCGCGCCAGCGACGCGTGGGACGGCCGCGCCTGGAGCCTGTTGGTGACCGACACCACGCCCTCCACGATCGAGGTCCGCGCGATGGTGACGGCCCGCACGTCCGACGACATCTGGACGCTGCGCTGCGAGGTCCGCGAGCAGTTGATCACCTGGCTCCACCGGGAGCACCCCTACGCGCTGCCCCGCGTCACCACGGCGCAGGCCGCGCCGGAGCCCACCCGGGAGCCGGCGCCGGAGCCCACCCGGGAGACGCGCCGGGCGGACGACAGGTCGAACGGTTCGGGGAAGCCGGGCCGGGCGGGCATACCGGACGCCCGGAAGGCGCCCTGACCGAACCCGGCCCCCGGCCCCTCCCGGGTGTCCCCTTCGTCTCCTCGCTCGCTCTTCCCGGCTCGCTCTCCCCGCCGGCCGCCCCCGCTACGCGCTCTCGGCGCGGACCCGGTCCAGGGCCGTGCGGAGGTCGTCGGGGTAGTCGCTGGAGAACTCCGCCCAGCGGCCGTCCGCCGGGTGCTCGAAGCCCAGCCGGACCGCGTGCAGCCACTGCCGGGCCAGTCCCAGCCTCTTCGCCATCGTCGGGTCCGCGCCGTAGGTCGTGTCCCCGACACAGGGGTGCCGGTGGGCGGCCATGTGGACGCGGATCTGGTGGGTGCGGCCGGTCTCCAGCTTGATGTCGAGCAGGCTGGCGGCCCGGAACGCCTCGATCAGGTCGTAGTGGGTGATCGACGGCTTGCCGTCGGCGGTGACGGCCCACTTGTAGTCGTGGACGGGGTGCCGCCCGATGGGGGCGTCGATCGTGCCGCTCAGCGGATCCGGGTGGCCCTGGACGAGCGCGTGGTAGCCCTTGTCGACGGTGCGCTCGCGGAACTGCTGCTTGAGCAGGGTGTAGGCGCGCTCGGACTTGGCGACCACCATCAGCCCGGAGGTCCCCACGTCCAGTCGGTGCACGATGCCCTGGCGTTCCGCGGCGCCCGAGGTGGAGACGCGGAAGCCCGCGGCGGCGAGCCCACCGATCACGGTGGGCCCGTTCCAGCCGGGGCTGGGGTGGGCCGCCACGCCGATCGGCTTGTCGACCACCACGAGGTCGGCGTCGTCGTGCACGATCCGCATGCCCTCCACGGGCTCGGCGACGACTCTCACCGGCGCGGGCGGCGCGGGCATCTCGACTTCGATCCAGGCCCCGCCGCGCACCCGCTCGGACTTCCCGACCTCGCCTCCGTCGAGGCGGACCTTCCCCGTCGCGGCCAGCTCGGCCGCCTTGGTGCGGGAGAAGCCGAACATCCTGGCCAGGGCCGCGTCGACGCGCTCGCCCTCCAGGCCGTCGGGTACGGGCAGGGTGCGGATCTCGGGAAGCTGACTCACCCGATCGAGTATGCCGGAAGCGCACCGTGCCCCCGCCCGGTGGGCGGGGGCACGCACACGTTCCGGTCACGTTCCGGTCAGTCGCGGTGGACCGTTCCGTCGGGATCCAGGCCGCGGAAGGACAGGATCACGATGAGCACGCCGCCGCAGACGATCGCCGTGTCGGCGAGGTTGAAGACGGCGAAGTGCGCGGGCGCGATGAAGTCCACGACATGGCCCTGGAACACCCCCGGCGAGCGGAAGACCCGGTCGGTGAGGTTGCCCAGCGCCCCGCCCAGGAGCAGCCCGAGCGCCACGGCCCACGGCGTGCTGTAGAGCTTGCGGGCGATCCGCACGATCACCACGATCACGATCGCCGCGATGATCGTGAAGACGATGGTGAGGGCCTCCCCGATGCCGAAGGCGGCGCCCGGGTTGCGCACCGCCTGGAAGCGCAGCCAGGTCCCGATCACCTCGATCGGGTCGTGGCCCTCCAGCTTCTCGACCACGAGGATCTTGGTGATCAGGTCCAAGGCGTACGCCAGAGCCGCCACGATGGCGAGCTCCGCGACCCGCCGGCGACCTCCGGTCGTCGGTCGTTCGCCCTTCCCGGAACCGGTCCCCGTCGCGGTCGTCGCCTCGCTCTCGGCCGCGTCCGCCGTCTCCGCCTCGGCCTTCTCGGGCTTGCCGTCGGCCCTCTCCACCTCTGTCACGTGATGCAGGGTACGTCACACCCGCGCGGGGCCGTCAGCGGCGTTCCTGCCGCTGCTTGCACTCGACGCACAGCGTGGCCCGGGGGAAGGCCTGCATCCGCGCCTTGCCGATCGGTCGTCCGCAGTGCTCGCAGGCCCCGTACGTTCCGGACTCCAGACGTTCCAGGGCCCGCTCGGTCTGGTAGAGCATCTCGCGGGCGTTCTCCGCGAGGGCCATCTCGTGCTCGCGGGTCATGTTCTTGGTGCCCGTGTCGGCCTGGTCGTCCCCGGCGGCGTCGGCCGAGTCGCGCATCAGGCCGTTGAGGGCCTCCTCGGCGGCGAGGATCTCGGTGCGCAGCCGTGCGGCGTCCTGGGCCAGTTCGGCGCGCGCCTCCTCCACCTCCCCGGGACTCCACGGGCTCTCGCCGGGGCGTACGAGCAACTCCTCCGGGGCGGCGGGTGTCGTGGTCACGCGCGCCGTGGGTGCCGCGGCGGCCTTGTCGGCGGCCGGCGCTCCCGTCGTGGTCTTCTTGGCAACCACCGTCTTGGCTCCTGTCTTCTTCCCGGCCGCCTCCTCGGCGACCGTCTCCGTGGCGACGTCCCGGTCGGCCGCCTCGGGGGCGGCCCTCCTCTCCGTCACCCCCGTGGTGGAGGGCTGCCCGCCCGCCGTGTTCGCCGCCTTCGCCGCGGCTCTCGCCTTGGCGGAGGTCTTCCGCGTGGAGGTCTCCTCCCCCGTCCTCGTCCGCTCGCCGTCGCCGGCCCCGGTGACGGGCTCTCGCACGGATTCCGCTCCCTTCCCCGCGGTCCGCCTCACCACCATGGCCACGATCCCTTCACATAGTGTGATCTTGCTCGCGAATCGTGACGGGAACGATAAGTCGGCCCCCATCGCGCGGCAACGGGGCACGCCGGTCCGCCCGTGCTTCCTCCCGAGCGGGACGCGTGCCCCCGCGAAGCGTTGTGCCCCGCCGCGCGGCCCGAAAACCGGGTCCACCACCATCGGTGGACACCCGTACACTGGGCAGAGCGAAAGGCGTGGATGGGGACGAGTAGCGTCCGTAGGCGGCCGAGAGCGACCCGGGGACGGTGTGAGCCCGGGGGCGAGCGCGGCGTGAAGATCACCCCGGAGCCGCCGGAGGAAAGCCCGTGCGCGCGAGTCGAGCACGCGGTGAGTAGAACCGGCATCGCAGCACCAATGAGTGGGCGGTGGGACGCGTACCCGGTGCGCTCCCGTCGTCAAGGAGGGTGGTACCGCGGGAACCGGCGCCGAGGCGCGGCGGTCTCGTCCCTCCGGCGGAAGTCACGACGTCCGTTGGAGGAAGCTCGCAGTGAGTCCACAGCCCCCGCCCCAGTACCGTCCGGTGCCCGCCCAGGTGGACCTTCCCGCGCTGGAACGCGCCGTGCTGGACTTCTGGAGCGAGAACAAGATCTTCGCCCGCAGCCTGGAGCAGTCCGAGGGCCGCCCCGAATGGGTGTTCTACGAGGGTCCCCCGACGGCGAACGGCATGCCCGGCGCCCACCACATCGAGGCCCGCGTCTTCAAGGACGTCTTCCCCCGCTTCCGCACCATGCGCGGCTACCACGTCACGCGCAAGGCCGGCTGGGACTGCCACGGCCTGCCGGTGGAGCTGGCGGTGGAGAAGGAGCTGGGCTTCTCCGGCAAGCAGGACATCGAGGCCTACGGCATCGCGGAGTTCAACGCCAAGTGCCGCGAGTCGGTGACCCGGCACACCGACGCCTTCGCCGAGCTGACGACCCGGATGGGCTACTGGGTCGACATGGACGACGCGTACTGGACGATGAGCCCCCAGTACATCGAGTCCGTCTGGTGGTCCCTGAAGCAGATCTTCGACAAGGGGCTGCTCGTCCAGGACCACCGGGTGGCGCCCTGGTGTCCCCGCTGCGGCACCGGCCTGTCCGACCACGAGCTGGCGCAGGGCTACGAGACCGTGGTCGACCCCTCGGTCTACGTCCGCTTCCCGCTGACCTCCGGCCCGCTGGCCGGCGAGGCCGCGCTGCTGGTGTGGACGACCACCCCCTGGACGCTGGTGTCCAACACCGCGGTCGCCGCGCACCCCGACGTCACCTACGTGGTCGCCACGGACGGCGCCGAGAAGCTGGTCGTCGCCGAGCCGCTGCTGGCCAAGGCCCTGGGCGAGGGGTGGGAGGTCACCGGGCAGAGCTTCACCGGCCGCGAGATGGAGCGCTGGACGTACCGCCGCCCGTTCGACCTGGTGGAGATCGAGGGCGCCCACTACGTCGTCAACGCCGAGTACGTCACCACCGACGACGGCACCGGGCTGGTCCACCAGTCCCCCGCGTTCGGCGAGGACGACCTGCGGACCTGCCGCGCCTACGGGCTGCCGGTGGTCAACCCCGTCCGGCCCGACGGCACCTTCGAGGAGGACCTGGGGCTGGTCGGCGGGCAGTTCTTCAAGAAGGCCGACGAGGCGCTGGTCGCGGACCTCGACGCGCGCGGTCTGCTCTTCCGCCACCTGCCGTACGAGCACAGCTACCCGCACTGCTGGCGCTGCCACACCGCGCTGCTCTACTACGCGCAGCCGTCCTGGTACATCCGCACCACCGCCGTCAAGGACGCCCTGCTGCGGGAGAACGAGCGGACGAACTGGTTCCCGGACTCCGTCAAGCACGGCCGCTACGGGGACTGGCTGCACAACAACATCGACTGGGCCCTGTCCCGGAACCGCTACTGGGGCACCCCGCTGCCCATCTGGCGGTGCGAGGACGGCCACCTCACCTGCGTCGGATCGCTGGCCGAGCTGACCGAGCTGACCGGCGCCGACCAGTCCGGCCTGGACCCGCACCGGCCCTACATCGACGAGGTCGTCTTCGACTGCCCCGCCGAGGGCTGCTCCCACCGGGCCGTCCGCGTCCCGGAGGTCATCGACGCCTGGTACGACTCGGGGTCGATGCCCTTCGCGCAGTGGGGCTACCCGTACCGGAACAAGGAGCTGTTCGAGAAGCGGTACCCGGCGCAGTTCATCTGCGAGGCCATCGACCAGACCCGCGGCTGGTTCTACACGCTGATGGCGGTCGGCACGCTGGTCTTCGACCGTTCCTCCTACGAGAACGTGGTCTGCCTGGGCCACATCCTCGCCGAGGACGGCCGGAAGATGTCCAAGCACCTGGGCAACATCCTGGAGCCGATCCCGCTCATGGAGCGGCACGGCGCGGACGCGGTGCGCTGGTTCATGGCGGCGGGCGGCTCCCCGTGGAGCGCGCGGCGCGTCGGCCACGGCACGATCCAGGAAGTCGTCCGGAAGGTCCTGCTGACCTACTGGAACACGGTCGCCTTCCAGGCCCTGTACGCCCGCACCTCCGGCTGGGCGCCCTCCGAGGCCGACCCGGCCCCGGCGGACCGCCCGCTGCTGGACCGCTGGCTGCTCAGCGAGCTCCACGCCCTGGTGGACCAGTGCACCCAGGCCATGGAGACGTTCGACACCCAGCGCACCGGCAAGCTGCTGTCGACCTTCGTGGACGACCTGTCCAACTGGTACGTGCGCCGGTCGCGGCGCCGCTTCTGGCAGGGCGACGCGGCGGCGCTGCGCACCCTCCACGACGTGCTGGAGACGGTCACCCGCCTGATGGCCCCGATGACGCCGTTCATCACCGAGCGGGTCTGGCAGGACCTGGTCGTCCCCGTCACCCCGGACGCGCCGCCCTCGGTGCACATGGCCTCCTGGCCGACCGTCGACCCGGACGCCATCGACCCGGACCTCTCCCGCGACATGCTGCTGGTGCGGCGCCTGGTGGAGCTGGGTCGGGCCACGCGCGCCGAGTCGGGCGTCAAGACCCGGCAGCCGCTGTCGCGGGCGCTGCTCGCCGCGCAGGGCTTCGAGCTGCTCGGGGACGAGTTGCGGGAGCAGATCGCCGAGGAGTTGAACGTCACCTCGCTCGCCTCCCTGTCGGAGGTCGGCGGCTCCCTGGTGGACACCACGGCCAAGGCGAACTTCCGCGCGTTGGGCCGCCGCTTCGGCAAGCGCACCCAGCCGGTCGCCAAGGCCATCGCCGAGGCGGACGCCGCGGAGCTCTCGGCCGCGCTGCGCGCCGGCACGGCGTCGGTGGAGGTGGACGGCGAGACGATCGCGCTGTCGCCGGAGGAGGTCATCATCACCGAGACCCCGCGCGAGGGGTGGTCGGTGGCCTCCGACGCCGGTGCCACGGTCGCCCTGGATCTGGAGATCACCCCGGAGCTGCGGCGGGCCGGGCTGGCCCGTGACGCGATCCGGCTGGTCCAGGAGGCTCGCAAGAAGAGCGGCCTGGACGTCGCCGACCGGATCGCCCTGCGGTGGCGGTCGGACGACGAGGAGGTCGTCCGGGCCCTCACCGAGCACCAGGCCCTGATCGCGGACGAGGTGCTGGCCACCGACTACGTGCGGGGCGAGGGCGACGACTCCTTCGGCGAGACGTTCTCCGACGAGGGGCTCTCCCTGACCTTCCGGCTCCGCCGCGCCTGAGCGATCGGCGACCGCCGGCCGGTGTCCCCGTGGCGCCGGCCGGCGGCCGCGTCCCGCGGCCGGGAGTCGAAAGTCGCGACCGGGAGTGACGACCGGGAGTGAAGAGGGCACGCCAACGGGCCGGGCCCGGGTCCAAGACCCGGGCCCGGCCCGTATTCGATATGCCGATCTGCCGCTCTGGGACGGTCCGTCAGCCGCCCGTCAGTTGTCGTCCTCGTCGATGAGGAAGCCGCGCATCGGCGACGGCGCCTGCTGCATCGGCTGCGGCCCCTGCGGTCGCACGGGAGCCATCGGCTGGGTCATGGCCGGGGACATCTGCTGCTGCTGTCCGCCGTAGGTCTGGCCACCGCCCTGGGTGTGACCGCCGGGACCGCCGGGACCGCCCATCGACTGGCCGCCGCCCATGGACTGGTTGCCGCCCATCGTCTGGTGACCGCCGGGGGCGCCGGCCGAGGCCATCGACGGGGACGGCGGCAGCGAGGCCGCCGCCGGGGTGCGCGGCGGCGCCAGCGAGTCGTCGGCCTGGCTCTCCAACTGGCGGAGCTGGCTCTCCAGGTACGACTTCAGGCGGGTGCGGTACTCGCGCTCGAAGCCGCGCAGGTCCTCGACCTTGCGCTCCAGCGTGGCGCGGGCGGACTCCAGCGAGCCCATCGCGACACGGTGCTTCTCCTGCGCGTCCCGCTCCAGGGCGTCGGCCTTGGCGCGGGCGTCCCGCTCCAGGCCCTCGGCGCGGCTGCGCGCCTCACCGACGATCTTGTTGGCCTCGGAACGGGCCTCGGCGATCGCCTGGTCGGCGGTCTGCTGCGCCAGCGACAGCACGCGGGCCGCGCTGTCGCCACCCGGGCCCTGGCCGCCCATCGGGCCGGGACCCATCGGTCCGGGGCCCATCGGCCCGGGACCGTGCGGGCCGCCCTGCGGCCCGTGCGGACCGCCCTGCGGTCCGTGCCCGCCGGGACCTGCCGGCAGCTGCGGCGCACCACCGGGAAGCTGGGGCGGGCCGCCCATCTGCCCCGGTGGGACCGGCTGCGGTCCTGATATGGCGGCGGGTACGGGGGCTCCGGGCCTCTCCTGGGGCTCCGGTTTGCGCATGCCCTGCTGCTGTTGCTGCTGGTTCTGCGCGGCCGCTCGCGTCGCCGCGGCCAGCTTGGCGCGCAGGTCCTCGTTCTCACGGAGCAGCCGGGTCAGCTCGGCCTCGACCTCGTCGAGGAAGGCATCGACCTCGTCCTCGTCGTAGCCCTCTCGCAGGCGGACGGTCGTGAACTGCTTGTTCCGCACGTCCTCGGGGGTCAGCGGCATCTCTTCACCTCAACGTAAGTCATCGGCATATCGGCAAGACCGTATCGCTCACAGCCTGGCCACGACACTGATCAGGATGTAGACGATGATCATCAGTACGAAGAAGGACAGGTCGAGCGCCACGCCCCCGAAGCGCAGCGGCGGTATGAATCGCCGCAGTAGCTTGAGTGGCGGATCAGTGACAGTGTAGGTGGCCTCCAGGACGACCACCATCGCCTTGCCGGGCTGCCATGAGCGGGCGAACATGAAGACGTAGTCCATCACCAGGCGGAAGATCAGCACGACCAAGAAGCATTGCAGCGCAATGAGGACCACCTGCTGTGCGACGCCCATCGTGCGCTTCCCTCTCCCCTTCGGTCGTGTCCGGCCGCCTGCCGACCGGGCTGTCCGTTCGTACTGACTCTCAGCTCTGGTTGAAGAACCCGCCCTCTGCGATGCGGGCCTTGTCCTCCGCCGTGACATCGACGTTAGCAGGAGACAGCAGGAAGACCTTCTGCGTCACCCGCTCGATGCTCCCATGGAGACCGAACACCAGACCGGCCGCGAAGTCGACGAGCCGCTTCGCGTCCGTGTCGTCCATCTCGGTCAGATTCATGATCACCGGGGTGCCCTCGCGGAAGTGTTCCCCGATGGTACGGGCTTCGTTGTACGTCCGGGGATGGAGTGTGGTGATCCGGTAGGGCTCCCGCTCGGACACGACCTTGGGCATGATCACCGGCGCGTTCTTCTCCAGGTTCTGGCGTTCGGATGTGATGGATGCCACGGGGGCGATTCTCCCGTGTCGGCCGCTTTCGGCGACGATCGCGGGGGTCTGTTCCCTCTCCCGGCGAGCCGGAGGATGGACGACTCGCACCGGCTCCTCGGGCTCCTGTTCCGCGCCGGTCTTCGCCGTGGAGACTCCCAGGGGCTGGTGTGCCTGATGACGCCGGTCCCTCTCGGGCTCCGGCTCGGGCTCGAACTCGTCATCGGGGTCGAACCCCGGGCCGTCGTACCCATCGTCCTCCACGAGGCCGAGGTAGACCGCCATCTTGCGCATCGCGCCGGCCATTCTCTGCGTCCTCCGCTCTGTGGTGGTTCCCTTGCCTTCGGCGGGGAGGCCCCATACCTGCCTCCGGTGCCTCCGGCGGGGGAGGCCCCAAGGCTCCGTCACCGGTGGCCTTGGATCCACGCGGCCATCCGCTCGGTGCGGAAATGACCATATTTTCTTTTGTGGTCCGACTTGTTTGGCGACGTTACCGGAGCCCGGGGCGCTCTCCGAGTACCGCACTGCCGATGCGCACATGTGTCGCACCGGCCGCCACCGCCTCTTCGAGGTCCGCGCTCATGCCCGCTGACATCATGTTCGCAGCAGGATGGTCCGCCCGCAGGCGGGTTGAGATTTCCCTCAGTCTGTCGAACGCGGCCCTCGGCCTCCCGGCGTACGGACCGGACAGAGGTGCGACCGTCATCACACCCGCCGCCCACAACCCCACAGCGGCGTCCAACTCGGCGGCCAACTCCCCCACCCCGTCGGGCGCGACGCCGCCGCGCTGCCCGGCGGCGCCCGACTCCCGGTCGAGCGCGACCTGGAGCAGACAGCCGATCCGCCGCCCCTCGCGCTCGGCCGCCGAGGAGAGCGCGGTGACCAGGCGGGGCCGGTCCACCGAGTGCACGAAGTCGGCGTAACGGGCCACGGAGCGGGCCTTGTTCGTCTGTAGCTGTCCCACGAAGTGCCAGGTGAGCGGCAGGTCCGCGCAGGCGGCGGCCTTGGGCGCCGCCTCCTGGTCGCGGTTCTCCGCCACGTGCCGCACTCCGAGTTCGGCCAGCAGGCGCACGTCGTCGGCGGGGTGGGTCTTGGTGACGACGACCAGGGTCACGTCCTCACGTGCGCGCCCCGCGGCGACACAAGCGCGGGTGATGCGCTCCTCCACTCGGGCGAGGTTGGCGGCCAGTTCGGCCTTGCGGTCAGTCACTCCCACTCTTCCCGTCCGCCGCTCCGGCACCGTCCACGGGCGCCGTCCGGTCTTCCGTGCGGCCCGACTCACCCGATCCGTCTCTCTCGTCCGGGTTCGTCGAACCGTCTGCCCCGTCCAGCCAGACGTAACTCGCCAGCCGCCCGGTGATCTTCTCCCGTCGGTACGAATAGTGGTCGTCCGACTCCAGCGTGCACACGGTGGGGCGCGGCGGCTCCGGAACGCCGAGCCGGGCGAGTTGGGCCAGGACCCCGGCCGCGACGTCGACCGCCGGAGTGCCCCGGCGCGTGGTGGCGTACGCCTCCGGCACCACGGCCGCGACCTCCTCGCGCATCCGCTCCGGCACCTCGTAGCAGCCGCCGCACACCGAGGGGCCGACGCGCGCGACGACCCGGGTCGGGTCGGCTCCCAGGGACGCCATCTCCTCGACCACCGCCGGCACCACCCCGGCGACCAGCCCGGGCCGCCCGGCGTGCGCGGCCCCCGCGACCCCGGCGACGGGGTCGGCGAGGAGGACCGGGACGCAGTCGGCGGTGAGGACGGCGAGCGCCAGGCCGGGGCGGTCGGTGACGATCGCGTCCACGCACGACGCGCCGTCGTCCTCCCACGGCCCCCGGACGACGGCCACGTCACGGCCGTGCACCTGGTTCATCCAGACCACGGCGGCCGGCTCCAGACCGAGCGCCTTCGCCGCCAGTTCCCGGTTGGCGCGTACGGCGCCGGGGTCGTCGCCGACCGCGCCGCCGAGATTGAGTTCGTCATACGGAGCGGCGCTCACCCCGCCCCACCGGTCGGTGAAGGCGAAGTGCGCGCCGCTCACGAGGTCGTGCTGCCCTATCACGTCACGTGGTGCTTACTTGAGGAAGTCCGGCACGTCGAGTTCCTCCGCCTGACCCTCCGTCGGGTACGGGCGGGCCGGGGGCACCTGCGGGCCCGTCTCGCCGCTCCCCGGGACGCTCGTGCCGAAGACGGGCGAGGGGTCGGTCAGCGGGGACACGGGGGACGGCTCGTCCTCGCGCGGGGTGACGGAGCCGAGCCCGCCGAAGGACGGGCGGTCGATGTCGGAGGGCGCCGGGCGCGTGCCCGTGGCGCTCTCCTCCTTGCTCCCGTAGGAACCGAGCACCTTGTCGCGGTTCTTCGCCGGGGGCTGCCCGCCGTCGAAGCCCGCCGCGATGACGGTGACCCGGACCTCGTCGCCGAGGGCGTCGTCGATGACCGCGCCGAAGATGATGTTCGCCTCGGGGTGCGCCGCCTCGCTGACCAACTGGGCGGCCTCGTTGATCTCGAACAGGCCCAGGTCCGAGCCGCCGGAGATGGAGAGCAGGACGCCGCGGGCGCCGTCGATGGACGCCTCCAGCAGCGGCGAGGAGATCGCCATCTCGGCGGCGGCCACCGCGCGGTCGTCGCCGCGCGCCGAGCCGATGCCCATGAGCGCCGATCCGGCCTCGGACATCACGGACTTGACGTCCGCGAAGTCGAGGTTGATCAGACCGGGGGTGGTGATGAGGTCGGTGATGCCCTGCACACCGGACAGCAGCACCTGGTCCGCGGACTTGAACGCGTCGAGCACGCTCACCTGACGGTCCGAGATGGACAGCAGCCGGTCGTTGGGGATGACGATGAGGGTGTCCACCTCGTCGCGCAGGGCCGCGATGCCGTCCTCGGCCTGGTTGGCGCGGCGACGGCCCTCGAAGGTGAAGGGGCGGGTGACGACGCCGATGGTGAGGGCGCCGAGGGAGCGTGCGATGTTCGCGACGACGGGCGCGCCGCCGGTGCCGGTGCCGCCGCCCTCGCCCGCGGTGACGAAGACCATGTCGGCCCCCTTGAGGACCTCCTCGATCTCCTCGCGGTGATCCTCCGCGGCCTTCCGGCCCACGTCGGGGTTGGCGCCGGCGCCGAGGCCGCGGGTGAGCTCGCGACCGACGTCGAGCTTGACGTCGGCGTCGCTCATCAGCAGGGCCTGTGCGTCGGTGTTGATCGCGATGAACTCGACGCCCTTGAGACCGACCTCGATCATCCGGTTGATGGCATTGACGCCACCGCCGCCGATACCGACGACCTTGATGACTGCGAGGTAGTTCTGCGGTGCTGCCACGTCGAAGGCCTCTCGCCTCGAGTTACGTGTCGCCGCTCCACGATGGTTGCGGTGCGTCGACCTATGCCGAGTGGGACGGTCCGGACGCCGACCCGAACCCTAAGGGTGAAGTTTAGGGTTACCAATGTCTGTCGTTCCTCGGGTTCTTTGGAACGGACACTAGGTCGACATGCGGTGCGCGTTCAACGAACACGCCGAACCTCCCGTTTTTCTTCTCACCCTATGTGATCAGGCGATGCGGTAGCCAACCAGGGTGCTGGCCGTGTGTGAGCACGTCAACTCCCCGACGCCGCCGGAGCGCTGGGAACACTCACGTCGAACCTCTTCGCCCCGTCCGCCGCCTTCGTCAGCAGGGTGAGCGATTCGGCCTTCGCGGTACTCCTCTCGCTGCTCCCCCACACCACCGTGCGTCCGCCGGACAGCTCCAGGGTGATGGAGTCGTAGGAGCGGACCCGCACGGTCCGGGTGTCCCGGCGCACCCCGTCGGGGAGCGCCGAGGCGACCTTCACGGCCTCCCGGCGCATCCGCTCCTCACCGAAGCGGTGGCGGCTGGGCGAGTCGGAGAGGTCCACCACGAGCAGGGGGACGCCGCGGGGCCGTTCGGCGACCGTGCCAAACCGCACCCCGTCGTCGTCCACCTCGACGTACCCGCGACCTTCGCGGTCATGCGTGTCCTTCTCCATGACGACCACGGGACGGCGCTCGACGACCCGCACCTCGATGCCGTGCGGCCAGTCCCGCGCGACCTCCACCGTGTCGATCCGGGGCAGCGCCGCCAGCAGGCGCCGCTCCACCGCCTCGGGGTCGACCGAGACGAGCGGGTCGCCCACCGGGACGGCGGCGACCCGCAGGACCTGCCGCTCCGTCAGGACCCGCTCGCCGACGACCGTGACGCTCTCCACCCTCAGCCACGAGGAGCCGTAGAGCACCCACAGGGCGAAGCCGCCGAGCACCAGCGCGGGACCGAGGGCGAGCGCCAGCACCAGACGGCGGCGCCGGCGGTCGTCCGGCCGCCCGGGCCGGGGCCGCCGGGCGGCCGGGGGCGGACCGGCGTCCCTCCCCGGTCGCCTCGGGCCGCCGGCTCCGCGCTCGGCGGTCGTCGTCCGTCCGGCCACGCTCCCTTCCCTCCCGCGCCCGGGCCGTCAGCCCTGGCCGCGTGCCGCGATCGCTTCGTACACCATGCCGACCAGCAGTTCGTCGGCGTCACGACGGCCGAACTCGGCGGCCGCGCGGGACATGTCGTACAGCCGGTGCGGGTCGGTGAGCACCGGCAGGACGTTGCCCTGGATCCACTCCGGCGACAGTTCGGCGTCGTCGACCAGCAGCCCGCCGCCCGCCTTGACCACCGGCTGGGCGTTCAGCCGCTGCTCGCCGTTGCCGATCGGCAGCGGGACGTAGGCGGCCGGAAGCCCGACGGCGGACAGTTCGGCGACCGTCATCGCGCCCGCGCGGCAGAGCATCATGTCGGCCGCGGCGTACGCGAGGTCCATCCGGTCCAGGTACGGCACCGGGATGTACGGCGGCATTCCCGGCATGTTGTCCACCTGCGGCAGCTCGTTCTTGGGGCCGACCGCGTGGAGGATCTGGATGCCGGACCGCTGGAGGGTCGGGGCGATGGCCTGGACGACCTCGTTCAGCCGCCGCGCTCCCTGGGACCCGCCGGTGACCAGCAGGGTGGGCAGGTTCTGGTCGAGCCCGAACGCCGCCCGGGCCTCGGCGCGCGTCGCCGCCCGGTCCAGGGTGGCGATGGAGCGGCGCAGCGGGATGCCGACGTAGCGGGCGTGCCGCAGCTTGCTGTCCGGCGTGGAAACGGCGACGAAGCGGGTGTAGCGGGAGCCGATCTTGTTGGCCAGGCCCGGCCGGGCATTGGCCTCGTGGACGACGATCGGCACCCCGAGCCGCTTGGCCGCCAGGTAGCCGGGCAGCGCCACATAGCCGCCGAACCCGACCACGCAGTCGGCCTTGGTCCGCTCCAGGACCTGCTCGGCGGCCTTGATGGTGCCGCGCAGCCGCCCCGGCACGGTGATCAGCTCAGGGGTGGGTTTGCGCGGCAGCGGCACGGCCGGGATCAGCTCCAGGTCGTAGCCGCGCTCCGGGACGAGCCGGGTCTCAAGTCCGCGTTCCGTGCCGAGTGCCGTGATCCCCACGGTCGGGTCCTGCTTGCGCAGGGCGTCCGCGAGGGCGAGCGCGGGCTCGATGTGGCCGGCGGTCCCCCCACCGGCGAGTACGACATGCACCGAATTTCACCGCTCTCCGGACGGGCGCCGTGTGGCGCTCCGTCGCATCGTCTTCCGTCTCACCCCAGCCGGCTTCTTTCTCACAGCAGGCTGCCGCATGGCCAGTGCCGCCTTCGCGGCGGGCTCCGTTCTCGCGCACGAGATCAGCAGCCCGACGGCGAACATCGTCGGCAGCAGGGCGGACCCTCCGTAGGAGAACAGCGGGAGCGGAACACCGGCGATCGGCAGCAGTCCGAGCACCGCGCCGATGTTGACCACGGCCTGCGCCATGATCCAGGTGGTCACGCCTCCCGCCGCGTACCTCACGAAGGGGTCCTCCGTGCGTCCGGCCACGCGGATACCCGCATAGCCTAGAGCCGCGAAAAGAGCGAGCACCGACAGCGTCCCCGTCAAGCCGAGTTCCTCCCCGGTCACGGCGAAGATGAAGTCGGTGTGCGGTTCGGGCAGTTGTCCCCATTTCTCCATGCTGTCGCCCAGCCCCGAACCGAACCAGCCGCCGGAGGCCAGGGCGTAGATGCCGTGCACGGCCTGCCAGCACGCGTCGTTCGGGCCGGGGTCGGTGGCGCCGAGGCAGTCGAGGCGGGACATCCGGTTGGGGTTGGTCCCGATGAGGACGGCCCCGATGACGGCGACGAGGGCCAGCACCCCCGCGAACAGTCTCAGGGGCGCCCCGGCCAGCCAGAGCAGCCCGATCAGGATCGCCGCCAGGATGATCGCGGTGCCCATGTCCCGGCCCAGCATGATCAGGCCGAGCAGCAGGAAGGTCACCGGAACGAGCGGCACCAGCATGTGCTTCCACTGGACGAGCAGCCGTTTGTCGCCCTTGCGGGCCAGCAGGTCGGCGCCCCACAGCACCAGGGCGAGCTTGGCGAACTCACTGGGCTGGAGTTGGAACGGGCCGCCCAGGTGGAGCCAGTTCTGGTTGCCCTTCACCTCCTGCCCGATGCCGGGGACCTGGACCAGGCAGAGCAGGAAGACCGAGCCTGCCAGCACCGGATACGCCAGTCCGCGCAGGAGGGCGAGGGGCATGCGGGCGGCGGCCAGCATCAGCAGGGCGCCCAGGGCGGCGGCCAGGAGCTGCTTGCGGAAGAAGTACGTGGAGGGCAGGCCGGACCCCAGCGCCTTGATCTGCGAGGCCGAGAAGACCATCACCAGGCCGAGGGCGGTGATCAGCAGGCTGCCGCCGAGGATCACGTAGTAGGCGGTCAGCGGCCGGTCCCAGGCCCGTTTCGCCCGCAGGTACAGGCGGCGCACGCCCTCCACCGCCCGACGCGGACCGCGCGGGGCGGGACGCGGCGCGCGGGGGGCGGGCCGGGCGGGGGACGTGCGGGCGGCCGAGGGGGCGGCGGGACGTCGGGGGCGGGCCGCCGCCGGACGAGCCGGACGGGTCCCGGGCCGTGGAGAGCGCTGCGCCTCGCGCAGCGCCCGTCCCGGTACGGGCGGACCGCCCGCCGGCGCCGGGACGGGTCCCGCGGGCACGAGGACGGCGGCCGAGGCGCGGACGCGGTCCGCGAAGGGCGCGAGGGAGCGGGCGGCGAGGGCCACCGACCGGGCCCACGCCCCCGCGCGGCGCGGGGCGGGGCCCGGAGCCGTCCCTCCGGTCCGGGACGCCCCGGCCGCCTGGTGCGGATCGGGTGCGCCGCGCGCCCGCGTGCGCGCGGTCGGCACGGGTCGCTCGGCCGTCATCGTCCGTCCCCTCCTGATCTCCCCACGCCGGCCGGCCCGGCACGGGGGCCGGCGGGTTATCGCTCCTGCGCCGCGGACCGGCCCGGGGCCAGATCGCGGACGGCGGCGGCGAAGGCCTCGCCGCGCGCGTGGTAGTTCGTGAACATGTCCATCGAGGCGCAGGCCGGTGCCATGAGGACGGTGTCCCCGGGGCGGGCCAGCCGCGCGGCCTCGTGGACCGCCGCCGCCATGGCCCCAGTGTCGGTCCGGTCGAGGTCGACGACCGGAACATCCGGGGCGTGTCGCGCCAGCGCTTCGCGGATCAGGGCGCGGTCGGCGCCGATCAGCACGGCTGCGCGCAGCCGCTTCGCCGCCTTGGCCACCAACTCGTCGAAGCTCGCGCCCTTGGCGAGACCCCCGGCGATCCACACCACCGGGTCGTAGGCGCCCAGGGACGCCTCGGCGGCATGGGTGTTGGTCGCCTTCGAGTCGTCAACGTAGCGCACCCCGTCCACGTCGGCGACGTGTTCGATGCGGTGGGGGTCGGGCCGGAAGGCGCGCAGCCCGTCCCGCACCGCCCTCGGCTCCACGCCGAAGGCGCGGGCGAGGGCGGCGGCGGCCAGGGCGTTGGCGATGTTGTGCGGGACGGGCGGGTCGACGTCGCGGACCTCGGCCAGCTCCTGGGCGTGGCTGTGCCGGTTGTCGACGAAGGCACGGTCCACCAGGAGCCCTTCCACCACGCCGAGTTGGGAGGGAGCGGGGGCGCCCGGGGTGAAGCCGATCGCCCGGCAGCCCTCCACCACGTCGGCCCGGCGCACCAGTTCCTCGGTGACGGGGTCGGCGACGTTGTACACGCACGCGACCTCGTTGCCCTCGTAGACGCGGCCCTTGTCGGCGATGTACGCCTCCATCGAGCCGTGCCAGTCCAGGTGGTCGGGGGCCACGTTGAGCACCACGGCCGAGTGGGGGCGCACCGACGGGGCCCAGTGGAGCTGGTAGCTGGACAGTTCCACGGCGAGCACGTCGTACGGCTCGTCCGCCAGGACCGCGTCCAGCAGCGAGACGCCGATGTTGCCGACGGCGGCGGTGCGCAGCCCGGCGGCCTCCAGGATGGAGGCGAGCATGCGCACGGTGGTGGTCTTGCCGTTGGTGCCGGTGACCGCCAGCCAGGGCGCGGCACCGGGGCCGCGCAGCCGCCAGGCCAGCTCCACGTCGCCCCAGACCGGCACGCCGGCCTCAGCGGCCGCCGTGAACAGCGGCTTGTCCGGCCGCCAGCCGGGGGCGGTGACGATCAGTGAGGTGCCCTCGGGCAGGGTGTCGCCGTCGCCCAGCCGGACCGTGACGCCCGGTCCCTCCAGTTCGGCCGCCTGCCGCCGGGAGCGCTCGTCGTCGCCGTCGTTGACGACCGTCACCTCGGCGCCCAGTTCCCGCAGTACGCGTGCCGCGGGGATCCCGGAGACGCCCAGACCGGCGACGGTGACGTGCCGTCCGGCGAGCTCGCCGGTGGGGTCCTGGATCATTTCCCGGCCGCCCAGCCGGCGTAGAACAGGCCGATGCCGACGATCACGCACATGCCCTGGATGATCCAGAAGCGGACCACCACGAGCACCTCGCTCCAGCCCTTGAGCTCGAAGTGGTGCTGGAGCGGCGCCATGCGGAAGACCCGCTTGCCCGTCAGTCGGAAGGAACCGACCTGGATCACCACGGACATGGTGATGATGACGAACAGTCCGCCGAGCAGGGCCAGCAGCAGCTCGGTGCGGGAGACGATGGCCAGACCGGCCAGCGCGCCGCCCAGGGCGAGCGACCCGGTGTCGCCCATGAAGATCTTGGCGGGCGAGGTGTTCCACCACAGGAAGCCGAAGCAGGCGCCCATCAGCGCGGAGGCGACGACCGCGAGGTCGAGCGGGTCGCGCACCTCGAAGCAGCTCGGGCTGCCGGTGAGGGCACAGGAGTCCTGGTGCTGCCACACCCCGATGAAGGTGTAGGCGCCGAAGACCATCACCGAGGCGCCGGTGGCCAGACCGTCGAGACCGTCGGTGAGGTTCACGCCGTTGGACATCGCCAGGATCATGAACAGCGCCCAGATCACGAAGAGCACCGGACCGATCGACCAGCCGAAGTCCTGGATGAAGGAGAGCTTGGTGGACGCCGGGGTCTGGCCGCGGGCGTCGGCGAAGTTGAGCGAGAGGATCGCGAAGGCAACGCCGACGATGAGCTGGCCGAGCATCTTGGCCTTGGCGCGCAGGCCCAGGCTCCGCTGCTTGACGATCTTGATGTAGTCGTCGAGGAAGCCGACCAGGCCCATGCCCGCCATCAGGAACAGCACCAGCACGCCGGAGAACGACGGTTGACTGCCGGTGATGATCTTGGTGAGCGCGTAGGCGATCAGCGTCGCCAGGATGAAGGCGATGCCACCCATGGTGGGGGTGCCGCGCTTGCTGTGGTGGTCCCGCGGGCCGTCGTCGCGGATGTACTGCCCATAGCCCTTGCGGGCCAGCAACTTGATGAGCAGCGGGGTGCCGATCAGGGTCAGGAAGAGCCCGATGGCACCGGAGAAGAGGATCTGCCTCATCATCGGCCGGCGACCTCTCCCCTACCCTCGACCAGCGCGAGCGCCACCTTCTCCAGGCCCGCCGCCCGGGAAGCCTTCACCAGTACGACATCCCCCGGTCGCAGCTCATCGCGCAACAGGTCGATTGCCGCCTGAGCGTCGGACACGTGCACCGACTCCTCACCCCACGAACCCTCGTTCTTGGCGCCCATGTCGAGCCAGCGGGCCTCCCGGCCGCCGACCGCCACGAGCTTGCTGACGTTGAGCCGGACGGCCATCCGTCCGACCGCGTCGTGCTCGGCGAGCGATTCCTCGCCGAGCTCGGCCATCTCGCCGAGCACCGCCCACGTGCGACGTCCCTCGCCCATGGCGGCGAGCGCGCGGAGCGCGGCCCGCATGGACTCGGGGTTCGCGTTGTAGGCGTCGTTGACGACGGTCACGCCGTCCGAGCGCTCGGTGACCTCCATCCGCCAGCGGGAGAGCGTGCCGGCCTCGGAGAGCGCCGAGGCGATCCCGTCGACAGGCATGCCCAACTCGTGGGCCACGGCGGCCGCGGCGAGCGCGTTCGACACGTGGTGCTCACCGTACAGGCGCATGGTCACATCACTGCACCCGGTGGGGGTGTGGAGGGTGAAGGCGGGCTGCCCCTTCGGGGTGAGTCGGACATTCTCGGCGCGGATGTCAGCGTCGGCCGCTTCGCCGAAGAAGAGGATGCGGGCGTCGGTGCGCGCCCGCATGGCACGCACCAGCGGGTCGTCGGCGTTGAGGACGGCGACGCCGCCCTTCTCGGCCGGGGGAAGGGCCTCCACCAGCTCGCCCTTGGCCCGGGCGATCTGCTCCCGGCCGCCGAACTCGCCGATGTGCGCGGACCCGACGTTGAGGACCACGCCGATGCGCGGCGGGGTCAGCTCGGTGAGGTAACGGATGTGGCCGATGCCCCGGGCGCCCATCTCCAGCACGAGGTGGCGGGTGCCCTCCTCCGCGCTCAGCGCGGTGAGCGGCAGGCCGATCTCGTTGTTGAGCGAGCCGGGCGTCCACACGGTGGGGCCCAGGCGCCGCAGGAGCTGGGCGATGAGGTCCTTGGTGCTGGTCTTGCCGGCGGAGCCGGTGAGGGCGACGACGGTGGCGCCCAGCCGCGCCACGACGTGGCGTGCCAGGGCGCCCAGGGCCGCCTCCACGTCGTCCACGACGATCGCGGGGGCCTCGACGGGGCGGGAGGCCAGTACGGCCACCGCTCCGTCGGCCACGGCCCGTTCGGCGAAGTCGTGGCCGTCCGCCCGTGCGCCGGCGAACGCCACGAACAGCGCGCCGGGGCGCACCTCTCGGGAGTCCTTGACCACGGGGCCGGTGACGGTCGCCGTCGGGTCCGGTATGTCGTGGGCGCGGCCGGAGACGACGTCCGCGATCTCTGCGAGGGTCAGCGGGATCATGCCGTGTTCTCCCCGGTGTCCCGGCGCTCGCCGGCCAAGCGGCGCTCGATGGCCTCGCGGAGCACCCGACGGTCGTCGAAGGGGCGTACCACGCCGGCGATGTCCTGGCCCTGCTCGTGGCCCTTGCCGGCCACCAGGACGGTGTCCCCGGGCTCGGCGCGGGCGACGGCGGCGGCGATGGCGGCGGCCCGGTCCTCCTCCACCAGCACGGTGCCGCGCTCGTGGATCGGGACCTCGGCGGCGCCCGCGAGCATCGCGGCGAGGATGGCCAGGGGGTCCTCCGAACGGGGGTTGTCGGAGGTCAGGACGGCGGTGTCGGCCAGCCTGGCCAGCGCCGCGCCCATGGCGGCCCGTTTGTGCGGGTCGCGGTCGCCTCCGCAGCCGAGCACCGCGTGCACCCGGCCCTCGGTGACCTTGCGCAGGGCGCGCAGCACGGAGTCCACGGCGTCGGGCTTGTGGGCGTAGTCCACGACGGCCAGGTACGGCTGGCCGGCCTCCACGCGCTCCAGACGGCCGGGCACGCCGGGCACCGCGGCGACGCCCTCGACCGCGGTCCGCAGGTCGATTCCGGCGGTCACCAGGGTGGCGACGGCCGCGAGCGCGTTGGCGACGTTGAACGGGCCGGGCAGCGGCGCGACGGCCCGTGCCGTCTCGCCGTCCGGTCCGACCACGGTGAAGGTGGAGCCCAGCGGGCCGAGTTCCACGTCCCGCGCGCGCCAGTCGGCGTCGGGGTGGCCCTCGGCGGAGAAGGTGACGACCGGGACCTCGCAGACACCGCCGGCCAGCCGCTGTCCGTGCTCGTCGTCGATGTTGATCACGCCGACGCGGGAGCGGGCCTTGGTGAACAATTGCGCCTTCGCCCGGAAGTAGTCCTCCATGTCCGGGTGGAAGTCGAGGTGCTCGGGGCTGAGGTTGTTGAAGACGGCGACGTCGAAGACGCAGCCGTCGACGCGGCCGAGCACCAGCGCGTGGCTGGAGACCTCCATGACCGTCGAGCGGACCCCGCGTTCGCGCATCACCGCGAACAGCGCCTGGAGCTCGGTGGCCTCGGGGGTGGTGCGCTCGGACTTGATCCGCTCGTCGCCGATGCGGGTCTCGACCGTGCCGATCAGTCCGGTCGGCTCCCCCTCCTTCGCCGCCGCGCGCAGTCCGCCCTCGACGAGGTAGGAGGTGGTGGTCTTGCCGGAGGTGCCGGTGATGCCGATCTGCAGCAGGTCCCGGCCGGGGTCGCCGTAGATGACGGCGGCCAGCTCGCCCATCCGCTCGCGCGGGTCCGGGACGGTCAGCACGGGCAGGCCGGTGGCGGCTGCCCGCTCGGTGCCCGTCGGGTCGGTGAGCACGGCGACGGCGCCCAGCCGGGCCGCCTGGACGGCGAAGTCGGCGCCGTGGAAGCGGGCGCCGGGGCGCGCGATGTAGACGTCGCCGGGACGCACGGCCCGGGAGTCGTGGGTGATGCCGGTGGCGGCCGCGTCGCCTTCGGGGGCCGCGACACCCAGCCGCCGGGCCAGCTCCGCCAGCGGCACGGGACGGACCCGCTCCGGGCGGGGTGGAGCCGGGGGGAGGGATGGGGTCTGATCAGCTTCTGGCACGGCGGTGAGCGTACCCGGCGCTCCGGGCCCGTCGCGAAGCGAGGGGCCCGGGGCTCCGGGCTGGCCGTCGGCGGTGTCGAAGCGGTTCCACGGGGGATCGGTGTTGGTTCTCACGGGTCGCTTTCCGGTCGTTCTCCGGTCAGTCTCCGGGCTCGAAGGTGACGGGCAGGCGGGGTGGCTCGGTTCCGGTGGGGGGGATTCGGAGGGCCTTGAGCGTGTACTTCATGACCTCCTGGTACACCGGCCCGCACACCTGGCTGCCGAAGTAACTGCCCTGTCTGGGGTTCTGTACGGCGCAGTAGACGGTGACGCGGGGGGTGTCGGCGGGGGCGAACCCCGCGAAGGAGGAGGTGTAGCCGTTGTAGCGGCCGGTGTCGGGGTCCACCCGGTTGGCCGTGCCGGTCTTGCCCGCCACCCGGTAGCCGGGAATCCGCGCGGTGGTGCCGGTGCCCTCCCAGTCGTCCACCACGGACTCCAGCATCGTCGCCAGCGTCCTGGCGGTCTTCTCGCTGACGACGCGGTTCCGCTTCGGCTTCGGCGCGGGGGTCCAGGCCCCGTCGGGGCCGGTGGTGCCGCGCACCAGGCTCGGTTCGACGCGCACGCCGCCGTTGGCGATGGTGGAGTAGACCGAGGCCGCCTGGACGGCGTTGATGGACAGGCCCTGCCCGAAGGGGATGGTGTACTGCTGCGAGGCGTTCCACTCCTCGGGCTCGGCGAGGATGCCGGGGGTCTCGCCGGGGAAGTCGAGCCCGGTCTTCCGCCCTATGCCGAACTTCCGCAGGTAGGAGTGGAGCACCCGGTTGACCTCCTTCTGGGTGTCTCCCAACTGTTCGACGGCCAGGATCGTGCCGATGTTGCTGGACTTGGCGAGCACCCCGTTGAGGGTGAGGTACCAGGTGGGGTGGTCCACGTCGTCCGCGAAGCTGCGGTCGGCACGCGGCAGCCTGTTGGGCACCACCACATGGGTGTCGGGATCGGCCGCGCCCTCCTCCAGGACCGCGGCCATGGACATCACCTTGCTGGTGGAGCCCGGCTCGTAGGCGTCCTGGACCGCGGGGTTGCCCAGGGCGGAGGCGTCGGCCTTCGACAGGTCGCCCGGGTCGTAGCCGGGGGCGTTGGCCATGGCGAGGATCTCGCCGGTGCGGACGTCCTGGACGATCACGTAGCCGCGGTCGGCCCGGGACTTCTCGACCTGTTCCTCGATGGCCCGCTGCGCGGCCCACTGGATGTCGCGGTCGAGGGTCAGCTCCACGTCGGAGCCGGGCTGCGCGGGCCGCTCCCGCTCCCCCGCGGTGGGCACCTGCCGGCCGCCGGACTGGGCGTAGGTGATCGTGCCGTCCCGTCCGGCCAGGACCTTCTCGTACTTCGCCTCCAGACCGCCGCGGCCCTCGCCCTCGGAGTTGACGAAGCCGAGGACGCCGGCCGCGAGCCGCCGGTTGGGGTACACCCGCTTGGCGTGCTCCTCGGAGTACACCCCGGCCAGCACGTTGCGGCCGCTCCCGGCCAGCGTCCGCTTGAGGTCCGTGATCTGCCGCCAGACCTGTGGGGACTGCTGCCGGGCCAGGACGACGTAGCGCCTCTCCGCGTGGGACAGGCGCTCGGTGAGCGTCTCCTCGTCCACGCCGAGGATGGGCGCGAGGAGCTCCGCCGCCTGGGCGGGCGCGTCGGGGACCTTCGCCTGTTCGGGGGTGAACAGGTACGGGTCGGCGGTGATGTCGTAGGCGTCGACCGTGGTGGCCAGGGCGACGCCGTCGCGGTCGGTGACCGTGCCGCGCTCGGCGGCGAGCGGGACGGTGATGTAGCGGTTGACGTCGGCCTTGCTCGCGTAGGTGCTCGCGTCCACGGCCTGCACCTGGAGCAGCCGCACGGTGAAGGCCAGCATCACCAGGGTGAGCACGATGCCGAACAGCCTCAGCCGGGGGCGGGGGTTGCCCAGTCGGAGCGTCCCCTGCCGCCCCGGTCGGGGCGGGCGGGCGGCGCCGGAGGCGCGGGCGGGGCGGGACGCGGGGCGCGGGCCGGGGGCGCGGCGCGGTCGTCCGCTCACGGCTCCACCCCCTCTCCCGTTCCGCTCTCCCCGCCGGGGGCCGGGGAGGGAACGCCGCGGACGGTGCCGTCCGGAAGGATGAAGACGGGGTTCCCGCCGGGCACCAGGCCCAGTTCGCGGGCCCGCTCGGCCAGGGACCCGGGGGCGGAGTAGGAGTCCAGCTCCTGTTCGAGGGCCTGCTCCTCGTCGGTCAGCTCCTTGGTGCGCTTCTCCAGTTCACTGAGCTCGAAGGAGCCCTGGTTGACGGAGGAGTTGAGCAGCAGCAGGGTCAGCAGTCCGGAGCCGAGCAGCAGCACGACCAGCACCACGAAGGGGGTGCGGGCGGGCGTGCGGGCGTCACCGGCGGGCACCAGCCGCGCCAGTCGCGCCAGCCGCTGCTGGGGGGTCGGCGTCGCGCCCGCCCCGTTCTTCGGCGCGCTCCTCGGTGCGTTCCTCGGGGTGGCCTTCGGGGCGGCCTTGGGTGTGTCCTTCAGGGCTCCTCCCGGATGCGCTCGGCGCCGCGCAGCCGGGCGGGGGCGGCGCGGCGGTTCTCGGCGATCTCCTCCTCGGTCGGGAGTTCGGCGCCTCGGGTGAGCAACCTCAGCCGAGGCTGGTAGCGCTCGGGGACCACCGGCAGGCCGGGCGGCGCGGTGCTCGTCGCCCCCGCGGTCAGGACCTGTTTGACCAGGCGGTCCTCCAGCGAGTGGTACGACAGGACGGCGATCCGGCCGCCCACGGCCAGCGCGGCGACGGCCGCCGGCACCGCCCGCTCCAGGACGGCGAGCTCCCCGTTGACCTCGATGCGCAGCGCCTGGAAGGTTCGCTTGGCGGGGTTCCCCCCGGTGCGCTTGGCGGCCTGGGGCAGCGCCTCGCGGATCAGGTCCACCAGTCGGGCGCTGGTGGTGAAGGGTTCCTTCTCGCGCTCCCGCACGATCGCCGCGACGATGCGCTTGGCCTGCTTCTCCTCGCCGTAGGCGCGCAGGATGCGCACCAGTTCCCCGGGCGGGTAGGTGTTGAGCACCTCGGCGGCGCCGATGCCCCTCGTCTGGTCCATCCGCATGTCCAGCGGGGCGTCCCTGGCGTACGAGAAGCCTCGTTCGGCCTCGTCCAACTGCATGGAGGAGACGCCGAGGTCGAACAGGACGCCCTGGACGCGCGGTGTGCCCAGTCGGGCGAGCACCTCGGGAAGCTCGTCGTAGACGGCGTGCACCAGCGTGGCCCGCTCCCCGTGGGGGGCCAGCCGCTCGCGGGCCAGTTCCAGCGCGGCCGGGTCGCGGTCCAGGCCGATCAGACGGACGCCGGGGAAGGAGGTCAGCAGGGCCTCGCTGTGGCCGCCGAGCCCGACGGTGCAGTCCACGACCGTCGATCCGGGCTTCTCCAGGGCGGGGGCGAGCAGGTCCAGGCAGCGTCGGAGCATGACCGGGACGTGCCGCTCGTTGGTGCTCACTGGACTCTCCTTGAGCGGGTCCGTACGGCCTGGTCCCCGCCCGCTCGAAGGGGAAGGCGGCGGCCGGCGCCGGGGAAGGGGCACCGGTCGGCCGGAGAGCGGGAGGAGGCCGGACCGTACGCGGCCGTACGCGCGCCGCGAGTGTCGGTTCCGAGGGAGCTCGGCGGTGTGTCCCGACTCCCACTGCGCGTCACTTTAGTCCACGCCTCCCCCCGGTCAATCAACCGGTCGGGCGCGTCACGGCCGCTCCCGGGCGGTGTGCCGCCCCTCCGAATCCCCACCGGCTCCCTCCGGACGGAGCAGCCCGCACCGAGCGTGTGGGTTACCTCACACCGGAGTGTGTTGACCGACTTTGCCCGCCCTGATGACGGGACGGGCGGGCACGGGACGGTTACGGTCGTACCCATGTCACCGCCTCACCGTGACGACTCGGTCATCGACCGTCTCGTCGATGCCAACAAGCGCTACGCCTCCGAGTTCATCGACCCGGGGATGGACGCCCGGCCGGTGCTGAAGGTCGCCGTGGTCGCCTGCATGGACGCCCGTCTCGACCTGCACGCCGCCCTCGGACTCGACCTCGGCGACTGCCACACGATCCGCAACGCCGGCGGCGTGGTCACCGACGACGTCATCCGCTCCCTGACCATCAGCCAGCGGGCGCTGGGCACCCGTTCCGTCGTCCTCATCCACCACACCGGCTGCGGTCTGCTGAACCTGACCGAGGACTTCCGCTACGAGCTGGAGGACGAGGTCGGCCAGCGGCCCTCGTGGGCGGTCGAGGCGTTCAAGGACGCCGAGCAGGACGTGCGGCAGTCGATGGAACGGGTACGTACTTCTCCGTTCCTGTTGCACACCGACGATGTGCGGGGATTCGTCTTCGACGTCACCACGGGACTGCTGCGGGAGATCGACCCCACGATCGACCCGGAACCGTGACGCGAGAACGGATGTCCGTGAAGAATGCGTGAGTGACGGCTCCCTGTCCACGGACTGTCCACGGGTCTCCTCCGTGGGATTCCGTGGAGGGGAACCGGTTGTTCGGGGTGGGCCGGTCGCCCACGAAAGGGGCCGGTCCGTGAAACGGGCCGAGGAGGGCCGGGTGACGACCTATGACGAACGAGCGAACCTCAGCGATCTGACCGCCACGGCGGACCGGGTGCGCCGGTCGGTGGAGACCGTGATCGAGGGCAAGCCGGAGGTCGTACGGCTCTCGCTGACCGTCCTGCTCGCCGAGGGGCACCTGCTGATCGAGGACGTGCCGGGGGTGGGCAAGACCATGCTCGCCAAGGCGCTGGCGAAGTCCGTCGACTGCTCGGTGCGCAGGATCCAGTTCACGCCCGACCTGCTGCCCTCCGACATCACCGGGGTGAGCGTCTACGACCAGCAGCGGCAGGAGTTCGAGTTCAAGCCGGGCGCCATCTTCGCCCAGATCGTGATCGGCGACGAGATCAACCGCGCCTCCCCCAAGACCCAGTCGGCGCTGCTGGAGTCGATGGAGGAGCGGCAGGTCACCATCGACGGGCACAGCTACGAGCTGCCCGACCCGTTCATGGTGGTGGCCACCCAGAACCCGGTCGAGATGGAGGGCACCTACCCGCTGCCCGAGGCACAGCGCGACCGCTTCATGGCCCGGGTGTCGATCGGCTACCCGAACCCCGAGGCCGAGCTGCAGATGCTCGACGTGCACGGCGGGGTCTCCCCGCTGGACGACCTGCGGCCGGTCGCGCACGCGCACGAGATCTCCAAGCTGGTGGAGGCGGTGCGCGGCGTCCACGTCTCCGAGCCGGTCCGCCGCTACGTGGTGGACCTGGTGGCGGGCACCCGCAACCACCCCGAGCTGCGGCTGGGCGCCTCCCCCCGGGCCACCCTGCACCTGCTGCGGGCGGCGAAGGCGGCGGCGGCGCTGGGCGGCCGGGACTTCGTCCTCCCCGACGACGTGCGGGAGCTGGCCGTCCCCGTCCTGGCGCACCGGCTGCTGCCCGTCGCGCAGGTCCAACTGAACGGGCGCACCGCCGAGCAGATCGTGGCCGACCTCCTGCGGCACGTCCCGGTGCCCGCCACGAACCACCGGGAGGCGACCTCACGGCCTCCGCTGTACGGTCGGCCGCCCCAGCGGGGGTACTGATGGACGGCGGCCCCGGCGCCGCGGGCCGGGACACGGGACGGGAGGCCGGTCGGCCGCCCGGAGAGCGGCAGGGTTCGCTGCGGGCCGCGCTCGGTGGGCTCACCACCCGTGGGCGCTCGTTCCTGGCGGCGGGCGTGGCCGCGACGGCCTGCGCCTACCTCCTGGGCCAGGGGGACCTGCTGCGGGTGGGGATCCTGCTGACCGTGCTGCCCCTGGTGTGCGTGGTCGTGCTGCACCGCACCCGCCACCGGGTGGCGGCCTCGCGGCGGCTGTCCCCCACGCGGTTGCCCGTCCGCGACGAGGCCCGGGTGCATCTGCGGCTGGACAACGTCTCGCGGCTGCCCACCGGTCTGCTGATGCTCCAGGACCGGGTCCCCTACCTGTTGGGGCCCCGCCCGCGCTTCGTGCTGGACCGGGTGGAGCCGGGCGGGCGCCGTGAGGTCTCCTACCGGGTCCGCTCCGACCTGCGCGGACGCTATCCGCTGGGGCCGCTCCAGCTACGTCTGACGGACCCCTTCGGCATGGTGGAGTTGACCCGTTCCTTCAGCGCGTACGACACCCTCACCGTCGTGCCCCGGATCGAGCCCCTGCCGCCGGTACGTCTGCCCGGCGAGGTCGGCGGCTGGGGCGAGGGGCGGCGGCGTTCCCTGGCGACGGCGGGCGAGGACGACGTGATCCCGCGCGGTTACCGCCACGGCGACGACCTGCGCCGGGTGCACTGGCGCTCCACCGCCCGCCACGGGGAGCTGATGGTGCGCCGCGAGGAGCAGGCGCGCAAGCCCCACTGCACGGTGCTGCTGGACACCCGCCGGGCGGCCTGGGCCGGCTCCGGACCGGACTCGGCGTTCGAGTGGGCGGTCTCGGGGGCCGCCTCGGTGGCCGCGCACCTGCTGGAGCGCGGTTCCGCGGTACGGCTGCTGACCGACGCCGGCACCCCGGTGCCCGGCCCGAACGGCGACGCCCCGGGCATGGGGGTCTCGGACACCGTCGGGCTGATCCTGGACACCCTCGCGACGGTGCATCCCTCGGGGGAGCCGGGGCTGTCCCGGGCCCACGAGGCGCTGGGCGGCGGCGCCGGAGCCGGGCGGGAGGGGCTGCTGGTGGCCTTCCTCGGCGCCCTGGACGAGGAACAGACGGCGCTGGCCGGCCGGATGCGGCGGCGCGCCCGCGGGGCGTTGGCCTTCGTCCCGCGCGGGCTCCGGGCGGCGGACGTCGAGGAGGCGCGGCGGCGGGCGCTGCGCGAGGCGGGGTGGACGGTGCTGCCGTACACGCCGGGGGACGCGCTGCCCGACCTGTGGCGCCGGGCGGATCGGGCCGGCAGCGGCACACCGGGGAGGGTGTGATGGCGGTGGAGCGGCGATCGAGGGGCGGACGGTGATGGACGGACGGGTCCGGCTGGCGTTCGGTGCCTGGTTGGCCACCCTGGCGGCGGCGTGCTCGCTGCTGCCCCTGGTGACCCCCGGGGGCTGGATCGTGCAGGCCGCCCTCCTCTTGGGGGTCCAGACGGCGGTGGGCGTGGCGGTCCGCCGGGCGACCTCGGCCCGATCGGTGCCGGCGGCGGCGCAGACGCTGGTGTCGCTGCTGCTGCTCACCTTCGTCTTCGTCCGGGACGACGCCCTGTTCTGGTTCCTCCCGGGCCCGTCGGCCGTCGACGCCTTCGGCGCGCTGCTGGCGCAGGGGACCGCCGACGTCGGACGGTTCGCGATCCCGGCCCCGGTCACCGAGGGCATCCGGCTGCTGCTGGTGGGCGGCGTGGTCGTCATCGGCCTGCTGGTGGACGTGCTGGCGGTGACGTGCCGCAGCGCGGCCCCGGCCGGGCTGCCGCTGCTGGCGCTGTACTCGGTGGCGGCCGGGCTGTCCCAGGGCGAGACGCGCTGGCTGTGGTTCCTGTGCGCGGCGGGGGGCTACCTGCTGCTGCTCCTGGCGGAGGGCCGGGACCGGCTGGCCCGGTGGGGCCAGGTGTTCGCCGGCACCGATCCTCGCGGCCGGCCCGTATCCACCGGGACGGCCGGCCCGATCTCGGCTCCGGGGCGCACCGGGCGGCGGATCGGCGCGCTGGCGCTGGGCATCGCCCTGGTGGCGCCCGCCGCGCTCCCCTCCCTGAGCGGCGGGCTGCTGGACCCCGCCCGCGGCGGACGGGGGCCCGGAGGGGGCGGCGGCACGGTCTCGGCGGTCAATCCGCTGGTCGCGCTGCAGGACAGCCTGAACCAGCCAAACAACCGCACGGTCCTGACGTACCGGACCGACGCCGAGGACGTCTCGGAGCTGTACCTGCGGATCGTGGCGCTGGACCAGTTCGACGGCACCGCCTGGAAGCCCTCGGAGCGACGGATCACCAACCTGCCGACGCCGCTGCCGTCCCCGCCCGGACTCTCCCCGGCCGTCCGCACCGAGCGGGTCGCCACCTCGTTCCGGGCCGCCGGCTGGTACGCCCAGAACTGGCTCCCCATGCCGTACCCGGCCGACGAGGTGCGCATCGACGGCCGGTGGCGCTTCGAGCCGGAGGGCCGCACGATCGTCGGCGACCGCGGGCAGACCACCCGGGGCGCGCGGTACCGGGTGGACAGCCTGGTGGTGCGGCCGACCGCGCGGCAACTGGCCGCCGCGCCCGAGCCTCCCCGGGACCTGTTGGAGGAGTACACCAGGGTGCCGGACTCGCTGCCGGACGTCGTGGCCGAGAGGGCCTGGGAGGTCACCAAGGGCGCCGACAACCACTACGAGCGCGCGGTCCGGCTCCAGGACTGGTTCTCGACCGACGGGGGCTTCCGCTACGACACCCGGGTGAAGGCCGGCAGCGGCAGCGCGGCCATCGCCCGCTTCCTGGAGGAGCGGGAGGGCTTCTGCGTCCACTTCTCCTTCTCCATGGCCGCGATGGCCCGCACCCTGGGCATTCCGGCGCGGGTCGCGGTGGGCTTCACACCGGGCGTCTCGGACGGCGACGGCGGGATGACGGTGGGCCTGCAGGACGCGCACGCCTGGCCGGAGCTGTACTTCGAGGGCGTGGGCTGGACCCGCTTCGAGCCCACGCCCAGCCGTGGGAACGCCCCGGACTACACCCGGCCCGACCTGCCCTCCCCCGACCGGTCGGACGCCCCGGCCCCGCCGCCGAGCGACTTCATCGAGCCGACCCCCGGGCCGTCGCGGACCGACGAGTGCGCCGTGGCCGGGAACGACCCGGAGGGCTGTGGGGCGGTCCTCCCCGAGGAGGGCGAGCCCACCGACGACTCCTTCGCGGACGCGCTGTGGGCGGTGGTGAGGACGGTCCTGCCGGTGGTGGCGACGGCCGTGCCGGTGCTGGGTCTCCTGGCGCTGCCCCTGCTGTGGCGGAACACGGTCAGGGCCCGACGTCTGGGCGGTGCGGACGGGGCGGACGACGCTCGGGCGCCCGGCGAGGAGGGCGGCGGCGCCGTCCCCGTCGCCCCGGCCGCGCCGGCCGGCCGACGGGGGGCCGGGGAGCGCGGCCGGGGCGCCCGTGTGCTCGCCGCCTGGCAGGAGACGATCGACTCCGCCTGGGACTACGGCGTCCTCCCGGAGGAGTCCGCCACTCCCCGGATGGCCGCGGAGCGCATGGTGCGGCTCGGGAGGCTGGAGGGGGAGGCGGCCGAGGCGGCGCACCGGCTGGCCACGAGGGTCGAGCAGGCCCTGTACGCCCCCGAGCCCCGGCCGGTTCCGGGAGCGGCCGAGGACGTCCGCCGTGTGCGGGCGGGACTCCACGCGGCGGCCGGACGTGGGGAGCGGCTGCGGGCCCTGCTGCTGCCGCGGTCGTCCGTGCGCCTGCTGTGGGCGGTGTCACAGCGCTGGTCGGCGATGGACGAGCGGTGGAGCGGGGCGGTGCGACGGGTGACCTCGCGGCTCCGCCCGCCACGGCAGCGGGCGTGAGCGACGGGGCGGGTGAGCGGGGCGCCCCTGCCGGGGACGGCACGGACGACACGGGTGAGGGGCCACCGGTGGATCGGTGGCCCCTCACCCGTCACGTTCTCTTCCTCCGTCGCCGAGAGCCCGGCCGTGACCTCCGAGTCGCGAGCCGCGCGCCACCTCGGTGGCACCCTCGGCACGGAGAGTTACTGCTGTTCGTCCCGGCGGCGCTGCCAGCGCTCCTCGATGCGGTTCATCATCGAACGGCGCGGACGTGCCTGCCTGCGGAGATGTGGTCGTCCACCGTGGTGGCCCCGATCCTCGGGGACGGGGTGTTCACCGGGCTTGGGCGCCTTGCGCCAACCGGTCACCGCGAGCACCGCGCAGCCGAGCATGACGAGGAAGCCCAGCACGCTGACGACGACCTGTTGCGCGACCATACCGGCCATGAGGAGCGCGACGCCCACCAGAAAGCCCGCGACCGCCTGGTACACCCGTCGCCGGGTGTACGTACGCAGCTCGCCTCCCTCGAGCGCTGTCGCGAACTTGGGGTCTTCGGCGTACAGCGCTCGCTCCATTTGCTCGAGCATGCGCTGCTCGTGCTCAGAGAGCGGCACGGAGTCCTCCTACTCGTCGGTCGCGGGGGCGACCGGATGCGACCCTTCAAGGATAGGCAGGGATTCGCCCCCGTGAAACCCGCCCCTCAACGCCAGTTCGTGCCACCGGGACCGGGATGCCGGAGGCGGTCGTTGGGCTTCTCATTCCCCTGCCGCCGCGCCGTCATGCCGGACGGTGTGCTTCGATCATACGGCGGGTAGCGGCCTTTCGGGTCGCCTGTGCCCTACCCCACCTTTGCCGAAGCGTCCTGTGCGCACGTTCCGTCACGCCTCCGTCTCCGCGACCGGGTCGGTCTCGGAACGTGTGCGCGCCAACACGTGGAGTTGGGCCGCGACGGACCGGAAGGCGGGCAGCTCGGCCACGGCCTCCTCCAGGCGGGCCAGGGCCTGGGTGGCCTCCGGCTCGGCGTCCACCAGGGCGCCGGGCACCAGATCGGCGAAGACCCGCACGCCGTGGACCGCCCCGACCTCCAGGCCGTTGGCGGCGACCAGCTCCGTGAGCCGCTCGGGCGTGAAGCGCCGGGGCATCGGGTCCCCACCGCCCCAGCGCCCGTCGGGGTCGGCGAGAGCCCGACGGGCCTCGGTGAAGCGCCCCGCCAGGGCACGGGCGAGCACCGCGCCGCCCAGACCGGCGGCGAGCACGCTCAGGGTGCCGCCGGGGCGCAGCGCGGCCGCGATGTTGCGCAGCCCCTCGACCGGGTCGTCGACGTACTCCAGCACTCCGTGGCAGAGCACCACGTCGTAGCCTCCGCGCTCGGCCACCTCGAACAGCCCGTGCACATCGCCCTGCACACCCCGCACCCGATCGACCACGCCTTCCTCGGCCGCGCGCCGCTCCAGCGCGAACAGGGCGTCGGGACTCGGGTCCACCACGGTGACGCGGTGGCCGAGCCGGGCGACGGGCACGGCGAAGTTGCCGGTGCCGCCACCGGTGTCGAGGACGTCGAGCGTCTCCCGGCCCACGGCCTTGACCCGATCGACGAGTGCTTCCCTGAGGACCTCCCAGACCACGGCGGTGCGGAGGGATGCGCGGGGGCGGGACATGGCGGATGCTCCTCGGCGACTCGAGACGCTGGCTGGCCCCAGCCTATTGCGTCCGCGCGGCCGCTTCCGTCCGGCCCGTGCGCGTGCTCAGCCCGCGCGCAGCCGTGGGCTCCCCCCTCCTTCCTCCTCGGGCTCCTCCCGCGTCCTGGGAAGGGGCAGCGCGGGCTGCCGCACGAGCATCTGCTCGACGATGCGCAGGAACATCCCGGCGTCGCGTATCAGGTCGTCGGCGTCGCGCCGGCCGGCCGCGCCCGCTATCCCCGCCTCGGCGCGGGCCCGGCGGGGCGCGCCGGCCGCGAACAGCCGGCTCCACTCCTCCAGCTCGGGCGCCACCTCGGGGAGGACCTCCCAGGCGCTGCGTATCCGCCTTCTGGCGCGGGCGGTGGACTCGGGGCGGCCTCGCACCGCGAGCACCGCGGCGGCGGTGCGGAGGGCCGCGAGGTGCGCGGTGGCGTAACGGTCGTTCGGGTCCTCCAGCTCCGCCGCCTCGTCCAGGCCGCGTTGTGCCTGGGCGAGCAGGTCGAGCGCGGCCCGCGGGGCCGCGGCACGGCGCAGCACGGGGTGGACATCCTTCGGGGGCCCGTTCACGGCGAACCTCCTGTCGTCGTCGTGGCTGTGCAGGTCACATGTGCCATCGCGATGCGAACATCGTTGCGCATGCCACTGACAATCGGCTCTGACCTGGGCAAACGCCTCCTGTCGGGGTGCGTCGGACGTGCCGGGCGGCACAATCCCGCGCCGGGCCCCTCCACGGCCTCCCACGCCCTCCCCACGGCCGTCACCACCGCGCGCCTCGTCCCGCCGCGACCGGCCCCCGCGGCACGGCCCCGGGGCCGGGGCGAGTCCGTGAAACCCGTTCACCTCTGTGAAAATCGGCACATGAACAGCGGCACCCGCCGGTACACGACCCGGCAGAGGCTCTATGACGCGGCCGTGACGCTCATCGCCGAGCAGGGCTTCTCCGCCACCACGGTGGAGGAGATCGCCGAGCGCGCCGGCGTCGCCAAGGGCACGGTCTACTACAACTTCGAGAGCAAGACCGGGTTGTTCGAGGCGTTGCTGCGGCACGGCGTCGAGCAGTTGACCGCCTCGCTGGAACAGGCCGCCGACGAAGCGGCCCGGCGCGGCGCGGGCCGCGGGGAGACGCTGGACGCGATGGTCCGGGCCGGGCTGGTCTTCATCGACCGCTGTCCGGCCTTCGCGCAGCTCTACCTCGCCGAGCTGTGGCGGACCAACCGGACCTGGCAGCCCACCCTGGCGGCGGTGCGGCGACGTGTCACGGCCGTGGTGGAGAGGGCGTTGCGCGGCGACGGGAACGGCGGTGGGCCGGACAAGGAGCCCGACGCGGGGATCGACGCGGGGCCCGACGCGGGGATCGACGTCTCGCTGACGGCGTCGGCCCTGGTGGGGATGGTGCTGGTGGCGGCGCTGGACTGGAAGGTGTTCCAGCCGGAGCGGTCGTTGGACGAGGTGCACGGCGCCCTGTCCCTGGTGCTGCGCGGCCGGATCGGCGGGCGTGGGGGGCCCGGCTGATCCGCCGTGCCTCCCACGCCCGTCCCCCGTGATTCCCCGAGCGTTCCCCCACGGACGGCCCTCGCGCCGCTCCGCCGCCCCGTGTCGGCGGTGCGGCGCTGTGGTGTCCGTCGTTTCCGACTCTGCCGTCCACGCTGGTCGAAGCCCATCCGCACGGCTACTCAAAACCCTACTCAGGTACTCCTACTCACTTCTGCGTACAGCCCGGCAAAGCTGTTACGGCCACCCGACTAGAGTCCCTGCACATGGCAGGGACTGTGGTGATCGGCGCCGGTATGGGCGCGATGGCGGCCGCCGCCCGGTTGGCCGTGGCGGGCCGGCGGGTGACGGTGTACGAGCGGACGAAGACCCACGGCGGCGCGGTGCGGCGCCACGAGCGGGACGGGTTCGGGTTCGACACCGGTCCGGGGCTGCTCCATCTGCCGGCCGTCTGGCGCGACCTGTTCGTCAAGACCGGCCGTGAGCCGCTGGAGAAGCGCGTCGAGACGGTCCAGGTGGAGCCCGCGGTGCGGCACGTCCTCGTCGACGGCACCTCCGTCGCCCTGCCGGGCGGCTCCCGCGCCGGAGCGGTCGAGGCCCTCGACGCCGCGCTCGGCGCCGGCGCGGGCGAGCGGTGGAGCGATCTGCTGGTCCGCGCCCGCGAGGTGTGGGACGCCACACGCCGCCCGCTGCTGGAGGAGCCGCTGACCGAGGCCGTGGACCGCGCCCGACTGGTCCGTGATCCGTACCCGGCGCGGCGGCACGGCCTGCTGCGCCGCCGCCCCGACACGCTCGCCAAGGTCGCCCGGGCCGAGCTGCGCGATCCGCGTCTGGTGGCCCTGTTGGAGACCCACGTCCTCGCCCACGGCCTGGACCCGCGCCGGGCGCCCGCGAGCGCCGTCGCCCTGCCCTACCTGGAGCACACCTTCGGCACCTGGTACGTCCGCGGGGGCCTGCGGGCACTGGCGGACGCGGTGTACGAGCGGTGTCTGGAGCGCGGGGTGGAGTTCCGCTTCGGCACGGCGGTCTCCCGGATCACCGTGGTCGACGGCCGGGCCGTCGGGGTCGAGCTGGCGGACGGGACGCGGGTGGCGGCCGACGCCGTGGTCTGTGGGACCGGCGCCCCGGAGCTGCGCGGCGACGGAAACGGCGGCGAGGACGGCGCGGGCGGCGCGGGCACGGACGGCGGTCCCGGCTGCGCGACGGGACGGCTGACCGTGCTGCTGGCGCTGCGCGGGCGGCGTCCCGAGGGCACCGCCCACCGCACGGTGGTGCACACCCCGGGCCCGGGGGGCACGACGCGCGCCGTCACCGTGCTGCGGCCCGACGACCCGACGCTGGTCCCCGACGGGGACCACGAGGCGGTGGTGCTCTCGGTGGTCGTGCCGCCGCACCGCGCGGGAGCGCGGCGGCCCGCCGACCGCGCGGAGGCCATGGACTGGACGGTCGCCGAGTGGGCCGCGGTGGACTGGACGGCGCCGGGCGCGGCCGAGCGGTGCGCCGACGCGGCGCTGGCGGCCGTGGACGCCGCCGGTCTGGGGCTGGGCGAACGGCTGCTGTGGCGCGAGGTGCGCACCCCGGCCGACACCGAGCGGGAGACCGGGGCGCCGGGCGGCGCCGTGCCCGCTCCCGTGCTGGCGGGGGCGGGCGGCGCGTTCCTGCGGGCGGCCAACCTGTCACGGCCTGCCGGGCTGTACCGGGTGGGCGGCTGGGCCCATCCCGGCGGCGGGCCGGCGCACGCCGGGATGTCGGGCGCGCTGGCCGCCGGGCTGATCGTCGAGGGGGACGACTGGCGCGGCTCGCGGTGACCGCGGCGACGGTCGGAGCGGGGTCCGGGCCCCGCCGCCGATCCGCGGTGGGCCCCGCGGGTCAGTGGCGGGGCCGCTGCTCGTCCTGGTGGTGGCCGGTGCCGAAGGAGGCGCCGTACCCGCCGTCGTCAAAGCCCTCTCGGGGCAGGTCGTGGCCACCGTACTGCCCGGCCGTGGGTTCGTCGGCGCGCTGCTGCGGCACCCACACCCCGTCGTACGAGGTCTGTCCGGCGTACGGATCGGCGGTGTGGCCGGCGCCGTACCCGTCGCCGTACCCCTCTCCGTAGCCGTAACCGCCGCCGTGTTCGTCGGAGGAGTACCCGCCGGGACCGTACCCGCCGGCGGAGTGGGAGGGGTCGGGAGCGTACCCCTGGGCGCCCTGGGCGCCGTCCGCGGCGGTCGTCGCGTACCCCCCGTCGTACGACCCGCCGTGGCCCCCGCCGTACGCCCCGTCGTATGTGCCGCCGTGGCCCCCGTCGTAACCTCCGTCGTAACCCCCACCGTGGGAGGGCCCGGAGGCGACGCCCGCGTACGGATCGGCGTAGGGATCGGGGTGGGCGTACCGCTCCGCCCCGCCGTACCCGTATCCGTCGTCCTGCCCTCCGTGGGGCGCCTGCCCGTCCCGGCCGGCTCCGTCCGCGTGGTCCGCGCCGGCGTACTGGTCCAAGGGGTCGTGCGGCGGGTCCGCGGGGTGGGAGTCCCGTTCGTAGACGCCGTACTGAACGGTGTCGTCGGGCAGCGGCTCGGGCCGGTAGGACGGCGGCTCCCGGGGCGGTTCGGGCCGCAGGTCGGAGACCTCCAGGTGCGGTTCGGCGTCCTTGGGCGGCAGGGGCCGCACCTCGCGACGGCGCCCGCTCGTGCCGGGCGGACCGCCGAGCGCCCAGCCCGCGGTGAAACCGCGTCGGTAGGAGAGCGTGACGAAGGTCTGGCCGACGGCGAAGGCCGCCGCGCCGAGCGCGATCACCACCACCGAGGACAGCAGCACCACACCGACGACCACCGTGGCGAAACCGCCGAAGGCCAGCAGGCGCCACCGCAGTCGCGCCTTGTACTGGAGCAGCACCTCGGCCAGCAGCCACACCGCGACAGCGCCGAACGCGATGTAGAGGAGCGTCCACCTCATGTGCGTCCTCCCCACCCCGTCTTCTAGCCCCGCCGGTGCAGGCCCAGATTCTCGTAGATTTCCAGCGTCGCCGTGGAGTGATTGAGGGTGATGAAGTGGAGTCCGGGGACGCCTTCCGACATCAGCCTCGCACACAGTTCCGTGGCGTACTCGATTCCCAACGAGCGTACAGCGGCCGGATCGTGCTCGACCGCCAGGATGCGTTCGGCCAGTTCCGGGGGGAAGGTCGCGTTGCTGAGCTTCGCGAACCGCTCGATCTGCCGCACGTTGGTGACCGGCATGATCTCCGGGATGATCGGGGTGTCGCAACCCGCGGCCGCCACCCTGTCCCGCAGGCGCAGATAGTCCTCCGGATAGAAGAACATCTGGGTGATGGCGTAGTCGGCGCCGGCGCGGCACTTGGCCACGAAGTGCCGGATGTCGCTCTCCCAGTCCGTGGAGCGCGGGTGCATCTCCGGGAAGGCCGCCACCCCGACGCAGAAGTCCCCCGACTCCTTGATGAGCCGGACCAGCTCGGCGGCGTAGGTGACGCCCTGCGGGTGCGGTATCCACTCGCCCGTCGGGTCGCCGGGCGGGTCGCCGCGGACCGCGAACATGTTGCGCACCCCGGCGTCGGCGTACTGACCGATGACGTTGCGCAGTTCGGCCACCGAGTGGTCCACCGCGGTGAGGTGGGCGACCGGGGTGAGGG
The DNA here is from genome assembly GCF_000718985.1 of Streptomyces megasporus. Classification (GTDB taxonomy): domain Bacteria; phylum Actinomycetota; class Actinomycetes; order Streptomycetales; family Streptomycetaceae; genus Streptomyces; species Streptomyces megasporus. The sequence continues at coordinate 44,604 of NZ_JODL01000003.1, read as the reverse complement.
TGGTCTCGGTGGCGATCCGCTCGATGGCGCGGACGGTGCCCTCGCGGGAGGAACCGCCGGCGCCGTAGGTCACCGACACGAAGGTCGGGCCGACGGCCTCCACCCGACGGATGGCGTTCCAGAGGGTGCGCTCGCCCTTGTCGCTCTTGGGCGCGTAGAACTCGAAGGAGTACGAACGCTCGCCGGACGCCAGCAGCTCGCGGACGGTGGGAGCGTGATCCGTCCTGGTGGAAGGGGTACCGAGAGCCATACGGGCAGGCTAACCGGCCGTGCGGGAACCCACCCCATCCTCGGGAGATTTTGTCCGGTAAGCCCGTTTGCCGTCCACCAAGTGGACAATCTCCCCCGCGCGGACGCCCCGGACGCCCGGACGCCGGGGACGGTCTCGGGCGTTGTCGGACTCAGGCGTCCCTCAGCCGCTCGGCGAGTTCCGCGGCGGCGGCTCCCGGATCGTCCGCCTCGGTGATCGCGCGGACCACCACCACGCGCCGCGCCCCCGCCGCGAGGACCTCGTCCAGGTTGGACGCGTCGATCCCGCCGATGGCGAACCAGGGGCGTCGGGGCTCGCGCGCGGCGGCGTGGCGGACCAGGGACAGACCGGGGGCGGGCCGCCCCGGCTTGGTGGGGGTGGGCCAGCAGGGGCCGGTGCAGAAGTAGTCCACGCCCGGATCGGTCAGCGCCGCGTCCACCTCGGTCTCGGTGTGGGTGGAGCGGCCGATCAGGATGTCGTCGCCCAGGATCGCGCGGGCGGCCCGCACCGGCAGGTCGCCCTGGCCCAGGTGGAGGACGTCGGGGCCGGCGGCGTGGGCGACGTCCGCCCGGTCGTTGACGGCCAGCAGCCTGCCGTGGCGACGGCAGGCGTCGGCGAAGACGGCCAGGTGCTCCAGTTCCTCGGCCGCCTCCAGGGTCTTGTCGCGCAGTTGCACGATGTCGACGCCCGAGGAGAGCACCGCGTCCAGGAACTCCGGCAGGTCGCCGCGCTCCTTGCGCGCGTCCGTGCACAGGTACAGGCGTGCGTCGCCGAGTCGCTCGCGTGCGGTCGTCGCCGTGTGGGCCATGTGGGCCATCCCCCCGGGTGGGGCGTACGGGCCGCGGCACGCGTCGGTGCCGCGGCCCGTACGCCGGTGGATCGGTCGTGCGGTCCTCGGTGTCCGTCCTCTCCGCGCGGGGCGCGGATCAGACGGCGAGCGCCTGGGCCCGGCGCTTCACCTCTGTCCCGCGATTCTCGCGCAGTGCCTGCGCCGGGGTGCCGGGCAGGGTGTCGTCAGGGGTGAACAGCCACTCCAGCATCTCCTCGTCACTGAAGCCGTCGTCCTTGAGGAGGGTGATCGTCCCGGGCAGGCCCTTCACGATCCGGCCCTCGCCGATGAAGTCGGCCGGTACCTGGAGCACCTTGTTCTCGCCGCGGCGCACCGCGATGAGCTGGCCCTCCCTGATGAGCTGACGTACGCGCGTCACCTCGACGCCGAGCTTCTCGGCGACATCGGGGACGGTGAGCCAGGCCGGAACGAGAGCATCGGTCTTCGCGTCAATCTCGGTCACGGCACAAGCCTGCCACCTCTCACCGACAGTCACGAGCGCACGGCGCTCTTCAGGGGGACGGACGGGTCGGCGGCCCGCACCGGGTCCAGGGTCGCCGCGCGCTCGATCAGCTTGCGTCCCTGGGCGATGTCGCGCGGTCGCCCCACCGCCAGCACCGCGTTCAGCACACCGTCGCGCAGCCAGCACACCGACCAGGAGGGGGCCTCCGGGTCGCCGCGCCACAGCATCTCGTCACGGTCGTCGTGGTGGCCCGCGTACTGGACGAAACGGCCGAACTGCTCGGACCAGAAGTACGGCACCGGGTCGTACGCCGGCGTCTCGGCCTCGCCCCCCACCAGCAGCGAGGCGACCGTGCGCGGCGCCTGGAGCGCGTTGTCCCAGTGGTGGACCAGCAGTCGGCGGCCGTACCGGGCGGAGGGGAAGGAGGCGCAGTCCCCCACGGCGTACACGTCGGGGAGGGAGGTGCGCAGCCGGTCGTCGACCAGCACCGAGCCGTCCTCGCCCAGGGCCGGCCCCGACCCCGCCAGCCAGCCGGTGGCCGGACGCGCGCCGATCCCGACCACCACGGCCCAGGCGGGCAGCGACGAGCCGTCGGCCAACTCCACCACGCACGGGTGCGCGTCGCCGACCCGCACGCCGGTGACGGCGCGTCCGGTGACCAGTTCGACGCCCGCCTCCGCGTACCAGCGGCGCATGTGATCGGCGACCTCGGGCGGCAGCACCCCGGCCAGCGGCCGGTCCGCGGCCTCGACCACCGTCACCCGGCAGCCCGCCTCGCGGGCGGCGGTGGCGAACTCGGCGCCGATCCAGCCCGCCCCGACGGCCACCACGTGCCGGCGGGCGGCGAGCACCGGCCGCAGCCGCTCGGCGTCGTCGAGGGTGCGCAGCAGGTGCACCCCGGGGGTGCCCTCGGTGCCGGGCAGGGGGATCGGTTCGGCGCCGGTGGCGAGGACCAGGTGGTCGTACGGCAGCGGTCCGGCGTCGGTGTCCACCTCCCGGTCGTCGGCGCGCAGCCCGGTGGCGCTCCGTCCCAGCAGCAGTTCGACGTCGAGCGCGTCGAAGTCGACCTCGAAGGCGGTCTCCGAGACGGCGTCGGCCTTGCCGGTCAGCACCGCCTTGGACAGCGGCGGCCGGTCGTACGGCCGGTGCGGTTCGGCGCCGACCAGGGTGATCGCCCCGGACCATCCCCGCTCGCGCAGTCGCACGGCGGTCTGCACTCCGGCCATCCCGGCCCCGACGACGAGGACCCGCCGCCCGCTCTGCTCGGTTCGCACACTCACGCGATCACTGTAGGAGGTCGACGCGGCCTTCGGGATCCGCGCCCCGAACTCCCCGCCGCCCGTCCGGGACCGCTCCGTCCCCGGGCTCCCTTCTGCCGCGCCGAGGCCCCTGGATAGGGTGGGCGAAACCTCGAGGGGACGCTCGAGAGGACGAACGTCGCGGGAGCCCGGCGCACCGGGCTGAGAGGGAGGCTTGCGCGGCCTCCGACCGTACGAACCTGATCCGGGTCATACCGGCGAAGGGAGGGACACGGCGCCCATGCGCGTGGTGATCATCGGCGGTGGCGTCATCGGGCTGGTCACGGCCTGGCGGACGGCGCAGCGGGGGGCGGAGGTCACGGTCGTCGACCCGGAGCCGGGCGGCGGCGCGGCCCGGGTGGCGGCCGGGATGCTGGCGGCCGTCACCGAACTGCACTACGGCGAGGAGTCCCTGCTCGCCCTCAATCTCGCCTCCGCGCGCCGCTATCCGGCCTTCGCAGCCGAGCTGGAGGAGGCGTCCGGCCACGGGATCGGCTACCGCGCCTGCGGCACCCTCGCGGTCGCCCTGGACGCCGACGACCGCGCCCACCTGCGGGAGCTGCACGCCCTGCACAGGCGCTGCGGACTGGACTCGACGTGGCTGACCGGCCGGGAGTGCCGCCGTCTGGAGCCGATGCTCGCCCCGGGGGTCCGCGGCGGGCTGCGCGTGGACGGCGACCACCAGACCGACCCCAGACGTCTGACGGCCGCGCTGCTGACCGCCTGCGAACGCACCGAAGTGGCCTTCGTCCGGCGGCGGGCCGAGCGGCTGGCGGTCGCCGGCGGCCGGGCGGCGGGAGTGGTCCTGGCGGACGGCACCACGGTGGAGGCCGACCGGGTGGTGCTGGCGGCGGGCAGCGAGAGCGGGCGGCTGGCGGGGGTGCCCGAGGAGGCGCTGCCGCCGGTGCGCCCGGTCAAGGGCCAGATCCTGCGGCTGCGCGTCCCGTCCGCGTACGCCCCCTTCCTCTCCCGCACCGTGCGGGCGCTGGTCCGCGGCGGCCACGTCTATCTGGTGCCGCGGGCGGACGGCGAGCTGGTGCTCGGCGCCACCAGCGAGGAGCTGGGCTGGGACACCACGGTGACGGCGGGCGGCGTCTACGAGCTGCTGCGCGACGCGCACGAGCTGGTGCCCGGCATCACCGAGCTGCCGCTGGTGGAGACGCGGGCGGGGCTGCGCCCCGGTTCCCCCGACAACGCGCCGCTGCTCGGCCCGACCGTCCTGCCCGACCTCCACCTGGCCACCGGCCACCACCGCAACGGGGTGCTGCTCGCGCCGATCACCGGCGACGCCCTGGCCGAGACCCTGACCACCGGCGAGCCCCCCGAGGAGATCCGTCCGTTCACCCCCCGACGCTTCGACCGCACGCTCCAGGAGAGCCACACATGAGCACTCACCTCACCGCCCGTGTCACCGTCCACGTCAACGGAGAGCCCCGCGAGGTCGCGGACGACCTCACCCTCGACCGGCTCGTGGCGACCCTCACCACCGCGTCCACGGGGGTCGCGGTGGCCGTCAACGAGACCGTCGTGCCGCGCGGGCAGTGGCCGCGGACCCTCCTTGGCTCCGGCGACCGCGTCGAGGTCCTGACCGCGGTCCAGGGGGGCTGAGCGACCATGGCCGACGATCCGCTCACCATCGGCGACACCACCTTCGCCTCCCGGCTCATCATGGGCACGGGCGGCGCGCCCAGCCTGGACGTCCTGGAGAGGGCGCTCCTCGCCTCGGGCACCGAACTGACCACCGTCGCGATGCGGCGCGTGGACCCCACCGTCTCCGGCTCGGTGCTGTCGGTGCTGAAGCGGCACGGCATCCGCGTGCTGCCCAACACCGCCGGCTGCTTCACCGCCGGCGAGGCCGTCCTCACCGCCCGGCTGGCCCGTGAGGCGCTGGGCACCGACTGGGTGAAGCTGGAGGTCGTCGCCGACGAGCGCACCCTGCTGCCCGACCCGGTGGAGCTGCTGGAGGCCGCCGAGACGCTGGTGGACGACGGCTTCACCGTCCTGCCGTACACCAACGACGACCCCGTCCTGGCCCGGAAGCTGGAGGACGTGGGCTGCGCGGCGATCATGCCGCTGGGCTCGCCCATCGGCTCCGGCCTGGGCATCCGCAACCCGCACAACTTCGAGCTGATCGTCGAGCGGGCGTCCGTCCCGGTCGTCCTCGACGCGGGCGCGGGCACCGCCTCGGACGTCTCGCTCGCCATGGAGCTGGGCTGCGCCGCGGTGATGCTGGCCTCCGCGGTCACCCGCGCCCAGGAGCCGGTGCTGATGGCCGAGGCGATGCGCCACGCCGTGGCGGCGGGGCGGCTGGCGTACCGGGCGGGTCGCATCCCGCGCCGGCACTTCGCGCTGGCGTCCTCGCCGACGGAGGGGACGGCGGACCTCGACCCGGAGCGGCCGGCGTTCCGGTGACGGGCCGAGACACGCGGACGGACGGCCGGGCCGCCCGTCCGCGTGTCGCGCCGGTGCGGCGGTTTCGTCACCGTTCGGCACCGTTCCGGCGTGCCTGCGGCCGGCGCGGGCGGGGGCCGGCACGGCGGCTCGTAGACTCTGCGCCGTGGACACGACCCTCCAGGACCCCTTGATCGGGCACGTGCTCGACGGCCGGTACCGCGTGGAAGCGCGCGTCGCCGTCGGCGGCATGGCCACGGTCTACCGGGCCCTGGACACCCGGCTCGACCGGGTGCTCGCCCTGAAGGTGATGCACCCCTCCCTCGCGACCGACGCCTCGTTCGTCGAGCGGTTCATCCGGGAGGCCAAGTCCGCCGCGCGCCTGGCGCACCCCAACGTGGTGGGGGTCTTCGACCAGGGATCGGACGGCGGCTACGTCTACCTCGCGATGGAGTACGTCCAGGGCTGCACCCTGCGCGACGTCCTGCGCGAGCGCGGGGCCCTCCGGCCGCGCGCCGCCCTGGAGATCCTGGAGGCGGTGCTCGCCGCGCTGGGCGCCGCCCACCTGGCGCACCTGGTGCACCGCGACGTGAAGCCGGAGAACGTCCTGATAGGGGACGACGGGCGGGTGAAGGTCGCCGACTTCGGCCTGGTGCGGGCCGTGGACCAGCAGACCTCCGCCTCCACCGGCTCGGTGATGGGCACCGTCTCCTACCTCGCGCCCGAGCAGATCGAGCACGGCACCGCCGACGCGCGGGCCGACGTCTACGCCTGCGGCGTGGTGCTGTACGAGATGCTGACCGGGAGCAAGCCGCACCCCGGCGGCACCCCGGCCCAGGTGCTCTACCAGCACCTGAACGAGGACGTGCCGCCCCCGTCCGCCGCCGTCCCCGGCCTGGCCGGCGCGCTCGACGACCTGGTGGCCCGTACCGCCGCCCGCGATCCCGAGTCGCGCCCGGCCGACGCCGTCGAGCTGCTCGCCGAGGTGCGCGCCGTCCGACAGTCGCTGACCGACGAGCAGCTCGACGCCGTGCCGCCGCCCGTCGCCGGATCCGGCGACCAAGCCGGCGCGACCGACGGTTTCCCCGACGGTCCTCCCGTCGGTTCCGAGGACCGCACCACCGTCCTTCCGCGCCGCGCCCCCGCGGCCCCGCCGGACGCGGGCGCCCCGGAGCACACCAGTGTGCTGCCCGCGCCGGCCGGTCCGCCGGCCGGCCGTCGTCCGCGGCCAGGATCGCGACCGCGCCGCTCGGTGGCGGTGGTGGCGGCCGTTTTGCTGCTCCTCGGCGTGGGGCTGGGCGTGTGGTACGTCACCTCCGGTCAGTTCGTCCGGACGCCCGGGGTGCTCTCCCTGACCGAGACCGAGGCCAAGAAGGCCATCGAGGACGCCGGGCTGGACTGGGAGGTCGTCCACGACCACAGCGAGACCGTGGAGAAGGGGCGGGTCATCGCCACCGACCCCGGTCGCGGTGAGCGCATCCGCGGCAACGGCACGGTGACCATCACCGTCTCCCGCGGCCCCGAGCGGGTGGAGGTCCCCGACGTGGCGGGCGTCCCCCTGGCCGAGGCCCGCGAGCGGCTGGAGGACGCCGGCCTGGCGCCGGGCATGGTGACCAGGGAGTTCGACGCGGACGTCGAGCGGGGCTCGGTGGTCCGCACGGAGCCCGGGGCGGGCGCCGAGCGGCGGCCCGGCGCGGCCGTGGCGCTCGTGGTCTCCAAGGGGGAGCGCGTCGAGATCCCCGACGTCGTCGGGGAGAGCGAGGGCACCGCGCGGCAGCGGCTGACCGAGGCCGGGCTGAAGGTCGAGGTGGCCCCGGATCGGGTGTTCTCCGAGGAGAGGGCGGGCACCGTCGCCCGGCAGTCCCCCGGTGAGGGGGCGGTCGCGGCCGAGGGCGACACCGTCCGGCTCACCGTCTCCAAGGGGCCGGAGACGGTGGAGGTCCCCGACGTGACGGGGATGGGCGCGGGCGAGGCCCGGCAGGCCCTCGAGGACGCGGGCTTCGAGGTGAGGGTCAGGAGGGTCTTCATCACCGGCACGGTCTTCGACCAGTCCGTGGACGGCGGGGACCGGGCTCCGCGCGGCTCGACGATTACGATCTGGGTGCGTTGAGCCGGTGACGGAACGTCACGCCAGGGGGCGACGGCTGTGAGTCGCCCCATAGGGCGTGCGTCACGTACGAAGTTCCCTAGTGGACGTTCCACCCGTTTCGACCAGGAAAAACGCCTTTCTCGGGACCCGACGGCCCGGGGAGTCCACGAGGCCGGGTAGTACTTCCGCCCTTTGTCCCGATAAGTTCCGGGCGCTAACAATGCAACGGTCGCACGGCGCCGAGGAGCAGAACCCGGCGCACCCTCTCCGGCCCCACGGCCGGTCCGGATGATCCGGCTCCGCGACGCAAGCGATCGGAAGAGGTTCTCCTCCCCCATGACCGTTGCCACCTTTCTCGACCAGTTCCGCACGGCCGGTACCCGCAGGCTCTCGGCCATCGGCATAGCCGCGGTCACCGGCACCGCCACCCTGGCCCTCGGGTTCGCGCCGAGCGAGGAGATCACCCCCACGGCCTCGGCCCAGGCCGCTCCCGCCCCGGTGAAGCTGTCCGCCCAGACCCCCCAGGACGACGACGCCGCCCTGCGGGCGGGCAACCTCCTCGAGCAGTCGGCCGTCTCCTTCCAGAAGGCCCGGACCGACGCCGCCGAGGAGGAGCGGAAGGCCGCGGCCGACGAGATGGCCGCGGAGAAGAACGAGGCCCACCGGCAGGCCGAGGCCGAGCGGCAGGCCGCGGAGAAGCAGGCCGCGGAGAAGCAGGCCGCCGCGGAGCGGACCGCCGAGCAGCAGGCCGCCGACCGCTCGCACGAGCGCGAGCAGCGGCAGGCCGCCCCCTCCTACCCGAACAACCTGGACGGCTGGATCCGCGAGGCCCTGGCCATCATGGAGCGCGAGGGCATCCCGGGCTCCTACGAGGGCATCCACCGCAACATCATCCGCGAGTCCAGCGGGGACCCCCGGGCCATCAACACCTGGGACATCAACGCCCGCAACGGGATCCCCTCCAAGGGCCTGCTCCAGGTGATCCCGCCCACCTTCGAGGCGTACCACGTCGAGGGCACCTCCTGGGACATCTACGACCCGGTGGCCAACATCGTCGCGGCCTGCAACTACGCGGCCGACCGGTACGGCTCGATGGACAACGTCTACTCGGCCTACTGATCGCCCCCGGCGGGCGGACGCGCCCCACGGAACGGCCCGGCGGCCCGCTCGCGAGCGGGCCGCCGGGCCGTTCGCCGTTCGGACCTGGCACCCTGCACTGTGTGAGCACCGCGCCTTCGTCGTCCTCCTCGTCCTCGCCGTCGTCCTCGCCGGCCCGCACCCCGCGTCCCGCCCCACACGGCGCCGACCGTTTCCCCGCCCCGCGCGCCCGCAACCCCGTCGGCAGCCATGTCGCCGTGGCCGGCGGGCTCGCGGCCAAGGGACTGGCCTACGCCCGCGAGATCGGCGCGGAGGCCGTCCAGGTGTTCGTCGCCAACCCGCGCGGCTGGGCCACACCGGCCGGCGACCCCCGGCAGGACGAGGCGTTCCGCACGGCCTGCGCGGACGAGGGCCTCCCGGCCTACGTCCACGCCCCGTACCTGATCAACTTCGGCTCCCACACCGAGGCCACGGTGGACCTCTCCGTGACCTCGCTGCGGCACTCGCTGCGCCGCGCCCGGCACATCGGCGCCCTGGGCGTGGTGGTCCACACCGGGTCGGCCACCGGCGGACGCGACCGCGCCACGGCCCTGGCCCAGGTGCGGGAGCGGATGCTGCCGCTGCTGGAGGAGCTGGATCCGGGCGAGGACTCGGAGGACCCCTGGCTGCTGCTGGAGCCGACCGCGGGCCAGGGCGCCTCCCTGTGCTCCCGCGTGGCGGACCTGGGCCCGTACCTGGACGCCCTGGAGCGGCACCCCCGGCTCGGCGTCTGCCTGGACACCTGCCACGCCTTCGCCGCCGGGCACGACATGGCCGCCGAGGGCGGGATGAAGGCGCTGCTGGACGAGGTGACGGCGGTGGCGGGCGAGGGACGGCTGCGCCTGATCCACGCCAACGACTCCAAGGACGTCGTGGGCGCCCACCGGGACCGTCACGCGAACATCGGGGCGGGACACATCGGGGCGGAGCCGTTCCGCGAACTGTTCCGCCATCCGGCGACCGCGGGCGTGCCGCTGGTCATCGAGACGCCGGGCGGCCGGGAGGGGCACGCGGGCGACGTGGCGCTGCTGAAGGAGTTGCGGAACTGAGCGGAACCGAGGCGCCGGCCTACAACTCGGGCCCGTCGCCCGGCTCCTCCTGGTAGGAGTAGCGCTGCTCGCGCCAGGGGTCGCCGATGTTGTGGTACCCCCGCTCCTCCCAGAAGCCCCGGCGGTCGGCGGTCATGTACTCCACGCCCCGCACCCACTTGGGGCCCTTCCAGGCGTACAGGTGCGGCACGATCAGCCGTACCGGGAAACCGTGTTCGGCGGTGAGGGGCTCGCCGGCCCGGTGGGTGGCGAAGATCGCGTCCTCGGCCGTGAAGTCCGAGAGCCGCAGGTTCGCGCTGTACCCGTACTCGGCCCAGACCATCACATGGGTGACCTCGGGCGCGGGCGGCGCCAGTTCGAGGACGGTGCGGGCCGTCACCCCGCCCCACTCGACGTCCACCATGCTGAACCGGGTGACGCAGTGGAAGTCGCCGACCACGGTCTCGTAGGGCAGCGCGGAGAACTCCTCGTGGTTCCAGCGGTGCGTGCCGCCGTCGGCGGTGGCCCCGAAGACGCGGAACTCCCAGCGTTCGGGCCGGAACCTGGGGACCGGGCCATAGTGCGTCACCGGCCAGCCGCGCTGGAGCCGTTGCCCCGGCGGAAGCTGCGGTCGCTCCCCTTCGCGGCTTTCCGGCTGAACCATGCCTCCATGGTGACAGACCGCGGAGGGGGCCGATGACCACACCCTCCCACCATCTCCACGATTCATCAGAAAAAGTGCCTTACGGGCCATATACCGTTCACAGCACCACGGCGCGGTGCCGGTGCCGGTGCCGTGCCGGTGCCGTGTCGGCGCGGTGCCGGTGTGAGGACGCGCGTCCGACCACGGTCCCCACGCGCGGGGATCAGGTCGCGCCGGCCCGTGACAGGCCCGTGGGGCGCGGATCGCTGTGATCCGCGCCCCACGGGCGCGCCGTTCGGCGGGTCACCGGCGGCTCACTGGTCGCGGTACATCTCCGCGACGAGGAACGCCAGATCCAGCGACTGGCTGCGGTTCAGCCGGGGGTCGCAGGCGGTCTCGTAGCGCTGGTGCAGGTCATCGACGAAGATCTCGTCGCCGCCGCCCACGCACTCGGTGACGTCGTCGCCGGTCAGCTCCACGTGGATGCCGCCCGGGTGGGTGCCCAGCTCCTTGTGGACCTCGAAGAAGCCCTTGACCTCGTCCAGCACGTCGTCGAAGCGCCGCGTCTTGTGTCCGCTGGCCGCCTCGAAGGTGTTGCCGTGCATCGGGTCGCACACCCAGGCGACCTGGGCGCCGGAGGCCGTGACCTTCTCCACCAGAGTGGGGAGCCGGTCGCGGATCTTGTCGGCCCCCATCCGGGTGATGAAGGTCAGCCGGCCCGGCTCGCGGTCCGGGTCCAGCCGGTCGATCAGCGCCAGGGCGTCCTCGGGCGTGGTCGTCGGACCCAGCTTGACCCCGATCGGGTTGCGGATGCGGGAGGCGAACTCGATGTGCGCCCCGTCCAACTGCCTGGTCCGCTCGCCGATCCACACCATGTGGCCGGAGACGTCGTACAGGTTCCCCGTGCGGGAGTCCACCCGGGTCAGCGCCGACTCGTAGTCGAGGATCAGCGCCTCGTGGGAGGCGTAGAACTCCACCGTCTTGAACTCCTCCGGGTCCACCCCGCAGGCGTTCATGAAGTTCAGCGCCCGGTCGATCTCCCGGGCCAGGGCCTCGTAGCGCTGGCCGGAGGGGGAGTTCCGCACGAAGTCCTGGTTCCAGGCGTGCACCTGACGCAGGTCGGCGTAGCCGCCGGTGGTGAAGGCGCGCACCAGGTTCAGCGTCGCCGAGGAGGCGTGGTACATGCGCTTGAGCCGCTGCGGGTCCGGGGTGCGGGCCTCGGCGGTGAACTCGAAACCGTTGACGGAGTCGCCCCGGTAGGAGGGCAGGGTCACCCCGTCGCGGGTCTCGGTCGGCTTCGAGCGCGGCTTGCTGTACTGCCCGGCGATCCGGCCCACCTTCACCACCGGGACGGAACCGGCGTAGGTGAGCACCGCGCCCATCTGGAGCAGCGTCTTGAGCTTGTTCCTGATCTGCTCGGCGGAGACGGCGTCGAAGGCCTCGGCGCAGTCACCGCCCTGGAGCAGGAAGGCCTCGCCTCTGGCGACGGACGCCATCCGCTCCCGCAGCTGGTCGCACTCACCTGCGAAGACGAGCGGCGGATAGGACTCGAGCTCGGCGATCACGTCGCGCAGAGCCTTGGAGTCCGGCCAGTCGGGCTGCTGCGCCGCGGGTAGGTCTCGCCAGGTGTTGACACCGGCGTCGGGATTGGCGTTCACGGTCACACCCCCAGATTACGGGCCGCTCCCCCGGGTTCATCCCATCTGCCCGAAGAGTGAGACGGAGGACTCCGGAGGTCGGGCGGGTCGGGTAGGGTGCGGGACATGTTCGCGCAGACGACGTCGGTGGCCGTCACGGCCGCCGCCTGGTGGTGGCCCGCCTCTCCGGCGGCCCACTGACGCGCGCACCCACGAACCAACGCGAAGGCCGCCCGAGGGGCGGCCTTCGTCGTGTCCGCACGGGCACCCGGAGCGCGGGCCGTCCCCTCCCCCACGGAAGACGGACGGAAGGACCCGCCATGGCACACCCCGAGCACCCCCAAAGCGTCCCGGGCGCCCGTGACACCCGGGACGCCCGAACCCCGCAGGACGCCGCGAGCGCCCTGGTCGCACGGTTGCTGGAGGACGACTGCCCGCCCTTCGCGCTGTTGCGGCGGCGCACTCCGGGCCGGGACGAGCACACCGTGGAAGCGCTGATCGGACCGGTCACCGAGGTGGAACGCCTGGCCGACCTCCCCGTCGGGGAGGTCCCCGCCCTCGCCCTGGTGCCGTTCCGGCAGATCCGCGAACGCGGCTTCGACGTCACCGACGACGGCACCCCGCTGTCCGTCCTGGTCCCCACCGTCACCCGTGAACTCCCCCTGGACGCGGTGATGGCCGCGCTGCCCCGGCACGCGGTCCGGGTCGACGAGGGCGGCTTCGACGTGACCGACGAGGAGTACGAGGAAATCGTGCGCCGGGTCGTGGAGGACGAGATCGGCGCCGGCGAGGGCGCCAACTTCGTCGTCCGCCGCACCTACCGGGGAGTGATCGAGGGCTACGGCCGGGCCGACGCGCTGGCCCTGTTCCGACGGCTGCTGGCCGGGGAGCGCGGGGCGTACTGGACGTACGTGGTGCACACCGGGGAGCGGACGCTGGTGGGGGCCAGCCCGGAGGTCCACGTCCGGATGAGCGGCGGCACCGTGGTGATGAACCCGATCAGCGGCACCTACCGTCACCCCGCGGGCGGGCCGACGGTGGAGGACCTGCTGGCGTTCCTCGGCGACCGCAAGGAGACCGAGGAGCTGTCGATGGTCGTCGACGAGGAGCTGAAGATGATGTGCACCGTCGGCGACATGGGCGGGGTGGTGGTCGGGCCCCGGCTGCGGGAGATGGCGCACCTGGCGCACACCGAGTACGAACTGCGCGGGCGCAGCACGCTGGACGTCCGCGACGTGCTGCGCGAGACGATGTTCGCCGCGACCGTCACCGGCAGCCCGGTGGAGAACGCCTGTCGGGTGATCGAGCGGCACGAGACGGGCGGACGCGGCTACTACGCGGGCGCGCTGGCGCTGCTCGGCCGGGACGACGGCGGCGCCCAGACCCTGGACTCCCCCATCCTCATCCGCACCGCCGACATCGACGCGGCCACCGGACGGCTGGGAGTGTCGGTGGGCGCCACGCTGGTGCGCGCCTCCGATCCGGCGAGCGAGGTCGCCGAGACCCACGCCAAGGCCGCCGGGGTGCTGACCGCGCTGGGGGTGCGCCCCGGCCCGAAGCGTCCCGAGGAGGTCCCGGCGCGGCCGAGGTTGGCGGACGACCCCCGGGTCCGGGCCGCCCTGGACGCGCGGCGCGCCGACCTCGCCCCCTTCTGGCTGCGGATGCGGACCACCGCCGACCGCGGCACGCTCCGCGGCGAGGTGCTGGTCGTCGACGGCGAGGACACCTTCACCTCGATGCTGGCCCACCTGCTGCGCTCCGCCGGCCCGGAGGTGACGGTGCGGCGGTACGACGAGCCGGGGCTGCGCGAGGCGGCGCTCGGCCACACCGGTCCGGTCGTGCTCGGTCCCGGCCCCGGCGATCCCCGGGACACGACCGATCCCAGGGTGCGTCTGCTGCGCTCGCTCGCCGCCGACCTGCTGCGCGAGCACCGGCACGGGCTGCTGGGGATCTGTCTGGGGCACGAGCTGCTCGCCGCCGAGCTGGGGCTGGAGCTGGTCCGCAAGGACGAGCCGTACCAAGGCGCCCAGGAGCGGATCGACCTGTTCGGCACGGAGCGGACCGTCGGCTTCTACAACTCCTTCACCGCGCGCTGCGACGAGGCGACGGCACGGGAGTTGGCCGCGCGTCGGGTGGAGCTGAGCCGCGACCCGATCAGCGGGGACGTCCACGCGCTGCGCGGTCCCCACTTCGCCGGTGTGCAGTTCCACCCGGAGTCGGTGCTGACGCTGGAGGGCTCGACGATCGTCGCCGAGCTGCTGGCCGCGGTGCCGGTCTGATCCGGTCGGGGCGGCCCCGGCGAGGTGTCGGGGCCGCCTGTGGGGGTGTGCCGTCGGGCACGCCCCTCGGCGGCCGGCAGGGGTCGGCCGAAGCCGGTGGGGGTCAGCCGAAGAAGACGCTCGCCTCCCGGTACAGCTCCGGGTCGACCGTCTTCAGCGAGGCGGTCGCGTCGACCAGCCGCACACGGGTGATCCGGGTGTTCTGCAGGGCCACCATCGCACCCCAGTCGGCCTCGTGCACCGCGTCGATCGCGTGCAGGCCGAACCGGGTGGCCAGCCAGCGGTCGAACGGGCTGGGGGAGCCGCCGCGCTGGATGTAGCCGAGCACGGTGGTGCGGGACTCCTTGCCGGTGCGCCGCTCGATCTCCTTCCCCAGCCACTCGCCCACGCCCGAGAGCCGGACGCGGGAGTCGCTCCCCGGCAGGGGCGTGGCGCCGGGCAGGGCGATCTCGGCCGGGTCCGGCAGGGCGCTGTCGGCGATGACGACGATCGGGGCGTAGGTGGCGCGGAACCGGGACTCGACCCACTCGCACACCCGCTGGACGCTGAAGGGCTGCTCGGGGACGAGGATGCAGTTGGCCCCGCCCGCCAGGCCCGCGTGGAGGGCGATCCATCCGGCGCTGCGCCCCATCACCTCCACCACCAGCACCCGCTTGTGGGACTCGGCGGTGGTGTGCAGTCGGTCGATGGTCTCGGTGACGATGCCGACGGCGGTGTCGAAGCCGACGGTGTAGTCGGTCAGGGAGATGTCGTTGTCGATGGTCTTGGGGACGCCGACGAGGGGGACTCCGTGCTCCTCGGCGAACCGGGCCGCGATGCCGAGCGTCGCGGTGCCGCCGACCACGATCAGCCCCTCCACCTCGTGGCGGGCGAGCGTGCCCAGCACCCGTTCGACCCCCTCGTCCTCCTGGAAGGGGTTGGTGCGCGAGGAGCCCAGGATGGTGCCGCCGCGAGGCAGGGTGCCGCGCACCGCGGGGATGTCGAGCGTCACGGTCTCGTCCCGCATGACGCCGCGCCAGCCGTCGCGGAATCCGACGAACTCGTCGCCGTACTCCTGGACGCCCTTGCGGACGACCGCGCGCAGCGCCGCGTTGAGTCCGGGGCAGTCACTGCCACCGGTCAGCACTCCGACCCGCATGAGATTCCCTTCTCCGCCTGGATTCCCGGATTCCGGCACCCTCCGGCTTCCCCCGTGCGGGTCCCCCCGAACCCGGCGGGTCACCGGCCGTCCCGCCCGGTCACGCTAGTGGCCGCCCGCCCGTCAGGGGCGACGGAACGCCGGAAAGCCGCCGGGAAGGAACCCGGAGAGGGACGTCCGGGAGGCGGGAAGGGGGCTCAGTCGTCGTCCAGACCGCGCTCGATCGCGTAGCGCACCAGTTCCACGCGGTTGTGGAGCTGGAGTTTGCCGAGGGTGTTCTGCACGTGGTTCTGCACGGTGCGGTGCGAGATCACCAGCCGCTCGGCGATCTGCTTGTACGACAGGCCCTTGGCGACCAGCCGCAGCACCTCGGTCTCCCGTTCGGTCAACCGCGGCGCGGCCGGCTCGTCGGGCTTCCTCGGCTCGGCCCGGCCGGCCAACCGCCGGTACTCGCCGAGCACCAGACCGGCCAGGCCCGGGGTGAACACCGGGTCGCCGGCGGCCGTGCGGCGCACGGCCTCCAGCAGTTCCTCGGTGCTCGCCGACTTCACCAGGTAGCCGGTCGCCCCGGACTTCACCGCCTCCAGCACGTCCGCGTGCTCGCCGCTCGCGGAGAGCACCAGCACCCGCGGCGCGGAGGCCGTGCCGGAGCCCGAGCCCGACCCGACGAGCCGTCGGCAGACCTCGACGCCCGGCAGGCCGGGCAGGTTGAGGTCGAGGATCAACACGTCCGGCTCGGTGGCCTGGGCCCGCCGCACGGCCTGCGGGCCGTCCCCGGCCGTGGCCACCACCTCGAAGCCGGCCTCGGACAGGTCGCGGGCGACCGCGTCCCGCCACATCGGGTGGTCGTCGACGACCATCACCCGCACGGGCCGCAGCCCGTCCCGCTCACCGGTCTCGCCGGTCGTCCCGCTGCTCATCCTTGGGCACCCTCAACTCGACTTCCGTTCCCTGACCCGGCACCGACACCAGCTCCGCGGTGCCGCCCAGGTCCCGCAGCCGGCCGCGGATGGACAGCGCCACGCCCATCCGTCCCTCGGCCTCGGCGTCCTCCAGCCGGCCGGGCGGGATGCCGGGTCCGTCGTCCCGGACGGTCACCACCACGGCGTCCGGCTCGTCCTCCAACAGGATCCACGCCTGTGCCTCCTCCCCCGCCGGGCCCCGCGCGTGCTTGCGCACATTGTCCAGGGCGGCGCCGACCGCCGCCGCCAGTTCCCCGGCCGCCGTGGCGGGCAACGGAACCGGGGCTCCCGGCTCCGCGAAGGAGACCTGGGGACCGGCGTACGCGGACAGCAGCGCGCGCACGTCGCACGTCGCGCCGTTCTCCGGCCCGTCGAACGCGCCCGGCCCGTCCCCCGGCCCGTCGAGCGCGGCAAAGGCCCCGTGCCCGACGGCCGCGGCTCCGGCGCGGGGCGCGGGGACCTCGGGCACCACGCCGCTGGAGACCAGCGTGCGCAGCGCCGCCTCCTGCTCCCCCGCCATCCGCCCCAGTTCGGCCGCCTCGCCGCCGATGGCCGCGCCCCGGCGCTGCACCATGGCCAGCACCTGGAGGACGCTGTCGTGGATGTCCCGGGCGAGGCGCTCCCGCTCGCGGGTGGCGGCCTCGATCCGCAGTGCGCGGGCGAGGGTGCGCTCGCTGGCGCGGGCCACCTCGACGACGTAGCCGATGGCGATGCTGGCGATGCACACCAGCAGCACGTTGTGGACGGTGTCCTGTGCGAAGCCGCCCGCCGCGACCACATTGGCCGCGCCGACCAGCGCCGAGGCTCCGGCGGCCCACCGCCAGCCCTTCTTGATGGCGAAGCCGAGCACCGCGCCCGCCGTCCATATGGTCGGCAGAGTGGGGCCGCCCGCCTCGATGCGCTCGGCGGTGTCCACCAGGGGCGTCACCAGGATGCCGGTGACGGCGATGGTCAGGTCGACGGTCAGGAAGGGCAGGGTGCAGCGCTCGGCGGAGGACACCCGCCGGACGGTCGCGAGCGTCCACACGGCGAGGACGGCCAGGTAGGCGCCCGCGCCGAGGGGGTGGGCGTACTCGTCGTAGGCGTGGGCGTACAGCGCCAGGGCGTACCCCATGGTGAGCACGCGGTACGCGGTCAGAGCGCTCCACAGCGGCTGCTCGACCGACATCCTCGCGGCCATTGGTCCCCCCCCCCGTTCCCCCCGGCGGCTCTCAGGCCGCCTGTCCCGGCCCGTCCGGGACCCCGGTCCCCTCGGCCTCCGCCTCCTCGACGGCCTCCGCCCCCTTGACGGCCTTGACGGCCTTCGTCCCCTTGACGGCCTTCCCTGCCTTCTCGGCCTTCTCCCGTTCGGCGATCTGCCGCTTGGCCGCCGTGGCGTACATGTCCACGTACTCCTGGCCGGAGAGCTTCATGATCTCGTACATGACCTCGTCGGTGAGCGACCGCAGGACGAAGCGGTCGCCCTCCATGCCCTGGTAGCGGTTGAAGTCCAGCGGCCTGCCGATCCGGATGCCGGGCCGCATCAGCTTCGGGACGACCTTGCCCGGCGGCTGGATCTTCTCGGTGTCGATCATCGCCACCGGGATGACCGGCGCCCCGGTGGCCAGCGCCACCCGGGCCAGACCGCCCGGCTTGCCGCGGTAGAGGCGGCCGTCCGGGGAGCGGGTGCCCTCGGGGTAGATGCCGAACAGCTCACCGCGTTCCAGCACCTGGATGCCGCTCCTGATCGCGGCCTCGCCGGCGCCGCGCGCACCCGAACGGTCCACCGGGAGTTGGCCGACGCCCTTGAAGAACGCGGCCGTCAGCCTGCCCTTGATCCCCGGTGTGGTGAAGTACTCGGCCTTGGCGATGAAGGTGACCTTGCGGTCGAGGACGGCGGGCAGGAAGAAGGAGTCGGAGAACGACAGGTGGTTGCTCGCCAGGATGGCCGGCCCCTCGGCGGGAATGTTCTCCAGACCCTCCACCCAGGGGCGGAAGGCGAGTTTGAGCCCGTTCCCGACGGAGAGCTTCATGACGCCGTACAACAACCGAGGAACCTCCTGTGTCTCGGGGAGACCTTATCTCGCCCCGTGCCCGCCACCCCGGCCGTCCGGCCCCCACACGGTCGTCCGGCCTACCCGGTCACCCCCCGCGCGCGTAGGGTGGCAGCACTCCCGCCCACCGCCTCGCCCGCTCCCGGCAAGGGTGCCGGTGAGGTCCGCCCACCGAACCGCCCGCCGAAACCTCCACCGAAACCTCCACCGAACCGTCCACCGAAACGGAGTCCCAGGTGCCCCTGCTCCCCGGTGCCGAACCGCTGCGCCACGACGGCGGCGAGGTCGGCGTCCTGCTGTGTCACGGTTTCACCGGCTGCCCGCAGTCGATGCGTCCCTGGGCCGAGTACCTGGCCGAGAAGGGCCTGACCGTCTCCCTGCCGCTGCTGCCCGGCCACGGAACCCGCTGGGAGGACCTGGCCGTCACCGGCTGGCAGGACTGGTACGCCGCGGTGGACCTGGAACTGCGCGCGCTGCGCGACCGCTGCGAGCAGGTCTTCGTCTGCGGCCTGTCGATGGGCGGGGCGCTGGCGCTGCGGCTGGCCGCCCGGCACCGCGACGCGGTCGACGGTGTCGTGGCGGTCAATCCGGCGATGACCCTCCCCCGCCTCCAGGGCATGGTCCTGCCGGTCCTGCGCCACCTGGTGCCCACCGCCCCGGGCGTCGCCGGCGACATCGCCAAGGAGGGCGTGCCGGAGGTCGGCTACGACCGGGTGCCGCTGCACGCCGCCCACTCCCTGTGGCGCCTCCTGCGGGTGGTGCGCGGGGAACTGCCCCGTGTGACCCAGCCGTTGCTGCTGTTGCACAGCAGGGTGGACAACGTCGTGTCGCCCTCGGACTCGGCCCTGGTGCTGAGCCGGGTCTCCTCGCGCGACGTGACGGAGACGGTATTGGAGCGGAGCCTGCACGTGGCCACCCTGGACCACGACGCGGAGCGGATCTTCGCGGACTCGTACGGATTCATCACCCGCCTCACAGCGAGGAAGACGGCACGTGACGGAGCGTGAGCACAACCGCGGCGAGGGTCCCGAGCCCCTGGACGAGGAGGCCGCCTGGGCCCAGATCGTGGCGGCCTACGGAGAGGAACCCGCCGATCCGCCGGACGTCCGGCCCCTGAACGGCCACGGGAGCCGCGGGGATCACGGGGACGGAAACAGGGACGGAGACGGGGACGGCGGCGAGGACGGAGACGGGGCCGGGGCCGGGGCCGGGAATGACGAGACCGGGGCCGGGAACGGTCGCGGGGGCGGCACGGGTTCCGCCGAACCGCCGACGACGCGCACCCTCACCGTCTACGCGGCGGGTTCCGGGCCACGCGACTGGCGTCCCGCCGAGCCGTCCGACGACGAGGACGACGAGGGCCACTTCGTCCCGCCGGAGCCCCCGCCGCTCCCCAAGGGCGACACCGTCTCCAGGGCCGCCTGGATCGCCGTCCTGGGCGGTCCGCTGCTGCTGGTGCTCACCGTCCTGTTCCAGCAGGACGTGACGTGGTGGATCACCACCCTGGGCATCGGCGGCTTCCTGGGCGGTTTCGCCACCCTGGTGACGCGGCTGCGCGACGACGATGACGACGGGTTCGACGATCCGGGGCGCGGCGCCGTGGTCTGACCCTCCGGTTCCTCCGCCTCCCTCCCGGTTCCGGTTCCCGGCCCGTGTCCGCACGGGCCGGGAACCGGATCGGCGCGAGCGGCGAAGTGTCCGTGAGAGCCCACGTCCTCGGGCTGTCTTCACGGACGAAAGGAGCCCCGTTGACCGCCGAATCGGGCGTGGTGACGTGGCAGGGCGGCGACGCCCGGGTGATCGAGCGGTCCCGGGACGACCCCGAGGCCTTCGCCGAGCTGTTCGAACGACATGCCGACGCGGTGCACCGCTACGTGGCGCGTCGGCTCGGCACGGAGGTCGCGGACGACCTGACGGCCGACACCTTCACCACCGCCTTCCAGCAACGCCACCGCTATGACCTCCGGCGAACCGACGCCCGGCCGTGGCTGTTCGGCATCGCGACCAACCTCGTCGCCCGCCGACGACGGGCCGAGGCGCGCCGTTTCAAGGCACTGTCCCGGCTTCCCGCCCCGGCCGACCACGAGGAGGGGGTCGCCGAACGGGCCACGGCACGGGCGGGTGCCCAGCGGGTCGGCCGAGAACTGGCCACCGCGCTGGCCGCGCTCCCGGCCCGCCACCGGGACGTCCTGCTCCTGGTGGCCTGGGCCGGCCTCGGCTACGAGGAGACGGCACGGGCCTTGGACATCCCCGTCGGCACGGTCAGATCACGGCTGAGCCGGGCTCGCCGCACCCTGCGCGAAGCGCTGGGCGGATCCGACCCGACCGCTCTTCGAGAGGCATCCGACCATGCATGAGATCGACCTGCTCAGGGAGTGGGACCCGGACGGGGCCCCACTCACCGACGAGGCCCGCGCCCGGGCCCGGAACCGGCTCCTCGCCGTGGCGCGCGACGCGCGGCGCGCGGACGGGCCGTCCCTCCCGCCACGTCGCCGCTCCGTACCGCGCGCCGCCCTGGTCGGCGTGCTGACCGCCGCCGTCGCCGCGACCGTCCTGGTCGCGGCGGACCTCGGTCGCGCCCCGCACGGCCCGCTCACCTCCCCGCCGCTCTCCCCCTCCTCGGCTCTGCCTTTCCCGGACGGGTCCGGTCCGGACGGGTTCGACCCGAACGAGTCCGGCCCGGCCGAGATCCTCCGGGGCGCCGCCTCCCACGAGCGCGAGCACGCCGAGACGATCGCCCCTCGCGACGACCAGTTCGTCTACGTCAGGCAGACCGTGGAGGAGCGGGACCGGGAGACCGGCGAGGTCAGGGTCCACACCGACGAGTCCTGGATGTCGGTGGACGGCTCCCGGCCCTCCCGGACGGAGGACCCCGAAGGGGACTCGTGGTCCCGGGCGCCGGAGGGGGACGACCCGGTGTGGCCGCCGCGGACCTGGCGGGAGCTGGAGGAGCTGCCGACCGACCCGGCCGGACTCCTGCGTCTCCTCGGCGACGAGGTCCTCGTGCGGCCGGACACCGGCCGCCTCGCCCCGGCCGACGGCGCGCCGGACGTGGGGGACCGCCTGGTGGAACTGCTGCGCGGCGTGCCGGTGATGCCCGAGGGGCTGCGGGCGGCGGCCTACGAGGCCCTCGCCAGGGTCCCGGGGATCACGGCGCGCACGAGCCAGGAGCACGTCGGGGGCGTCGCGGTCTCCTACGAGAACCCGTGGGCCCGGGGTGCCGGAGCCCGCACCGTGTTCGTCTTCGACGCCGAGACCCACGCCCTCGTCGAGGTGCGCGACGAGCGCACCGAGGACGGCCGGAGCACCTGGATCCACTCCCGCCTGGAGGAGTACGCGGTGGTCGACCGGGTCAGGCAGCGTCCCTGACAGGGGGTCCGGCGAGAGCGGGGTCGGCGGGGACGCGCAGGGCGGCCAGGACCGGAAGGTGGTCGGTGGCCGTCCGCAGGTCCTCCTCGGTGACGCCCGGCAGTCCGACGGGCACCCCGCAGCCCAGCACCTCCACCGCCTCGGTGGCGAGGACGGCGTCGATGCGCTTGCGGGGCCCGTCGGCGGGCGAGGTGTTCTCGCCGCCCCACGGGCGGGTGGCCCAGCCGTCCCGGAGCGTTCCGGCCAGGCGGCGGAAGGCCCGGCCGTCGGGCTCGTCGTTGAGGTCGCCGGCCACGACGCCCGCCGCCACGCCCATGTCCGCCAGCCGGTCCAGCACCAGTCCGGCCTGGGCGTGGCGCTCCTGCTCCGCCAGGCTGAGGTGACAACTGATCACCGCCAGCCGGGCGGAGCGCCCGAAGCGCAGCACCGCCGTGGCCAGTCCGCGACGGTGCAGGCCGGGGGTGTGCGGCAGCAGGACGTCCTCGGCGCGCTCCACGTGGACGCGGAGCGAGGAGAGGATCATCGGCCCGGTGGCGGTTGCCCCGCCCGTGACGTACACCAGGCCCGCGGCCCGGGCGAGTCGGGCCGCGTGCTTGCGCCAACGGAAGAAGCGGGGGGCCTCCTGGACGCAGACGACGTCGGGGGCGCAGGCCCGGATGACCCGGACCAGCGCCTCCGTGTCGTCGCGCAGGGAGCGGACGTTGTAGCCGAGCAGCCGGACCACGGCCGAGCCGTCGGGCTCGGTGCGGGACGCGGGCAGGTCCTCCACCGTCACGGGCCGGTCCCTTCCGGCGTCTTCGGTCTCCCGGCCCACCCGCGCCTCCGTGCCGTCAGCCCTGGCGCGCCAGGTCGGCCGCGCCGACCAGACCGGCCTTGCCGCCGAGCTGGGCGGCCAGGACCTGGGCCTGCGGACGCCACCGGCTCCCCACCAGCCAGCGGCGGTAGGACTTGCGGATCGGTTCGAGGACGAGGTCGCCCTCGTCCGAGACGCCGCCGCCGACGATGAACGCGGACGGGTCGAACAGGGAGGCCAGGTCGGCCAGGCCCGCGCCGGCCCAACGGGCCAGTTCCCGGAAGGAGTCGACGGCCACCGGGCAGCCCCGGCGGGCGGCCTGGCTGACGTGCCGGCCCTCGATGCCCTCGGGGGTGCCGTCGCCCAGGGAGAGGAGGATCGTGGCGTTCTCGGGGGTGGCGACGGCACGCTGCTTGGCGTACCGGACCAGGGCGCGGCCCGAGGCGTACTGCTCCCAGCAGCCCTGGTTGCCGCAGCCGCACAGCAGACCGTCGGGGACGACCCGGATGTGGCCGAACTCGGCCGCGACGCCGAAGCGTCCGCGGTACAGCCGGCCGCCGATGATGATGCCGCCGCCCAGGCCGGTGCCCAGGGTGATGCACACGACGTCGTCGTGGCCCTGGCCCGCGCCGAAGCGGTACTCGCCCCAGGCCGCGGCGTTGGCGTCGTTCTCGACGACGACGGGGAGGTCGACGCGCTGCTCGACCTTGTCCTTGAGCGCCTCGTTCCGCCAGTCGATGTTGGGCGCGAAGATGATGGTGGCCCGCTTGTCGTCGACGTAGCCGGCGGCGCCGATGCCGACCGCCTCGATCTCGTGCCCGGTGCTGACCGTGCGGACCGCTTCCGCTATCGCGTCGATGACGCCGTCGGCGGTGTGCGGGGTGGGCACCGTGCTGGTCTCGAGGATCGCGCCCTCTTCATCGACCACGCCGGCCGCGATCTTCGTACCGCCGATGTCGACGCCGATGGTGAGTCCCATGTGTCCCTCAGTTACTCGGTCGATCCCCGCTGCGCACAACCGTACCGGAGGGCGGGGGTCGAAACGGACTCGGATCGGGGCCTGTTCGGGCCCCGGGCAGGTGGGATCTCAGTCGAGATCGATCTTCTGGGAGCCCGTGGGACCGTCTTCCGCGTCGCCTTCGTCCTGGTTCGCCCGGTTCTTGCCCGTCCGGTCCGCCCGGCCCGGCTCGTTCGGTCCCGTGCTTCCCGACGTGCTCCCCGGCGTGTTCTCCGCAGCGCTCCCCGGGGCGTCCTCCGGGGCGGCGCCGCCGCGCTCCGCGGCCTGCCGGGTCCAGCGCGCCTCCTGGTCCTCCACGGCGGCGCGGTAGGCCGCCAGCAGTTCGCCGCCCGCCGCGGCGAGGTGCTCGAAGACCTTCGGGTTGCGCTCGACCACGGGTTCCACCACCGCCTTCGCCTGCGCGACGACCTGCTGGACCTGTCGGCCCACGCCGCGAGCCGCCGGGCCGGCCAGTGGGCCGCCGAGTTCGGCGAGTTTCCCGGCGACCGCCTCGGCCAGCCGGCGCAGCTCCTCCGCGGCGCTGCCGGGCGGGGTTCCGTGCCGCTCGCGACGGCGCTCCCGCTCGGCGGCGAGGTCCTCCTCGCAGGCCGTGGCCCAGGCGTCGGGGTCGGCGTCGGCGGGGCGCTCGGTGGCTTCGCTCATGGCGGGCTCCTGGGACGGTGACTGCGGCGGGGCCACGGCGGGGGCCGCGGCGCCGGGGGTCGGAGCCCCGGCGGGTCGCGGGGACCGCGGCCGTCCGTGTCGGACGGGCTCTTTCCCTCGACGTTACCCGAACGCCCCCTCCGCGTTGAGTGCGTCGAGCGATACCGGGCACCGGGGGCGGGCGGTCAGTCCCGCTCGGGCCACAGCCCCGGCTCGGGCTCGAAGCGCACCGACAGCTCGCCGTCCGCCAGCCGGGCCCCGACCACCGCGCAGCGGCGCAGCGCGGGGGGCAGCGGCAGCACCCGCCGGAACGGTCCGGTGGTGACCACCACCTCGTCGCCGCGCCGCACCAGCGTCAGGGCCTCCTTGACGGCCCCGGGCAGCGGCAGCCGCCACAGGAGCACGCCGTCGGCGGCGAGCCGGTCCTCCACCGTCCACGCCGTCCCGTTCCGGGCGGGGGCGGACGGGCCGGCCGGTTCGGCGATCCGGTCCGCCAGTTCGCCGAGGTCGTCCGGACCGTGCGGGTGCCGGCCCAGGTGGGGCAGCTCGCACCGGGGCACCGCGCCGGCCGGGCCGTCCGCCTCCAGGTCGCCGAGCGCCTTCCGCTGGGCGGCGGCCAGGTCCGCCAGCCAGGGGTCGGGCGAGGTGTCGGGCAGCAGCCGGTTGGCGACCACGGCGTCCACGGCCAGGCCGTGGAGCGCGAGACCGGCGCGGGCGGCGCGCAGCGCGCGGACGGCCGCCGGTCCGGGGGCGAGGACCAGACGTACGGTCGTCTCCGGCGCCTCGATCACCGCCTGCACGGCGGCGAGGTCGCGGTCCAGGCGCCCGGCCGCCTCGTACAGCGACCGCGCGGGCATCGGCACCCCGGCGAGCTGGGCCAGGACCGGTCGCAGCGCGCGGGCGGCCTGTCGTTCGGGGGGCAGCAGCCGCCGCAGCCAGCGCCGCGTCCGCTCGGGCAGGGCCAGGGTCCGCACGGCCTGTTCGGCGGGCGGCATGTCCACCACGAGCAGGTCGTGCCCGTCCCCGCGGGTGTGGGCCGCGCGCAGCGCGCGCAGCAGGGCGAGGGCGTCGACGCCGGGCGGTTCGGCGAGTTCGTCGTCGTCCAGCGGTTCGGCGCCCAGCAGGTCCAGGGCGGAGCGGGCGCGCTCCTGGAGGGCCACGGCCCGGGCCCGGAAGTCGGCCGCGGGGTCGATCCGGGCCAGGTGGAGGCCCGGCGCCGCCTCGCGCGGCCCGTCGTCGTCCGCGCAACCGCCCGGCTCCGCGTCGAACAGCGCCCGGAGCAGGTCGGGGTCCTCGGCGCTGAGCAGCAGCGTCCGGTGTCCGCGCCGGGCGGCGGCCAGTGCGGTGGCGGCGGCGACGGTGGTGCGTCCGGCGCCGCCGCCACCGGTGACCAGGACCGTGCGCATGCGAGGAGTGCTCAGGACCGGCCGCCGCTCTCGACGCGCTTCTTCAGCCCGTCCAGGGCCCGGTCGATGATGACCTTCTCGGCCTTGCGCTTGATCATGCCGAGCATGGGGATCTTCACGTCCACGGTGAGCTGGTAGGTCACCTCGGTGCGACCGCCGTCGAGGTCCTTGAGGCTGTACACGCCGTCCAGGGTGCGCAGCATCTGGGACTTCACCAGGGACCAGCGGACCTCGTGGGGGCCGACCCAGTCGTAGGCGAGGGTGTGCTCGTCCCGGATGGCGCCCGCGTCCAGCAGCAGCCGGACCTGTTCGGCACGGCCCCGGTCGTCGGTGGAGAGCACCTCGGCCTCCTTCACCTCTCCCGTCCACTCCGGGTAGCGGGCGAAGTCGGCGATCACCTCCATCACCTCGGCGGGTGCCGCCTCGACGACGATGCTCGACCTGGTGTGTTCGGCCATCCCTGTGGCTCCTCCGCTTGCTGCGCTCGGCCGGTGGTCCGCTGCCTGCGGTGGAAGGCTACCGCGCGGCGCGCGCCGATCCGTCGCCGTCCCTCGTCACCACTCCATCACCCAGGGCCTGCCGCGGGCGGCGAAGTGGCCGACGTTGACGCACTCGGTGGGGCCGATCCGCGTCCGCCGCACCAGCGGCTGGTGCACGTGCCCGAAGAGGGCGTACCGCGGGCGTGTCCGGTGGATCGCCTCCAGCAGCGCCTCGCTGCCGCGCTCGAAGCGGCGGGCGACGGTGTCGTAGCACAGCTCGGGCACCAGGGGCGGGATGTGCGAGCACAGCACGTCGACCTCGCCGAGCGCGGCGACCTTCGCGGCGTAGGTCTCCTCGTCGACCTCGTAGGGCGTGCGCATCGGCGAGGGAAGTCCGCCGCCGACGAACCCGAAGCGCAGGCCGCCGATCTCCACCGTCCGCCCGTCCAGCACGGTGGTGCCCTCCCCGGCGTACTCCGGCCACAGGTCGGGCACGTCGACGTTGCCGTAGGTGGCGTAGGTGGGGGTGGGGAAGGCGGCGAACAGTTCGGCGTACTGGCGGCGCACGGCCTTCTCCAGGGCGACCCGGCGGTCGACGCCGTCCCACAGCCGGGCGGACAGCGCGCGGGCCTCGTCGAAGCGACGGGCGGTGCGCAGCTCGACGTACCGGCTCGTGTTCTCGGCGCCGAACAGGTCGGGGAAGATGCCGCGGGTGTGGTCGGCGTAGTCGATGAACAGCACCAGGTCGCCCAGGCAGACCAGGGCGTCCGCCCCCTCGCCGGCGCGGGCCAGGTCCCGACTGTTGCCGTGTACGTCGCTCACCACGTGGAC
Source organism: Streptomyces megasporus (assembly GCF_000718985.1). Taxonomy (GTDB): domain Bacteria; phylum Actinomycetota; class Actinomycetes; order Streptomycetales; family Streptomycetaceae; genus Streptomyces; species Streptomyces megasporus. The sequence continues at coordinate 17,889 of NZ_JODL01000003.1, read as the reverse complement.
TCGCATGGCGTCACCCTAGGCGCCCGCGCCCGGCGCGCGGCAGGGTCGCGCGCCCCCGTCCGCTTCCCTGCTCGCATTCCTGCCCGCATCCGGTGCCACCTGCGGTTATGCCGGGGCCGTCCGACGGGTGGACTACGCTGCTCTCAGACAGTCCGTGGCGTGTGACGCACCGAACATATCGACGCCACCCCTACCCCGAGTCCCATACCGGTGGGTAACGTCCTGGATCGTCCCCCTCAAGACCCCCTGTCTTGGGCCAGAGCCGACGGAGGCCGTACCCCAGCGGTGTCCGTGGCGGCGCCGACGAGGAGCAACAGTTTTGCGCGAGTTCAGCCTTCCGGCCCTGTACGAGGTGCCCGCGGACGGAAATCTGACCGATCTCATCCGCCGAAACGCCGTTCAGCACCCGGACGTTCCCGTCATCGCCCGCAAGGACCCGGCCGACCCCGGCCGCTGGCTGGACCTGACCGCCGAGGAGTTCCTGGCCGAGATGCGGTCCACGGCCAAGGGGCTGATCGCCGCGGGCGTCCGCCCCGGCGACCGGATCGGCCTGATGTCGCGCACCCGCTACGAGTGGACGCTGCTGGACTTCGCGATCTGGAGCGCGGGCGGGGTGACCGTGCCGATCTACGAGACCAGCTCGCCCGAGCAGATCCAGTGGATCCTGGAGGACTCCGGGGCCGTCGGCTGCCTCGTGGAGACCGGCGCCCACGCCGCCGCGGTGGAGTCCGTCCACGACCGGCTGCCGAACCTGGCGCACCTGTGGACCATCGACGACGGCGCGGTGCGGAAGCTGGTCGACTCCGGCACGCACATCGCCGACGAGGTCCTGGACGAGTACGGTTCCGCCGCCGACGCCGACTCCCCGGCCACCATCGTCTACACCTCCGGCACCACCGGCCGTCCCAAGGGCTGCGTCCTCTCCCACCGCGCGTTCTTCGCGGAGTGCGGCAATGTGGTCGAGCGCCTCAAACCGCTGTTCGTCACCGGCCAGGGGTCGGTGCTGCTCTTCCTCCCGGTCGCCCACGTCTTCGGCCGCATGGTGCAGTTGGCGAGCGTCATGGCGCCGATCCGGCTCGGTCTGAGCCCCGACGTCAAGCACCTCACCGACGATCTGGCCGGCTTCCGTCCGACGCTGATCCTGGGCGTGCCGAGGGTCTTCGAGAAGGTCTACAACTCGGCGCGGGCCAAGGCGCGGGCCGAGGGCAAGGGGAAGATCTTCGACCGGGCCGCGGAGACCGCGATCGCCTACAGCCGCGCGCTGGACGCCCCGTCGGGCCCCTCGCTGGGCCTGCGGCTGAAGCACCGGCTGTTCGACAAGCTGGTCTACGGCAAGCTGCGCGCGGTGCTGGGCGGCCGGGCCACCCACGCCATCTCCGGCGGCGCCCCGCTCGGGGAGCGGCTGGGGCACTTCTACCGCGGCATCGGCTTCACGGTGCTGGAGGGCTACGGCCTCACCGAGTCCTGCGCGGCGACCGCGTTCAACCCCTACGACCGGCCGAAGATCGGCACGGTCGGGCAGCCGCTGCCGGGGTCGGCCATCCGCATCGCGGAGGACGGCGAGGTGCTGCTGCGCGGCGAGCACCTGTTCAGCGGCTACTGGAACAACGAGGCGGCCACCGCCGAGGCGATGGAGGGCGGCTGGTTCCACACCGGTGACGTCGGCACCCTCGACGAGGACGGCTATCTGGCCATCACCGGCCGCAAGAAGGAGATCCTGGTGACGGCGGGCGGCAAGAACGTCGCCCCGGCCGTCATCGAGGACCGCATCCGGGCCCACGCCCTGGTCGCCGAGTGCATGGTGGTGGGCGACGGCCGGCCGTTCGTCGCGGCGCTGATCACCCTGGACGAGGAGTTCCTGCCCCGGTGGGCCGAGGAGCACGGCAAGTCGGGCCTGTCGCGGGAGGAGTTGCTCGCCGATCCCGAGTTGCTGGCCGCCGTCCAGCAGGCGGTGGACGACGGCAACTCCGCCGTCTCCCGGGCCGAGTCGGTCCGCAAGTTCCGCATCCTGCCGACTCAGTTCACCGAGGAGTCCGGCCATCTGACGCCCTCTTTGAAGCTCAAGCGCAACGTGGTCGCCCGGGACTTCGCGCGGGAGATCGAGGCGCTGTACGGGTAGTCCGGCCTCCGGGGCGGCGGCCGGACGCTCGCCGGCCCCTCCGTCCCGGACGTCACCTCCGTCCGGGACGGGGTCGCGTCCGAGCGCCCGGGCGCCTCACGGACCGTTCCGCGCGCCGATACGCCGGACGGTCACAGCAGCGCCTGGAGACGCTCCGCCAGCAGGTCCCGGCGCCAGCGTTCCTCGATCCACTCCCGACCGCGCTCGCCCATCCCGCGGCGGAGTTCGGGGTCCTTCAACAGGGTGACGATCCGCTCGGCCGTCTCCCGGGCCGCCTCCTCGGCGGGGGCTCCGCCGCGCACCACCCAGCCGGTCTCCCCGTCCAGCACCGCGTCGGGCGCGCCGCCGGAGTCGCCCGCGACGACCGGCAGTCCGGTGGCCGACGCCTCCAGGTAGACGATGCCGAGCCCCTCGACGTCCAGCCCGCCCCGGCGGGTGCGGCAGGGCATGGCGAAGACGTCGCCCGCGCCGTAGTGGGCGGGCAGTTCCTCCCACGGCACCGATCCGGTGAAGCGCACCGCGTCGGCCACGCCCGTCCGCGCCGCCAGGTCCCGCAGCGTCTTCCCGTACGGGCCGCCGCCGACGATCAGCAGCACCGCGTCGGGCACCTCGGCCAGGACGCGCGGCATGGCCCGGATGAGGGTGTCCTGTCCCTTGCGCGGCACCAGCCGTGAGACGCACACCACGACCGGCCGGTCGGCGAGTCCGAGCCGGGCCCGTACGGCGTCGCCGCCGGAGCCGGGGTGGAAGGTCTTCTCGTCGACGCCGGGCGGCAGGTGGACCATCCGGGCCGCCGCCTCGTCGGTGAGCGCGCCGGCTATCCGGGAGCGGGTGTACTCGCCGAGGTAGGTGAGGGTGTCGGTGTCCTCGCCGATCCGGCGCAGCAGCCGCCGGGCGACGGGCAGTTGGGCCCAGCCCGCCTCGTGGCCGTGGGTGGTCGCCACCAGGCGCTTCGCGCCCGCCCGGCGCAGCGCGGGCGCCATCAGACCGAGCGGCGCCGCCGCCCCGAACCACACCGAGGAGCAGCCGTGTTCGCGCAGCAGCTCCACGGCCCGGCGCGTCACGCGCGGGGTGGGCAGCAGCATGGTGGTGCGGTCGCGCACCACCGTGAAGGGCTGTTCGGCGTCGAAGCGGGCGGTCGCCTCGACGCCCTCCCGACTCCTCTTCCAGGTCGAGGCGTAGACGACGACCCGCTCGGGGTCCAGCCGCAGCGCCATGCTGTGCAGGAACGCCTGGATGCCCCCGGGGCGGGGCGGGAAGTCGTTGGTGACGATCAGGGTCTTGTCCATCGCCGCCGACAGTACAACGGCGCCGGTCCGGGCTCGCGGGCCGCACCCGGTACGGTCGGTCCATGCGCCTTCCCGTCGCGGCCTGGGCCGCCACCCGGACCGTGCTGCTCCTGTGCGTGTTCAAGGTGATCACGGTGCCGGGGCCGGACGTCACCAGCGACGTCTCGGTGATCTACCGCGGCTGGTACGAGGTGCTGCGGACGGGGGTCTTCCCGCCGGACGACGTCACCTGGCAGTATCCGCCCGCCGCCGCGCTCGCGATCCTCTCCCCCGCCCTGCTGCCGTTCCTGGAGTATCCGGCGGCCTTCTATGTGTTGGCCTGCGCGGTGGACGCGGTCGCCTTCGGGCTGCTGCTGTACGCCGGCCGACGGACGCCCAGGGGCGTGCGACGGACCCGGTGCGCGGGGGCGTGGGTGTGGGTGGCCGGGGTGCCGCTGCTGGGCCCGACCGCGTACGCGCGCTACGACCTGATGGTCACCGCCGTCGCCGTGGCCGCGCTGTTGGCCCTGGCCCGTCGGCCGAGGGCGGCGGGGGCGCTGGCCGCCTTCGGGGCGCTGTTGAAGGTGTGGCCCGCGCTGCTGCTCGTCGGCACTCCCCGCGGGCGGGTCACCCGGATCGTGTGGGGCACCGCCGTGGCGGTGGCGCTGCTGCTGACCGCCGCGTTCGCCGTCGCCATGCCGGGCGCGCTGGACTTCCTCACCCACCAGCGGGACCGCGGCACCGAGGTGGAGTCGGTGGGCGCCCTGGTCTTCCACGTGGCGCGGCACTTCGGCTGGGATGGGCAGGTGCTGCTGAACTACGGCTCGGTGGAGTTCCTCGGCCCGTACGTGGACGTGGTGAGCACCGCGGCCATGGCGTGCACCGTCGCGGCGTTCGGCTGGCTGCTGTGGTGGCGGACGCGGGCGGTGGAGTGGACGGCGAGCACGGCGGCGGACGCCGCGTTCGCCGCCGTGCTGCTGTTCACCGTCACCAGCCGGGTGATCAGCCCGCAGTACATGGTCTGGCTCGTGGGGTTGGCGGCGGTGTGCGTGACGCTGCGCACCGGACGCCAGGGCCTGCCCGCCCTGCTGGTCGTCGTGGCGACGGGGGTGACGCTGCTGGAGTTCCCCCTCAACTTCGGGAGCGTGGTGGCGAGCGACGCGCTGGGCATCACCCTGCTGGTGGTGCGCAACGGGCTGCTGGTGGCCGCCGCCGTCCTGGCCTGCGCCCGGCTGTGGCGCACGACGGTGACCGAGCCCCGTCGCCGCGCGGCCGGTCCCGCCGTCGGAGACGCCGGGGACGGTGGCGGTGGGATCGACCGCACGGCGTCCCGCGACCGGAAGGACGGGCTCCTCGCCCGGTGAGTCGGGTCAGGGGCGGACGACGGCGGCGATCGGCATCATCCCGATCGGGTCGTGGCGCACCCTCGCCCCGGGGTGCGGGGCGTGGACGACCTGGCCGCCGCCGACGTACATCCCCACGTGGCCTGCGTCCGACCGGTAGACGACCAGGTCGCCGGGGAGGGCCTGGTCCGGCGGTACGTGCCGCCCGGCGTGGAGCTGTCCCTGTGAGGTGCGCGGCAGGGCGACGCCGGCCCGGCCGTACGCCCAGTGGGTCAGGCCCGAGCAGTCGAAGGCGTGCGGGCCGGCCTGCCCCCACGCGTACGGCGAACCGACCGCGCTCCGCACGGCGGCCACCGCAGCGGCGGCCCGCGGCGAGGGGAACGCCGTCCCGACCGGGACGGAGCGGTCGGCGCCGCGCGAGGCGCGGTCACGGGCCGCGCGCTCCTCGGGCGAGAGTCGGTTGAGCAGCCGTTGGGCGGCACCGAGCTTGCGCTGGACGGTCGCCCGGTGCCTGCGCAGGAGTTCGCGTTGGCGCCTCAGTTCGGCGAGCTTCCCGCGGGCCTCGGTGCGCCGCTGCTCCAGGGTCCGCGTGGCGCGCTGGAAGACCTTGAGCCGGGCGGCCTGACGGCTGTTGATCCGGTCCAGGGTGGCGGCCTTGGCGAGGTACTCCTCGGGGTCCTCGGAGAGGAGCAGCCGCAGGGACGGCTCCACGCCCCCGGAGCGGTACTGGGCGCTCGCCAGGACTCCCAGGGCGCCGCGCATCCGGTTGACCTTCTCCTGGTCGCGCGCCGCGTCGTCCTGGGCCCGTTCCACCTCCTCGCGGAGGTCGTCCACGCGCTCGGCGACGGCGTTGTACTCCTCGGTGGCCCGTTCCGCCTCCGTGTAGAGGTGGTCCACCCGTGCGCTCGTCACGGCCGGTTCGCCCGTCCCTCCCGGGTCGGCGCCCGCCGGTGCGGCCGTCAGGGCCGCCGCCGCGCCCGCCGCGGCGGAGAGCGCGGTGACCCTGCCGCCCAGGCCGAAGACGCCGGGGTGTGGGGGGCGTCGCCGGTCGGTGCGTCGTCCGGAGCCGTCTCGGGTGGACCGGTGCGAGACCACGGTGAGGCCGCTCTCCCTTCGTGAGGAGTTCTCCACGACAGCTCCCGCGGCCCGGGTGGGGCCGGGCGACACGCGGGAACACGGAGAGCCGAGAGTAGCCGCGCGGACACCGTCGGTTCGCGAACCGTTTCCTCCGGCGGAACCCGTCACCCCGCCCGTGACCTGCGCACGGACGGGGCGGCGGAAAGATCCTCCCCCGCCCGGGTTCACCCGGACGGGGGAGGGAGGAAGGCGGTGGAGCGGCCGGAGCGACCGCGGGGGGCTCCGGTCAGACGCGCACGCCGAACATGAACGGCATGTTGTTGATCGACTCGTAGCGCACGTTGGCACCCGGCTTGGGGGCGTGGAGGATCTGCCCGTTGCCGGCGTAGAGGCCGACGTGGTGCAGGTCGCCGTAGAAGAAGACCAGGTCGCCCGGGGCGAGTTGGCTCATGCCGATCCGGGTGCCGGCGTTGGCCTGGGCCTGCGAGGTGCGCGGCAGGGAGACGCCGGCCTGGCTGTACGCCCAGGAGGTCAGCCCGGAGCAGTCGAAGGAGTTGGGGCCGGTGGCGCCCCAGACGTAGGGCGAGCCGAGCTTGGTCTTGGCGGCGTTGAGCGCGGCGGAGGCCCGCTGGGTGGCGGAGGCCGAGCTGCCGAGGTCCACCCGGTCCGTGGAGGCGCGGTTGGCGCGGGCCTCCTCGGCGGCCAGCTCCTGACGCTCCTTCGCGGTGAGGGTGTTCAGGAGTTGCCGGGCCTCGGCGAGCTTGCCCTGGATGTCCTTCTTCTTGTCCTCGAGTTCCTTGCGGGTGTCCTCCAGGTCCTTCAGCTTCTCGGACGCCTGTCCATGCCCCCGGAGCGGTACTGGGCGGTGGCCATGGTGCCCAGCCCGTCGCGCAGCTTGTTCAGCTCGTCCTGGCCGCGCGCGACGCTGTCCTGGAGGTTGCTGACCTGCTTCTCCAGCTTGTCCTGCTTCTCCTTGGCGCCGTTGTACTTCTCGGTGGCGGCCTCGGCCTCCTCGTAGAGGTTGTCGACCTTGGCCTTGACTTCGTCCTTGGAGGGCTTCGGATCAGCCTGCGCCGCCTGAGAGGAGAGCGCGACCGCCGCCGCTGCGGTCGCGGTCAGTACGGTCACCCGGGTGCGGTTCGGCTGCTTGGGTCGACGGTGGGACGCCACTGGGGCGAGCTCCTTCTTCCTCAGCCGCCTGCCGGGAGTGGTTGGGGGCCACCCGGCTCCGCGATGAGCGCAGCGGATTCGGCGGTACCTCCGCTGCCACCCCGGTTGGGTGATCAACCGCGCGGAGGTTCGGGCCAGACACTAGCCATGCGCTGTGATCGCTTCAAATCCTCATAGGAAAAATCTCGCTCAACGACCACATCCTTTACCATTGCCCAACGCGCAGCGACCGCGAGCTGACGCTGAGTGCCCTCCCCGACGGACATTCCGGACCCCCGCCGCCTCCGTGACGAGGCGTCAGGTGCGGCCGAGACGGCGCAGCAGCAGCACCGACGCCACCGGTCGGGCCCCGGCCGCGGCCACTCCGTCCGCCACCTCGCGGTCCGCGGAGACCACCACCACCGGACGTCCCGGCGGCTCGGCGCGCACCAGACGCCGGATCAGCTCGTCGGCGGTCTGCCCGGGTTTGCTGAACAGCACCCGGACCCCCCGGGGCGGCGCCAGCAGCACCGGGGCCACCAGGTCCGCCCCGTCGAAGACGCAGGTCACCTCGGCGCCCGTCTGGGCCGCCAGGCCCGCCAGTCCGCCCAGCAGCCGCAGCCGCTGCTTCTCCAGGGGCAGCGACGGGTAGCCGGTCTTGGTGACGTTGTACCCGTCCACCACCAGGTGCGCCTGGGGCAGCGCCAGCAACTGGTCGAGCAGCGCGGGGTCCTCCTCGGACAGGGCGCGCCGCGCGATGTCCCTGGGGGTCATCCGGCCGGGCTCCACCGCGTCCACCGTCTCCGCCGGACGCATCGTGACGGGGGGCAGCGCGAGTTCGCGCCGCAGCCCCTGGGCCGCGTCCAGCACCGTGTCGAGCAGCAGCCGCAGCCGCATGTCCTCCGCGCTGCGCCCTTCCCGCACCGCCCGGCGGTTCGCCTCCAGGGCCGACTCGACCTCCGCCAGACGCGTCCGCAGCCGGCGCGCCTCGTTCTCCGCGTTCGCCTTCTCCACCGCGGCCTCGGCCCGCACCGCCTCCAGTTCGGCCCGTACCTTGCGCACCGCCGCCTCGCCCCGCTTGACGTCGCTCTGCGCGCTGCGCAGCTTGCGGTGGAGGACGTCGACCTCTTTGCGGGCCGCGTCCAACTCCGCGCGGAGCCGCTCGGTGTCGGCGCGCGTCGCCGCTTTGGCCCGGGCCAGCTCCTCCCGGAGCCGGGCCACCTCCCGCTCGGCCTCCTCGCCCGCCCGCTCGGCCTGGACCCGTTGGGCCTCCTCGCCCGCCGCGGCGACGAGCTTGACCCACCCCTGGGGGCGCAGCACGTACGCGACCGCGGCCACGTCCACCGGGTCCGCGGCGGCCGGCAGCGTACCGCCCTCCACCGCCTCGGCCAGCTCCGGCAGCCCTTTGCGCAACCGCTCGGCGACACGCTGCCGGAAGACGGTGTCGCTCTCCAGCGAGGCGGCCATGGCGTTGCCCGCGAACCTGACCCGCCGCTGGGGGGTGAAACGGGCGTACTGCCGCAGGGGGACGGGCAGTTCGGCGACGGTCAGCCCGCCGAGCGCGTCCCCCGTCAGCGCCACCACCCGGCGGCGCACCTTCTCCGGCAGTGGGTGGTCGAGCGTCTCCTCTTCCGGTTCGCGCTCACCACCCGTCCGTTCCGCCACGTCCGCATCCCGTCCGTCGTCACACCTGCGCGCCGGGACGGTCGACCAGTTCGACCTGGTCCACCGCGTTGCACCAGCGGCAGCGCACCGATTCGATCTCCTCGCTGAGGACCTCGCGCTCCTCCACCCTCGGCTCTCCCGCCAGGTCCAGGTGCACGTACTCCACCACCCTGCTGGAGCGCGTCACGTCGAAGCGGGTGAGGTTGCCGCACATGGTGCAGCGCCACCGCGTTCCTTCGTTCGGTCGGGGAACCGGCATCGTTCCGTCCTTTCCTTCGGTGCTCCCTGCGCCGCCGGCACCCCCGGCGTCACCGGCGCTCCTGCTCGTCCTCGCGTCGTCTCTTCCGCTGTCCCGTCTTCTCCGCCTCGCCGCCTTCGGCGCGGCGGATGCCCCGGGTGCCCCGATTGCCCCGGTTTTCCCACGTCACACGTGCCGTCGGACACTCGACCGCGGTATCCCCGCAACCCTACGACCTGACGACCGCCGGGTGCGCCCTGGCGTGCTGCCCGTATCCGAGCCGTCATCATCCCCGCGCGGGCCGCCGGCCGCCGGGCGCGGCGGGGCCTCGGACGCGGACCCCGCCGCGCACGGGGGACCCGGACGCGGCGGGCTACAGTGGGCGGGCCGACCCCGGCGGCCAAGGGAAACGCAGTCTCCCGGGGGAATCCGCCGGCGGCCACCGCGCCTCGGAGCCTCCCCCGAAGAAGGGAAAACCGTGATCACCTCGATCGTGCTCATCAAGACCAGCACCGACCGCATCCCGGAGATCGCCGAGGAGATCGCCGCGCTGGAAGGGGTCAGCGAGGTCTACTCGGTGACCGGTGCCCACGACCTGATCGCCATCGTCCGCGTCGCGCGGCACGAGGAGCTCGCCGAGGTCATCCCGGGCCGGATCAGCAAGGTCCCCGGCGTGGAGTCCACCGAGACCCACATCGCCTTCCGGACCTACTCCCGGCACGACCTGGAGGCCGCCTTCGCCATCGGGCTCGACTCCTGACGGCGGCCGGGCGGACCGCCCGCCGGGGAAGCCGCCGCGCACGCCTCGCCCGGCGCGGACGGGGCCGCCCGGGACGTGCCCGAGCGGCCCCGCCTCCGATGCCCGTCAGGCGTTGCTGACCGCCACCCAGCGCTCCAGCGCCGCCTTGGCCGCGCCGGAGTCGATGGACTCCGCGGCCCGCTCCATGCCGGCCGCGATCCGCTCGGTCAGCGGCGCGTCGCCCGGCTCCAGGGCGACCAGCGCGGCGGCGGAGTTCAGCAGCACCGCGTCCCGCACGGGACCGTTCTCGCCGTCCAGCAGCCGCCGCACCACGTCCGCGTTGTGGGCGGGGTCCCCGCCGCGCAGCGCCTCCAGCGGCACCAGTTCGATGCCGACGTCCCGCGGGTCGAAGACCTCGCTGCGGACCTCGCCGTTCCCGACCGTCCACACCGTCGAGGTGCTCGTGGTGGTCAGCTCGTCCAACCCGTCGTCGCCCCGGAAGACCAGCGCGGAGACCCCGCGCTCGGCGAGCACGCCCGCAACGATCGGCGCCATCCGGGCATCGGCGACCCCGGTGGCCTGGGCCCCCACCCGGGCGGGGTTGGTCAGCGGGCCGAGGAAGTTGAAGACGGTCGCGACGCCCAGTTCCTTCCGGGCGGCCCCCACGTGGCGCAGCGAGGGGTGGAACTTCACCGCGAAGCAGAAGCTGATCCCGGCCTCGGCGGCGACCTCGGCGACCCGCTCCGGCGCCAGGTCCAGGTTGACCCCCAGCTTCTCCAGCACGTCCGCCGTCCCGCACGCGCTGGAGGCCGCGCGGTTGCCGTGCTTGACGACCTTGGCGCCGGTGCCAGCCACCACGATCGAGGACATCGTCGAGATGTTCACCGTTCTGGCCCGGTCGCCGCCGGTGCCGACGATGTCGACCGACGGGCCCGGCACCTCGATCACCTTGGCGTGCCCGTACATCGCGCGGACCATCCCGACGACCTCGTCGACCGTCTCGCCCTTGGCCCGCAGCGCCACCGCGAAACCGGCGATCTGGGCGTCGGTCGCCTCGCCCCTCATGATGCGGTCCATCGCCCAGGCGGTGCTGTCGGCGGACAGATCCTCACCGGCCAGCAGCGCACTCAGCACGTCCGGCCAGGTGTGGGCCGCCGCGGTGTCGCCTCCGGTAGGGGTAACAGCGCTCATGGGATCACTCCTGGCATCTTCGATTCACGAGGGGCCCGGCCGTCCCGGCGGCCCCACGCCAGCCTACGGCGTGCGCGCCGCTTCCCACGGTCGATGACCGCACTCCGGACACGCCGGGGCCCCGCCCCCTCCGACCGGAGGGAGCGGGGCCCACATGTGGCGACTTTCGCTTGGAGCCTCAGTGACCGTGGCCGCTGGTGAGCTCCTTGTACTCCTCCACCGTCGGCTTCGGGATCTGGTTGCCCTCTCCGTAGTAACCACGGCTGAGCCTGGCACGGAGCTTCTGCACCCGGCCGACCTTGCGGGCCACGCCGTTCTCGTCCACCTCCGGGCCGATCTCCAGCGGCTTGTACTGCTCGTGCGCGGTGAGGGTGTGGAGCTGCTCCTGCGAGAGCGGCTCGTGCACCTCGACGAACTCACCGTGCGGCAGCCGCTTGATGATGCCGCTCTCCCGGCCGTGGAGCACCTTCTCGCGGTCACGCCGCTGCAGACCCAGGCAGATCCGCTTGGTGACGATGAAGGTGATCACCGGCACCGCGAAGAACCCGATGCGGACGAACCAGGTGATGGCGTTGATCGACAGGTGGAAGTGGGTGGCCCACAGGTCGTTGCCACCACCGATCAGGCACACGAAGTACAGGCTGAGCCAGGCCATGCCGAAGGCGGTGCGCGTCGGGGCGTTGCGCGGGCGGTCCAGGATGTGGTGCTCCCGCTTGTCCCCGGTGACCCAGGACTCGATGAACGGGTACACGGCGATCGCCGCCAGGATCAGCGGGAAGATCATCAGCGGGATGAACACGCCCAGGGCGAGCGTGTAGCCGCCCGGCAACACGATCTCCCAGCCCGGCATCGCGCGGATCAGGCCCTCGGAGAAGCCCATGTACCAGTCGGGCTGCGCGTTGGTGGACACCTGGTCCGGACGGTACGGGCCCAGCACCCAGACCGGGTTGATGGTGAACGTCGCGGAGATGATCGCGATGATGCCGAAGACCAGGAAGAAGAAGCCTCCCGCCTTGGCCATGTAGACCGGCAGCAGCGGCATGCCGACGACGTTCTTCTCCGTCCGGCCGGGACCGGCGAACTGGGTGTGCTTGTGGTAGAAGACCAGGATCAGGTGCGCCACCACGAGCCCCAGCATGATGCCGGGCAGCAGCAGGACGTGCGCCACGAAGAACCGCGGAATGATCTCCGTGCCCGGGAACTCGCCACCGAAGATGAAGAAGGCGAGGTAGGTGCCGACCACCGGGACGGAGAGGACGGCGCCCTCCATGAACCGGATGCCGGTGCCCGAGAGCAGGTCGTCCGGCAGCGAGTAGCCGGTGAAGCCGGTGAACATGCCCAGCACCAGCAGCAGGAAGCCGAACAGCCAGTTGATCTCGCGCGGCTTGCGGAACGCGCCGGTGAAGAAGACGCGCATCATGTGCACGAACATGCCGACCAGGAACACCAGCGCGGCCCAGTGGTGGATCTGCCGCATGAGCAGACCGCCGCGGACGTCGAAGCTGATGTCCAGCGTCGAGGCGTACGCCTCCGACATGTGCACACCCTGCATCGGCACGTAGGCGCCGTGGTAGGTCACCTCGGCCATGCTCGGGTGGAAGAACAGCGTCAGGTAGACGCCGGTCAGGATGATGATGATGAAGCTGTAGAGGCAGACCTCTCCGAGCATGAAGGACCAGTGGTCCGGAAAGATCTTCCGCATGTTGGCCTTGGCCAGGCCGTAGATGCCCAGCCGGCCGTCGGCCCAGTCGGCGACCCGCTCGCCGGCGGGCGCCTTGCCCCGGCGCTTCGGGGCCTCGCTTGTGGTACTCATCCGCGCTCCCAGAAGGTCGGGCCGACGGGCTCCGCGAAGTCGTCCTCCGCCACGAGATAGCCCTCGTCGTTGACACTGATCCGCAACTGCGGCAGAGGGTGACCGGCAGGCCCGAAGATCACGCGCGCCCCGTCGGCCAGGTCGAAGGTCGACTGGTGGCACGGGCACAGCACATGGTGCGTCTGCTGCTCGTACAGGGTAACCGGGCAGCCGACGTGGGTGCAGATCCTGGAGAAGGCCACGATGCCCTCGTGGGACCAGTCCAGTTCCCGCTTGTCCTTGATGTCGTTCGGCTCCAGCCGGACGAGCATCACGGCGGCCTTGGCGATCTCCTTCTGGAAATCGTGGCTGCCCTCCTCCAGCCCCTCGGGCTGGGCGAAGGCCAGCGTGCCGACCGTGATGTCCTCCGGGCGCAGGGGCTCGCCGGTGTTCTGGTTCACCAGCATCTTGCCCTTGGCCCAGGCGGTGTGCCGGAGCTTGTCCTCAGGCAGGGGGCCGAGGTCGCGCAGCAGCACCACACCGGAGAGCGGCACCAGGGCCAGCGCGCCGAACATGGTGTTGCGGACCAGCTTGCGACGGCCGATCTGCGACTCCTTGGCGCCCTGGTGGAAGTCGGCGAGGACCTTCTGCTTGGTCTCCTCGTCCGCCTCGATCGGGTGACGCTCACCGATCAGCTCGTGGTCCGACATCAGCGTGCGGCCCCAGTGGACCGCGCCGGCGCCGATGCAGAACAGGGCGATGCCCAGCGTCATGCCGAGCGAGAAGTTCAGTGCGCTGATCTTGCCCAGCGGCCAGATGGTCACCATCTGGTCGATCGGGAAGATCACGTACGAGGCGATGAAGCCGATGGTGGCCAGCATCGACACCGTGAACAGCAGGGCAACGGTGCGCTCGGACCGCTTGGCGGCCCGCTCGTCGATGTCCTGCTTGCGCGGCTCGTGGGGCGGCAGCCCGGGGTCGGCGAAGGGGTTCTCCCTGTTCGCCACCTCGCCGTGAGCGGTCTCGCGCTCGCCGGGGAGGTTCTCGTCTTCGTGGGTTCCGGTGTGGCTACTCATGACTTCCTGGCCTTGGCGGTGCGTGCCGCGACCCACACGGCGGTGCAGATCAGAAGGGCGAGGACGATGGTCCAGGCGAACATGCCCTCGGCCACCGGGCCGAAGCCGCCCAGGCCGAAGCCGCCGGGGCTCGCCGTCTCCTTGCCGTTGACGTCCTGGAGGTACGCGATGATCTCCCGCTTCTCCTCCGGAGGCATGACGCTGTCGGGGAAGGCGGGCATGTTCTGCGGACCGTGGAGCATCGCCTCGTAGACGTACTTGGGATCGACGTCGTTCAGCGGCGGTGCGTACTTGCCGTGCGTCAGAGCGCCGCCCTTGCCGGTGAAGTTGTGGCACTGCGCGCAGTTGGTGCGGAACAGCTCACCACCCGCGGCGCTGTCGGCACCCGAGGGGTTGTAGTCCTCCTCGGTCGGGATGCTCGGGCCGGGGCCCAGCGAGGCGATGTAGGCCGCGAGCTGATCGATTTCCTTCTGGTCGTAGACCCGCGGCTTGTCGGGCGCCTGGGCGCCCGGGGACTGGGCCGGCATGCGGCCGGTGCCCACCTGGAAGTCCACGGCAGCGGCACCGACGCCCACCAGGCTGGGGCCGTCGGAGGTGCCCTGGCCACCGGTTCCGTGGCAGCTGGAGCAGCCGGTGGCGTATAGCTTCTTGCCCTCCTCGATGGCGAGGGACTGGGCCGAGGTGTCGGCCTTCGCCTCGTCCGCCGGAGCGAACGCGGCGTACAGCCCCCCGGTGGCCGCCAGCGCGAAGAGTAGGACGACGAGCGCCGCCAGCGGATGGCGCCGTCGTGCGGAGAGCTTTTTCACGGATTACCCCGGTGTCAGGATCTTCTGCGTCGTTGCTTCTGTCTGTGTCTGTCAGTCCGCCGCGGTCCCCGTCGCGCGAATCGACGGCGGACCCGGATCACCGGATCACTTGATCAGGTAGATCGTGGCGAAGAGACCGATCCAGACCACATCGACGAAGTGCCAGTAATAGGACACCACGATGGCCGCGGTGGCCTGGTGGTGGGTGAACCTCCTGGCCGCGTACGTCCGGCCCAGGACGAACAGGAAGGCGATCAGGCCGCCGATCACGTGGATGCCGTGGAAGCCCGTGGTCAGGTAGAACGCCGACCCGTAGGGCCCCGAGGAGATACTCACCCCCTGGTGGACCAGCTCCGTGTACTCGAAGATCTGGCCGCCGATGAAGATGGCACCCATGACGAAGGTGACCACGAACCACATCCGGAGCCTCTTCACGTCACCGCGCTCGGCGGCGAAGACGCCGAGCTGGCAGGTGAGGGAGGAGAGCACCAGGATCGTGGTGTTGGTCGATGCGAACGGAAGGTTCAGGATGTCCGTCTGCTCCGACCAGTACTCGGGACCGGTCACCGATCGCAGGGTGAAGTACATCGCGAAAAGGGCCGCGAAGAACATCAGCTCGGAACTCAGCCAGACGATGGTTCCGACGCTGGTGAGGTTCGGTCGATTGACCGACGGGTGCGCGTGCCCGGTATCTACTGCAGTTGCTGTCGCCACGCCGACATTATGTCGGTCGCTTATCCCGCCCTCACTCCGGGGGGTGCTGTTCGGTGTGTCAAGGGCTTGCGACCGGCTCCGTCGGACCCTCCCGGCACGTCGCCGGAACCCTGCCGGGCCGCCTCCGACAGGAGTAGCATCCGGCCACGAGACGGCTTGTCGATCCCCCGGCCCCCGGCCCCTGGACCTTCGGGGCCGAGGATCCGGGGGCCCGCGGCCCCGAGGACCCCGAGGACACGGAGGAACCATGCAGCCGACCGCCACGGTGCTGGTCTACAGCGACGACGCCAACACCCGCGAGCAGGTGCGGCTGGCCGCCGGGCGTCGGCCGGCCGCCGACGTGCCGCCGGTCGAGTACATCGAGTGCGCCACGCTCCCCGCGGTGCTCGGCCTCCTGGAGGAGGGCGGCGTCGACGTCTGTGTCCTGGACGGCGAGGCGGTGCCGGCCGGGGGGATGGGCGTGTGCCGCCAGATCAAGGACGAGATCTTCGACTGCCCGCCCGTCCTGCTGCTGATCGGTCGCCCGCAGGACGCCTGGCTGGCCACCTGGAGCCGTGCCGAGGCGGCCGTCCCCCAGCCGGTGGACCCGGCGACCCTCGCCGACTCCCTGGCCGGGCTGCTGCGCCACAGGCTGCAGCGCACGGCCGCCTGAACCGCCGACGACGAACGGCGACAGACGACGACAGACGACGACAGGCGACAACGAACGACGACGGGCCGCCGCGGGTCTCACCACCCGCGGCGGCCCGTCCGCCGTGAAGAGGCTCAGGTCCGGTCGGCCCGCAGGGCACTGCCCTTCCTCCACTCCTCCCAGGACAGGTTCCAGTCGCCGAAGCCGTTGCCGAAGGGCGGCATCCTCGGGGAGTCCTCCTCTCCGTCGACATACCGGACGATGTCGCCCTGCCGGACGGTGGTGAAGAACCAGTGGGCGTTCTCCACGCTCATCCCCGTACAGCCGTGGCTGACGTTGTCCCGGCCGTGGAACTCGGCCGACCAGGGCGCGGCGTGGGCGTACTCGCCGCTCTCGGTGAGCTGCGTGGCCCACTGCACGGGCAGGTCGTAGGACTCGGGGCTGCCCTCGGGGATGCCGATGCTGGTTCCGGTCATCCGTACGTTGGCCTGCCGCCCGAGGACCACCTTGACGCCCTCCCGGGTGCGGAATCCGGGCTTGCCGGTGGTGACCGGGACGGTCTTGAGGGTCTTGCCGTTCTTCCTGACCGTCATCCGGGTGTCGTCGATGTCCACGACGGCCTCGACGCGGTCACCCGTCCGGATGCTCAGGGGCTTCGTCTCCCCGCCGCGCAGCCCGTCCCGGATCCACACGCCCTCCAGGGCGCTGCGGACCACGACGGTGGCGTGCGCGGGCCAGTAGGTGCGCGGACGGTAGTGCAGCGTCCTGCCGTCCACCCAGTACCAGGAGCCCTCGGCGATCGCGGGCGTGGACTCGACCTTCAGCGCGCGCTCCACGATCGCGCGCTCCTCGCCGCTTCCCACCGTCCGGTCGAGTTCGGCGGTGAGGGGCTGGCCCACGCCGTAGGTGCCGCGGGCCGGGCCGAAGACGATGCCGAGTTCCTTGCCTCCCTCGGCCGGACGGGTGGCGAGGTCGACGGTGCGACGGCCGGGAGCGCCGTCCTTCTCGGTGCTGACCACGACCGTGTAACGCGTCGCGGCGGCCGGCGGAGTGGAACTGCGCCAGCGGGCGCCGTCGGCGGAGAGCGCGCCGTCCAGCGGGCGCCCCGCCGTGTCGATCGCGCGGACGGCCGTGATCCGGCTGCCGTCGCGCGCGGTGATCTCCAGTGGTTTGTCCGGGTCCACCGCGCGGCCGTTCTCCCCGACGTTCAGCGCCACGTGGGCGGTCGCGTCGTAGGGGGCCGCGTCCGAAGGCTGGTCGTTGCCGCTGCAGGCGGCGGGCCCCACCGCCAGCGGCGCGAGTATCAGGAAGCAGATCAGTGCTGTCCCGCGTGATCCTCGGCTCATGCTGCCACGGTAGGAACGCCGCACGGAACGGACGAGCCGGATACGTGCGAACGGGTCATCTCCGGAGCGTGTCCGGAGATGACCCGTTCGTGATGGGGAAGGGTTACTGGTTCTGGTTCTCCCCGTGGTAGTACTCGAACACCCAGCCGAACAGGCCGACGAGCAGCAGCGGCAGGGAGATCAGCAGGAACCACCAGCCGATGGCGATGCCCAGGAAGGCGAACGCGCACCCGCCGCCCAGAGCCAGCGGCTGCCAGCTGTGCGGGCTGAAGAAGCCCAGTTCACCGGCGTCGTCGGCGACGTCCGCGTCCTTGTTGTCCTGCGCTCCGGTGTCCACTCGGCGGGCCGTGAAGGCCAGGTAGTAGCCGACCATGATGCACAGGCCGAAGGCCATGAACAGGGCCGTGGTGCCGACCGGCTCCTTCGACCACAGGCCGTAGACGAGGGCCACGGCCAGGATGAAGGCCGACAGCCAGATGAACATGCGTCCCTGGATCTTCACTTACCGGCCTCCTTGCCACCGGCGAGCACCTTGTCCCCGGAGCCCTTGGTGTTCTCGAGCTGGTCGAGGGCCGCGACCTCCGGGTGGTGCAGGTCGAACGCCGGGGATTCGGAACGGATCCGCGGCAGGGAGAGGAAGTTGTGCCGGGGCGGCGGGCAGGAGGTCGCCCACTCCAGGGAGCGGCCGTAGCCCCAGGGGTCGTCCACCTCGATCTTCGGCGCGTACCGGGCCGT
>NZ_JODL01000002.1 GCF_000718985.1 Streptomyces megasporus | reverse complement strand
AGAACTGATGCGGATAGTCGTTCACCCGCGCCCTCGCCGCCGGGATCTTCACCCGGTCCATCAACTCCACGGCCTTGGCCTTGGCGTCCTTCCGGGACAGCCCCTGATGCACCCGGGGGATGCGGCCCGGCGGCATGTCGAGGATGCCCATGATCGCCTGCGCGGTCACGGACTTGCCCGACCCGGACTCGCCCAGCACCGCCAGGGTCTCACCCGCGGAGACGGAGTAGTTGACGCCGTTGACCGCCTTGGCGACGCCGTCCCGGGTGTGGAACTCCACGTGGAGGTCGCGGACCTCCAGCAGCGGGCCGCCCTCCCCGCCCGTGCTCCGGTCCGGGGTGGGCGCGGTCTTGTCGATGGTGATCATGTGGTACGCCTCCCTCAGCGCAGCTTGGGGTCGAGGGCGTTGCGCACCGCATCGCCGAGCATGATGAACGCCAGCACGGTGATGGAGACCATCAGGGCCGGCGAGAGCAGGACGAACGGCGCGTTCCTCAGTTGGTCCTTGCCCCGGGAGACGTCACCGCCCCAGGAGACCGTCGGCTCGGAGAGGCCGATGCCGAGGTAGGACAGGGTCGCCTCGGCCGCGATGTAGCCGCCCAGCGCGATGGTGGCGACCACGATCACCGGGGCGATGGCGTTGGGCAGCACGTGGCGCAGCAGGATGCGACGGGTGCCGGCGCCCAGCGCCCGGGCGGCCTGGACGTAGTCCGTCCCCTTGACCGAGATCACCGAGCCGCGCGCGACACGGGCGATCTGGGTCCATCCGAGGAACGCCAGGGCCAGGGTGACGATCCAGATGCTGCGGACGTCGAAGACGTTGAGGATCACCATGGCGCCGACCAGGAAGGGGATGCCGGCGAAGGTGTCGATGATCCGCGACAGGATGCTGTCGAGGATGCCCCCGAAGTAGCCGGCCAGCATGCCGATCGTGCCGCCGAGGAGGGTGACCAGCAGCGTCACCGCGACACCGACGATCACCGACGCGCGGGCGCCGTAGACGACCCGGGCGTAGATGCTGCGGCCCTGCGCGTCGTAGCCCAGCCACTCCGGCGAGAAGAACTTGGTGAGCTGGGGCTCCTGGAGGTAGTGGTTCGCCAGGTCGCCGTGGCGCGGCGAGGCGCTGGTGAACAGCCCCGGCCAGGCGACCATCACCATCAGGAGCGCGATGATGACGGCGGAGGCCACGAACAGCGGGTTGCGCCGCAGGTCGTGCCAGGCGTCGGTCCACAGGCTCCGAGGCTTGCCGACCGTGCCGCCCAGGCTGCCGACCCCCTTGTCGGGCTCCACCGCGAGCGAGGAGGGCGCGGGAACGCCGGGGCCCGTCACCGGTCCGGTCTCGGTCTTCTTCACGTCAGGCATAGCGAATCCTCGGGTCCAGGACCGCGTAGAGCAGGTCGACGATCAGGCTGGCGCAGAGGTAGATGATGATGATCAGCGTCGCGATGCCGACCACGGTCGAGCCCTCGCGCTGGAGCAGTGCCTCGTAGACGGCGTTGCCGATGCCCTGGACGTTGAAGATGCCCTCGGTGACGACCGCGCCGCTCAGCAGCGCTCCGAGGTCGGTGCCCAGGAAGGTCACCACGGGGATGAGGGAGTTGCGCAGCAGGTGGACCCCGACCACCCGGCGCCGCGGGAGGCCCTTGGCGACGGCGGTGCGGATGTAGTCGGAGCGCAGGTTCTCCGCGATGGAGGTGCGGGTGAGCCGCACCACGTAGGCCAACGACAGCGAGGCCAGCACGATGGCCGGCATCAGCAACTCGCCGAAGTCCTCGGAGTCGCGCACCGTCGGCGTGACGACGCCCATCTTGAACGCGAGGAAGAACTGGGCGGTGTAGCCGAGCACGAACGAGGGCACCGAGATCAGCAGCAGGGTGAAGATCAGCATGCCGCGGTCGAGCAGCGTGTCGGCCTTCAGGCCGGCGATCACACCGAGGGAGATGCCGACCAGCACCACGAAGGTGAACGCGAACAGGGCCAGCCTGATCGTCACCGGCAGAGCGTCGCCGATGACATCGGCGACCGGTCTGCCGCTGGCGATCTGGGTGCCGAAGTCCCCTTGGAAGATGCCCGTCAGGTAGTTCCAGTACTGGTGCCAGAGCGGCAGGTCCAGCCCGAGGTCCTTCTTGATCTGGGCGATCTGGGCCTCGTCGAGCGCCTGCTCACCGTACAGCGCGCGCACGGGGTCGCCGGGCAGGCTGTACATCATCAGGAAGACCAGCAGTGTCGACCCGATGAACACCGGGATCATCTGGAGCAGTCGCCGTGCGACGTAACGCCCCATTTTTCCTCCATTGGTTACGACAGGCCCAGGGGCCGTCCCGCTGTGGCAGGAACGGCCCCCGGATGCCTTGCCCCGTCGCCCGCCCGCGAGGGCGGGCGACGGGGGACGGCCGGATGCGGACGGACCGCGGACGGGCTTACTTGACGGTGACCTCGTTCACGACCAGGTCGCCGTGCCAGTCCACCTTCACGTTGTCCACGCGCTCGCTGTAACCGGCGTTCAGCTTGTAGTTGAACATCGGGATGGCGGGCATCTGCTCGACCAGCTTCCGCTCGGCCTCCTGGTAGAGCTTGATCGACTCTTCCAGGCTGGAGGCGCTGTCGCCCTTCTCGAAGAGGGCGTCGATCTCCTTGTTGGAGAAGCGACCGCTGTTGGCCTCGGCCTTGGAGTGGTACAGCTCCCGCATGAAGTTGACGTTCAGCGGGTAGTCGGCGACCCAGCCACCGCGGTACATGCCCTTGACCTTGTTGGAGTCACGCAGGTCCAGGTCGGTCTGGAAGTCCGGCTTGGAGTCCGGGATGCACTCCACACCGGTGTTCTGGCGGATGTTCTCGCAGACCGCGGTGACCCACTCGGCGTGGCCGCCGTCGGCGTTGAACTGGATCCAGATCTTGTTGCCCGGGACGCCGCCACCCTCCTCGACGAGCTCCTTCGCCTTCTTCGGGTTGAAGGTGAAGACATCGGTGTCGAGGTCCTGGTTGCCGTTGACCTGCGGCGGCGTGAAACTGGTGGCCGGCTCACGGGTGCCGTTGAGGACGGTCTTGGCGATGGTCTCGCGGTCGATCGCCATCGACAGGCCCTGGATGACCTTGGGGTCGATGTCCTTGAAGGGCTTGCTGTAGAAGGCCGGGACGATGCTCTGGACCGCCGCGTAGGGCTGCTCGATGGCGCGGTCGCCCAGGTCCTCCTTGTACTTCGGCAGGTCCTTGGAGCCGATGCTGCGGACCATGTCGACGTTGCCGGAGAGGAGCTCCTGGTAGGCGGCCTCGACGGTCGAGTAGTTCTTGAACTTGATGCCGTCGTTGTGGGCCTTGTCCTCGCCCTTGTACTTGTCGTAGGCGGCGACCTGGAAGAGCTTGTTGTGGTCCCACTTCTCGAACTTGTAGGGACCGTTGCCGATCGGCTTCTCGCCGAACGCCTTCGGGTCCTCGAAGGCGACGCTGGGCAGCGGGGCCCAGGTGGTGTAGCCGAGCTTGTACTGGAAGTACGGGACCGGCTTGCTCAGCTCGATGGTGAAGGTGAGGTCGTCGACGACCTTGAGACCGGACATCGTCTCGGCCTTGGGGTCACCCTTCTCCGGGTGGACGTCCTCGTAACCCTTGATGTCGGAGAACCAGAAGCTGTTCTTCTGGTTGTTCTTGATGTTGGCGGCCCAGTTCCAGGTGTCCACGTAGGACTTGGCGGTGACCTTCTCGCCGTTGTGGAAGGTCCAGCCGTCCTTCAGCTTGACCGTCCAGACCTTGGCGTCGTCGCTCTCCACCGACTCGGCGTTGAGGTAGACGATCTCACCGTTGTTGTCGAACTCCAGCAGCTGGGTGAAGAGCGCCTTGACCAGGTAGGACCCGTTGCTCTCGTTGGTGTCCGAGGGGATCGGCGGGTTCTGCGGCTCGCCGACCTCGATCGAGACATAGCCGTCACCCGAGCCCGACTTCGACTCGTTGCCGCTGTCGCCACCACCGCAAGCGGTCGCGGCCAGGGCCACGGCTATCGCGCTTGCGACCCACTTGGCGCTCTTGGCACCGCGCATGGGTTTGCCTCCTCAGGAGTCCACTGTCTTCACGGACGGTCCGCCGCTGCCTCCACCGGCTCTGTGCCGACCTCAGCGGGTCCCGTTGTCACGAGTCAGCGCGGTCAGAACGCACGCTCCTCGATCCGGATTCAATGACCCAACTATTGGGTACTCAGCGCGCGTAAACCACTGTTAAGGGATCTCGGTTTGGTCACATCACCGGGGGCCTGTTGCTCGAAATCCGGACAAAATAATCCGTTACAGACGCCCGCGAAACGGACTGTTAACACTTCTTCCGGTACAGCCAGTCCGCATTCCGGACACACTGTGAGCGAAATCGCTTGACTTCCCGGCATTCGCCCGCTGTGCCCCGACCGCGCGGAGCGTGCCCGCGGCCGTCGGACCGACCGACCGGTCGCCGCGCACGGCGGGTGCCTCGCCCCCCCCCCCGAGGGGGGGCGAGGCACCCGCCGATCCGGCTCCGCGGGGCCGGCCCCGGATCAGGCGTGCTTGGCCCGGGAGGCGGCGCGGGCGCGCTCCCTCTGGTCCAGGACGACCTTGCGGATGCGCACGGCCTCCGGGGTCACCTCCACGCACTCGTCGTCGCGGCAGAACTCCAGGCACTGCTCCAGCGACAGCTTCCGCGGCGGCACGATGGACTCCGCCACGTCGGCCGTCGAGGACCGCATGTTGGTGAGCTTCTTCTCCTTGGTGATGTTCACGTCCATGTCGTCGGAGCGCGAGTTCTCGCCGACGATCATGCCCTCGTACACCTCGGTGCCCGGCTCCACGAAGAGCACGCCGCGCTCCTGGAGGTTGGTCATCGCGAAGGCCGTGACGCTCCCGGCGCGGTCCGCGACGAGCGAGCCGTTGTTGCGGGTCTTCAGCTCGCCCGCCCACGGCTCGAAGCCCTCGTGGACGGAGTGGGCGATGCCCATGCCCCGGGTGTTGGTCAGGAACTCCGTGCGGAAGCCGATCAGACCGCGGGAGGGCACCACGAACTCCATGCGGACCCAGCCGGAGCCGTGGTTGGTCATGCTCTCCATCCGGCCCTTGCGGGTGCCCATGAGCTGCGTGACCGCGCCCATGTGCTCCTCCGGCACGTCGATGGTCATGCGCTCGACCGGCTCGTGGAGCTTGCCGTCGATCTCCCTGGTGACCACCTGCGGCTTGCCGACGGTCAGCTCGTAGCCCTCCCGGCGCATCGTCTCCACCAGGATGGCCAGCGCCAACTCGCCGCGGCCCTGCACCTCCCAGGCGTCGGGACGGCCGGTGTCCAGGACCCGGAGCGAGACGTTGCCGATCAGCTCGCGGTCGAGGCGGTCCTTGACCTGGCGGGCGGTGACCTTGCGGTCCTTGACGGCCGCCTTGGCGTCCGCCCCCTTGCCGGTGCCGCCTCGGCCGACCAACGGCGAGGTGTTGGTGCCGATGGTCATGGAGATCGCCGGCTCGTCGACGGTGATCAGCGGCAGCGCGACCGGGTTCTCCGGGTCCGCCAGCGTCTCGCCGATCGTGATCTCCGGGATGCCGGCGACCGCGCAGATGTCGCCCGGCCCCGCCTCCTCGGCGGGCTTGCGGACGAGCGCCTCGGTCATCAGCAGCTCGGTGATGCGGACGTTCTGCACGCCGCCGTCGCGCTTCAGCCAGGCCACGGTCTGGCCCTTGCGCAGTGTGCCCTGCCTCACGCGGCACAGCGCGATGCGGCCGAGGAAGTTGTCGGCGTCGAGGTTGGTGACGTGCGCCTGGAGGGGGGCGTCCTCCTCGTACACCGGCGCCGGGACCGTCTCCAGCAGGGTGGTGAAGAACGGCTCCAGGCTGTCGCTGTCGGCCGGTACGGTGCCGTCCTCCGGCTTGGTCAGCGAGGCGATGCCGTCGCGGGCGCAGGCGTAGACGATGGGGAACTCGATCTGGCTCTCGTCCGCGTCCAGGTCCAGGAAGAGATCGTAGGCCTCGTCGACGACCTCGTCGATCCGGGCGTCGGGGCGGTCGGTCTTGTTGACGCACAGGATGACCGGCAGCCGGGCCTGGAGCGCCTTGCGCAGCACGAAGCGGGTCTGCGGCAGCGGTCCCTCGGAGGCGTCCACCAGCAGCACCACCGCGTCCACCATGGACAGGCCGCGCTCGACCTCGCCGCCGAAGTCGGCGTGTCCGGGGGTGTCGATGATGTTGATGGTGACCGGGTCGCCGCCGTCCTTGGGGTGGTACTTGACCGCGGTGTTCTTGGCGAGAATGGTGATGCCCTTCTCGCGTTCCAGGTCGTTGGAGTCCATCACGCGGTCGTCCACCTGGCCGAGCTGGTGGGCGGCGAAGGCGCCGGCCTGCTTGAGCATGGCGTCGACCAGGGTGGTCTTGCCGTGGTCGACATGGGCGACAATGGCGACGTTACGGATGTCGTGGCGCGTGGGCATACTGGGGGCGCTTCTCCGGGAATTGTCGATGGCCACACGACCGGGTGCGGCCGCGCGCTCGCCGGGCTGATCATCGCCACGGCACTCTTCCCCCATGGTACGGGCCCGAGAACGGTGGACATGGGCCCGAATCCCCCGTGGGCGCCGCCTGCCGCGGCCCGTCGGGGTCGCCCTCGAGCCGCCGCCACCCCGGTGGCCGGGAACTTTTCCGCCGGGGAATCCCGTCCCGCCGCCCCTTGTGGGAGGAATGTGACGCGCGACACCTCCGGAGGCCGGCGCGCGACGGCCCGTGGAACTCGCCCACGTCACCGGCCCGTTGGCGCGGGGGTCCGGGCCGGCGGACGGTGCGGGCTCTCGGTGCCGTGCTCGCCCGTTCGGTACCCGCCCGTTCAGAACAGGCTCAGCAGGGCCTCCGCCGTGTCCGGCGGCTTGGGTTCCCCCTCACGGGGGAGGTCGAGCTCGAACCAGACGATCTTCCCCTTGGGGGTGCGACGGCTGCCCCAGCCCGCGGAGAGCAGGTCGACGAGCTGCAGGCCGCGCCCGCCCTCGTCGGTGTCGCGGGCACGGCGCCGGCGCGGCTGGACCAGGCCCGTGTCCCACACCTCGCAGACCAGGGTGCGGTCCAGCAGCAGGCGCAGTCGGATGTCCCCTTCGCCGTGGCGCAGGGCGTTGGTGACCAGTTCGCTGACGAGCAGTTCGGCGGTGTCGACGAGGTCGTCCAGCTTCCACTCGGCGAGCCGACGGCACGCCAGTTCGCGGGCGCGGGCGACCGAGCGGGGTTCGGCGGGGAGTCTCCAGTCCCCCACCGAGCCCTCGGGCAGCCCGTGGATCCGGGCCAGCAGCAGGGCTATGTCGTCCTCGCCGTGGTGGGTCTCCAGGGCGCCCAGCACTCCGTCGCAGACGTCCTCCAACGGACGTTCGGCACCCGCCAGGGTGACGCGCAGCGCCTGGAGCCCCTCCTCCAGCGGCTGCCGGCGGGACTCCACCAGGCCGTCGGTGTAGAGGGCGAGCAGGGCGCCGTCCGGCAGCTCGACCTCCATCTCCTCGAAGGGCTCGCCGCCCACGCCCAGCGGCACGCCCTTGGGGACCTTCAGCAGCCGGGCGGGCCGTCCGCCGCCGGGCTCGACGACCGCGGGCGGCAGGTGTCCGGCGTTGGCGAAGGTGCAGCGGCGGGTGACGGGGTCGTAGACGGCGTAGATGCAGGTGGCCAGGTAGACCTCGGAGAGGTCGTCGACCCTGCCGCCCGAGGAGGGGTCACTGGCCCTGCCGCCCGAGGAGAGGTCACCGATCCTGCCTCCGGCACGGGAGCCGGCGGCAGGGCCGGACCGTTCGCCGCGTCCGCGGCGGGGGGCGCCGAGTCCGCGGGCGATCTCGTCGAGGGCGCCCAGCACCTCGGCGGGCTCCAGGTCCAGCATGGCGAGCGTCCGTACGGCCGTGCGCAGTTCGCCCATGGCCACGGCCGCGCGCAGGCCACGTCCCATCACGTCGCCCACCACCAGGGCGGTGCGGTGGCCGGGCAGCTCTATGACGTCGAACCAGTCGCCGCCCACCTCGCTCGCGGCGCTGCCCGGCAGGTAGCGGCAGGCGATGTCGAGTCCGGCGGCCTCCGGGTCGTCCGGCGGCAGCAGGCTGCGCTGGAGTATGAGGGCGCGCTCGTGCTCCCTGCGGTACAGCCGCGCGTTGTCGACGCACACGGCGGCGCGGGCGGCCAGTTCCGCGCCGAGGGCGGCGTCGCGCTCACCGAAGGGCTCGCTGCCCTTGGTGCGGGAGAACTGGACCAGCCCCAGCACCCGGCCGCGCGCGACCATCGGCACGGCCAGGGTGGACTGCACCAGGGTGCCCGTGGCGCGCTGGACACGGGCGGTGCGGAGGGCGTCGGCGTAGGGGGAGCCGGCGGGATAGCGGTGGATGCTGCCGAGTTCGACGGGGTCGGGGTCGGGGGCGCCGGCGGTGCGCCGGCCGAGGGTGATGGGCCCGTCGGAGACGGCGCTGGCGAAGGCCACGCGCCGCAGCGGGCGGGTTCCGTCCAGGCCCTCTCCGGCCCGGGGGTCCTCTCCGGAGAACACCTCGGGGAACAGGTCCACGGAGGCCAGGTCGCAGAACTGGGGTACGGCGACGTCGAGCAGTTCGCGGGCGGTGGTGTCCAGGTCGAGAGAGTTGCCTATCCGGGCTCCCGCCGCGTTCAACAGGGCCAGGGCCCGGCGGACGTCGTCCGGCTTTCCCGCCTCGGCTGGAATGTCGCTCAACGCCGCCCCTTCCTGTACCGGTCCGGTGCTCCGGGCCCAAACCGCCCGGACACACCGGTCCCGTTCACCGCGCGGCCCCGTCTCTTCTCGACGGAGCTCCGCGCCAGTCCCGTTCCCCCCTCTCTCCTAACCAGACGGAGTCGGCTCGAACCACACGCCACGGCGGTGCGGCCTGCGGACCGGCCCGGCGGCGAAGGGCTGCCGGGAGCGGGGACACGTGGCGTGGCGCATTTTTCCGGTGTTCTCGACACAGCGTCAAGGCGCAGGTGAGGCCTCGATTCCGGAAAGGGCGGTGGGAACGCGCCCATCGCTCTCAGGGCAGCGGCAGTTCGAACCAGACGGTCTTGCCGATCGGCCCGTGCCGCGTTCCCCAGCGGCGCGAGCCGCGGGCCACGAGCTGGATGCCCCTCCCGCCCTCGTCGTCGACGCCGGCGGTGCGTTCGTGGGGCGGCGCGGGCAGCGGGTCGGAGACCTCGACGAGCAGGGAGGTGCCGCGCACCATGCGCACGCCGATGGGGCCGTGGGCGTGGCGCATGGAGTTGGTGACCAGTTCGCTGACGAGCAGCACCGTGTCGTCGACGAGCGCGTCCAGGCCCCAGTCGCGCAGGGTCTCGCGGACGGCGTCCCGAGCCCGGCGCACGGCGGGGGTCTCGGCGGGGAAGACCCAGGAGGTGGCGCTGCCCTCGGGGAGGCCGCCGAGTCGGGCCAGGAGCAGGGCCACGTCGTCGACGGTGCCGCGGGCGCCGGGGGCGTCGGACTCGTCACCCGGTTCCAGGTCGGCGAGGACCCGGTCGCAGGTGTCCTCCAGACAGGCCTGGGCCGGGAGGCCGCCGAGCAGGGACACCAGGCGGTCCAGGCCCTCGGTGATGTCCTCGCCCCGGTGTTCGATCAGCCCGTCGGTGTAGAGGACGAGGACGGCCCCCTCCTCCACGGTCAGCTCCACGGTCTCGAACTCCACGTCGCCGACGCCGAGCGGGGGCCCGACGGGACCTTCCACGGGGACGACGTTCCAGGTGCCGGTGCCCGGCCCGGTGAGCAGCAGCGGCGGCACGTGCCCGGCCATCGAGAGGGTGCAGCGCCGGGTGGAGGGGTCGTAGACGGCGTAGACGCAGGTGGCCATCAGGGGTTCGTCGGGCCGCTGGACGAGGTCGTCGGCGAGGTCGTCCACCCGGCGCAGCAGTTCGTCGGGCGGCAGGTCCAGGCCGGCCAGGGTCCGCACGGCCGTGCGGAGGCGGCCCATGGTGGCCGCGGCGCGCAGTCCGTGGCCCATCACGTCGCCGACGACGAGGGCGACCCGTCCGCCCGCCAGGGGGATCACGTCGAACCAGTCCCCGCCCGCCACGGCGTCGGCCTCGGCGCTGCTGCTGCCGGGGACGTAGCGGTAGGCGACCCGCACGCCGGGCGGGGAGGGCACGTGTTGGGGCAGCAGGCTGCGCTGGAGCATCAGGGCGCTCTCGCGCTCGCGGGTGTAGAGGCGGGCGTTGTCCAGGCTGATCCCGGCGCGTCCGGCCAGTTCCACGGTGAGCGCGAGGTCGTCGCGGTCGAAGGGAGCGCGTTCGCTCACGCGGCCGAGCACCAGCAGCCCCAGGACGGTGCCGCGGGCGCGCAGGGGGACGGCCATCAGCGAGTGGATGCCCAGGTCGACGGCCGCTTGGACCTTGGGATCGCCGGGGTAGGTGGCGGAGAGCAGTTCGTGTTGGGTCAGCACCAGGTGGGGCACGGCGGAGGTGAGCACCTTGTCGAAGATCGACCCCGGCTCGAAGGCGACGTCCTGGCCGATCCGCAGCAGGTCGTCGACGTCCGGGCCGTGTTCCCTGGCCTCGGCGCCGAGTTGGAGCAGCGGGGTTTCCGGGGGGTGGTCGGGGTGGGGCAGCTCCCCGCCGTACGCGACGGCGGCGTGGAGCATCACGCCGGCGTAGTCGGCGAAGCGCGGCACCAGCGAGTGGGCGAGCGCCTTGGCGATCCGGTGGACGTCGAGCAGGTCGCCGAGGGTCACTCCGATGTCGTCGAGGAGCTTCAGCCGCTGGCGGGCGCGCTCGATCTTCTCCATCGCGTCGCGCCGCTCGGTGACGTCCATGATCGTGGAGCTGATGCCGAGGACGCGCCCGTCACGGCCGGTGAGCCTGCCGTACGACACCGAGTGCCAGCTATGCCCGTCGGCGCTCAGGACGACGGTGTCCACCACGGACCGGCCGGTGTCCAGCACGAGCTTCTGGATCTGGGCGAGGTCGTCGGCCATGCGCCTCGGCAGGACCTCGTGGAGGGTCCTGCCGAGGATGTCGGCGACCGGTTTTCCGATGAGCCGGGAGAGTGCCTCGTTGACGCGGACGTACCGCTGCTCGGTGTCGAAGATGGCGATGCCGAGCGGTGAGGTGGCGAACAGGGCGTCGAGGGCCGCGAGGTCGTGTTCGACGGCACGCAGTCGGGAGGTCTCGACGATGTTGGCCAGAATGAATGGTTTGCCGTTCGAGGGGGTGAGCAGCGAGGCTCGGGCCTCGACCTCCACGGTGTGGCCGTCGCGGTGCCGCACGCAGAGGATGCCTCGCCAGTACCGCTCGCTTCGGAGGGCGGCGTAGATGCCGCCGGCCTCGACGGGGGCGGCGGTGGGGGAGGTGCCGCGGACGAGGTAGTCGCCGTAGTAACGGCCGACCATGTGCTCGCCGGGCCAACCGAGGATCTCCTCGACCGTCGGGCTCCACAGCAGCACGTACCCGTCCGTGTCGAACATGACGACACCGACGCGGAGGGTGTCGAGCAGCGAGGTGGCCACTCGTTCGACCGCGCCTTGGAATGACCTGGGGGTGTCGCTCACGCCGTCCCCGTCCACGCTCGGGCCATCGTCGGGCATCACATCCTGACAATAAGGACTAAATGTCCATATACCCGATTGTGCCTGGAGTCAGGCTTGATCACCGTTTCCGCGCCGCAGGCGCTCGACGATGTAGCGCCGTTCCTCCGCTCCCCCGCTCGCCCCTTCCGCGCCGGAGCCGCCGCCCGGCCGCGCCCCGCCCAGGCGTTCGGCCATGCTGTGCGCCTCGGCGCGGGTGGCGTACCTGCCGACGCAGTAGCGGTTCCCGTTCGCGTCCTGCCGGATCACCATCCAGGGGAGCGCGATCCCGCTCTCGCTCATCGGACGCTCCCCGCTCCCCGCACTCCGTGCCGCGCGCCGTCACCTGACCATCCACCGGTCCGCATATGCCCGAGCCTACGCCCGGACTTAACGCACCGCATTCGCCTTGGCACAATGCGGCATGATTTCGGCCACGTGTGCGAGTGGAGAGGGGGCGCGCGGGGGCTTCTCAGCGCACGGGGAGGTGGTACACCATGCGGTGCCTGTCCGCCGGGACGACCACGTCCGCCGTCTCCACCGGGCGCCCGCCGGCGCGGTACGTCCGCTCGATCACCAACACGGTGTGCCCCGGCACCCCGCCCAGCGCGATCATCTCCTCCGCCGCCCCCGGACGGGCCGCGATCTCCTCCACCACGTTGTCCACGACCAGGTCGATGGCCGCCATCCTCTCGACCACCCCGCGCCCGCCGAGGGGGCCCTCCTCCGGCAGCATCACGGGGGTGCGTCCGGTGATGGCCAGCGGCTCCCACGAGGTAGAGAGCATCGACGGCTCCCCGTCGACCCGGAAGAGGTAGCGGGTGCGCATCACCCGCTCCCCCTCCTTGACGCCCAGCCGCTCCGCGATCGCGGGGCTCGCCTCCTCCTGTTCGCTGTGGGACTCCCAGGTGCCGCTCACCGACTCGTCGGCCTGCTCCTGCCGGAACGGGCCGACCGCGCCGGCCGTCCGGTAGCCCGTGCGGAACACCCTGCGCGGCTCGGGCCGCTCGCGCACGTACGTTCCCGAGCCGGAGCGGCCCTCCACGAGCCCCTCGGCCATCAACACCTTGCGGGCCTCCAGCGCGACGGTGTCCGAGACGCCGTACTCGGCGCGGATGCGGGCCTGCGACGGCAGCCGGGTGCGCGGCGGCAGCGTGCCGTCGGCGATCTTCCGACGGAGATCCCCGGCCACACGCAGGTATGCGGGCTGCTCACCGAAGGGCACGTGTCCTCCCAACAGCTTGACGGTGGGCAACAGCTTGGCAACGGAACGTTTTCATCCGCAACAATCGGCCAGGGTTTCACCCGATGTGATGAAGTGCTGCTCAGAGCAGGTTTCGGCCCCCATGGCCGGGCCATGGGGGCCGACCGACGCGGAGGCGCCGGGCCGCTCGCTCACATGTCGTTCACCCGCGTGTCACTCACTCGCCGGGCGCGTCAGAACTGCAGCGCCCAGGAGTTGATCGTGCCCGTGTCGAACCAGCCGCTGTCCCTGACCCGCAGCCGCCAGGTGCCGTTGGCGGTCTCCGAGGAGGCGTCGACCGTGTAGGTGCCGATCACGTTGTCGGCGCTGCCGCCCTCGTAGAGGTTCTTGATCCGGTAGGCGGTGCCGTCCGGGGCCACCAGGTCGATCTGCAGGTCACCGATGTAGGTGTGCCGGATGTCGATCTCGACCTTCAGGTCCGAGGGGGCGTTGCCGCTGATGCCGGAGACGGTGATCGGGGACTCCACCGTGCTGTAGTCCCGGATGGGGTAGTCGGTGGTGTTCTCGAAGCGGCCGCCCGGCTCGCCGGGGTCACCCGGGTCACCGGGGTCGCCCGGATCGCCGAAGTTCACGTTCAGCAGCTTGTTCGGGGAGCCGGTGCCGGGGCCGGAGATCTTGCCGGTCACCGCGGCGGAGTCCAGGCCCGCGGCGACCTGGGACGGGGTGGCGCCGGGGTTCTCTCCCAGGTACAGCGCGGCGGCGCCGGCGACGTGCGGCGCGGCCATCGAGGTGCCGGAGATGGTGTTGGTGGCGCTGTCCGAGGTGTGCCAGGTCGAGGTGATGGACGAGCCCGGCGCGAAGATGTCGAGGATGCTGCCGTAGTTGGAGAAGGAGGACCGGGCGTCGGTGTTGGTGGTCGAGCCGACGGTCAGCGCCTCGGCGACCCGGGCCGGCGAGGAGGACGACGCGTTGGTGTTGGAGTTGCCCGCGGCCACCGCGTAGGTGACGCCGGAGGCGATGGAGTTGCGCACGGCGGCGTCCAGGGTGCTGTTCGCGCCGCCGCCCAGGCTCATGTTGGCCACGGCGGGCTTGACGGCGTTCCGGGTCACCCAGTCGACGCCCGCGACGACGCCGGAGATGGTGCCGGAACCGTTGTTGTCCAGCACGCGCACGGCGACGATCCTCGCCTTCTTGGCGACACCGTGGGACGTGCCCGCGACGGTGCCCGCCACATGGGTGCCGTGGCCGTTGCCGTCCTGCGCGACGCTGTCGCCGTCCACGGCGTCGTAGCCGTTCACGGCCCGGCCGCCGAAGTCGGCGTGGCTGATTCGCACCCCGGTGTCGATGATGTAGGCGGTCACGCCCTGACCGGCGGAGTCCGGGTAGGTGTAGCGGTTGTCGAGCGGCAGGGACTGCTGGTCGATCCGGTCCAGGCCCCAGGACGGCGGGTTGGTCTGGGTGGCGGAGATGGAGACCTTCTGGTCCTGCGCCACCGCCTCCACCGCGGGGTCGGCGGCGAGCCGCTTGGCCTCCGCCTCCGTCAGTTGCACGGCATAGCCGTTGAGCGCCTCGTGGTAGGTCCGCTTGATCGTGGCCCCGTACTTCCTCACCAGGGACTTGCCCTTCGAGGAGCCGGAGTCGACCGCGTCCTCGTCGAGGGTCACGATGTAGCTGTTCTTGATCGCTCCCGGAGCGCCGGCGTTCTGGATGACGCCCTCGGCGGGTGGGGCGGCCACGGCGGTCGCCGCGGGCGCGAAGCCGATGGCCAGGGCCGCGGCGGTCACCGCGGCCATGTGGGCACGTCTGCGTCGGGTGGGACGCATCGCTGCCATGTGGGGTCCTCCTCCTGTGGGGTGCGCCTGTGAGGGAAAGCATGCGCATGACAAATCCAGCCACCACGTCCATGCGGTGCGCAATGATTCGCCGCCCGAAAGATTCGCCGATACACAGGAAAGGCACAAGGGTGCGTGCACGAAAGACCCACGCATGTCACATGCCGTCAACACGTTTCTTTTCCGGCCGTGTCGCCCCGCCACATGGCCCGACCCCGCCGAGGGGCGGCGCACACCCCGATCGACCGCACCGACCCCGCCCCCGGTTCGGGACGCCCGCCGCGCCGGCTGCCTCACTCGATCCGATTCACTCGGGCTTCGCGGTTCCGTCCGCCACGCCCAGACGCTCCTGCTCCTCCTCGACGATCCGACGGGCCAGTTCGGTGTCCGACACGTCGACCGCGTCCGGGGTGGCCTCCGCCACGGCGCTGCGGCGAGCGTAGGCGTCGAACAGACGGGTCTTGCTCTCCAACATCCGCACCATGCGCTCGTCCACCCCGCCGGGAGCGAGGATGCGGTGCACCCGGACCGGCCTGACCTGGCCCATCCGGTGGGCCCGGGCCACCGCCTGGTGTTCCAGGGTCGGCTTGACCTGGGGTTCGCAGAGGACGACGACGGAGGCGGCCTGCATGTTGAGGCCCACCCCCGCCGCCTGGATCTGCGCCAACAGCACCGCGGGACCCGAGACGGCCGCGAAGTCGTCGACGATCCGCTGCCGCCGTCCGGCCGGCACGCTCCCGGTGAGCGGACCGAGCACCGTGGCGCCGTCGGCGGTGAGCGCCTCCTCCACCACGCTCAGCACGTCCCTGAAGTTGGAGAAGACCACCGTCTTCCGCCCGTTCTCCCCGGCCTCCCGGACGATCTCCCTGAGCCGGCCCAGCTTGGCGGACTGCTCGGGGTGCTGGTACGCGGCCCTGCGCATCGCCATGAAGTTGCCGTCACGGACGGCCTCGCGGTAGGCCGCCTCGTCAAAGGCGCTCAACTCCTCCCACTCGTCCGTGTGCTGGAGGCTGGGCAGTTCCGTCAGCACGTCCACCTGATTGCGGCGCAGATAGACCGGGGCGACGGCCTTGCGGAAGGCCACGGACCCGACCGGCGTCTCACGGTCGCCGAGGGACTCCGCCAGGTCGGGGTCGAGCATCCGGACCAGATTGCGGAACTCGGCCACGCGGTTCTCCATCGGAGTGCCCGTCATGAAGAGGGTGCGCTCGCAGCGCTCGGCCCACCGGGCCACGGCCTGGGAGCGCAGGGCTTTCGGGTTCTTCACGGAGTGCGCCTCGTCGACCACGAGCATGCCGATCTCCCCGCCGCCCGGGGTCGGGAATCCACGCAGCGCGTCGAAGGTGGTCACACCGACACCACCCCGCCCCTTCCAGTCGGCGAACGCGTCGTGCCGGTCCGGGCCGTGCAGGACCATGACGCGCAGGGTGCTGCGGGCCTCGACCTCGCGCGTCCAGTTCACCAGGACGCTCGCCGGGCAGACGACCATGAAGTGGCTCTGTCCCTCGGCGGCCAGATGCGTCAGCGCGGCCAACGCCTGGATGGTCTTCCCCAGGCCCATCTCGTCGCCGAGGATCACCCTGCGCTGCGCCAGGGCGAACCGTGCGCCGAACGCCTGGTAACCGCGCAGGGAGACCCGGCGGTGGGAGTCGTCGAGACGCTGGTTCCGGACCCGCTCCGCGATCTCCTCGGGCAGGAATCCCTCGGCCGCTACCGCGTCGGGCGCGCGGCCGGAGATCTCGGCGAGCAGGCCGTGGTACTCGGCGGAGCGGAGTTCGAAGTCGACCCAGGCCGCGATGTCGCTCGACGGCACCCGCAGCAGATCCACCGACGCCTGGGCGAGCAGCCCGGGGACACCCGCCCGATCCGCCTCGTCCACCACCGACCGGATCTCCGCGACCGCCGCCAGTGCGCGGGCCCTCTTGTCCCGGCCGGCCAGCAGCATCCCCAGCCGCCCGGCGGCGGGCCCGGCGTCGGCCAGCGGCGGACCGAGCCGTCTCGACAGGTCACCGGCCACGTCGACCGCGCGCCGGGCGTCCGGGCCGGCCTCCACCAGCACGTGCAGGGCCGTGACGAGCGCGGTGGTCCGCGGCTCCGGCCGGTCCACGTCGATGTGGACGGCGACGGTCTCGTGCGCGGCCTCGGACAGCCGGCGGGCGGCGGCGAGGATCCGCTCGGCGGTGTGCCGGCCGACCCCGGGGATCTGCCGCAGTTGGTAGGGACCCGCGTCGAGCACCTGCCCGACCGTGCGCAGTCCGCTCTTCTCGACGCTCCCCAGGCGCAGTCGCCCTTCGGTGACCTCCTGCAGTCGGGCGACGGGGATGGCACCGAGTTCCCGTGCCACCGCCTCGTCCTGGATCGGTCTCAGGGCCGCCCGTACCGCCTCGACGGCCCTGCCGTGGTCGCCGACCACCGACAGGGCCGCCTCGTGCAGCCGCTTCCCTCTCGCGATCACGTCCCGTTCGCTGCGCCCCACCCGGCTTGCCCCCCTTTCCGCACCCCGCATCCTCCCACCGCCGCGCCGGGGGCCCGCACGGGCTCGGTGACCGCCGCCGTACCGCGTCACGCGGTCCCTGCCGTTGTGGGCCCGTCACCGTCCGGCTCTCGACGACGGCCGGGACGTCCACGTCCCTTCCGTTGTCGTCGGCCGGGCATGGCGGAACTCCCGCCGGCGGGCCAGGCCCGGCAGGTTCCTCGCCGGGTGCCACGTCGTGCCCGTCGGCCTCGAAACCGCCGAAGCCGCAGGCGTTCTCTGCGGCAAGGCCGGAACCGCCGACCTCGTCGACGCCACCGTCGTCGTCATGGCGGCCGGTCTCGGCGCCATCGTCCGGACCTCCGGCCCGGACGGCGTCCGCGCTCTCATCGATGCCCAGGGCATCAGGCCCGCCCCCGTCGTCCGCACCGTCTGACCTCCCACGGTCTCCGGCCGGCGCCAAGTCGGCGCACGGCCCGGAAGAGCCCGGAACCCGCAGGAGGGAACAGGAAGGGGCCGGACCTTGCGATCCGGCCCCTGACCTGGGTTTTCCTGCTCTGACCGGCGACTCGGCCGATCCTGGGTTCAGCCGTCAGACGTTGAAGCGGAACGTTCAAAAAGCCCCCTCCTCCCCAGTATCCCCAAGGGCTCCGCCCCCTCTTCCCTGCGTCGGGTCAGCACCAAGTCAGCACCGTGTCGCAAGGTCAGCACCTCACGCCGCCATGGCCATGGGCGTCCCAGGATGGAGCGCCTTCTGGATCACGTCCCGGCAGCGGTCCCACGCCTCCGGCACCAGGTGCCCGTACGTGTCGACGGTCGTCTTGATGTTCCGGTGCCCCAGCCAGCGGCTCACTTCGTGGATCGGTACGCCGTTCGCCAGAGCGGTCGAGGCGAAGAAGTGGCGCAGCGAGTGCGGCGTGTACTTGGGCTTGCCGTCCGGCTTCACCACACCCGCGGCCTTGAGCGCCTTGCCCCAGTGGTAGCCGTAGGTCGAGGTCGTGGGCATCTTCCCCTTGCCCCGCTCTCGCGGCGCGAACAGCACCTCCAGGCCGTCGATCTCCACCGTGCCCCAGCGCTTCAGGTGGTTGCCTATCTCCTGTTCGAGGAACGGCGGGATCGGCACGTCCCGGAACTCGTCCGCAGTGCGGTGCTTCAGAGGCACGAAGCGCGTCACGCAGTCGCTCTGGTTGGCCTTGGCGCTGATCTGTCGGCGCAGCCGGAGGAAGCCGTCCCTCTGGCAGTCCGCGGTCAGGCCCAGCGTCTCGCTGATGCGCAGCCCAGCGCCCGCCTGGAGCCACACCGTGAGCCGGTACTGCTCGGACATGGCCGCGGCGATGGCATACACCTCGGCCAGGGTCGGTATCTCGTCAGGGTCGACGGCCGCGCCCGCTTCCTTGAGCGGTGGTACGCCGTCGCACGGACTGAACGGGATGCGCCGCTCTTTCACGGCCGCCGCCATCATGGCCCGCAGGATGTTCATGCGGTCGTTGATGGTGGAGGCGGCAAGCCCGTCCGCGGCCAGGGATGTCTGGAACTTCTTCACGTCCGAGACCGTCAGGCCGGCGATGGTGCGCGCCCCCAGGGCAGGCTCCAGGTGGTTCGAGATGAAGCCCTGGTAGTTGCGGCGGGTGGACTCGTTGACCGGGTGCTGGGCCAGCCACTCCTCGGCCCACTTGCGCAGGGAGACACGGCCGAGCTGGTGGTCTATGTAGACGCCCTCGCGCTTGTCGTTCTCCGCCTTGATGCCGAAGTCCTCGGCCTCCCGCTTCGTCGGGAACGACTTCTCACGCTGACGGCCGCTGCGCCCTCCCGGCTCCCTGTAGCGGACCGTCCACAGGTGTGAGCACCGCGACTGGTTGCGGCAGTCACACTTCTTGAGAACCTTCGCCATCCTTCATCCCCTCCAGAATCCCGATCGCCTTCTCCGTCAGGCGCCCACCGGCCTTGCCCTCCACCTTGGTCAGGAACCCTCGCTGCCGAGCAGCACGGAGGTGGCCCTTCAACGTGGGCTGCTTCGCGCCCGTGATCTCTTCGAGCGCCTGGATCGGCGCCCGCTCCCCGATGTCGACCACACGCACGTAGAAGGCTGCGAGCATCGCCAGGTAGCGGTCCGACAGCCGCTTCGAGGCCTCCGCCAGCTCTGCCCGAAGACGTTCCGCCTCCCTCTCGGCATCGTCGTCAGACGGTTGTCCCGTGCTACCGAGCGCGTCGATGAACGCGCCCGTGTCGACTTGCCGAAGAACAGTGCTTGAGATGCCCCGAGCGATCTCCTGGGGATCACCGTCCTCATGCGGCTCAACCCGAATCTCCACTGGGCCACCCGAGGAGGAGGTGATCGGCCTCCACATGACTACTTTCCACGAACCGATGCGCTGCTCCATCTCGATCCCCTCCCGAAGGGGGAGGCTGCCAGCGCCGTGTGTGATCTCCATGCCTGAAACCCTATGCAGCTAATCCTCATCTGACAACTCCGGGTGTGACACATCTAGACTTGACATAGATCAACCAGGAGATCAGGATGGCCCCGCAAAGCCGTCCGCCCATCTGGAGGAATCAGCCCTTGCAGGACAAGCGACTCATGACCGTGAACGAGCTGGCCGACTACCTGGCGGTCAAGCCGGCGTGGATCTACAACAACCACCGGGCTCTCGGTATCCCGTCGCGCAAGGTCGGAGGCAGCCTGCGCTTCCGGCTCTCCGAAGTCGACAGGTGGCTCGACAGGGAGTGCCCCGCCGCCGCCTGACCAGCACGGTCATCCCCGTTCCAGCCACAGAGAGGAGGTACATGCCCCGCCACCCGGCGGGACAGCGGGCGCGGCTGCGCCCTGCTTCGGCATATCCGAAGGGAGTCCCACACCCGTGGGAGTCATCAGCAACACCGGACGTACCCTCGATCAGATCGAGACCGTCCCCTACGAGCAGGCGTTCCTCATCGGGGACCTGCTCACCACCAGCATCACGATGCTGTCCGGAGAGCCCAAGGCCGGTAAGACCCTGCTCGCCGCGGGCATGGCCATCGCTCTGATCAACGGACACAGCGAATTCCTCGGGCTGCCCGTGCACCAGCGCCTCGACCACATCATCTTCGGAGTGACCGACGAAGGGGCCAGCGCGGAGCTGAAGGCCCGCCTCACCGGCGCCGTACCGGACAACAGCGTGACTGTCTTCCCCGTCGAAGACACCGGACGAGACGGCTTCTGGGCCAGCGTCCTGGAAGACCTCGTACAGATGCGGCCCGGCCTGTTCGTCCTGGACAACGTGATCGGCGCTCTCTCACCTGGCGAGGACATCTCCGAGCCCTCCGCCGCCGCACGCTTCATGCGCAGCGTGCGCCCCATCAGCTCGGCTGGCATCCCCGTCCTGCTGGTCACCCACACCCCGAAGGGCACTGCCGAGGGCATGTCCGTCGCGTCCTCCCCGATCGGAGGACGACAGTTCGGTGCAGCCGCTCGGTCACTCATCACCCTCCGCAACTCCGGCAAGAAGGGGCGCCGCATCCAGACGGCGATCAACCGGGCACGCGAAGAGCTCGACCTGAAGGTCACCGTTCGCCGCGCCGACGCGAACAGCGAGGTCCCCCTGTGGGAACTCGAAGAGACACGGCCGAACGTCGTCCCCCTTCGCAAGGCGAAGCCCTGGCACCTCGACCTCGCGGACCGGATCGTCCGGGAGCAACCGGAGGGGACTTCCATCAAGGCACTGGCACACAAGTACGCCCAGGACGTGGGCAGAAAGCCCGAAACCATCCGTCCGAAGCTCGCCGAGCTGCTGACGCACTCCGGCGGCCTGTGGGTCAGGAGGCCCACAGAAGCAGCCTGACCTCTGGTGGTGGTGGCCCAGTCCCCTTATAGAGAGTGTCACCACCACCGTCTACCTCGCTCCGCTCGGCAAGCCTCGCTCCGCTCTGCGCTTGCGCAGGCAGAGATACAAGTACGTGCTGACCTAGACAGTCGGCCGCTCCCGCGGCCGTCAGCCGTAGGCTCAACGGCAGGAAAGAGCGGGGCTGGCCGAAGGCCAGCTCCGAGGGCAAAGGCCAAGAGCGGTGCGGCCCCTTACGGGGCCGACAGGGCCAAGCCGCTTATCTCAACGGCAAACAGATGAGGGGCGCGGCAGCGCCCCTCCTGCATGGGCTCCTGCAAGTAGGCCAGCGACAGGGGCGGCCGGAAGGCCGCCACAACGGCAAGCTAAGCCGCCAGCGGCCTCCCAACGAGCAGGACATGGGGGCGCTACCGCACCCACTTGCCGCTGGGGTAGCCCCCTACAACTGGCGATGACGGCCCCTTGTGCTAGCTGCCGAAGATCGTCTTGTCGAAGACCGACTTGCACTGGGAGCACCTCATGCGGTTGGTGCTCATCGGGTGCACCGTGTGCGTGCCGCACACCGGGCACTTATGCCCCTTGGCCATCTACCTTCTCCTGCCTACACGCAAGCGCGCGACCCAGCATCACGCATTAGCTCGGAGAGTACCTCCTGACCTGCAGGGAGGAGAGCGAAATCAACTAATCATTAATCAGCGCAGGAGCAAACGAAACAGCCGCCGACGATGACTCACTCGTACCGTCGGCGGCTGATCGGCTGTCGAACCGGCCTTGAGCGTGCCTCGCACGGCTACTCGGCCTACCCCGCAGTCATGTCCCTTGGTGTGGTGTAACGGAGCATCCGCCGGCAGCCGGGGCACACAGAGGCACTGACAGAGCGCACTTACCGGCCAAGGTCAGCTACAGCACTCCGAAAGACGCCATCGCCCCTGGAGGGCCACGCTGTGTAAGGCGCCGCCATAGCGGGAGCCGCTACGCGGCCTCCTGCTCGCATCGCTTCGCCGTCGCTACCAGGACTGTGGAGCATCCTCCAGTCAACTCGTCGGTACTCAGCTCTACTCCAAGATGTCGAGCGCGGGGAGGCTGTCCACGATCTTCATCGTCTCCAAGCTGACCGTGACGATCCGCTTGAGCAGGTCGATGATGTAGCGCGGGTTGTCAGACCAGTCGTTGGGATCGTTGACGATCCCCGATGCCTTGTCCACCTTGACCTGATAACGGTCGATGATCCACTCGATCGCGGAGCGAGCACCAAGCTGGTAGCGGTACGCCTCCTCGGGGATGTTGGTCAGCTTGACCCGAGTGTTGTAGACGATCGTCGACCGGTCGGCCTGCCCTTTGACCTTCGGGATCTTCATCTTGGCAACCCGGTACAGCTCGCTGGGAGGCGTGGCGGATGCGTCGCCGGTCACCGTCTCGACGATGCCCTTGTACGGCTCGGCCTGCTCGTACCCCAGGTGCAGGTCAGCAAGCTTACGGCCAGCCTCAGCGAAACCCTGGAAGTCCCGGACTTTCGGGATGCGCGGCAGGGACTTTTTCAGGTCCGCAGCAAAACGCTCGCGGTACTCCGAGGAGTGGAGCAGGCCGTAGGTGTAGTAGAAGATGTCGTCCTTAGTAATGGCTGACCCGGTGTACGCCTTACGGTAGTCAGTCAAGGCTGCATCAGTGACGTTATCAACGCGCTCATAGCCTCCGCCATCTTCATCGAAATCAAATCCGCCCTCAACAGCCAGCTTTCGGTATGTGTAGCGAGCGAAGTGCGGGCCGACGCTTTTAGTTCCGACTGCATGCCTGTCCGGTACGCCATCCACCATCAGCAAAGAGAACGGCTCGTCAGCACCAGTTCCTGTGATGTAGAACCCAAAGTTGCGATGTAGGGGTGTCGGGAACAGGTGATCAAGTTGATAAACCGTATTATTGAGCTTCCGGTCAAAGTAAACATGCTGGCGCGTGAAGGGGCGATAGGACGACGAGAATATCCTGTCCACCCGGAATACATACCGTTCCCCCTTCGCGATCCTCGCCTTATCGGCCCGGTCCCAGCTAATTTTCTTCGGATCCAGATCGATGTAATGATCCA
Source organism: Streptomyces megasporus (assembly GCF_000718985.1). Taxonomy (GTDB): domain Bacteria; phylum Actinomycetota; class Actinomycetes; order Streptomycetales; family Streptomycetaceae; genus Streptomyces; species Streptomyces megasporus. Next base: position 354,351 of record NZ_JODL01000002.1, on the reverse strand, counting down.
CGTCCGCAGGTCGAGGTGCAGCGATGCCGCGAGCGGCACAGTGCTCCGCAAAACCAACGACTTGATCGTTATAGAAATCGATCATGGATTCCATGTTCTCCTCAAGGCGCCCCTTAGAGAAGTTATAAACCCAAGAGTCACGAGCGGAATTAATCCCACTGGAGTGCAGGGAAAAGATTCCCCCCGCCTCGCCATCCTTGCCGCTCCTACTAATGGCTTGGAAGGTCGAGAAGCGCTCGTCGCGCTGGTTGATCCAGTCCCCATCCGCGTTCGGCTTGATTCGCTCCCAGTTCACGGTGTTCAGACTTTGCGAGTCGAGAATGCGGAGCTTGTCCTCACGGCTTAGATAGTCACCAATATCGCGATAGTACAGTTCGCAACTCTTCGCGGAGACGCTACCCAGTCCGCCCTTTACCAAGATCAGGATAGCAACAGTGTTGCGACTGCCCGAGGCGAAGATCTTGCCACCTTCCCTACGGGATAGCTCCCCGGAGGTGCGCTGATTACCGCGCAGGTTGTAGCAGTAGATCGCATCGAACTCATCGGTTAGAGATTTTCGCAGGCCGTCCGCTGTATTTCCGTCGATGTAGCCGCCGTTCGAGACGAAGGCGACGACTCCTTCATCCTTGATTCGATCTGATGCCCAGCGAATGGCGCGAACGTATGAATCGTAGAGGGAAGTCTTTAGTTTCGCACTGGACTGAGCAACATAGGTTTTCGAGATGCGCTCATCCAACGTCTCATACTTCAAATTCTGGTTGTTATCGTTTGCGCTGTCCTGCCCCACAGAGTACGGCGGGTTGCCGACCACGACAGTGATCCTCTGCCTTTGCTGCCGCTTCGCCCGCTCACTGTTTCCTTCCAACACGTCCAAACCATCAAGCTTCGCAGCACCGCCTTCGGCAAGCTGGAAGGTGTCAGCCAGTACGATGCCTTCAAAGGGCACATAGGCGTCCTTCTCGCCAGCGAGGTCGGCGTAGGCCGCTTCGATGTTGATCGCCGCGATGTAGTAGGCGAGTAGCACGATCTCGTTTGCGTGCAGCTCCTCACCATACTTGCGTGCTAGGTCCTCCGGCTTGATAAGGCCGGACTGCAGCAGCCGCACCGGGAAGGTGCCAGTCCCGGTGAACGGGTCGATGACGTGGACGCCCTCGTCGGTCAGTGAGCGGCCGAGATGCTTAGTCAGGGCCTGCTCGGTAGATCGCAGGATGAAGTCGACGACTTCTACCGGGGTGTAGACGATGCCGAGCGCGTCAGCGGTCTTAGGCAAAGCAGTCTTGAAGAACTTGTTGTACAGCTCGACGATGACGTGCTGGCGGCCTTCGTGGTTGTCGATGCCTTCAGCGCGGACGCGCACCGAGTGGTAAAAGTCCTCCAGTGTCTTGACCTCGGCGTCCAAGCCCTGGTCGTCGAGGACATCAAGCATGCGCTGCATCGCCTTGGAGACCGGGTTGTGTTCGGTGAAGGCGTAGTCCTTGAAGAGCGCGTCGAACACCGGCTTAGTGATGATGTGCTGCGCCAGCATGTCGATGGCGCTGGAGTCGGTGACACCGGGGTTTATGGTGGCGCGCAACTCAGCGACAAACTCTTGGAAAGCAGCCTGCTTCTCTGGGATGTTCAGGGCAGCCTTGATACGGGTGACGTGCCGGTCGGCGATCTGGGCGATGTCCTTTGCCCAGTCTTCCCAGTAGTGGCGCTCGCCGACCTTGTCGACGATGCGAGCGTAGATCGCTTCGCGCCAGTCGCTTACGGAGAACAAGGCGTCCTGAACATGCTGAGCGTTCTGGGCTTCCTGCTCCTTGGCAGCCTTGGCGCTGTCTGCGGTACTGGATCCGTCCCTATCGCCGACCTCCTCATCGCCGGCACCGATGTGACCGTGGCCGATGATGTCGGGCTTCTTCTTGTTCAGCTCGATTTGGTTGACGGTCGCGTTGAAGCGGTCGTCGTGGGCGCGGAGGGCCTGGAGGACCTGCCAGACGGTCTTGAAGCGCTGGTTGTCCGCAAGGGCCTTCTCCGGTGAGACACCCGCGGGGACAGCGACGGGCAGGATTATATAGCCGTAGTTCTTACCCGGCGCCACGCGCATGACACGTCCAACAGACTGGACGACATCCACGACGGAGTTGCGCGGGTTGAGGAACAACACCGCGTCGAGGCTCGGAACGTCCACACCTTCGGACAGGCAACGGGCGTTAGACAGGATGCGGGCGTTGTTCTGGCCAGGGTCCTGCTTGAGCCAGTCAAGGAGCTGGTTACGCCGCAGGGTGTTGAACGTACCGTCGACGTGTTCAACCTCGCAGTGCAACACGTCGTCATCAGCGTCGTCATACGCGTCAACGACCTCGTTGAACCGCTCCATGATGGCCTTGGAGTCGGCGATGGAGCGGGAGAACGCGACGGCCCGCTTCATCGGTGCTTCGTCCTTGCCAAACCCGGAACCATCAGCGAAGGTGCCGGTGCGCTTGGCCAAGGCGTTCCAGCAGCCGATGATCTTAGCTGCGTCGTCGAGCCGCAGTTCGGAGTCGCCGCCGGCGAAACCCTCTTGGAGGGTCTTAGCGACCACACCCTCGTCGATCGTGAGGATAAGGACCTTGTAGTCGGTGAGCAGCCCCTGCTCCACGGCCTTGCCGAAGCCGAGGCGGTGGAACTCAGGACCGTACTTGGTCTCGTCGTCCATCGAGGCGACGGCCGCGGAGGCGCCCTTGGCTTCCTGCTTGGTGTCGTCGCTGTACACGCGCGGGGTGGCGGTCATGTACAGGCGGCGGTCGGCGCCGATGAAGCTGTCGTCGTGGACGCGGACGAACGCGGACTCGTCATGGCCGGACAGGGTGACGCCAGTGGTGCGGTGAGCCTCGTCGCAGAGGATCAGGTCGAACCGGGGCAGACCCTTCTTCTGGGCGGCGGAGACCGTGGCGATCGACTGGTAGGTGGAGAACACCACCGTCAGGCCGGGGACGGCCTCGACGCTGGCCATCTGCGCGACCAGCCGGTCCGGGTCGGTGGTGGCCGGCAGAGCGAGGTCGTGGGTGGACATGTCCTTGTCGTCACCCTGAGCCTTCTGCTTGCCGACCTGGGCGTCGGAGCAGACGGCGAAAGCGCGGAGCGGAACCTCGGCCTCGTACGACCACTCACGCAGTGACTGCGAGAGCAGGGCGATGGAGGGCACCAGGAACAGGACAGTGGTGTGCTCGCCCTGACCGGCCTCGGCACGCTCCTGCTGCAACCGCTCGGCGATCTTCAGGCTGGTGAAGGTCTTGCCGGTACCGCAGGCCATGATGAGCTTGCCGCGGTTCTGCTTGGTGAAGCCGGCGAAGACATCGTCGATCGCCGCCTTCTGGTGCGGACGCGGGCTCTTCTTCTCCCGCAGCGTCATCTGAACTTCGTGGTCGATGCCCTCCGCGGGCAGGTGCCACTCGACCGGGCTGTTCGCGATGTCGGACAGCCCTATCCGGGTGACCGGAATCTGCTGGTCGTCCAGTGCCTCTTCCGCATGGACGCTCCACTTGTCCGTCGTGGAGATGATCATCCTGCGAGTGAAGACGCCCTTGCCGGAGGCCGTGAAGAAGGAGTCGATGTCCTCCTTGCGAACCGTGTGGTGCGGCTCGTAGAACTTGCACTGGATGGCACAGAAACCGCCAGTCTCCCGGTCCTGCGCGACCAGGTCGATACCGGTGTCGCGCTTGTCCTGCTCCGCACCCGGCCAGTCGGCCCACATCCACACTCGGGTGAACTGCTCGGTCCACTGCGGGTCGGTGCTCAGGTACTGGACCATGAGCTCCTCGAAGCGGGTACCGCGGTCCCTGTTCCCGGTGGCTCCGTTACGGATCGCCCTGAGTACGTCGTGCACCGTCGTCGTAGCCGTAGCCAACTCGCTCCGCACCCCATCACAGTCAGCGGCGCGCGTGTCCGCGCGCCCGGTATTCCACCCCAAACAGCCTGACAACTCTACTGCTCAAGAGCGTGATCCAAGTCCTGATCAGAGAGTTCTGATCGACCTGGAAACCGTGGCGGAATCTCGGCTGCTATGACCTGGCGATCCCCAGTTCCCCTCTGGGGGGTCACCCCCCACCCCATGGGGCAAGTAAGACGCGGGGGCTCTTGCCTGCCTGGGCCAACGCGCCGTGTCCAGATGGACAGGTCGCCGCTACTCAGTCCGCACGACCAGGGCGAGGGATGTACAGACTCGCCGGAAGCTCTGGTGCCCGGCCCTGCCGGTGTGCCGCATGCACTCCAGGTCGACGGCTGCCCCGTCCTCCGAAGGCCCGGCCTTCCAGTCGCACCGCAGACACTCGGCCTCGTACGTGACGTCCGTGTCCGGGTGCTGTGTGATCCGGTGCGTCACGTACCGAAGGATGGAGCGGGTCATCGAGGGCTCCCCGTGGTCCTCACAGCTTCCGCGATCCGCTCCGCGGCCTCCGCTCGCACCATGCCCACGTGTACGTACGCCGCACCCTTGTGGGTGACTGTGGGGCGAACAGAGCCCCAGACGCTCTCAGGAAGGCCGAGGGCCGCCAGTGCCGACCGGAGAGTCTCTGCCGCCTCAACGGCTCTCGTACGGGCGTCTCGCCATGTCTGCATGTCCACCGCTTCAGCGCCTCCGCGTCCGGTGCGGGTGGTTGCGAATCTCGACATCGGCGTCTGTCGCCGCCGACAGGTCTCCTCTGTCGCGCGCTTCCTGTCGTTGCTTGACCAGTGCCCCGCACACATCACACCCCGGTGCCGGCTCCGGGAGCGGGAGGGGGAGTGCCAAGTTCACCGGCCCCGCCATCGTCGTCTTCCTTGTGCTCACTGCACGACCTTCCGCCGACTGCCTGTGCGGCAGCGATACTCCCGCGAGACGTGCGCCGGTTCGCGCTTTAGTCGCGTTGTGGGGTAAAGATCAAGAGCGGCACGCAGCCGACCACTCGGCAAGTCTCGCTCTGGCCGCTTCACCGAATAGGGCGGATTCCTCGTACCCGGAGAACTCCTTCAGGTAGCTCTGGATGTCTCGGCCGTCGTGCAGCACGAGACTGCCCGCCGAGGTCTCGATGGTGACCAGCGATGCGTCATAGATGGTGAAGGTGTTCAGCGGGTTCGTGGGAGTAGGAGTCCCCATCGGGATCACTCCGATACGCACGTTCGGCAAGTAGGTGAGCGAGGCCAGGCGATCCATCTGTTCAGCCAGCGCCAGTGGAGAAACGACGGGCCAGCGGACCGCCTGCTCGGTAAGGATGAACGTGAACTGCTTCGATGTGTCGTAGAGGACAGCTTGCCTCTCCAGCTTTCCCGCTATCGCTTTGCTCGTGTCCGCCGGGGAGTGAGCGAGGCTCGCCCGCACGTATTCCGGGGTGGCCAGCAGGCCGGTAACCATCGAGAGCAGAAAGTACCGCATGTGCGTCGAGGACGCTTCGAGCGCCTTCAGCTCCGTCTGCCTCGTCCCGAGCCCTTTACGGCGCAGCTCCCGCAGGTTCCTCCACTCCGTGTTGGCCATCCTGGCGAGTGCCAAGACCTCGGCGACCATGCTCGGTGGCGCATCGAGGGCTCGGAGGATCTGCTCGACGTCGACAAGGGACGGCCGCACCTTACCGTTCTCGATGCGGCTCACCTTGGACTGCGACATGTTGCAGCGCGCGGCGAGCCGAACCCCGGAGAGTCCGGCTCGCTTGCGCAGGTCTCGGAGCATCGAGGCCAGTTCCTGACCGGACTGGCCGAGCTGCTCGGGCTCGAACGTCACTCGTTCACGTACTCCAAGAACGGCACCGACTCGGCGATCGCGACCCGCTGGTATTCGATGAACGGCGTCGGGTCGCCCTCGTACAGCTCCCGGCCGATCTGCGTTCCGTCTTCCTCGTAGTGCATGAGGACGACCCTCGAACGGTCGAACATCCAGAAGTCCTGGACTCCCGGCAGGGGGTTCTCCCGGTCCGTTACGTCGAGAATTCGGATGTCCTCGCCGGCCAACACATGCGGGGCGTAGTACCGCGAGAACTCGAACCGCAGGTACTCGGAAAGCGGACGGGTCACGATGTGCACTCGTCCCTTTCGTTTCCCCTCCCCTCGTATCCGCTTCAGATTCTCGGTGTACGCGGATGAGTAAGTGTGCGGGTCGACTCGCTTACCGGCCCGGAACGCTTCGAGTTCTTCGGTCTCCTGGGGGACGAGGTACTGCGGCAAGGTCTCCAGCCGCCACGCTTCCGACTGGAATTCCCGGAGCGTCGCCCGCCACTCGTCACCATCCAAGAGCACGGAACGCCTCCCGGAGGACGCTTTCCGGAATCTCGACCAGCCCCTCTCCCTGCGGTGGCGCGAAGGCGTCGGACACGTCGCCCTGCACGATGAACGTTCCCCGCTCGGTGCGGTACACGTTCGGGCAGTCGTCCTCGCCGCACTCGCCGTTCCCGTTGCCGGTCAGTCGGGTCAGCTCTGCACGTTCGGACATATCCACTCCCCTGTCCGCGGCTCCCGGTGGAGCCGTTCAGGACGACCGTACGAGGGCCGCAGAGGGCCGGTCTATGCACTTTGGCGACTATGCACGTTCTTGCATAAAGAGGCCGCGAGTGGCCCGTCAGAGGCAGCCCTCGCGCTTGGGGCACCAGCCGGGAAGTAGAGCCGACCGGCACCCGAAGAAGGCCAGGTCACAGGCGCTTCCAGCCGTGCCGGCGCGTCAGCACCAAGTCAGCACAGGGCCAGGAAACAGCCTGAAACAGCCAGGGAAAACAGGAAGGGACCAGACCTTGCGATCTGGCCCCTGACCTGGGGTTTCCTGCCCTGATCGGCGACTCGGCCGATCCGGGGTTCAGCCGTCAGACGTTGAAGCGGAACTCCACCACGTCGCCGTCCTGCATGACGTAGTCCTTGCCCTCCATGCGGGCCTTGCCGCGGGCCCGGGCCTCGGCGACCGAGCCCGCCTCGACCAGGTCCTCGAAGGAGATGATCTCGGCCTTGATGAAGCCCTTCTGGAAGTCGGTGTGGATCACGCCGGCCGCCTCGGGGGCCGTGGAGCCCTTCTTGATCGTCCAGGCGCGGGCCTCCTTCGGGCCCGCCGTGAGGTAGGTCTGCAGGCCGAGCGTGTCGAAGCCGACGCGGGCGAGGGTGGCCAGGCCCGGCTCCTCCTGGCCGACCGACTGCAGGAGTTCGAGGGCGTCGGCCTCGTCCAGCTCCACGAGCTCGGACTCCAGCTTGGCGTTGAGGAAGATCGCCTCGGCGGGGGCGACCAGCGCCCGCTGCTCGTCCTTGAAGGCGTCGTCGGTCAGCTCCTCCTCGTCCACGTTGAAGACGTAGAGGAAGGGCTTGGTGGTGAGCAGGTGCAGGTCGTGCAGGAGCGCGGCCCGCTCGGTGCCCTGGGCGATGCCGGCGGAGAACAGGGTGCGGCCCTCGTCGAGGATGCCCTTGGCCTCCTCGACGGCCTTCACCTTGGGCTGGACGTCCTTCTTGACCCGGGCCTCCTTCTGGAGCCGGGGCAGGACCTTCTCGATCGTCTGGAGGTCGGCGAGGATCAACTCGGTGTTGATCGTCTCGATGTCGTCCTTGGGCGAGACCTTGCCGTCGACGTGGACGACGTTCTCGTCCTTGAAGGCGCGGATGACCTGGCAGATCGCGTCCGATTCGCGGATGTTCGCCAGGAACTTGTTGCCCAGGCCCTCGCCCTCGCTCGCGCCGCGCACGATGCCCGCGATGTCGACGAAGTCCACGGTCGCCGGGACGATGCGCTCCGAGCCGAAGATCTCGGCGAGCCCGGCCAGCCGGGCGTCGGGCACGCCGACGACGCCGATGTTCGGCTCGATGGTGGCGAACGGGTAGTTGGCCGCCAGGACGTCGTTCTTGGTCAGGGCGTTGAACAGGGTCGACTTGCCGACATTGGGCAGGCCGACGATTCCGATCGTGAGCGACACGTGGCGACTTCCCGTAACGAGAGGATCTTGGTGGACCGGCCCGGACGGGGCCGATCCACCAGTCTACGGGCACCCGAAGGGCGGGCAGGGCGCGTGTCCGAGCCCCCTCGGGACCGGCGCGCGCCCTACGTTGGTTCGGTGGAGCAACACATCGCGCGCATCACCCGTGACCGTCGGCGGCGCCGGACGGCGCGCCCCCCGTCCTCCGACGCCCGGAGCGACACGCCCGGAACCGGACGGGAACGGCCCGCCGGGGACCGGCCCCGCCCCGCTCCCACGACCGCCCGGCGCACCTGGCCACCCGGCGCGCGGCTCACCGCGCTGGGGTGCGGACTGCTGACCTGCGGTGCGATGACGGTGGCCGGCGGGCTGGACGCGTGGCTGCTGGACGGGCACGCCACCGCGTACGGGATCTGCTTCGTGCTGGTCGCCGCCGTGTGCGCGCTGTGGGTGCGGCCGGCGGACCTGGCCGCGGCGCCGATCGCGGCGCCGATCGCCTTCACCGCCGGACTGCTGTTCCTCGGCGGCGACTCGGATGGGTCGGCCGGGTGGCTCCTGGAGATGGTGACCGCGCTGGCCGTCAACGCCGGATGGGTGTACGGCGGCACGCTGGCCTCCGTGCTGGTCGTCCTCGCCCGCGCCGGCGTCGGCCGCCGCGGGTCCGGCAGGTTCGCCCGTCCCGGCAGGACCGCCAAGCGCGCCAAACGCGCCAAACGCGCCAAACGCGCCGAGCCCGCCAAACGCGCCGGGCTCGCCAGGGCGAGGCTCGCCCGGCCGGGCGGGCTCGGCCGGTCGGCCGACCGGGGCCTGTCGGGTTAGCCGGCGGCCTTCCGCGCCGCCTCGGCGCGCAGGTCCCGGCGGAGTTCCTTGGGGAGCGAGAAGGTGATGGACTCCTCGGCGGCCTTGACCAGCTCCACGTCCGTGAAGCCCCGCCCCGCCAGCCACTCCAGGACCTCCTCCACCAGCACCTCGGGCACGGAGGCGCCGGAGGTGACGCCGACGGTGCGCACCTCGTCGGTCAGCCAGGCCTCGTCGATCTCGGAGGCGAAGTCCACCAGGTACGCGGCCTTGGCGCCCGCGCCGAGGGCGACCTCGACGAGCCGCTTGGAGTTCGAGGAGTTCTGCGAGCCGACCACGATGACCAGATCGGCCTCGGCCCCCATCAGCTTGACCGCGTTCTGCCGGTTCTGCGTGGCGTAGCAGATGTCGTCGCTGGGCGGGGAGACCAGCGCCGGGAAGCGCTGCTTGAGCCGGTCGACGGTCTCCATGGTCTCGTCGACGGAGAGAGTGGTCTGGGAGAGCCAGACGACCTTGGACTCGTCGCGCACGGTGACGTTGTCCACGTCCTCCGGGCCGTCGACGAGGGTGATGTGGTCGGGCGCCTCCCCGGAGGTGCCGATGACCTCCTCGTGACCCTCGTGGCCGATCAGGAGGATGTCGTAGTCCTCCTTGGCGAAGCGGACCGCCTCCTTGTGGACCTTGGTGACCAGCGGGCAGGTCGCGTCGATGGTGGCGAGCTTCCGCCGCTCGGCCTCCTCGTGCACGGTCGGCGCCACGCCGTGTGCGGAGAACATGACGATGGAGCCCTCGGGGACCTCGTCCGTCTCGTCGACGAAGATCGCCCCCTTCTTCTCCAGCGTCTGGACCACGTACTTGTTGTGGACGATCTCGTGGCGGACGTAGATCGGCGCGCCGTACTGCTCCAAGGCCTTCTCGACGGCGATCACGGCGCGGTCGACCCCCGCGCAGTAGCCGCGAGGCGCGGCGAGGAGGACCCGGCGTGCGGTCGTGGAAGTCATGGGCCCATCGTACGGGCCCCCGGTTCCGGACTCGGGGGCGAGGCGACGGGACGGACGGCGGCGGGGTGGGGACCGCTGTCGGTTCCGACGGTTAGCCTCCTCGCATGGCTCTCAACACGTCGCCCGAGGCGCCGGTTCCCGTCGGCGAGGTGTCGCGGCTGATCGGCGGATGGATCGACCGGCTCGGCGCCGTCTGGGTGGAGGGGCAGATCACACAGTTGTCCCGACGCCCCGGCGCGGGGGTGGTGTTCATGACCCTGCGCGATCCCTCCCAGGACGTCTCCCTGACCGTGACCTGCTACCGAGCCGTCTTCGACCGGGTCGCGGACGTGGTCTCCGAGGGCGCCCGGGTGGTGGTGCACGGCAAGCCGGAGTGGTACGCGCAGCGTGGCCGGCTCTCCCTGCGGGTGGCGGACATCCGGCCGGTCGGGGTCGGCGAGCTGCTGGCGCGGCTGGAGCGGCTGAAGAGGACGCTGGCCGCCGAGGGCCTGTTCGCGGCCGAGCGGAAGAAGCCGCTGCCCTTCCTCCCCCGGCTGATCGGCCTGGTCACCGGCCGTGCCTCGGCGGCCGAGCGGGACGTGCTGGAGACGGCGCGGCAGCGCTGGCCCGCCGTCCGTTTCGCGGTGCGCAACGTGGCCGTGCAGGGTGTGCACGCGGTGCCGCAGGTGATCCAGGCGGTCAAGGAGCTGGACGCCGACCCGGCCGTGGACGTGATCGTCGTGGCTCGGGGCGGCGGCAGCGTCGAGGATCTGCTGCCGTTCTCCGACGAGCAGTTGGTGCGGGCCGTGGCCGAGTGCGTCACGCCCGTGGTCTCGGCCATCGGGCACGAGCCGGACACCCCGCTGCTGGACCTGGTGGCCGACCTGCGCTCCAGGACGCCGACGCACGCCGCCAAGGACGTGGTGCCGGACGTCCGCGAGGAGCTGGAGCGGGTGCGGCAGTTGCGCGAGCGGGCACTGCGGGCCGTGGAGACGATGGTGGAGCGGCAGGAACGCGGCCTGGCGGACACCATGAGCCGCCCGGTGATGGCCCGCCCGTACACGATGGTGGAGGAGCGCGAGGAGCAGATCGAGGCGTTGCTCGACCGGAGCCGCCGGACGTTCGGCCACCTGCTGGACCGGGCCGGGACGGAGCTGGAGCACACCCTCGCCCGGGTCGTCGCGCTGTCGCCCGCGGCGACGCTCAGGCGCGGCTACGCGGTGCTCCAGCGGGCCGACGGGAGCGCGGTGCGGGCGCCGGGCGAGGTGGCGGACGGCGAGGAGCTGCGCGCCCGCCTCGCCGAGGGCGAGCTGACGGTGGTCGCCCGGCGCGCGGACGGGGACGAGTGAGCGGCCGTGCTGTCCGAGCGCGGCTCTAGGCTGGGCGCATGACGGATGTGAGCACCCCGCCGCCGATCGGGGAGATGGGCTATGAGCAGGCGCGCGACGAACTGATCGCCGTGGTCCGGCGCCTGGAGGCGGGCGGTTCCACGCTGGAGGAGTCGCTCGCCCTGTGGGAGCGCGGTGAGGAGCTGGCTGCGGTCTGCCGTCGCCTGCTGGACGGCGCCCGGGCCCGGCTGGACGCCGTGCTGGCGGAGGAGTCCGGCGCGGAGGACGGCGAGCCGGACGATGAGGGGGACGGCGAGGAGGAGTCCGCGGAGGACGACGGCCTCGGCGAGAGGGACGAGGAGGGCCGGGCGTGACGGTTCCGTCTCACGGAGCCCCGCGTTCGATCGTCCGCCCGCCGCCCCTAGAGTAGATGGTACAAAGTTCAACCATCTATGCGAAGAGGGACGCCCCCATGACTCTGGCTCTCGACAGCGCCGCCCAGGACCTGCTCTTCCGCGAGGCCCACACCGCCCACGCCTTCGCCGACGAACCGGTGTCCGACGAGCAGATCCGGGCGATCCACGACCTGGTGAAGTACGGGCCGACCGCTTTCAACCAGTCGCCGCTGCGGGTCACCCTGGTCCGCTCCCCCGAGGCCCGGGAGCGGCTGGTCCGGCAGCTCTCCGAGGGGAACCGGGCCAAGACGGCGTCCGCGCCGCTGACCGCCATCCTCTCGGTGGACCTCGACTTCCACGAGCGGCTGCCGAAGCTGGCTCCGCACGCCCCGGGCCTGAAGGACCGGTTCTTCTCCGAGCTCCCGGTCCGCGAGGCGTCGGGCTCCTTCAACGCCGCGATCCAGATCGGCTACTTCATCATCGGCGTCCGCGCCGCCGGACTGGCCGCCGGGCCGATGACCGGCTTCGACGCCGCGGGCATCGACAAGGAGTTCTTCGGGGACGGCAAGCAGAAGGTGCTGGCCGTGGTCAACATCGGCAAGCCCTGCGCGGAGTCCTACCGCCCCCGGTCGCCGCGCCTGGCCTACGAGGACGTCGTCACCACCGTCTGACCCCCTCGCACGGCCACTCCCCCGGCCGCCCGCGCTCAGTCCTTCTCGGTCTCGAGCGCGGCGGCCAGTCGCGCGAGGCTGTCGAACGGCGCCGTGCCGGTGACCACCGTGGTCACCCCGGACTCCTCCAACACCAGCGCGTCGTACTTCGGGCCCTCGTAGCGCGTCCACTCCTCGCCCTCGACCGCCTGGGTGCGCTCGGTCCGCTCCGCGCCGTGGGTGACCTTCTCCACGAACCTCGCGGCGTCGCCGTCGCTCTGCTCGACGGCCGCGTACTCGTTCTCCGGGTCCATGAAGCCCAGGTGCCACGCGGCCCCGTGGTCGCTTCGGGCGTCGTACCTCACCGAGGTCGCGCGCCAGGTGTCGGGCAGCCCCACCGGCGCGGCCACCGGGTACGGCGCCGCGCGCCGGGCCGTGACCAGCTCCGTTTCGTAGGTGATCGGACGGACCGGGTCCAGCGAGTCGTCGTGCGGGATGAACAGGTACACGAAGCCGGCGCCGAGAAGGACCACCAGCATCGAGAGCACCATGTTCCGCGCCGTCTGCGTGTCGCTCTTTCTTGCCACACGTCCATCGTCCCCCATGCCCGCATCCCCCCGGACCACCGCCCCCGCGCATCCCCGCGCACCCCTCGTCCGCCCCCGCCCACCCTCCGCGCTCATCCGTGGGGCACCCTGCTCAGTTTGTCGTCGTCCGGATAGGGTCGAAGCACCCTCAAACTTCGGCCGTCGCGTTCGGAGGCCGTACAGACGTGCAGAAAGGTGCGTCACGATGACCGATCACCACCTTCCCTCCCAGCTCGAGGTCAGCCCCGAAGCCCCCGACCGCAACCTCGCCCTGGAACTCGTCCGCGTCACCGAGGCGGGTGCCATGGCGTCGGGCCGCTGGGTCGGCCGAGGCGACAAGAACGGCGCGGACGGCGCCGCCGTCAAGGCCATGCGCACCCTGATCTCCACCGTCTCGATGAACGGCGTCGTCGTCATCGGCGAGGGGGAGAAGGACGAGGCCCCGATGCTCTACAACGGCGAGCGGTTGGGCGACGGGACGGGCCCGGAGTGCGACGTGGCCGTGGACCCGGTGGACGGCACGACGCTGACGGCCAAGGGCATGGGCAACGCGGTGTCGGTGCTGGCCGTCGCCGAGCGCGGTTCGATGTTCGACCCGAGTGCCGTGTTCTACATGGACAAGCTGGTCACCGGCCCGGAGGCGGCGGAGTTCGTCGACATCACCGCCCCGCCCTCGGTGAACATCCGCCGGGTGGCCAAGGCCAAGGGCAGCGCTCCCGAGGACGTCACCGTGGTGATCCTCGACCGGCCCCGCCACGCGGACATCGTGCGGGAGGTCCGGGAGTCGGGCGCCCGGATCAAGTTCATCTCGGACGGCGACGTCGCGGGAGCGATCATGGCCACCCGGGAGGGCACCGGCATCGACCTGCTCCTGGGCATCGGCGGCACGCCGGAGGGCGTCATCGCGGCCTGTGCGATCAAGTGCCTGGGCGGGGTCATCCAGGGCAGGCTGTGGCCGAAGGACGACGAGGAGCGGCAGAGGGCGATCGACGCGGGCCACGACCTGGACCGCGTCCTGACCACCGACGACCTGGTCAGCGGCGACAACGTGTTCTTCGTCGCCACCGGCGTCACGGACGGCGAACTGCTGCGGGGGGTGCGCTACCGCGGGGAGACCGCCACCACCCAGTCGCTGGTGATGCGGTCGAAGTCCGGCACGATCCGCACGATCGACTCCACCCACAGGCTGTCGAAGCTGCGCGCCTACAGCGCCATCGACTTCGACCGGGCCCGCTGAACCGGGCGCCGACCGTCCCGGCGGCGGGCCGGGAGCCCGCCGCCGCCCGGGGAGCCGGCCGGCCACGCCGCGCCGGAGCGCCGTCGGGTCGGTCGGTCAGGCGATGCGGGACACCTGGGGGGACTGCCCCAACTCGGTGTCGCGGCGGCGTCGACGGGCGAGCATCACCCGGCGCTCGGCCGCCGTCAGGCCGCCCCACACCCCGTACGGTTCGGGCTGGAGCAGCGCGTGCTCACGGCACTCGATGAGCACCGGACACCGCGCGCAGACCCGTTTGGCCGCCTGCTCCCGGGAGAGACGGGCGGCGGTGGGCTCCTTCGAAGGGGCGAAGAACAACCCGGCCTCGTCCCTGCGGCAGACCGCCTCGGAGTGCCACGGCCCCGCGTGATCGCTCGAGGACGTGCGCTGAACAGGGACGACGGCGGCCTGCGGAGACTGATGCGGCGTTGGCAGCACGGTCTACTCCTGACGACGGCTACGGCTGTTCTGTCTGTCGATTGAGTCACCTTGTTCCGCCTTGCTGCGCACGGCAGTTCGCGCTGCGGCCGTACGAGAGACGATGCATCGGGCCTACCCACTGTGCGCACGCTTATGCATACGGTGGCGTATCACCGGAACGCCTCGGCCACCCTTCGGGCTTTCGCGTCCCGTGAGGGACGCGGCGCGGCGTGCGCGGCGTGTGCCCCCGCGGCGGACGGGCGGCGACGGGCGGCCGGCCGTCACTCCACGATCCGCACCGGAAGCGGACGCATTGCCTCCCGCAAATCCTTGGCGAGCACCTCGAACTCGTGCCGCCGGGCCGCGCTCTCCCGCATCACCAGGCCGATCCGCCGCGAGGGCGCCGGGTCGGCGAACCGGGCGGTCGCCAGCAGCTCGTTCCGCTCCGTCTCCACGTGCAGCGAGGTGCGCGGCAGCAGCGTCACCCCGAGCCCGCCCGCGACGAGTTGGACCAGCGTGGAGAGTCCCGCCGCGCTCGTGGCGGCCGGCACGCCCTCGAACCGCCCGGCCTCCCGACAGACGTCCAGGGCCTGTTGGCGCAGGCAGTGCCCCTCGTCCAGGAGCAGCAGGTCCAGATCGCGCAGGGCCTCGCGCGGCAGACCGTCCCGACCGGCCAGTTCGTGATCGCGGGGCGTCACCAGGACGAAGTCCTCGTCGAACAGGGGCACCGTCGTCACCCCGGAGGCTCCCGCGGGCCCCGAGGCGCCGAGCGGCACCGCGAGCAGCAGCGTGTCCAACCGCCCGCCCAGCAACCCCTCCAGCAGCGAGGCCGTCTGCTCCTCGTTGACCTGGAGGTCCAGCTTGGGATAGCGATCGTGAACGAGCCGCAGCACCGTCGGCAGCAGGTACGGCGCGCAGGTGGGGATCACCCCGAGCCGCAGCGGCCCCGTGAACGGCGCCCGCACCGCGTCCGCCTCCTCCAGCAGTTCGCCGACCGCGTCCAGGACCGTGCGGGCGCGGACGGCCAACCGCTCCCCCGCCGGGGAGAGCATCACTCTGCGCGTCGTACGCTCGACCAGTTGGACACCCAGCGACTCCTCCAGCGCCGCGACGGCTCCCGACAGGGCGGGTTGGCTCATGCCGATCTCCGCGGCGGCCTCACGGAAGTGCAGGCACTCCGCCACGGCCGTGAACGCCCGCAGTTGGGACAGGGTGGGGGGACGTCCCTGGCGGGAGTGTCGGGCCGGGAGAGTCACCGATAGCCTCCTTCGATCAATGTCAGTGAGTCTAGTTATTTCTTTGATCAATGGCGTCTATGGCAGTGTGGATCATGCCCAACCCTCAGGAAACCCCCGCCCTGGGGTATTTCCACGCAACAAGGAGAGCGTGTGCTCACTGTCGGTGACAAGTTCCCCGAGTTCGACCTGACCGCTTGTGTGGACCTCGACGCCAGCAAGGCGTTCGAGCAGATCAACCACAAGACCTACGAGGGCAAGTGGAAGGTCGTCTTCTTCTGGCCGAAGGACTTCACCTTCGTCTGCCCGACCGAGATCGCCGCTTTCGGCAAGCTGAACGACGAGTTCGCGGACCGCGACGCCCAGATCCTGGGTGTCTCCGGTGACTCCGAGTTCGTCCACCACGCCTGGCGCAAGGACCACCCCGACCTGCGCGACCTGCCCTTCCCGATGCTGGCCGACCCCAAGCACGAGCTGATGCGGGCCTGTGGCGTCGAGGGCGAGGACGGCTACGCCCAGCGCGCGGTCTTCATCGTGGACCAGAACAACGAGATCCAGTTCACCATGGTGACCGCCGGCTCCGTCGGCCGTAACCCCAAGGAGGTCCTGCGGGTGCTGGACGCCCTGCAGACCGACGAGCTGTGCCCCTGCAACTGGACCAAGGGCGAGGAGACCCTCGACCCGGTCAAGCTGCTCGCGGGTGAGTGAGGATCTGAGGACGACATGGCTCTCGACGACCTGAAGTCGGCCCTGCCCGACTACGCCAAGGACCTCAAGCTGAACCTCGGTTCGGTGATCGGCAACTCCGACCTGCCCCAGCAGCAGTTGTGGGGCGCGGTGCTGGCCTGCGCGATCGCCTCCCGCTCGCCCAAGGTGCTGACCGAGCTGGAGCCCGAGGCGAAGGCCAACCTCTCCCCCGAGGCGTACACCGCGGCCAAGGCCGCCGCCGCCATCATGGCGATGAACAACGTCTTCTACCGGACCCGGCACCTGCTGTCGGACCCGGAGTACGGCACCCTGCGCGCGGGCCTGCGGATGAACGTCATCGGCAACCCCGGCGTGGACAAGACCGACTTCGAGCTCTGGTCGCTGGCCGTCTCCGCCATCAACGGCTGCGGACAGTGCCTGGACTCCCACGAGCAGGTGCTGCGCAAGGCCGGTGTGGACCGCGAGACGGTCCAGGAGGCGTTCAAGATCGCGGCCGTCATCCAGGCGGTGGGCACCGTCCTGGACGCCGAGGCGGCCCTGGCCGACCCGGCCCCGGCCGGGGTCTGACCCACCGTCGGCCCCGCGCCACCGCACGGCCGAACGGCCCCGGACCCGTCACGGGTTCGGGGCCGTTTCGCGTGTCGCCCGCCGGCCGCGGGGCGGGGTGCCGGAGCCGACCGGACCGCCCTCACGGGAACGGGATCTCGAACCAGACCACCTTGCCGGTGCTCAGCCTCGTCGCGCCCCAGCGCCGGGCGAGCCGGTTGACCAGGTACAGGCCCCGACCGCCCTCGTCCGTGGCCCGGGCCTGCCGCAGCCGCGGCAGTTGCGGCACGTCGTCCCCGACCTCGCAGCGCAGCACGTCGGTGCGGAGCAGCCGCAGCGTGATGGGACGCTCGGCGTAGCGGACGGCGTTGGTCACCACCTCGCTGACCAGCAGCTCCACGGAGTCCGTCAGCTCCTCCAGGCCCCAGCGCTCCAGCGCGCGCCGCGCCAGCCGGCGGGCCTGCCGCGCGGTCTGGGCGCGCGGGTCGAGGTACCAGTAGGCCACGTCGCTGGGCGGTATCCCGTCGAAGCGGGCCGCCAGCAGCGCGATGTCGTCGTCCCGGTCGCCCGGCCCGAGGATGTCCAACACCTCGTCGCAGAGCGGCTCCAGGGGCGGTGGGGTGTCGGGGCGGGTCAGCCCGGCCGTCTCCGCCAGTTTCTCGCGCAGGTAGTCGATCCCCGTCCAGATGTCGCGGTGCCTCGACTCCACCAGGCCGTCGGTGTAGAGCAGCAGCGTCGCGCCCGCCGGGGCGTTCAGCTCCACCGCCTCGAAGTCCACTCCCCCGACGCCGATGGGCGCGCCGGCCGGGATGCGCAGCACCTCCGCCCGGCCGTCGCGGTAGAGCATCACCGGCGGCGGATGCCCGGCGTTGGCCACCACCATCCGGTGCGCGACCGGGTCGTAGACGGCGTACAGGCAGGTCGCCATCCGGTCGGAGCCGAGCCGCTGGGCCTGCTCGTCGAGGTGGTGGAGCACCTCCTGCGGCGGCAGGTCGAGTCCGGCCAGGGTCTGCGCGGTGGTGCGGAGCTGTCCCATGATCGCCGCGGAGGTCATGGAGTGGCCCATGACGTCCCCGACGACGAGGGCCACCCGGCCGCCGGGCAGCGGTATCGCGTCGTACCAGTCGCCGCCCACCCGGGCGGTCTCGGCGGCCGGGAGGTAGCGGCTGGCCAGCGTCACCCCGGTGGGCTGGGGCAGTTCGTCGGGGAGCATGGTGCGCTGCAACTCGTCGGCGATGTACGCCTCACGGCCGTAGAGCACCGCTTTGTCCACGCCCAGCGCGGTGTGTGTGGCCAGTTGCGCGGCCACCAGCAGGTCGTCGGACTCGAAGGCGGCCCGGTCCGGGCGGCGCAGGAACACGGCCGCGCCGATCACCCGGCGCCGGCCGCGCAGCGGCGCGAGGATCGCCCGGCGCCCGGCCGGGGCGTCGCACCCGGCGCCGAGCAGTTCCGGCAGCGCCTCGCGGGCGGTGGACGAGTCGCCGAACACCGGACGCACCCCGCGCAGCACCTCGGCCAGCGGTCCGCCGCCCCGCACCTCGACCAGCTCCTGCGCCCCGCCCACGGCGCCCTCCGTCGGGCCGACCGGCGGGGGCAGCGGGAACTCCCCGGTGTCGGACGGGTCCTGGTCGGCGGGGGCCGGGGCCGCGTGGTCGGGCAGCCGGTCGGTGCGGCGCAGCCGCAGCAGGAAGGCCCCGGTGGGCCGTTCGTCCCCCACCGGCAGCGGGTCGCGCAGGTAGACCAGGATCGCGTCGGTGAACGCGGGCACGCTGGCCCGGCACAGGCCGAGGACGGTCTCGTCCAGGTCCACTCCGCGGGCGATCCGCCGGGTGGCGGCGCCCACGAACCGCAGCCGATCGCCTCCGCGCCGCTCCCGCTCGGCCCGCTCGTCCCCGCTGGGGTGCTCGGTCGCACCGGGCGCGGCGCCCCGGCCGGCCTCCTCCGGCGCGCCGGGACGGTGACGCCCCACGGGCTCGTCGCCACCCGCGGGCCGGGCGTGGCCCGTCTCCGTCGCGGACTTCGGAGCCGACTGCGCCGACGGTACCGACGGCATCGGCGTCTCCACCGGCAGACCGGGGGCGCCGTGGGAGGAATCCTGGGCCCCGTCGGGCGTGTGCCGGCCGCCGCGCGGGTCGGGCAGCGCGGCGGGCGCGGCGTCCGCGTGGCCCGCCACGGGCATGGCCGTGCGGGCGCCGCCGCCCATCGGCCGGGCAGCGGGCTGCTGAGGGGTGGGGTGCTCCGTCACGCGTAGGGTTCCATCCGTCCGGGGCCGCGCATCGGGCGTGCCCAGCGCTTGGGGACTCAAGGGCGTCGTCGGCAGTTCAGGAAGACCTGGATCTCGGGGGACACGTCCGTGCTGGCCGGCGCGTACGCGAACGACTCCTCCCCGGCGATCTCGAAGCCCGCGTCCCGCACCACCTGGCGCAGTTCGTCCCGTAGGTACCCCGATACCCGAATGGTGTTGCCCAGGAACGGGATTCCGAAGTCGTCCACGTCGGCCTCGACCATCCCCAGGGCCAGCGGTCCGCCGGGCTTCACCTGGCCGTGCAGCATGCGCAGGGCGACGGGGATCTCCGCCCGCGGCAGCATCAGCAGCGAGAAGAAGGCGGCGGCGCCGTCGAAGGGCCCCAGGCCACTGTTCTCCAGGTCGGCGATGTCCATCTGGTGGAACTCGGCGTCGGGGACGTTCTCCCGGCTGAGCTTGACCATGGCGGAGGAGAAGTCGATGCCGACGACCCGGTGCCCGGCCTCCGTGAGCTGACGGGCCGTGGGGACTCCGGTGCCGCACCCGATGTCGAGCACCCGGGACCCGGCGGGCAGTTGCCCCGCCAACCAGGCGCCGGCGGCGACCTGGCCCTCCTTGTGGGGGAACACCTCGTCGTACCGGTCGCCGATCGTGTCGAATGCCTCGGCCTGGCCGGTGCGGTCGATCGCCGTCCGGTCGTAGTCCGCGTACACCTGATGACCGTCCGTGCTGCTCACGTCTGGGCTCCTCTCGCGGACATGCGCCAATTCCCTTGTCGGGTGGTCGAGTTCGTGTCGGGTGGGGCTTTCCGTCAAGTCCGGGTCGATCCTACGGTCGCGGTCCGGGGACACAGCAAGGGGTTGCGGCATCTCCGTGGCCATCATGCGAGAAGCGGGGGCGACGTCACCAGCCCTTCAGCCGATCCGTACCGGTTCGCGGTCCCAGTCCCGGGGCAGCGCCGGCACCGGCCAGGCGGGATCGGGGCGCCAGTTCTCCCAGCCGTCGCGGAAGGGGCTGCCCCACGCGCGGATCGTCGCCACGGCCCGGCGGCCGGCGTCCCGTACCCGCTCGGCCTGGTCCGTCTCCATCAGGCCGGCGCGCTGCGCCTGGTCGAACTCGTCCTCGTCCTTCCACTCCCAGGTGCGGTCGGGGTAGACGGCGATGTCCAGGAAGTGGTCCTCGGAGTCCACCCCGCCCGCCCAGCGGCGCAGCGGCTCCTCCAGGTTCACGTACCAGTTCCTGAACCGCCAGCCGCGGTCCCAGAACAGCCACACCGACCAGGGCTCGCCGGCTCGCGCCAGCTTGAGCACGCCGGTGCCGAACCACCGCGAGCGGACGGTCCTGCGCGGCTTGGTGTAGCGGGTGGCGAGCGGCTCGCGGTGCACGGGCGTGCCGTCGGCCAGCTCCGGCTTGACGCAGGCGGTGCCGGGAGCCATCCACACGGCGAGCAGCTCGGGCGTGTCGCGGACGACGGTCACGGGCCGGCAGATGTGGACGTGGTCGCCGCCGTTGGCCCGGTAGCGCCACAGGATGTGCTCCCCCGCCCTCCAGCGCGGGCCGCCGCCCTCCGTGTCCGTTTCGTCCTCCGTCTGCGCTCTCATGCGCGGATCCTAATCGCGGTCCGGGGAGCGTTCCGCGATCCACGACACGATCCGCGCCACGGTCCGCCCCGCCGCCGCGGGACGGCGGGGCGGGTGGCACGGGGCTCAGGGACGGGTCATGCGCAGCACGTCCAGGGCCTCGTCCAACTGCTCCGGCGTGAGCAGACCGCGCTCGACGTAGCCGGACTCCAGGACCACCTCGCGGATCGTCTTCCGCTCCGCCAGGGACCGCTTGGCGACCTTCGCGGCCTCCTCGTAGCCGATGTACCTGTTCAGCGGGGTCACCACGGACGGTGAGGACTCCGCGTACTCGCGGGCGCGCTCGACGTCCGCCTCGATGCCGTCGACCGTGCGGTCGGCCAGCAGCCGGGAGGCGTTGGCCAACAGCCGGATGGACTCCAGCAGGTTCTTGCCCATCACCGGGAGCATCACGTTCAGCTCGAAGTTGCCGGACGCCCCGGCCACGGCGACCGCCGTGTCGTTCCCCGTGACCTGGGCGGCGACCATCAGGACCGCCTCGGGGATCACCGGGTTGACCTTGCCGGGCATGATCGAGGAGCCGGGCTGGAGGTCGGGCAGGCGGATCTCGGCCAGACCGGTGCGCGGGCCGGAGGACATCCAGCGCAGGTCGTTGCAGATCTTGGTCAGGCCGACGGCGATCGTGCGGAGCTGCCCGGAGGTCTCCACCAGGGCGTCGCGGGCGCCCTGCGCCTCGAAGTGGTCGCGGGCCTCGGTCAGCGGCAGCCCGGTGGTGCGGGCGACCTCGGCGATCACGGCCGCCGAGAAGCCGGGCGGGGTGTTGATGCCGGTGCCCACCGCGGTGCCGCCCAGCGGCAGCTCGGCCAGGCGCGGCAGACAGGCCCGCAGCCGCTCCACCCCGTACCGCGTCTGCGCCGCGTAGCCGCCGAACTCCTGGCCGAGTGTGACGGGCGTGGCGTCCATCAGATGGGTGCGGCCCGACTTGACGACCTCGGCGAACTCCTCCGCCTTGCGCTCCAGCGCCTCGGCGAGGTGCTCCAGCGCCGGGATCAGGTCCCCGGTGACGGCCGCGGTCGCCGCGATGTGGATGGAGGAGGGGAAGACGTCGTTGGAGGACTGGCTGGCGTTGACGTGGTCGTTGGGGTGCACCGGGGCCCCCAGCCGCTCGCTCGCGAGCGTGGCGACGACCTCGTTCATGTTCATGTTGGAGGAGGTGCCGGAGCCGGTCTGGAAGACGTCCACGGGGAAGTGGTCGTCCCAGCGCCCGTCGGCGACCTCGGCGGCGGCCTCGGCGATGGCCCGGGCCGGCTCCGGCTCCAGGACGCCGAGCTCGGCGTTGACCTTGGCCGCCGCCTCCTTGATCCGGGCCAGCGCCTGGATGTGCGCGCGCTCCAGACGCCGGCCCGAGATCGGGAAGTTCTCCACGGCGCGCTGGGTCTGTGCCCGCCACTTGGCGTGCGCGGGCACCCGCACCTCGCCCATGGAGTCGTGTTCGATCCGGTGTTCCGCGCTGTTCCTGTCGTGTTCCTCGCTCGTCCCGCTCATGGGGACGAATCTACTTCTTCGGAGTGTCAGTCCGCGGAACGAACCGGGATGGACGTGACGAACGGCTTCGTCGGGCCGGGGTCGGTGAAGAAGTCGTTGCCCTTGTCGTCGACGACGATGAACGCCGGGAAGTCCTCCACCTCGATTCGCCAGACCGCCTCCATGCCCAACTCCTCGTACTCCAGGACCTCGACCTTCTTGATGCAGTCCTGGGCCAGACGCGCGGCCGGGCCGCCGATGGAGCCGAGGTAGAAGCCGCCGTGCTTGGCGCAGGCGTCGGTGACCTGCTGGGAGCGGTTGCCCTTGGCCAGCATCACGAAGGAGCCGCCGGCCGCCTGGAACTGCTCGACGTAGGCGTCCATCCGGCCCGCGGTGGTCGGGCCGAAGGAGCCGGAGGCGTAGCCTTGCGGGGTCTTGGCCGGGCCCGCGTAGTAGACGGCGTGGTCGCGCAGGTACCGCGGCATCTCCTCGCCCGCGTCCAGCCGCTCCTTGATCTTGGCGTGGGCGATGTCGCGGGCGACGACCAGCGGTCCGGTCAGCGACAGCCGGGTCTTGACCGGGTACTTGGACAGCTCGGCGCGGATCTCGTCCATCGGACGGTTGAGGTCGATCCGCACCACGTCCGAATCGAGGTCGGCGTCGGTGGTGTCGGGCAGGAAGCGCGCCGGGTCGGTCTCGAGTTGCTCCAGGAAGACGCCCTCGGCGGTGATCTTCGCCAGCGCCTGGCGGTCGGCGGAGCAGGAGACGGCGAGGGCCACCGGGCAGGACGCGCCGTGCCGGGGCAGCCGGACGACGCGCACGTCGTGGCAGAAGTACTTGCCGCCGAACTGGGCGCCGATGCCCAGCTTCTGGGTCAGTTCGAAGACCTTCTCCTCCAGCTCCAGGTCGCGGAAGCCGTGGCCGGTCGGGGAGCCGGAGGTGGGCAGGGAGTCCAGGTAGTGCGCGGAGGCGTACTTGGCGGTCTTGAGCGCGTACTCCGCCGAGGTGCCGCCGACGACGATCGCCAGGTGGTACGGGGGGCAGGCGGCCGTGCCCAGGGAGCGGATCTTCTCCTCCAGGAAGCGCATCATGGACGCCTCGTTGAGGACGGCCTTGGTCTCCTGGTAGAGGAAGGACTTGTTGGCGCTGCCGCCGCCCTTGGCCATGAACAGGAACTTGTAGGCGTCGCCGTCGGTGGCGTACAGCTCGATCTGCGCCGGCAGGTTGGTGCCGGTGTTCCTCTCCTCCCACATGGTCAGCGGGGCCATCTGGGAGTAGCGCAGGTTGAGCTTGGTGTACGCGTCGTGGATGCCTCGGGAGAGGGCCTCCTCGTCCCCGCCGTCGGTGAGCACGTTCTGGCCGCGCTTGCCCATCACGATCGCGGTGCCGGTGTCCTGGCACATCGGGAGGACTCCGGCGGCGGCGATGTTGGCGTTCTTCAGCAGGTCCAGCGCGACGAACCGGTCGTTGGGGGACGCCTCGGGGTCCTCCAGGATGCGGCGGAGCTGGGCCAGGTGCGCGGGGCGCAGGAAGTGCGAGATGTCGCGCATCGCCTCGGCCGCGAGCAGGCGCAGCGCCTCCGGCTCGACCTTCAGGAAGGTGCGCCCACCGGCCTCGAAGGTGCTGACGCCCTCGGAGGTGACCAGGCGGTACGGGGTGGTGTCCTCGCCCAGCGGGAGCAGGTCCGTGTAGGCGAACTCGGGGGCACTGGAACCAGTGGACATGGACGTCTCTTCCTCTCGACGACGGCGCCTCACAGCGTAAGACCCCAGGGGGCGGGCGACGGCCGTGAGGTCCCGCTCGTCCGCCCGTCGGGGCCCCTGGTCGCGATGTATCGCGTTCGCTAGTCTGGGGCCGTGGATGAGAAGCGCTCCCTGGAGAAACAGCCCGAGCCCCGGCCCGAGCGGCCCGTGGCCGAGGCGGACGTACGCGCCTCGGACGCCGACCGCGACCGGATCGCGGAGATCCTGCGCGAGGCGCTCGCGGAGGGGCGGCTGGACACCGAGGAGCACGCCGAGCGGATCGACGCGGTCTACCGGGCCAAGACGATGGGCGAGTTCGCGCCGCTGGTGCGCGACCTGCCGGCGGGGCGGCGGGAGGCCCTCCGGCCCGATCCGACGGCGCCGCCCGCCGCTCCCTCCTCGCACGGGTACGGGGCGCACGGCGGCGAGAACCTGGTCGCCGTCTTCAGCAGCGCCTCCCGCAAGGGGCGTTGGCGCGTGGGCGGCAGGCTCAACGCCTTCGCCCTCTTCGGCAGCGTCGAGATCGACCTGAGCGAGGCCCTGTTCGACCACCGGCAGGTCGTCGTCAACGCCACGTCGGTCTTCGGCAGCGTCGAGATCAAGGTGCCGGAGAACGTCACCCTGCACGGCAGCGGCACCGGCGTCCTGGGCAGTTACGAGGTGAAGTCCCTGGAGTCCGACGACCCCGAGGCGCCGATGATCGTGGTGCGCGGCGCCGCGGTCCTCGGCAGCGTCGAGGCCAAGCCCAAGCGCGGCAAGCGCGGCAAGCGGCTGCGCGGGCGCTGACGGGGCGACAGAGCGGCGGAGCGGCGGAGCGGCGAAGGACACAGACGCCTCGCCGTCCGCACGGCCCTCCCCCGGTACGGGCCGTGCGGACGGCGTCTACGCCCGGTCGGCGTGCCGGTCGGTCACTCCGTGCGCAGACCGTCCGGGCGCATCATCCGCCACAGCGGCGGAAGACTGAGGAGCGTCACCAGGGCGACCACCGCCGCGCCGGTGCCCGTCATGGCGGCCAGCCCGGTCCAGTGGACCGCGAACGGCTCGGAGACCATCGCCAGCAGGACCGCTCCCAGCCCGATGCCGCCGACCGCCGCCAGCGCCATACCGAGCACCACGGGCACGGCCGTCTGCCACAGCACCGACCAGCCCAGTGTGGAGCGGCGGGTTCCGAAGGCGACCAGCACCGAGAGCAGCTTCCGGCGCTCGCGCAGTTGCTCCAGGGTGGAGACGACCATGCCGGCACCGATCAACGCCATCACCCCGGCCGCTCCCGCGTACAGGGCACGCTGGACGAACACGAACTCCCCGGCGCGCTCGGTGCTCGCCAGCTCCCACACGTCGACACCGGGGTCGCCGGTCTCCACGGCGTTGCGGACGTACTCCTTCGCGTCGGGCACCGACGGGTCGATTCGCACCATGACCTCGGCGCGCAGGTCCGTCAGGCGGGAGAGGTCGAACGCCGCGGGGGTGGCGAGGATGCCGTCGACGGTCGTCCCCAACGGGCTGATCCTCCCCTCGGCCTCGCGGATGTCGGTGGGGACGGTCCACAGGACGGGCTCGCCCACCTGGACGAGTGCGTCCTTCTCCGGCAGGTACCGCGGGGGGTTCAGGTTCAGCCGCGCGCCGGGGCGGGTGCCGGTGTCCTCCTCCCGGTCCGGGGAGAGGACCACGAAGATGTCCCCGTCCTCGCAGGCCCCGACTCGGGCCAGTTCCGCCAGGGTCGCGCAGTCGGCCACGGTGATCGGTGTGTGGTACTCGTCGTCCACTCCCTTGTCGTACTCCGTGAGGTACGTGTGCGTCGTGCCCAGCGCCTGGTCCACCCCGCGGGCCTCCGTGATCCTCCGGACCAGCTCACGAGCCTCCGCGTCGTCCTCGACCTCGGCGATGACCTGCAGTTGGGCACGGGTCGGGTCCTGGCCGGTCTCGGCGGTGTACGACTTCTCCACCGTTCCGAACAGCATCTGGACGGCGATGGCCCCGGCGACGGCGACGGTGATGCCGCTGACCGCGCGGGCCGCCGACCCGCTGTCGAGTTGGAGGCGGCGGACGGCGAGTTGGAAGGGCAGCGGCCCGCCCCGCACCCGCCCGACGACCCACTCGATCAGCCAGGGCAGCATGGAGGTGACGCCGACCAGCAGCAGCACGATGCCCGCGGCAATGCGGTAGGTGGCGATCGAGCCCTGGTCGGGGTCCAGCCCGCCGAACGTGGGAGCCAGCAGCAGCAGTCCGGCGGCGGGCGGCAGCAGCCGCCACCACAGCCGGCGCCGGCGGACCCCGGAGCCGCGCACCACGCCGAGCGGTTCGATGGCGACCCCGCGCAGCGCCAGCAGGGTGACGGCCACGGCGGAGGCGGGCACGGCCGGCACGATCAGCGCGATCAGCGCGGCGCTGGGCCGTACGTCGGAGGGGAAGACGTTGAGGCCGAAGAGCGTGACCTCGCCGATCAGCTCGCGGACCGGCAGGAACAACACCGTTCCCACGGCCAGTCCGAGGAGGGCTCCGACCATGGACTCCCCCGCGGCGATGCGCCGCACCATCCGGCTGTCCGAGCCGACCAACCGCAGCGCGGCGAGCCTGCGGTCGCGGCGCTCGCCGCCGAAGCGCACGGCGGCGGCGATGAACACCCCGACCGGGAGCAGCAGCACCACGCAGGTGACGACCACCAGCAGCAGCAGGAAGGCGTCCAGCGGTTCCGAGTCGTGGGTCTGGCCGAAGCGGTCGACGCGGAAGGTGGATCCCTCGCCCTCGACGAGTCCGTCCGCGCCCGCCACGTAGACGAGTTCGGCCGGGCCCAGCAGGCCCTCGTCGCCGATGGTGCCGACGATCCGCTGGGGCAGCCGCTCCCTGAGGAGTTCGCCCTCGGGAGAGGCGAGCAACTCTCTCAGGGCGGGTGAGACGAGCATCTCGCCGGGGGCCGGGGCCTCCTCCACTCCCGGGGGCAGCGGCGGGTGGTCGCCCTCGGGCTGGAGGTACCGGCCGCGGACGCTCTCGCCGCGGAACTCGCTGTCGGCCCTGGCGTACAGGGCGCTGCGGTCGGAGCGCTCGACCGTTTCGGAGGGGCCGAAGTTCTCCCGGGCGTCGGCGCGGGCGTCACGGGAGGCGAGCATGTGCGGTATCGAGGCGGCGATCATCAGCACGGCCACGCCGAGACCGACGCCGATCGCGGTGAGCACGGTGCGGGCCCAGCCCTCGCGTCCCCCGAGGAGTGCGAAGCGGGCGCCCATGGACAGGTCGGCCGCCCAGCGGGTCACTCCCGTCGAGCCGACGGAGGGTGCGGGCGGCACCGGCGGTTCACCGGCGGGCGCGGCGATGGGCACGGCATCCCCGGGCGCCCCGGGGGCCGGCGCCCTCATATGGTGCCCGCCAGGTCCCGCACCCTGCCGTCGCGGACGACGATCTCCCGGTCGGAGTAGGCGGCGACCCGGGCCTCGTGGGTCACCAGCACCACGGCGGCCCGGGTGTCGTGGGCGGCGTCGGTGAGGAGCCGCATCACCCGCTCGCCGTTGAGGGAGTCCAGCGCGCCGGTGGGCTCGTCGGCGAAGACCACGCGCGGTGTGGTGACCAGGGCGCGGGCGACGGCGACGCGCTGGCCCTGACCGCCGGAGACCTGGCCGGGCCGGTGCCGGCCCACGTCCTCGACCTCCAGCCGCTCCAGCCACTCCACCGCCCTGGCCTCGGCCTCCTTGCGGGCCACGCCGGTCAGGCGCAGCGGCAGGGCGACGTTCTCCACACAGGTCAGTTCCGGGACGAGTTGGCCGAACTGGAAGACGAAGCCGAACTCCGAGCGGCGCAGGGCGCTGCGCTCGGTGTCCGGCATCGCCGACAGTTCGCGACCGCGGTAGTGGACCGTTCCGGAGTCGGGTCGGACGATCCCGGCCAGGCAGTGCAGCAGGGTGGACTTGCCGGAGCCGGAGGGGCCCATCACGGCGACGACCTCGCCGGGGTGGACGGCGAAGGAGGCGCCGTCCAGGGCGGGGGTGGGACCGTAGGACTTGCGCAGGTCCGCGGCGTGCAGGAGTGGTTCGGCGGTGGTCATCCGCGTACCTCCCGGGCGAGTTGGTCGAGGCGCGCGGCGGTCAGTTCCAGCCAGCGCAGATCGGCTTCGAGGTGGAACAGGGCGTGGTCGCAGATGAGTTGGTCGGCGAGGTCGCCGCTCTTCTTGCGCCGGGTCAGTTCGCGCATCAGCCGCAGGTGTTCGGAGCGCTGGACGTCCAGCAGTTCCGCCGCGTCACGCCCGGTCAGCAGCGCGAGGACGACCTTGGTGTAGAGGGTGGACTGCAGGTACGGCTCGGGTTTCTCCGCCCGGCCGAGCCAGGCGGCGACGTCGGTGATGCCGGCGTCGGTGATGGCGTAGCGCTTGCGCTCGGGGCCCTCGCCGGGTTCGATCCCCTCGACCTCCACCAGGCCGTTCTTCAGCAGCCTGGACATGGTCGAGTAGACCTGCCCGTAGTGGAGCGGACGGTCGTGGCCGAAGCGTTCGTCGAAGGCGCGCTTGAGGTCGTAGCCGTGGCGGGGTCCGGTCTCCAGGAGCCCCAGCAGGGTGTGGCCGATGGACATGCCGACGACTGTACACCACGTGTATACACATGATGTATACACACGGTGGGCACGGCCGGCGGGCCGTGTCTCGCGCGCCGGCCGCGTCCCGCGCGGGGACCGCCCCCGTTCCCCGGCGTCAGTCCTCCGTGCGGGGCGGCCGGCCCCGGCGGGGGTGGGGGCGGGCGTCCCTCGGCATGCGGCCCGCCTCGGCCAGAGCCCTGCGCAGCAGGTAGTCGATCTGGGCGTTGGTGCTGCGCAGCTCGTCCGCGGCCCACTTGGCGAGGGCGTCGTGGACGGCGGGGTCCAGCCGCAGCAGCACCTGTTTGCGTTCCCGCCGGCGCTGCTGCCGCCTCTCCCGTTCGGGGTCCCTCTCCTCGGAGGGCCGCTCCGGCCGCGCGGTCACTGGTAGAGCGACCCCGCGTTGAGGACCGGCTGCGGGGACCGGTCGCCGCAGAGCACCACCAGCAGGTTGCCGACCATGGCGGCCTTGCGCTCCTCGTCGAGTTCGACGAAGTCCTGCGCGGCGATCCGGGCGACGGCGTCCTCGACCATCCCGCAGGCGCCCTCCACGATCGTCCGGCGGGCCGCCACCACCGCGCCCGCCTGCTGGCGCTGGAGCATCGCGGCGGCGATCTCGGGGGCGTACGCCAGGTGCGTGAAGCGCGACTCGATGATCCGCACGCCCGCCGCCCGCACCCGGGCGGTCAGCTCGACGGCGAGCTTCTCGGTGATCTCCTCGGCGTTGCCCCGCAGCGACAGACCGTCCTCGTCGTGGGCGTCGTACGGGTACTCGATGGCGATGTGCCGCACGGCGGCCTCGGTCTGTGTGGAGACGAACTCCACGAAGTCGTCCACTTCGAAGGTGGCCTGGGCGGTGTCCTCCACCTGCCAGACGACGACGGCCGCCAACTCGACCGGGTTGCCGTAGGCGTCGTTGACCTTGAGCACGGCCGTCTCGTGGTTGCGCACCCGCGTGGAGATCTTCTTCCGGGTGGTCAGCGGGTTGACCCAGCGCAGGCCGTCCTTGCGGATGGTGCCGGTGTAACGCCCGAAGAGTTGGACGACCCGGGCCTCGCCCGGCGCGACCATGTTGAGCCCGGCCATCGCGAAGACCGAGCCGATCACCAGCAGCACCCCGAGGACTATCAGCGCCGCCCCCGGACCGCCCGATCCGCCGGAGGCGAGCCGGGCGCCGGCGAGGACGCCGCCGGCTCCGGCCAGCAGCCCCAGCAGGCCGAGCAGCAGGGCGAGGCCGCCCGACACGGAGTGGGCGGGCACCTCGCGCACCTGCGGCACGGGCATCTCGGGAAGCTCTCCGATGGTGGGCGTGGTCTCAGCGGACATGGCGGTCCCCCGTTTCCGTCTGTCGATCGTCTAGCAAAGTGATATCACTTTAGCCGAAGGCGAGTCCTCGCGGAACCCTCCCCCTTCCGTCCGCGACCCGGCGGGGGCGGACGGACCCCGAAACGCCCGGGACCCCGCCGTGTGGCGGGGTCCCGGGCGTCGAACCGGTCGCGCTCGCGAGCGCCCTACCTCTCCGGGGACTCCGGGGGCCCCGGGGTTTCCGGAGAGGCGGAGGGCCCGGGCCTCGGGGCACCCGGCTCGGACGGGCCGGACGGCCGAGTGGCCGTCTCGGCGGTGGCGCCGTGGGGTTTGGCCCCGCCGTGCAGCGCGTTCTCGGCCGCGTACCTCCGCAGGTAGGCGACCACCGTGTTGAGCACCGCCACCACCGGAACCGCCGTCACCGCTCCGGGGATGCCCGCGATGAGGCTGCCGCCGGTCACCGCCAGCACCACGCCCAGGGGGTGCACGCTCACCAGCCGGCCCAGGATGAGCGGCTGGAGCACGTGCCCCTCGAGCTGCTGCACGGCCAGGACCACCGCCAGGACGAGCAGCGCGGTGACCACGCCGTTGGCGACGAGCGCCACGAGGACCGCCAGCGTCCCGGAGGCGAAGGCGCCGACGATCGGGATGAAGGAGAACAGGAAGATGAAGACGGCCAGCGGCACCGCCATCGGGACGTCGAGGAAGTAGATGCCGATGCCGATGAAGAACGCGTCGATGAAGGCCACGATCACCGTGCCGCGCACATAGCCGGTGAGCGTCGCCCAGGCCATCGGGCCGGCGCCCGCGACACCGTCGCGGGCGACCGCCGGCACGAAGTTGAGCGTCCAGTTCCACACGCGCCGACCGTCGTAGAGCAGGAAGATCGACACGAACAGCGCCAGCAGCGCCCCGGAGAGGAACTCCACCACGACGGTGACGCCCTGCCACCCGGCGCTGGTGATCTGCTCGCTGTTGCTGCCGATCCAGTCGTTCAGACTGTTGGCGACGTTGTTGATCTGCTCCTCGGTGACGTGGAAGGGCCCGTCGAGCAGCCAGGTCTTCAGCTCCTCGATGCCGCCCTGGACCTGCTTGGTGAGGTCGTCGAGGTTCTCCATCACCTGCCAGACCGCGAACCAGCCGACCAACCCGATCGCCACCACACCGGTGACGAAGGTGATCACCGCGGCCAGACCCCGCCCTATCCCCAGTCGGCGCAGCCGGGCGACCGTCGGCTGGAGCAGCGCGGTGATCAGCAGACCGACGGCGAAGGCCAGGACGAGCAGGCTGAAGGTGCTGATCACCTTGACCAGGACGTATATGACCCCGGCCAGGATCAGCAGCCGCCACCCCACCTCGGCGGCCACCCGCACCCCCCACGGCACCATGGACGCGGGCGGGGGCGGCCCGTCCGGGGGGGCCGCCACGATCGGTGTGGTGGGCGGGGGCGGCGGCACGGCCTCCTCCGCCTCCTTCTCGGCGCGTTCCCGGCGTTCGGTCACCCGGTCGGCGAAGCGCGACACGCCAACCCTCAACCTCTGAAGTCTCGACATGACGCTTCCTTCGCCCCCTGTGTCCAGTCCGGCCGGTTCCAGTATGGTCCGGCCGGGGCCGATCCGACGCATATGCCGTACCGTTCGCCCCATCGTGGGACGACCCCGACGGGGTAAAGGGTTGCTTCTCTCCGAACACGCCAAACCCCCCGCCCATCGGACGGGGGGTTCGCACCGGAACGAGTCGGCCGGCTCAGTACCAGTGGTTGGCCTGCCAGAACTCCCAGGCGCCGCAGGGGCTGCCGTAGCGTTCGTTCATGTAGTTCAGGCCCCACTTGATCTGGGTGGCCGGGTTGGTCCGCCAGTCTGCGCCGGCGGAGGCCATCTTCGAGCCCGGCAGCGCCTGGACGAGGCCGTACGCGCCCGAAGAGGGGTTCTGCGCCTGGTAGTTCCAGCCGCTCTCGCGCTCGACGATGTTGGAGAAGCACTGGAACTGGCCCCCGCCCACGATCTGCTGGGCCATCGCCTTGACCTGGGCGACCGTGTACGAGCTCTGCACCGCGAAGTCGGTGCGCTCCGCCGAACGGCTGGCGGCCTGCTGCGCCTCCTGACGCTTCTTGGCCTCCTCGGCGGCCCTCTTCTCCGCCGCTTCCCTCTTGGCCTGGGCGTCCTTGGCGGCCTGCACACGAGCTGCTTCCTCGGCGGCCTTCTTCGCTGCCGCGTCCGCGGCGATGGCGGCGTTGTCCGCCTGCTGTGTGAGGGAAGCGGTCTGTACCTGGCCCTGCGGGCCTGCGGGTATGTCTGCGAGGAGCGTCGCGTCCGCGGCAGTGGCCTCGACCGAGTCGGTCGTGCCCTGCTCACTCCCCGAGGCAACACCGACGACCGCGCCGACGGTGGTGACCGCGGTGGCGGACGCCACGGCGAATCCCCGGACCGAGATCCGAGTCACACGGTTTCCTTCCACACTGCCCGCTCAGGTGACCCCGCGGGCGCAATCGTGCCCCTGACACGGGCCTCCCCACGCACTGGTCACGGGAGGCACTGGCCCGGTCGGGTCCCTCCGAGGAGGGATCCCGCGTGGTACTTCGGGCGGCATACGACTCGCTGCTGTTGACTTGTGGACCCACACCCGATGGTGCGGATGGTGCGTGTGTGCCGTATGCGGGGCCTGACAGGAACCACACCCTGCCGGAAACGGAACGACGGACGCAATTCCATGGCGCGTGGGAAAGCTCACACCTCCTCAGGAGCTTCCGTTCCGTGGAAAAGCACGCGCGAAAGGGCCCCGCACCGCTACGCTTCTGCGTTTCGCCGTGCGGGGCCCTCTCAAGAGGTCCTGAACCGGCCTAAACCCGTCCGTCCTCCAGCATCTCGGTCACCAGGGCCGCGATCGGCGACCGCTCGGACCGGGTCAGGGTGATGTGCGCGAAGAGCGGGTGCCCCTTGAGCCGCTCGACCACGGCCGCCACCCCGTCGTACCGCCCCACGCGCAGGTTGTCGCGCTGGGCGACGTCGTGGGTGAGGACGACACGGGAGTTCTGCCCGATCCGCGACAACACCGTCAGCAGGACGTTCCGCTCCAGCGACTGGGCCTCGTCGACGATCACGAACGCGTCGTGCAGGGAGCGACCGCGGATGTGGGTGAGCGGCAGCACCTCCAGCATGTCGCGGGCCACGATCTCCTCGACGACCTCACGGGTCGTCACCGCCGAGAGGGTGTCGAAGACGGCCTGCGCCCAGGGGTTCATCTTCTCGTCGGCGGTACCCGGCAGGTAACCCAGATCCTGGCCGCCGACCGCGTACAGCGGCCGGAACACCATCACCTTGCCGTGCTGCCGCTTCTCCAGCACCGCCTCCAGGCCGGCGCACAGCGCCAGCGCCGACTTGCCCGTCCCGGCCCGGCCGCCCATGGAGACGATGCCCACCTCCGGGTCGAGCAGCAGGTCCAGCGCGACGCGCTGCTCGGCGCTGCGCCCGTGGATGCCGAACGCCTCGCGGTCCCCACGCACCAGTCTGATCCGCCCCTCGGGGGTCACCCGTCCGAGGGCTCTGCTCCGTTCGGAGTGCAGGACCAGGCCGGTGTGCACGGGCAGCTCCGCGGCCTCGGGCACGTACACGCTCTCCGCGGCGAACAGTTCGTCCACGTCCTCGGCGGCCAGCGTCAGCTCGGCCATGCCCGTCCAGCCGGATTCGGTGATCGCCAACTCGGCCCGGTACTCCTCGGCCAGGAGACCGACGGAGGACGCCTTGATCCGCAGCGGCAGGTCCTTGGAGACGACGGTGACGTCGTACCCCTCGGCCTGGAGGTTCCGGGCCACCGCGAGGATGCGCGAGTCGTTGTCGATCGGCCTGCCGTGGTCGCCGCGCATGGTGGAGGGCAGGACGGCCGGGTCGGAGTGGTTCAGTTCGACCCTGAGCGTGCCGCCCAGCTCACCGATCGGTATCGGCGCGTCCAGCCGTCCGTGCAGGATCCGGTACTCGTCCAGCCGCCGCAGCGCTTGGCGGGCGAAGTAGCCCAATTCGGGGTGGTGGCGCTTGGCCTCCAACTCCGTGACCACGACCACCGGGAGCACGACCTCGTGCTCGTCGAAGCGGGTCATGGCCGCCGGGTCGGCGAGCAGGACGCTGGTGTCGATGACGTAGGTGCGCCGGTCGTGGTCTCGGCGCTTCGTGCTGGTCACCACGGATGGACCTACCCCCTCGGAAGAGGTCGGGGTGCGACGGCGTCGCGGGGGATGCGGCCGGGCTCCGGCCCGTGCACGGGCCGGGCACCGGCCCTCCGCGTACACCGTGCGCCTGGGCACGGTCGTCCGTGGTGTGCAAAGGGCCTCCCGGGGCCTGCTCCCTGGACCGGGAGTCGACCTGCAGGGGATATTCCCTGTCCGTGCCGACACCATGCAATGGCATATGCCGTAGGTCGGATGAACGGATGATGACCGATGAGCGCGTGAGGGGGCGAAGGGGCGCGGAGGGAGGAATCCCGGCCTCTCAGCCCCCGTAACGGCGGTGGCGGGCCGCGTAGTCCCGCAGCGCGCGCAGGAAGTCCACCTTCCGGAACGCGGGCCAGAAAACGTCGCAGAAGTAGTACTCCGAATGGGCGCTCTGCCAGAGCATGAAGCCCGACAGCCGCTGTTCGCCGCTGGTGCGGATCACCAGGTCCGGGTCGGGCTGGCCGCTCGTGTACAGGTGTTCGGCGATGTCCTGGAGGTCGAGGTCCTCCGCCAACTCCTCCAGGGTCGCCCCCTGCGCCGCCCGCTCGGCGAGCAGGGAGCGCACGGCGTCGACGATCTCCTGCCGTCCGCCGTAGCCGACCGCGACGTTGACGAGTATCCCCGTGTTGTTCCGGGTGGCCTCCTCGGCGTCCTTCAGGACCCGCTGGGTGTGGTCGGGCAGCAGGTCCAGGGTGCCGACGTGGTGCACGCGCCAGCGGCCGTCGGCGGCCAGGTCCCGCACGGCGTCCTCGATGATGCCCAGCAGCGGGACGAGTTCCTCGGCGGGCCGGCCGAGGTTGTCCGTGGACAGCAGCCACAGGGTGACGACCTCGACGTCCGTCTCGCCGCACCACCCGAGCAGTTCCCGGATCTTCTCGGCCCCCGCCTGGTGGCCCTGCTCCGTCGTGCCGCCCGCGGCCCGCGCCCAGCGGCGGTTGCCGTCGAGGATGACGCCGATGTGCTTGGGCACCTGCTCGTGGTCGAGGCGGCCCTCCACCCGCAGTGCGTAGAGCCTGTAGACCAGCCGGCGCAGCCAACGGGGATACCACCGGGTCCGTTCCCGGGAAGATTGCAGCATCGGTTCGTCAGCCCCTCCATGCCGGTGCCGAGCGTTTAGAACCTTACTGCGCGTTCGCACTGCCGCACGAACCGGGAACGTCACAGAACGGTGATAAGCAGGGAGCCATGAACGACTCACACCCGTATCGCGCCGCCGACTCCCGCTACGACACCATGCGCTACCGCCGCACCGGCCACAGCGGCCTGAAGCTCCCGGAGATCTCGCTGGGCCTGTGGCACAACTTCGGTGACGACCGGCCGTTGGAGACGCAGCGCGCGATCCTGCGCCGCGCCTTCGACCTGGGCATCACCCACTTCGACCTGGCCAACAACTACGGCCCGCCGCCCGGCTCCGCCGAGGAGAACTTCGGCCGGATCCTCGCGGCGGACTTCCGCTCCCACCGCGACGAGCTGATCGTCTCCACCAAGGCGGGCTATCTGATGCACCCCGGCCCCTACGGCGAGTGGGGCTCGCGGAAGTACCTGCTGTCCTCCCTGGACGCCTCGCTGAAGCGGATGGGGCTGGAGTACGTCGACATCTTCTACTCGCACCGCTTTGACCCCGACACCCCGCTGGAGGAGACGATGGGCGCGCTGGCGTCCGCCGTCCGGCAGGGCAAGGCGCTCTACGTCGGCATCTCCTCCTACGGCGCGCGGCGCACGCGCGAGGCGGCCCGCATCCTGCGCGACATGGGGGTCCGGCCGCTGATCCACCAGCCGTCCTACTCCATGATCAACCGCTGGACGGAGGACGACGGCCTCCTGGACACCCTGGAGGAGGAGGGCATGGGCTGCATCTGCTTCGCCCCCCTCGCCCAGGGGCTGCTCACGGACAAGTACCTGAACGGCGTCCCGGAGGGCTCCCGCGCCACGCGGGGCACCTCCCTGGACCCGGCCCTGCTCACCGACGAGCTGGTCGGACGGCTGCGCGGCCTGAACGCCGTCGCCGAGCGCCGCGGCCAGTCCCTGGCCCAGCTCGCGTTGAACTGGGTGCTGCGGGACCGGCGGATGACGTCGGCGCTGATCGGCGCGAGCAGCGTCGCCCAACTGGAGGCGAACGTGGCCGCGCTCGACGGCCCGGAGCTGACCGACGAGGAGCTGGCGGAGATCGACGCCCACGCGGTCTCGGCTCCCGGAGTGAACCTCTGGGCCCTCAGCAGCGAGAGCTGAGCCACCCGGCCACCGCCGGTCCGGGCACCCGGGCGTCCGGGCGTCCGGGCGTCCGGGTGTCAGGACGGGGAACGGCGGGGAACGCAAAGCGGGCCGGTCCGTGGGGGGGGTTACGGACCGGCCCGAGGGGGGGATTCCACCATAGCCCCTGCCGGGGTGTGCCGCGCGCACCGACGGGCCGGTTCACACGGTCAGCCCTCCCGACAGCAGCCCCACCAGGGCCCCCGCCACCATGAACGGCCCGAACGGCATGGCCGCCTTGCGGGTCGCCCGACGCGCGACGACCAGCGACAACCCGTAGACCGCGCCGAACAGGAAACCCGCGAACGCCCCGGTCAGGAGCGCGCCCCAGCCGTACCACCCAAGAGCTACCCCCACCGGGAGCGCCAACTTGACGTCCCCGAGGCCCATGCCGCGCGGGTTGACCAGGAACAGCACCAGGTACGCCCCGCCCAGCACCACCCCGCCCAGCAGGGCGCGGGGCCAGCTACCGCCCGCTCCGGGCAGCAGCGCGGCGACGCCGAGCAAGGCGGCGCCGCCCGCGGCGAGCGGCAGGGTCACGACGTCCGGCAGCCGGTGGACCCTGTGGTCCACCATGGCCAGCAACACCGCGAACGGCGCCAGCAGCAGCCACACGACCAGTTCCGGCCGCCCCCCGACGGCCGCGGCGACGAGCGCGCACACCACCGCCGTGACCGTGGCCGCCGACGCGGCACCCGGCCCGTACCCACCGTCCCGTCCCCTCCCGCACTCCGCGCACCGGGCGGGTCCCGCCCATCCCGGCAGCGCGTGCCCGGCGGGACAGTGCGCGCGCCACGGCGTCCCCGGCTCGACGGCGAGCCGGTAGGCGGCACGCGGCAGGAGCGATCCGGCGACGGCACCGTGGACGGCGGCGAGGGCGATCAGCGTGAGGCGCACGCCGTGAGCGTACGGCGGACGGCCGCCGGGGGCACGGGCCTCGCGCCACGCCTCCCCTCCCCCGGTGACTCTCTGGTAGAACGGCGCCCGGAGCCACGCCACGGCACACCACGGGAGGGACGCCATGGGCCGCCTGCGGGACGGGAGGGGAACGCTGCGCGTCGAGGGGGGCGCGGACGGCGTCCCGGTGGAGATCGCCGCGTCCTACCGCACCCGCACCCGCGGTCTGCTGGGGCGCGACGGCGTCGACGGGGCGCTCCTGCTCACCCCGGCGAGCGGTGTGCACACCTTCCGGATGCGCTTCGCGATCGACGTCGCCTACCTCGACCGCGAGTCGCGGGTGCTGGCCGTGCGGACCATGCGGCCCGGCCGTCTGGGACTCCCCCGGCCGCGCGCCCGCCATGTGCTGGAGGCCGAGGCGGGCGCCCTGGCGCGCTGGGGAGTGCGACCGGGCGTGCGGGTCGCGCTGGAGGCGTGAGCGGAGGGGGCCGGGTCGCGGTTCAGTCGCCGCGCGGGAAGGAGACCTCCACGCGACGGTTCTTCTTCCGTCCTTCCTCGGTGGAGTTGTCGGCGATCGGGTAATCCTCGCTGTAGCCGCGGATGTTGAAGGTGACCTCGGAGGAGAGCTCCTTCAACAACTGCCGGTGGACGGCCTCGGCGCGCTCCTTGGAGAGCTTCTCCCCGTGCTCGTAGGAGCCCAGGTCGTCGGTGAACCCGAAGACGTTGACCTCCGCGGCGCCCTGCTTGTCGATCTCCGCGGCGATGTCCTGGATGCGGGCGTGCGCGTCGGCGTTCAGTCGGGCACTGTCCCGGCCGAAGAGCACCTCGGCCTGGAGGGTGAACTTGGTCTGGCTGTTGGAGTCCTCGCGCCGTTCGGCGCCGCTCTCCTCCTCGACGATGGAGCGGATGTCGAGGACCTTGGGCTCCTTGAGGGTGGCCCCGTCCTTCATCATCAGACCGGGCGCGTTCGGGTCCACCTTCACCGGAGGAGACGGTGAGGGGGCGAAGTCCTGGGGCGCGCTCGGACTGGGTTCGGCACGGGCGGTCCCCTCCGCCGTCGCCGTCAGGGCACCGACGGCGAGGAGGACACCGGCGCTCGCCGCCACGGTGCGCCGCACCGCGAGGGTGCGCGGTCGGATCGTCATCGCTGCGCGCCTCTCACTTGTCGGTGATCCGGACGGTGGCGCTGCTCATGGTGGGGACCTGCAGGTCGACCTCGGTCGTGCTCGCCGGCGGGGCGGGGAACTGGGCGAAGAAGTCGGCGGTCTTCCCGGCTCCGAGACCACCGGGGAACATCGTGCACAGGCAGTTGTTGTCGGTGTCGCGCAGGATGTAGTAGCGCTTCTTGCCCTTCTTGTCGACCAATGTCATACCGGCGACCGAGGCGCCCTTACCCGAAAAGTCCAGGTCGCCCGTGGCCCAGCCATCGAAGAGGTACGCCTGGTTACTGGTGTTTTCGATTCTTCCCTTGACAGTGACGAAACCACCCCGGTCACGGGCCGCCGAGGTCACTATGACATTCACACCGTCCGCGCCGTTGATCGTCGCTATGGCCTTGCCGTCCTCGGAACCGCTGTCCTCGGTGTTCTCCCCGTTCTGCTGCCCCTCCTGCTCCGACGACTGGGAGGAGATGCCTGCTTCCGGTGCCTCGTCGTCTCCCCCGCCGCACGCAGTCAGGGTGAGAGCCAGCGTCGCCGTCGTCACCACGGCGGCGCCTCGCAGGAGCTTCCCGATCTCGCGTGTGCCCATGAATCATGTTCCCTCTGCTCGTCGTTCGCTCACCGGTCCGCCAAGTGGACGGAGAACAGGTCTTCCGGCTCCGGAAGGATGTCGGTGAGGCGGTCGGGGTCGATCTCGACGGGCCCGTCGAACCCTCTACAGATCAACTCGTGTCCCTTGCCGTCCTTTTCTTCAGCGCCGTCTTCCTCCTCACCGATCCCGATGTCCTCGGCCTCCCGGAGACGGCAGCGCGGCTCGATGACGGCCGTGGCGGCGGCCGTGGCGTACTGCCGCTCCGTGCCGGGGATCAACGAGTCTCCCACCGGCTTGGTGTTCCTCACCTCGACCGTGAACCCGGTGGGGGAGAACACCCTTTCGCAGGAGGTCCGTTCCGCGCCGTTCTTCCGCGCGAACTCCGATGCCCTGCCGCAGGGGTCGCCCGTGCTGCCCAGCCTCCTCCCGTCGAGCAGGTCTTCCCAGGCATCCGGGTCGAAAAGGTCCAGGAGGTTGTCCCGCAGGCCGTCCCTGGCCTCCCGTGCGGCGGCCAGCGCGGCGGCGTCCGCCGCGCCCTGGGCGTCGTTGCGGCTCGCCGAGGCCATTCCGACCGCGAAGAACGCGAACGCGAGGAAGAGCAGGCCCGCCACCACCGCCAGGTAGATGGGGTAGGCCTGTCCCGACTCGGAGGAATCCCGACTCACCTGGAGGTGATCTTCTCGATCTGCTCGGTGATCTCCGCCGAGATCCTGTCGCCGAAGTTGGTGTTGAGGATCACGATGATGATCGCCACGACCACCACGATGATGCCCATGTACTCCACCGCGGACTGGCCCTCGTCCGAGCGGCGTCGCAGTGCGTCGACCGTGGTGTTCCGCCAACCGCGAGCGCGGATACGAGCGTTGACGGCGGTCTTCAACAGTTTGTCGCTCACGGTGTTCCCCTCCGAGTCCGGCCGAGCGCGCGTCGGCCGACACATACGATTCTGTGCCCACCACACCGTTCCCGTCACCGGCTTCAGGGCAACCGGTCCTGTCGGTGGCATGGGAAACGTACGCGGGTGTACCCGACTCGTTCCAGGGGCCCAGGGGCCAATTCCCGTCCCTCGGAGGTGTGTTCCGGTCAGTCATGGCGGGTCTCTCCCCGCCGTGCCGTGTTCGGCCGGGCCGCGCCGGCCGCGCCGCGGTTGTCGGCATGCGGTTCGGCGAAGACGCGATCGGCTCCGTCACCTCCGCCTCCCCGCCGCTCAGGCCGAACCGTCCCACCCGGGAAGCCCCCGGGCCCGGTACTGACTGTGCCACATCACATTGCTGTTGCGAAGACATGAGTCAGTACTGTGGCGCATTCGAAACCTTCCGCACTCCCTGTGCTGGAGCGCCACTTGAGCGGCGATGGGAAGTTTGCTCCCGGATTTCGTGTGCGGATGCGTCCGGCACCGTGGGGCGCTTCGGTGTGGTGGTCGCCGTGCCCCGTCTCCCCCTTGCCCCCTACTCCCCCGCAAAGGAGCCGAAGTCGGTTCCGGAGCCGAGGAGGAGGCCGGCGGCCATCAGGATGATGGTCGCCGGCACCATGAAGGTGGTGACGATCATGGTGGCCTTGGGGACGGCCTTCGCCGCCCGGCGTCGGGCGTTCTGCGCGTCGGCGCGCCGCATGTCGTTCGCGATGGAGATCAGGGTGTCGACGATGGGGGCGCCCAGTTCCTCGCCCTGCTGGAGCGTGGTGACGAACATCGCGACCTGCTCGGAGTCGTTGCGCCTGCGCAGCTCGTCGAAGGCCTGACGGCGGCTGACGCCCATGTCCATCTGACGCAGGGTGATGCGCAGCTCGTCCGCCCAGGGCCCCTCGTACCGTTCCGCCACCCGCTCCAGGGCCTGGCGGAAGCCGAGTCCGGCGCTGACGACGACCGCGAGGACGTCCAGGAAGTCGGGGAGGGTGCGTTCGATGTCCTCCCGGCGCTTGCGGACGGCGACCCACAGGCCGACCTCGGCCCAGAAGAGGCCGAAGGCGACCAGCAGGACGGCCGGGATCGGCTGCCCGTCGGCCAGCATCACCAGGGCGCCGAAGAAGCCCAGGAAGCCGTAGACGGCGCGGCGGGCCGCGTAGCGGTCGATGGTCAGGCCGCCCGGGTTGCCCGCCATGCTGATCCGGCGGCGGGTGCGGTCGACGCGCTCCGGCCCCATCAGGCGCAGCACCGCCGGGGCCCAGCGCATGCCCAGCCGGTCGACGACCGAGCCGACGGCGCCGGTGCGGGAGGAGCCGACCTCCAGGGCGATCGCGAGGTCGCCGGGGAGTTTCGTCTCGCCGCGGTACATGCGGACGCCGGCGAAGATCCCGAGGACACCGAGCCCCATGAGGAGCGCGAGCAGCAGACCCATGGCTTCCCCTCCCCCTCAGACGTCGATCCGGGAGATGCGGCGGATGGCGACGAACCCCAGGACGTACAGCGCCAGGGAGACGACCACGGCGACCTGGCCGGCGAAGCTCCCGGTGACCCGGTCCAGGGCGCCGGGTTCGATGGTGTTGATCAGCAGCATGGCGCCCAGGCCGATGGCCGGCACCGTGTAGGCGGTGACGTTCACCTGGGAGAGCTGGGTGCGGACCTCGCGCCGGGTCTCCTTGCGCTCCTCCAGGGTGTGGGTGAGGTTCTGCAGGGAGCTGACGACCGCGCCCCCGGCCCGGTTGGAGAGCACCAGGGTGGTGACCAGGACGACCAGTTCGCGGGAGGGGAGCCGGTCGGCGAGTTCGTTCAGGGCGTCGTCGATGGAGTGGCCCACGGCCAGTTGGGCGGTGACCTTGGCGAGCTCGTCGCCGGCGGGGGCGTCGAGTTCCTCCGCCGCCATGTCCAGGGCGGTGCGCAGGGCGAGCCCGGCCCGGGTGGCGTTGGCCAGGACGCGGGAGAGCTCGGGGAGCTGGGCGATGAAGGCCTCGATGCGGCGGTTGCGCTGCCAGGTGAGGAAGGCGTTGGCGCTCCAGACGCCCACGAGTCCGGCGATCGGCCCGAAGAAGGGCGCCAGGACGGAGGAGGCGAGCAGCCACAGACCGGCCACCACCGCCGTCATGTAGACGAGGAACTCGCCGGGGGTCAGATCCAGGCCGGTGGCAGCGAGTCTGAGTTCGATCCTCCGGCCGAGTCCGGTCCTCCTCAGCCGCCGGTCGACGCCGGTGAACCTGCGGCGGCGTCCGTGCGTCCCCGCGCCCCCGGTCTGCGAGAGCCGCTCGATCAGTGCCCGGCGCTGCGCCCTGCCGGAGGAGTAGGCGTGGATGCCCGCGACGGCGAGCGCCCCGGCGAGCAGGGTGGCGCCGATCGTCGGCAACGCGAGATTGTCCATGTCGGGTGCCGGCTTCCTAGGTGGCTTCTCTGGTGAGCAGTTGGCTGTCGTCCCGGGCGACGCCGAAGGCCGGCGGGACGGCCTCCCCCTTCAGATGGAGGCGTTCGGCCACGCGGCGCGGCAGGGGGAGGCACCGGAAGGCGCCGCGCACCGCGCCGTCCGCGCCCATGGGCCGGGCGTCGAAGCGGCACACGGTGGCGATGCGGTACTCCTCCCGGCCGCGGGAGTCGAGGACGGCGATCTCGCTGACGCGGCGGGAGCCGTCGGGGTAGCGGCCGAGTTGGACGATGACGTCGAGGGAGCTGTTGATCTGGTCCCGCAGCGCTTCGAAGGGGATCTTCACCTCCGACATCGAGGCGAGCGTCTGCAGCCGCATCAGGGCGTCCTCGGCGCTGTTGGCGTGGACGGTGGCGAGCGACCCGTCGTGGCCGGTGGACATCGCCTGGAGCATGTCCAGGGTCTCCCCGCCGCGGACCTCGCCGACGATGATGCGGTCGGGACGCATCCGCAGGGAGTTGCGGACCAGGTCGCGGATGGTGATCCGGCCCTTGCCCTCGACGTTGGCGGGCCGGCTCTCCAGGCTGATGACGTGGCTCTGCTGGAGCCGGAGTTCGGCGGCGTCCTCGATGGTGATGATGCGTTCGCCGTCGGGGATCAGGCCGGAGAGGGCGTTGAGCAGGGTGGTCTTGCCGGAGCCGGTGGCGCCGGAGACGACGATGTTGAACCGGGCGCGGACCAGCCCGGACAGCAGCAGGAGCATCCGCTCGTCCAGGGAGCCCAGGCCGATCATCTCGTGGAGGGTGTAGGCGCGCGGG
Organism: Streptomyces megasporus; assembly: GCF_000718985.1. Lineage (GTDB taxonomy): Bacteria > Actinomycetota > Actinomycetes > Streptomycetales > Streptomycetaceae > Streptomyces > Streptomyces megasporus. Next base: position 311,417 of record NZ_JODL01000002.1, on the reverse strand, counting down.
AAGCGGCGGATGGTGAGGGTGGGTCCGGACAGGGAGAGCGGCGGGATGACGACGTTGACGCGCTCGCCGGAGGGGAGCCGGGCGTCGACCATGGGGTTGGACTCGTCGACCCGGCGGTTGACGGTGGAGACGATGCGTTCGATGGTCTGCATCAACTGCTCGGTGGAGGCGAAGCGGATGGGGAGGCGCTCGACCCGGCCGGCCCGTTCCACGAACACCTGATCGGGTCCGTTGACCATGATCTCGGTGATGGAGGCGTCCTCCAGCAGCGGTTCCAGGATGCCCAGGCCCAGGGCCTCGTCCACGACGCGGCGGATGAGGAGCGCGCGTTCGTGTGTGGACAGCACGGGGCCTTCCCGGCTGATGATGTGCCCCAGGACCCTCTCCAGCCGGACCCGGCGCTCGGCCGCGGCGAGGGACGACATCTCCGCGAGGTCGATCTCCTCCAGCAGCTTGGCGCGGTAGACCGCGACGAGGTGGCTCTCCTCCTGCCGGCCGCCGGCCGTCTCGGGAGCGTTGACGCGCGCCCTCAGGCTCATCGGTGACTCCTTCTGGTGGTACGGGGGTGCGGTCGTGCGCGGGCACGGGCGGGGTGTGCCGGCCGGGCGTCGCTCGCGGGCCTCGGCTCACGGGGCCTCACTCGCGGGGCATGGTGGACCGTCTGCTCACCTCCCCGAAGTCGTCGATGCCGGGGATGACCGACGGGATGGTGACCGAGGCGGTGACGGTCACCTCGTCCTCCGAGACGCCCATGCCGAAGTCGACCGAGAGCCAGTCGCTGACGGCGGCGCGACCGGCCCGCTCGCCGCCGATCCTCCCGTCCTCGACGGACTCGGCGCGGGCGGCGGCGCGGGCCGCCGTGCCGGCCTGCTGGGCGGCGTAGGCCACGAGGCCGAGTTGGATTCCGGCGAGTCCGAGCAGCAGCAACAGCGGCAGGAAGCCCACGAACTCCAGCGAGGCCTGGCCCGCGTCCGCGCGGCGCCGCCGGTGGAACCGTCGGAGGCGGTGGGGTCGACGGGAGTGGTGCCGGTGTGAGTGGTGGACGTTCATCGCGGTTCCTCCTCCACCGCTCCCGCCTTCCCGGTGATCGTCAGCGGAAGGTTCGCGACGCCCGGGAAGAGCACCGGGACCTTCAGCCGCACCGTCGCCGTGACCATGCCGGGCGCTCCGGGGCCGCAGGCGATCTCCCCCTGCCACGCGCTCGGCAGGTCCTCCCGCGCCGCCGCCTGGCAGTCGCCGTCCACCGCCGCCGCGCGGGCGCCCTCGTCGGCCGCGTTCCCCGCGAGGGTGAAGGTGTAGCCGATCAGGACGAACTGCCACATCATCGCCAGCGCGGCCAGGATGATGGGCAGCATGCCCACGAACTCGACGATCGTCTGACCCCGGTCCCGGCCGTCCCCCGCCTCGCCGGTCGGTGTCCGTCCGACACGCATCGTCACCCCTCCCCTGCTCGCCCGTACGGTCCGGCTGTCGCTGTGGTGCCCCTACGGCCGTCGGTCGACGCCTCCCCGGCGGCGGCGGAAGCCGATCGAGCCGCGGTCGGCGTGGGCGCCGCCCCTGCTCGCGGTGTCCGCGGCGGCCCCCTTGACCAGACCCAGTTCCCCGGCCAGGGCCCACATCGCCTGTTTCACGGTGCTGCGGCTGTCGAGGTCCTGCATCCGGCCGGAGTCCACGGCTCCCTGCAGTTCCTTGAAGTTGGCCGGAATCACCCCGCGCGCGACCCGGGTCCGGACGATCTGCGCGATGAGTTGTGGCTGGATCTCGGCGCCGCGGGTGTGGCGGTTGACGACCGTCACCGTCTCCTCGGCCTTGCGGATCTGGAGCCGGTCCCAGAGCCGGATCACGCGCTTGGCCGCGCGGACGGCGACCACGTCCGGGGTGGTGACCAGGACGGCCGTGTCCGCCGTCTCCACGGCGGCGGCGTTCGCGCCGTTCATCTGGGTGCCGCAGTCGACGACCACGATCTCGTGGCGGGAGCGCAGCGCGCCGACGATCTGCCGGGCCGCGCGGTCGTCGACCTCCTCGCCGCGTTCGCCCTCGGCCGGGGCGAGGAGCAGTGCCAGCCCGGTGGAGTGGGCGAAGAGGGCGTCCTGCAGCACGCGCGGGGAGAGGTCGGTGATGCCCGCGAGGTCGACGATCGAGCGGCGGAACTGGACGTCGAGGTAGGAGGCCACGTCGCCCGCCTGGAGGTCCATGTCCACCAGGGCGACGCTGTGGCCCGAGGCGCGGGCGGCGAGGGCCAGTTGGACGGCCAGCAGCGTGGTGCCCACCCCGCCCTTGGCGCCGCTGACCGTGACCACGGTGCCGCCGGGGCCGGTGAAGGCGTCGCCGCCGGGGCCCAGGTGGCGCCGTACGCCGGCCGCCCACTGGGCGGCGGCGCCCACCCGTGCCGCCAGTTCGTCGTAGGACAGGGGCAGACCGACCACGCCCCGCGCCCCGGCGTCCATGGCCGCGGAGTACAGGCCGGGGGTGGTGTCCGCGGTGACCAGGACGATCCCGACCGTCGGGAAGCGCAGGGCGACCTCCCGGATGAGTTCCAGCGCGGGCAGGGGACCGATGCGCTCGTGGACGAGGACGACCTCCGGCAGGTCGCCCACCGACTCGGCGGCCAGGGCCGCGAGGGTGTCCAGCAGCGAGGTGGAGTCGCCGGCCGGCCGCGCGGGCTCGCCGTCGGGGAGCCGGCTCAGCAGCGCCGTGACGGATCGGGCGGCGTCGGCGTCGCCGACGGCGGGGAGGATGCGGGTGACCATCCGTTGCCTCACTTGTCCCGGGTGAGGGTGTAGGTGCGTTCGTCCTCGGGCACGGTCGCCTCGCTGCCGGGGGCGACGAGGGCCAGTCGGACGTTCACGGCGAAGGACTCGGCGAAGGCCACGCGCTGGGCGTCGAGGGTGTCCAGCGCGAAGGTGATGGGTACCGCCTCGGAGTCGCGGTCGACGTCGTCGTTCTCCCGTGTGATGGGGGTGAGTTCACCGACGTCGATGACGCGCGCGTTGTCGACGATCAGTCGGGAGACCTCGTTCTCGTCCTTGTCGCGGAAGGTCGCGTAGATGTTGACGCGGGAGCCGGAGTCGATCTTGCCCGCGACGCCGGTGGCCGCGTCGATCATGATGGCGATCTCCTGTTCTCCCTTCCTCAGTTCGGGCCGGTCGGCCACCATGTCGGACTGGAGCAGCGACCCCTTCTTCAACGGGTTGGTGGCGATTTTCCCGTCGAGGTCGTCGAGGTCGGTGATCGCGGTCTTCGACAGCCAGCGCTCGGGTATCGCGATCTCCTCCACCATTCCCTCGTCCAGGGCCTGGTAGGCCGGTACGTCTCTCGCCAGGCGGTACGCCGTGACCTCCGGCCCGACCTTCGACTCCACGTCGTCGATCACCGACAGCACTCCCACGAAGGCGCCCAGGGCGCACAGGACGGACAGGAGCAGCAGGATGACGCCACGGCGCTGGCGTGAGTTCATGGTTGCGGCTACCTCGTTCGGCGGGTGTCGGCGGTGGACTGACGGTGGACTGACGGTGGACTGACGGCAGGCAGGCGGTGGGCCGGGCGGGCGGAGCGGGCAGACGGGGCGGGCAGGCGGGGCGGAGGGGACGCGCGGTCGCGCGGGGCCGGTTCTCTTGCTCCGCGGCGGGGGTCGGGCGGGGCACCTCAGCGCGCCCGGCCGAGAGCGGCGACGGGCGGGCTGCCGGCGTCGTCGGGTGGCGCCACGGGCGCGGAGCAGAACGCGCACCGGTCGCCGATGAGTTCCAACCCGCACCAGTGGCACTCCTCCCTCCGCACCGAGCCGACGAGCTGGTAGAGGACGGAGACGTCCCGGATGGCCGCGGCGAACTCGATCAGTCGGCCGGTGGCCCACCAGCGCGGGGAGTCGGCGGGCAGCCGCGTCTCCTCCGTCCCCCGCACCCGCCACCGCGGGGCGAGCGTGCCGGTGACCCAGTCGGAGGCGAGCCGGCCGGGGGCGACGGTGAGGTGGGTGGCGAACTCCGGTCCGGCGAGGAAGTCGTCGCCGCCGACCCTGACCAGTTGGGGCGCGGGGCAGGCCAGTACCGCGAACTGTGTGCCGGGCATCCAGGACTTGGCGTGCTCGGTGAGGCTGACGGGCACCTGGTCGAGGCGGGCGACGGAGTTCAGCAGGGCCCCGCCGTAGATGTAGTGGGCCAGCAGGCGGGCGGAGGCGCCGAGGACGCCGGGACTGAAGTCGCAGAGGGAGAGTTGGCTCAGTTGACGTGCCAGGACGGCGGTGGCCAGCGGCGGGAGGTCGACGCCCAGCAGGGCGATGCGGTCGCTCTCCAGGACGGAGCGGACGGTGTGCAGACGCCGGACGAAGGCGGCGGGGACGGACGAGGGGTACAGCACCACGAGGTAGCCGTGCTGTTCGAGCAGGCGGTGCGTCTCGGCGAGCGCGGCGTCCAGCGGCTGCCGGTCGGGCGGTGTCAGCACGTGCGCCGGCGGCGTGTGCGCGTCGGCCGGAGGGAGCACCAGATCGGCACTGGTGACAGCTATCGCGGTGGGCACGTGGGGGTTCCCCTGTCCAAGAACTGTTCTGCGGTACTGCTCTGCCCTGTCGAGTCCTTTTGGTCCTGCCGACTCAGCAGCTTATCGGCGCTTTGGGCGGTGGAGAACAGTTATCGGACGTCGAGAGCTCGGGACCGTGGCCGACAGCCCGTCACGCGGTGAGAGGGCGCGGCGCGAAAAGGGGCGGGCCCCTTGACATCCCCATTGGTCTGAACCATTCTTCCGGCGCATACGGTGGCCACCGTCTCCCCACGCGCGCTCACCCCCCAACGCACGGAGGCAGTAGTGGAAGGCACGACGCGAACAGTCCGCAGGGACGGGAGAGGCCGGGCGGCCGGAGGAAGACGGAGGATCGGCACCCGTACACGGATCGGCGCGGCGCTCGGCGCGGCGGCGATCGCGGCCGGCACGCTGACGTTCGGCGGCCTGACCGGCAGCGCGGGCGCCGCCGAGCCCAACCTGGTGAAGAACCCCGGCTTCGAATCCGGGCAGGCCGACTGGACCTGCTCCGCGGGCGGCGGCGCGATCGTCGGCTCCCCGGTCCACGGCGGTTCGTCCGCCCTGAGGGCGACGCCCACGGACAGCGACAACGCCCGCTGTTCCCAGGCCGTGACCGTCCGGCCGAACTCCGAGTACCGGCTGAGCGCCTGGGTGCAGGGCTCCTACGTCTACCTGGGCGCCTCCGGCACCGGCACCACCGACGTCTCCACCTGGACCCCGGGCGGCTCCGGCTGGCAGCACCTGACGACGTCCTTCACCACCGGGCCGAACACCACCTCGGTCACCGTCCACACCCATGGCTGGTACGGCCAGGGCGCGTACGTCGTCGACGACGTCTCCCTCACCGGCCCCGGCGGCGACCCCGGGGACCCGGGCGACCCCGACCCCGAACCCGAGCCCCCGGCCGCGCCGGGCGGGCTCGCGGTCGGCGCGGCCACGTCCTCCTCGATCGACCTCAACTGGGGCGCCGTCCAGGGCGCCACCGGCTACCACGTCTACCAGGACGGCCGTAAGGTCCAGTCGGTCCAGGGCACCTCGGCGACCGTGACCGGACTGCGGCCCGCCACCTCCTACGAGTTCCGGGTCAGCGCGGTCAACGGCGCCGGCGAGTCGGCGAAGTCCGCCCCCGTGACCGGCACGACCCGGAGCGAGAACGGCGGCGGCACCCCCGGCGCGGGCGTGCCGAAGCACGCCGTGACGGGCTACTGGCAGAACTTCGACAACGGCGCGCGGGTGCAGAAGCTCCGCGACGTCCAGGACCAGTACGACATCATCGCCGTCTCCTTCGCCGACTCCACGGCCAGTCACGGCGAGATCACCTTCAACCTCGACCCGGCCCTCGGCTACGGCTCGGTCCAGGAGTTCAAGAACGACATCGCCGCCAAGCAGGCCGCCGGCAAGAAGGTGATCATCTCGGTCGGCGGCGAGAAGGGCAACGTCATCGTCAACGACTCCGCCTCCGCCGCGCGCTTCGCCGACAGCGCCCACCGGCTGATGGAGGAGTACGGCTTCGACGGCGTGGACATCGACCTCGAACACGGCATCAACTCCACGTGGCTCACCCAGGCGATCCGCTCGCTGTCGGCGAAGGCCGGGCCCGACATGGTGCTCACGATGGCGCCGCAGACGATCGACATGCAGTCCACGTCGACGGAGTACTTCAAGCTGGCGCTGAACCTGAAGGACATCCTCACGGTCGTCAACATGCAGTACTACAACAGCGGTTCGATGCTGGGCTGCGACGGCAGGGTGTACTCGCAGGGCTCGGTCGACTTCCTCACCGCGCTCGCCTGCATCCAGCTCGAAGGCGGCCTCGACCCGTCCCAGGTGGGGCTCGGCACCCCCGCCTCCACCCGTGGCGCGGGCTCCGGCTACGTGGACCCGTCCGTGGTGAACGCCGCCCTGGACTGCCTGGCCAAGGGCACGAACTGCGGGTCGTTCAAGCCCGCGAAGACCTACCCGGGCATCCGCGGCGCCATGACCTGGTCCACCAACTGGGACGCGGCGAACGGCGACAAGTGGTCCGACACGGTCGGGCCGCACGTCCACTCGCTGCCGTGACCTCCCCGGTCTGACCTCCCGCACGGGTGGGGGCCCGGTCCGCGTCGGCGCGGACCGGGCCCCCACCCGTCCTCACCAGGGCAGCTCGCGCACCTGCTGGACGCACAGCACCACGAAGAGCAACCCCGCCGCCCCCAGCATCACGTTGCTCAACGGACCGTTGCGCCACTCGCGCGGGGTGCGGGAGGAGTTGAGCAGCCACAGCAGCGTCGCGGCGAGGAAGGGCATGAAGAAGGCGCCCAGCACGCCGTAGGCGACGACCAGCCCGAACGGCTTGTCCAGCCACAGCAGCCCCATCGGGGGGAACGTCAGCCACAGCAGGTAGCCGCGGAAGGGCCGGGACCGCTCGCGCTGCCCGCGGGCCACCTCCAGGACGGGCGGCTCGCCGCCGGTGCCCTGCGCCCGGGCGGCGCGCGTGCGCTCCACGAAGTCGGCGAAGAGCAGGCTGACGCCGTGCCAGACGCCCACCACCGAGGAGAAGGCCGCGGCGAAGAAGCCGACCAGGAAGAGGTCGGCCGTCACGGCGCCGAAGCGGGCCTCCAGCACGTCGCTCAGGTCGAGCAGCCCCTCGTTCCCGGAGCCGAGGGCGATGTTCGTGGCGTGCAGCAGTTCGGCGCCGACGATCAGCATCGCCACCACGAAGACGCCGGTGGTGGCGTACGCGACCCGGTTGTCCAGCCGCATCATCGGGATCCAGCCGCTGTCGGTCCAGCCCTTGGCGTTCACCCAGTAGCCGTACGCGGCCATGGTGATCGTGCCGCCGACGCCGCCGATCAGCCCGAGGGTGTAGAGCAGCGAGCCGTCGGGCAGGACGGGCAGCAGCCCGGCGAAGGTGTCGCCGAGGTGGGGCGTGACGCGGATCGCGACGTAGACGACGACCACGAACATCACGCCGACGAAGACCATCATGATCTTCTCGACGACCGCGTACCGGTTGAACCAGACGAACGCCAGACCCGCCAGTCCGCACAGGATCGCCCAGGTCCGCAGGGACAGGACGTCGGGGAAGAGCGCCGCGAGCGGCAGCGCGCTGGAGGACATGGCGGTCGCGCCGTAGACGAAGCCCCAGACGACGACGTAGACCGCGAAGTAGACCGTGGTCCACGCCCCCAGGCCGCGCCAGCCGTCCAGGAGCGTCCGGCCCGTGGCCAGGTGCCAGCGCCCGGTCGCCTCGGCGAGCGAGATCTTCACCAGGCAGCCGATGACGGCCGCCCACAGCAGCGTGTGGCCGAACCTGCTCCCGGCCAGCAGGGTCGCCACCAGGTCCCCGGCCCCGACGCCCGTGGCCGCCACCACGATGCCGGGGCCGATGAGCTTCCAACTCGCCTTCCGGGCGGGCGCCGGCGCGGCGTCGACGTCCGCCGCCTCCACCCGTTCCGACCTGCCCGTTCCGTCCGTCTCGCCCGTACCGGTCATGTGCGACCTCCGTCTCGTCCCGTGAACGGCGTGGCGCATCAAACAGCGCGCCGACGGTCGGCACAAGGGGGCGTGGCGGGCGGTCGGAGCGGCGGGCCGCACCGGGGAAGCGGGGTGGAGTCAGTCCAGGACGGCCAGGGCGTCGATCTCGACCAGCAGGCCGGCGGGCAGGCCGACGTAGACGGTCGTACGGGCCGGCGGCGGCCCGACCAGGTCGGCGAAGTGGGCGTCGTAGAGCTCGTTGAACTCGGCGAAGTGGTCGGTGTCGGTGAGGTACACGCGGACCATCACCACGTCCTCCCAGCTCGCGCCGCCCTCCTTCAGGACCGCCTCGACGTTGGCGAGGGTTTGGAGCGTCTGCTCGCGCAGGGTCGGCCCGGCCGGGGTGGGCGGCTGCCCGGGGACGGCGGGCAGGAAGCCGACCTGTCCGGCCACCTGGAGGATGTTCCCCTTGCGCACGCCGTGCGAGAACCGCGCGGGCGGGGCGGTGTGGGTCGGCGGGGTCAGGGCGGTCTTGCCGGTCGTGGCGTTCACGTGCGGCTCTCCTCGTGGGACGGGGGCGAGTGGGACGGAAGCGAGCGGGACGGAAGCGGGCGAGGCGGGAGCGAGCGGGACGGAAGCGAGCGGGACGGAGACGCCGCCGCGGCTCCGCTCCTCGGTGCCTCGCCGCCGCTCGGGGGCCGTTGACCGGCTGTCGGCCGGGATGCTAGACAGCACCGAGCACCGCACGCAACGCGTGTCGTACACGGCGCGGCGTCAGGTCGCCGTGCTCCCACGGAGTTCGGAGTTCCCATGGCCGCCGAGCACGCCCCCGAGCCCGTCGCCCGTCTCGCCGAGGAGGTCGTCGACCACCGCTTCAAGGGCCTTCCCCCGGACGCGGTCGGAACGACCGTCGGCGCGCTCGCCGCCCAGCGGCGCTCGGTGTTCACCGGCGGCTTCACCACCCCGGTGCTGACGCTGTCGGCCGAGGCGCTGGAGCACAACCTCCGGCAGTTGGGCGACTTCTGCGCCCGCCACGGGTTGGCCTTCGCCCCGCACGGCAAGACCTCGATGGCCCCGGGTCTCTTCGCCCGGCAGCTCGACCTGGGCGCGTGGGGCATCACGGCGGCGGTGCCCTGGCACGCGCGCGTCTACCGGGCCTTCGGCGTCGAGCGGATCTTCCTGGCCAACGAGGTGGTGGACGTCGCCGCGCTGCGCTGGATGGCCGCCGAGCAGGCGGCGGACCCGGCGGTGAGGTTCGTCTGCTACGTGGACTCGGTGCGCGGCGTGGAGCTGATGGACACCGCCCTGAGCACCGCGCCGGCCGCCGCGCCGGCCGCCGGTGGGCCCGTCCGCCCGTTGGACGTCGTCGTCGAGCTGGGCGTGCCCGGTGGCCGCACCGGCGTCCGCACCGCCGAGGAGGCGGCGCGGGTGGCGGACGCGGTGGCGGCCTCGCCGGCGCTGCGGCTGGTCGGGGTCGCCGGGTACGAGGGCGAGGTGCCGGACGCCGACGCCGACCGCGTCCGCGCGTGGCTGCGCTCCCTGACCTCGCTGGCCGCCGGACTGGATACGGCGGGCCGTTTCGCCGGGCTCGGGGCGGACGAGGAGATCGTGGTGAGCGCGGGCGGCAGCGCGTGGTTCGACGTGGTGGCCGAGGAGTTCGCGGCCCTGCCCGACCTCTCCCGGCCGGTGCTGAGGCTGCTGCGCTCGGGCGCGTACGTCTCGCACGACGACGACCACTACCGCCGTCTGACGCCGTTCAACCGGATTCCCGAGGAGGGGTCGCTGCTGCCGGCGTTCCGGCTGTGGGCCCAGGTGGTCTCCCGGCCCGAGCCGCACCTGGCGTTCCTCAACGCGGGCAAGCGGGACGCCTCCTACGACCTGGGCCTGCCCCGGCCCGTGGCCGTCCGCACCCCGGAGGGGGTCGAGCGCGACGCGGAAGGGCTGGAGGTGGTGAGGCTGGCCGACCAGCACGCGTTCGTCACCGTCGCGCCGGGCGTGACGCTGGAGGTGGGCGACTGGGTGGCCCTGGGTCTGTCGCACCCGTGCACGGTCTTCGACCGCTGGCAGCTCGTCCCGGTCGTCGAGCCGGACGGCACCGTGACGGACTTCCTCCGCACGTTCTTCTGAACGCCCGCCCCCCGAGAAGCCCCCGAGCCCTGTGGAGTGGACGTGGACCTCGTCCTGCGCGGCGCGCGCGTCGTCGACGGCACCGGCGGCCCCTCGTACCGGGCCGACGTGGGGATCGACCGCGGCGTCGGCAGCGGCACCGGCGACGGGATCGGCGGCGGGCGGATCGCGGTGATCCACCGGGAGGGGGACGCCGGGCCGCGGCCCGGCGGACGGCGCGTGGTGGAGGCGGACGGGCTGGTCCTCGCGCCGGGCTTCATCGACATGCACGCCCACAGCGACCTGGCGCTGCTGCGCGATCCCGACCATCGGGCGAAGGTCGCGCAGGGCGTGACGCTGGAGGTGATCGGGCAGGACGGGCTCTCGTACGCGCCCGTGGACGACCGCACGCTGGAGGAGGTGCGGCAGGCGATCACCGGCTGGCACGGGGACGGCGGGGACGTCGACCTCGACTGGCGGACCGTCGGCGAGTACCTGGACCGCCTCGACCGCGGCATCGCCGTCAACGCCGCCTACCTCGTCCCCCACGGCACGGTGCGGGCGCTCGTCGTCGGCTGGGAGGACCGGCCCGCCACGGACGACGAGCTGCGGCGCATGCGGGGCCTGGTCGCCGAGGGCCTGGCGCAGGGCGCGGTGGGGATGTCGTCCGGGCTGACGTACGCGCCGGGGATGTACGCCTCCGACGCCGAACTGGTGGAGCTGTGCCGGGTGGTGGCCGCTCACGGCGGGTACCACTGCCCGCACCACCGCTCCTACGGCGCGGGCGCCCTGGAGGCGTATGCGCGGATGGTCGAGGTGGCGCGGGAGGCGGGTTGCGCGCTGCACCTGGCGCACGCCACCCTCAACTTCCCCGTCAACGCCGGTCGCGCGCCCGAGTTGTTGGCGCTGCTGGACGAGGCGGCGGCGGACGGCGTGGACCTGTCGCTGGACAGCTATCCGTACCTGCCCGGCTGCACCACCCTGGCGGCGCTGCTGCCGGGCTGGGCCTTTGCCGGCGGTCCGGAGGCCGGCCTCGCCCGGCTGCGGGACCCGAGGGCATGCGAACGCCTCCGGCGCGCGCTGGAGGTGGAGGGTTCGGACGGCTGCCACGGGGTGCCCGTCGACTGGGACACCGTGGAGGTCTCCGGCACCGCCGACCCGGCCCTGGCCGGGTACGTCGGCCGGACGGTCGCGCGGTCGGCGGCCGAGCGCGGCGAGGAGCCTTTCGAGGTGGCGCGGCGGCTGCTGTTGGCGGACCGGCTGGGCACCACCGTCCTCCAGCACGTCGGACACGAGGAGAACGTCCGGGCGATCATGCGGCACCGGGCCCACACCGGCGGCAGCGACGGCATCCTCGTCGGGGACCGGCCCCACCCGCGGGCGTACGGCACCTTCCCGCACTACCTCGGTCACTATGTGCGCGAGGCGGGTGTGCTGTCGCTGGAGGAGTGCGTGGCGCACCTGACCGGGCGGCCGGCCGCCCGGCTGCGGCTGCCGGACCGGGGGCTGGTGCGCGAGGGGTACCGCGCCGACCTGGTGCTCTTCGACCCCGAGACGGTGGCGGCGGGCGCGACGTTCGCCGAACCGCGCACCGCGCCGACGGGCATCCCGCACGTGCTGATCGACGGCCTGTTCGCGGTCGAGGACGGACGCCGCACGGACGTGACGGCGGGCCGCTCGGTGCGGTGCGTCGGGACCCGCGCGGCCTCCCCCGGCGCCGGAGGCCGGGCGCCGGGAGCCAGGGGCTAGGAGGCCTCGTAGGCCACCAGCGAGACCCCCACGTAGTGGACCGCGAACGCGGCCAGTGTGAGGGAGTGGAAGACCTCGTGGAAGCCGAACCAGCGCGGTGAGGGGTTCGGTCGCTTGATGCCGTAGACGACGCCGCCCACGCTGTAGAGCACGCCGCCGACGATCACGCACACCAGCACGGCGACGCCGCCCGCGCGCAGGAAGTCGGGGAGGAAGAAGACCGCGGCCCACCCCATGGCGATGTAGCAGGGGGTGTAGAGCCAGCGCGGCGCGCCGACCCAGAAGACGCGGAAGGCGATCCCGGCGACGGCCGCGGCCCAGATGCCCCACAGCAGCACCTGGCCCCGTCCGCCGGGGACGAGGAGGAGCGCGAACGGCGTGTAGGTGCCCGCGATGATCAGGAAGATGTTCGCGTGGTCCAGACGGCGGAGCACCGCGGTGGCGCGCGGGCCCCAGTCGCCGCGGTGGTACAGGGCGCTGACGCCGAACAGCAGACAGGCCGTCAGGGTGTAGACGGCGCAGGCGATCCGTCCGCGCGGGGTCTGCGCGAACGCGGTCAGGAAGAGGCCCGAGACGAGTACCGCCGGGAACATCCCGGCGTGCAGCCAGCCCCTGAGCCGGGGCTTGATCGGATGAACGGACGCATCGGCGCCACGATCCGCTTCGCGGTGGGTGTCGGAGTCGTCACGTTGCGCTTCGGGTACTGCGGCGGTCATGCGCCTCATCGTACCTACGACTCCGTAGGTTGCGGCTCGTGCGTGGCGTTGGTCACCCCGGGCCGTCTGGACAGAAACACCACGGAGGGGCGAGTATCAAATGAGCGTGGTCGGCACCGGATGAGCAACGCCGCAGCATCCGGGCCGCAGCCCCCAAGGGGCCGACGTCCGAGATACGGAAACAAGAACCGGATACACGTGCGGTATCCGGCACAAAACCCTCAACCTCTGGAGCGATTGTGGCGCGCACTACTGCGGCTCCCAGTGACACGACCCCGACCCGGCACCAGGAACTGATCGCCTGGGTCGACGAGATCGCAGCCCTCACCCAGCCCGACCGCGTGGTCTGGTGTGACGGCTCCGAGGCGGAGTACGAGCGCCTGTGTCAGGAGCTGGTCGAGAAGGGCACCTTCCGGAAACTCGATCCGATCAAGCGCCCCAACTCGTACTACGCGGCCTCCGACCCCACGGACGTGGCCCGCGTGGAGGACCGGACCTTCATCTGCTCCGAGAAGGAGGAGGACGCCGGTCCGACCAACAACTGGATGGCCCCCGCCGAGATGCGGGAGATCTTCACGGGCTCCGGCGGCGAGGGCGGCGTCTTCCGCGGTTCGATGCGCGGCCGGACGATGTACGTCGTCCCCTTCTGCATGGGCCCGCTCGGGTCCCCCCTCTCGGCGCTCGGCGTGGAGATCACCGACTCCGCGTACGTGGCCGTCTCCATGCGGACGATGACCCGCATGGGCAGCGCCGTGCTGGAGGAGCTGGGCGAGGACGGGACGTTCGTCAAGGCGGTGCACAGCGTCGGCGCCCCGCTGGAGCCGGGCCGGGAGGACGTCCCGTGGCCGTGCAACTCCACCAAGTACATCTCCCACTTCCCCGAGACACGTGAGATCTGGTCCTACGGCTCGGGTTACGGCGGCAACGCGCTGCTGGGCAAGAAGTGCTACGCGCTGCGCATCGCCTCGGTGATGGCCCGTGACGAGGGCTGGCTCGCCGAGCACATGCTGATCCTGAAGCTGACGCCGCCCCGCGGCGAGTCGAAGTACGTGGCGGCGGCCTTCCCCAGCGCGTGCGGCAAGACCAACCTGGCGATGCTGGAGCCGACGATCCCGGGGTGGACGGTCGAGACGATCGGCGACGACATCGCCTGGATGCGCTTCGGCGAGGACGGCCGCCTCTACGCCATCAACCCCGAAGCCGGCTTCTTCGGGGTGGCGCCGGGCACCGGCGAGCACACCAACGCCAACGCGATGAAGACCCTCTGGGGCAACGCCATCTTCACCAACGTCGGCCTCACCGACGACGGCGACGTGTGGTGGGAGGGCATGACCGAGGAGCCCCCGGCCCACCTGACCGACTGGCGCGGCAACGACTGGACGCCCGACTCCGGCACCCCGGCCGCCCACCCCAACGCCCGCTTCACCGTCCCGGCGGCGCAGTGCCCGATCATCGCGCCGGAGTGGGAGGACCCCAAGGGCGTGCCGATCTCGGCGATCCTCTTCGGCGGCCGGCGCGCCAGCGCCGTACCGCTGGTGACGGAGTCCTTCGACTGGCAGCACGGCGTCTTCCTGGGCGCCAACGTGGCCTCCGAGAAGACCGCCGCCGCCGAGGGCAAGGTCGGCGAGCTGCGCCGCGACCCGTTCGCCATGCTGCCGTTCTGCGGCTACAACATGGGCGACTACATGGGCCACTGGCTGGAGGTCGGCAGGAAGACGGACCCGGAGAAGCTGCCGAGGATCTACTACGTCAACTGGTTCCGCAAGAACGACAAGGGCGAGTTCGTCTGGCCGGGCTTCGGCGAGAACAGCCGCGTGCTGAAGTGGATCGTCGACCGCCTCAACGGCGAGGCGGAGGGCGTCGAGACGCCCATCGGCGTCCTGCCGACGAAGGAGGCGCTGGACACCGACGGCCTGGAGCTGCCCGAGGAGGACCTGGAGTACCTGCTCACGGTGGACGCCGAGGCCTGGCGTGAGGAGGCCGCGCTCATCCCCGAGCACCTGAACACCTTCGGCGACCACACGCCGAAGGAGCTGTGGGACGAGTACCGCGCCCTGGTCGAGCGGCTGGGCTGAGTCCGGCCCGCGGGTCGGCCCGTCGGCCCCCGCCCCGACGCCTCACGTCGGAGCGGGGGCCGACGGCTCTCGGTCGGCGGCCCGCTCGGCGGGCCCGGGCTCGACGGACGGCCCGGTCGGCTGATCTCGGCTCAGCGGATCTCGGTCAGGCCGAGTTCCCGGGCGTGGGCCTCCATCCGCTCGGCGGCCAGCGCCGCCGCCTCGTCGTTCGCGCGGGAGGTGGCCACGACCAGGGCCTGCCCGGCGAGGGTGTGCGCCCGCTGGTGGAGGGCGGCCACCCGGGCGGGGGCGCCCGCCCCGGCCGAGGGGGTCGCCCGCAGCGGGGCGCGTCCCCGACGCAACCTGGTGACCTCGGCCTCCAGCCGCTGCGCGGCGGTGTCCAGCTCCTCGTGCGGGGTGTACGCGCGCAGCTCGTCGGTCACGGTCAGCAGGGCGGTCAGGTGACCGGCGAGCCGGTTGTCCAGTTCCTCCTCGCGGGAGCGACGCGGAAGACTCTCCTCGGTCCTGGCCGGATCGGCCATGGCGTGGACCGACGGGGTGCGAATCGGTTCGTACATGGATGGCCTCCTGGCAACTACAGAAGTACATCCTAACTTGGACAGAGTCTAAAGTTGCCACCGGTACAGAAAGCGCCCCGATCGCCCGGAACCGTACCGGGAAACCTCCCCGGGCACACGGCGCGACAGCGCGACGGCCCCGCGACCCCACCGTGGTGGGCTCGCGGGGCCGTGCCCGCGCTCGGTGCCGCTCCCGGTCGGCACCGGAGGATCAGTACTGGCCGTAACCGTCGAGGAAGGTGCCGATCCGCCGCACCGCGTCGGCCAGGTCCTGCGCGGTCGGCAGCGTGACGATGCGGAAGTGGTCCGGCTCGGGCCAGTTGAAGCCCGTGCCGTGGACGACCATGATCTTCTCCTCCCGCAGCAGGTCGAGGACCAGTTGCCGGTCGTCCTTGATCTTGTAGACCTTGGGGTCCAGCCGGGGGAAGAGGTACAGCGCGCCCTTGGGCTTCACACAGCTCACCCCCGGGATGCTCGTGAGCAGCTCGTACGCGACGTCGCGCTGCTCCAGCAGCCGCCCGCCCGGCAGCACCAGGTCGTTGATCGACTGCCGTCCGCCCAGCGCGGCGGCCACCGCGTACTGAGCCGGCATGTTGGCGCACAGCCGCATGTTGGCCAGGATCGTCAGGCCCTCGATGTAGCTGGCGGCATGGGTCTTGGGGCCGCAGACGGCCATCCAGCCGCAGCGGTATCCGGCCACCCGGTAGGCCTTGGAGAGACCGTTGAAGGTGATCGTCAGCAGGTCCGGGGCGACGGCGGCCGTGGGGGTGTGGGTGGCGCCGTCGTAGAGGATCTTGTCGTAGATCTCGTCGGAGTAGACGATCAGATCGTGCCGGCGCGCTATGTCCGTCAGGCCGCGCAGCATTTCCTCGTCGTAGACGGCGCCGGTCGGGTTGTTGGGGTTGATGACGACGATCGCCTTGGTGCGGTCGGTCACCTTGCGCTCGATGTCGGCGAGGTCGGGCATCCAGTCCGCCTGCTCGTCGCAGCGGTAGTGCACCGCCGTGCCGCCGGACAGGGAGACCGAGGCCGTCCACAGCGGGTAGTCCGGCGCGGGCACCAACACCTCGTCGCCGTCGTCGAGCAGCGCCTGCATCGACATCTGGATCAGCTCGGAGGCGCCGTTGCCGATGTAGACGTCCTCGACGTCCAGCTCGATGCCCTTGGTCTGGTAGTGCTGCGCCACCGCGCGCCGGGCCGAGAGCAGGCCCTTGGCGTCGCCGTAGCCGTGCGCCGACCCCACGTTGCGCAGCACGTCCTCGAGGATCTCGGGCGGGCACTCGAAGCCGAAGGGCGCGGGATTGCCGGTGTTGAGCTTGAGGATGCGGTGACCCGCCGCCTCAAGCCGCATGGCCTCCTCGAGCACCGGACCCCGGATCTCGTAGCAGACATTGGCGAGCTTCGTCGACTGGATCACCTGCATACGGGCCACTGTACGGGCGGTTCGCGAGGGGCGCCCCGTGTTCTTCCCCACGCGGGTGACGACGACGCCCCCCGGCCCGGACCGATGGCCCCGCCCGAGTCGCCGTCCGTCACGCCCTGACGGCCTCCGCCGTCCCCACCGCCTCGGCCAGCTCCTCCGGCTCGGCCGTGGGCAGGCCGCACACGAAGTGCCGGCAGACGTACGCCGCCGGGCGGCCGTCCAGCAGCGGCCGGTCCCGCAGCAGCGGCGTGGTCTCCTCCGCCTCCGGCTCTCCGACGGCCACCACCGCGCCGGGCGCGCCGGCCAGCAGGGCGGTGCGGTGCAGCGCGGCGGTGGCGGGATCGCCGGCCGGGCCGACCACCGCGATCTCGCGCGGCCCGTCGAGGGCGGCCTCGGCGGCGGCCAGCCCCCAGCCGATGAAGCGCGGCGCGCGGGGGGCCAGCGCTCGCACCACGCCCAGCGCCCGCTCCGCCGCCTCGCGGTGGCGGGCGCTGCCGGTGTGGGCGGCATAGGTCAGCAGGGCCGCGGCGGCGGCCGTCCAGCCGGAGGGGGCGGCGTTGTCGGTGGGGTCCTGGGGGCGGCGGATGAGCCGCTCGGCGTCGTCGGCGGTGTCGTACAGGGTGCCGTCGGGTGCCGTGAAGTGGTCGAGCACGGCGTCCAGGAGAACACCGGCCAACTCCAGCCAGCAGGTCTCGCCGGTCACCGCGTACAGGGCGAGGAAGCCCTCGGCCACGTCGCCGTGGTCCTCGAGCACCCCGGCGCCGGGGCCCGCCTTCCCGTCGCGGGAGGTGCGCGCCAGACGTCCGCGCGCGTCGAGGTGGACGGCGATCAGCAGGTCGGCGGCGGCGACGGCCGCCTCGGTCAGGTCGGGACGGTCGAAGTAGGCGCCGACCTCGGCGAGCGCCGCGATCGCCAGCCCGTTCCAGGCGGCGACGACCTTGTCGTCCCGGCCGGGACGCGGGCGTCGGGAGCGGGCGTCCAGCAGTCGACGGCGCACGGACTCGATCCGCTCGGCGTCCACGGGCCCGTCGGTGTCGGGCAGCCGGAGGACGGAGGCCCCCTCCTCGAAGGTGCCCTCCTCGGTCACCCCGAAGTAGGCGGCGGCCAGGTCGGCGTCATCCTCGCCGAGGACCTCGCGCAGTTGCGCGGGCGTCCAGACGTAGTACGCGCCCTCCTTGTGGGGGCCGCCGGTGCCGCTCTCCCCGTCGGGCACGGGGCTGTCGGCGTCCAGGGCGGAGGCGAACCCGCCCTGGGGGGTGCGCAGTTCACGGACCATGAAGTCCGCGGTGTCCAACGCGACCCGCCGCGCCCGCTCGCTGCCGGTGGCCCGCCACAGGTGCGCGTAGACCCGGCACAGCAGGGCGTTGTCGTAGAGCATCTTCTCGAAGTGGGGCACCACCCACCTCGCGTCCACCGAGTAGCGGGCGAAGCCGCCGCCGAGCTGGTCGTGGATGCCGCCGCGGGCCATGGCCTCGCAGGTGGCCTCGACCATCTGCAGCGCGCCCTCGGAGCCGGTGCGGGCGTGGTGGCGCAGCAGGAACTCCAGCACCATCGACGGCGGGAACTTGGGCGCGCCGCCGAAACCGCCGTACACGGAGTCGAACTCGCGGGTCAGCGCCAGCAGCGCGGCGCCCAGCTCGTCCGGGCCGGGCGGCCGGGGGCGGGTGCCCTCGGCGTACCCGATGCCCCGTCCCGCCAGCTCGCCCACGATCCGCCCCGCGACCTCGGCGACCTCTTCCCGACGGTCGGTCCACGCGGCGTGGACGCCCTCCAGCACCTGCCGGAACGACGGCATGCCGTGCCGGGGCACGGGCGGGAAGTAGGTGCCGAAGTAGAAGGGCTCGCCGTCGGGGGTGAGGAAGACGGTCATGGGCCAGCCGCCCTGCCCGGTGGCGGCCTGGACCGCCTCCATGTACACGGCGTCCACGTCCGGGCGTTCCTCGCGGTCGACCTTGACGGACACGTAGTGGGCGTTGAGGTAGGCGGCGGTGGTCTCGTCGGCGAAGGACTCCTCCGCCATCACGTGACACCAGTGGCACGAGCTGTAGCCGACGCTGAGCAGCACCGGCACGTCCCGCCTCCGCGCCTCCTCGAACGCCTCGGGCGACCAGGGCCACCAGTCGACCGGGGTGTCGGCGTGCTGGAGGAGGTAGGGGGACGTCTCGGCGGCGAGTCGGTTGGCCATGTCCCCATCCTGCCCCCTCGGGGCCCCTCACCGGGAACCGCGGCGCGGCCTCGGCACGGTTCCCGGCGCGGTCCGCGGTCCGCGGGTCGTGGGCCGCCCGGCGACGGGGACGCCGGGCGGCCGTGCCCCGTGGCGGGTTCGCGTGGGGCGCAGTGGTCAGGAGTGTGTCGCCTGGAGCTCCGACAGGGCCTGGTTGAACCGGGTGAGCAACTCGCAGAAGGTCGTCCGTTCGTCCTCGCTCCACTCCTGCGTCAGCAGCGCCATCAACTCGCGCCGCGAGGCGCGCACCTGCTCCAGGCGCGAGATGCCGCGCGGGGAGAGCCGGAGGACGACCGCGCGCCCGTCGTCGGGGTGCGAGGTGCGTTTGACGAGACCGGACTCCACCAGCGGCGCCACCTGACGGGTCACGGTCGAGGAGTCGATCCCCATGCCCGTGGCGAGCGCCTTGACGCCTGTGGGTCCGTCCTGGTCGAGCCGGTTGAGCAGGAGATAGGCGGCCCGGTCCATGGAGTTGCGGGCCTGTCCGACACCGCCGAGCCGGGTCTGTTCCGCGCGGCGCGCGAAGAGGGCGACCTGGTGCTGGAGGGCGTCGAGGAGGGCGTCGGCCCCCGCCGGGGCCTCGTCCTGGTCCTGGGGGGCGGTTGTGGGGGGCATGCTGGCCTGCACGCTTGTCTCGCTCGTTTCGTCGTAGGGGGGGTGGGCGGTCGTCATGTCCGGATGCGTGGGCATGGCCGGTTGCTCGCTTCTTCGGAAGTACGGGAGTACGACGGTCTGAGGGTTTGCCACAGAGTACGCGGATCGGGCCCGCCCCGTACGGGCGCCGGAGGAATAGGTCGGGGACGGTTCGGAGCACCGCAGGTGGGCGCCACGGACCGGTCCGGACGCCCGAGGCGGCGTCGGGCTGCCAGACTGGCGACATGGTTGCCAGTCCTGCCCGACACACCGATTCCGGCCCTCGTTCCGACACCGATTCCGGCACCGATTCCGACCCCGTTTCCGGCACGGTCTCCGCCGACGTTCCGGCCCTCACCCTCGACGACATAAGGGCCGCCCGGAAGACGCTCTCCGGGGTGGCCCGGGTGACGGCGCTGGAGGGCAGCCGTCACCTGAGCGAACTGGTGGGCTCGCCGGTCCACCTCAAGTGCGAGAACCTCCAGCGCACCGGTTCGTTCAAGGTGCGCGGCGCGTACGTGCGGATCGCCGCGATGTCCGCCGAGGAACGCTCCCGCGGAGTCGTCGCGGCCAGCGCGGGCAACCACGCGCAGGGCGTCGCCCTGGCCGCCTCGTTGCTCGGGGTGCGCTCGACGGTCTTCATGCCGATGGGCGCGCCGCTGCCGAAGATCGCGGCGACCCGCGACTACGGCGCCCGGGTGCGGCTGCACGGACACGTGGTGGACGAGACGCTGCGGGCGGCGCGGGACTACGCGGCCGAGACCGGCGCGGTGTTCATCCACCCCTTCGACCACCCCGACATAGTGGCCGGCCAGGGCACGGTCGGGCTGGAGATCCTGGAGCAGTGCCCCCAGGTGCGCACGATCGTGGTCGGGGTCGGCGGCGGCGGGTTGGCGGCCGGGGTGGCGCTGGCGGTGAAGACGCTCCGCCCGGACGTGCGGGTGATCGGGGTGCAGGCGGAGGGCGCGGCGGCGTACCCGCCGTCGCTGGCCGCCGGGCGGCCGGTGGCGCTGGAGTCGATGGCGACGATGGCGGACGGCATCAAGGTCGGGCGGCCCGGCGATGTGCCGTTCAAGATCGTCGACGAGCTGGTCGACGAGATCCGCACGGTCTCCGAGGACGCGCTCTCCAGCGCGCTGCTGCTCTGCCTGGAGCGGGCCAAGCTCGTCGTCGAGCCGGCCGGGGCCAGTCCCGTGGCGGCCCTGCTGACCTCTCCGACCTCCTTCGAGGGGCCGGTGGTGGCCGTGCTCTCCGGCGGCAACGTCGATCCCCTGGTGCTCCAGCGGACGCTGCGGCACGGCATGGCGGCGGCGGGCCGGTACCTGTCGCTGCGGCTGCGGCTGACCGACCGTCCCGGCGCCCTGGCCGCGCTGCTCGGGGAGCTGTCGGTGGCGGACGCCAACGTCCTGGACGTGAGCCACGTGCGGACCGATCCCCGTCTCGGGCTCACGGAGGCGGAGGTGGAGCTGCACCTGGAGACCAAGGGGCCGGAGCACTGTGCCGAGGTGACGGCGGCGCTCCGCCGCGCCGGTTACACGGTGACGGGGTGAGACGCACCCGTCCCGCGCGGGTCGGCGGGCGGCACGCGCCGCAGCGCGTTGACGCGACATATCGCGTTGCTGCATAGTGCTGCTCCGCGGTCGCGTCCATGTCGCGTCCGTGTGCTCGCCCCACCGGAGACGGCCGGCGGCGGACGTGCCTCGCACACGTCCCCTTCCGCCCACCCCTCCGGACCGCCCGTCCACACCATCCATCCAGACCACCCATCCACCCATGGGAGACCTCCATGCCAGGTGCCATCCACGCCGAGGGGCTGGTCAAGACCTTCGGCGACGTCAGGGCTCTGGACGGCGTCGACCTCGACGTCCCCGAAGGCACCGTGCTGGGCCTGCTGGGGCCGAACGGCGCCGGGAAGACCACCACCGTCCGCGTGCTGACCACCCTGCTGCGGCCCGACAGCGGTCGCGCGGTCGTGGCGGGGATCGACGTCCTCGCCCAGCCCCACCAGGTGCGTCGCTCCATCGGCCTGTCTGGGCAGTTCGCCGCCGTCGACGAGTACCTGACAGGCCGCGAGAACCTGCGAATGGTCGGCCGCCTCTACCAGATGTCCGCGCGCGACGCGAAACGGCGGGCGGACGAACTGCTGGAGCGGTTCAACCTCGCCGACGCCGCCGACCGGATCGCCAAGACCTACTCGGGCGGCATGCGCCGCCGACTCGACCTCGCCGCCGCGCTCGTGGTCAGCCCGCCGGTGATGTTCATGGACGAGCCGACCACCGGCCTGGACCCCCGCAACCGTCAGGCGCTGTGGGAGGTCATCGAGGAGCTGGTCTCCGGCGGCACCACGCTGCTGCTGACCACCCAGTACCTGGAGGAGGCCGACCGCCTCGCCCACGACATCGCGGTCGTCGACCACGGCAAGGTCATCGCCCGCGGCACCTCCGACGAGCTCAAGGCGCGGATCGGCGGCGAGCGCATCGAGGTGGTCGTCCACGACCGCGACACCATCCGCACCGCCGAGGAGGTCCTGCGCGGCCTGGGCCGGGGGGCGGTCGCCATCGAGGAGCACACCCGCAAGCTGACCGTCCCGGTGGTCGGCGGCGCCAAGCTGCTCGCCGAGGCCATCCGGGAACTGGACGGTCGGGGGGTCGAGATCGACGACGTCGGCCTGCGCCGCCCGACCCTCGACGACGTGTTCATCTCGCTCACCGGTCACGCCCCCGAGGAAGCCACCGGCGGCGGCGAGGACACCGAGAGCAGCCGAGAGACCACCGGGCGGAAGGAGCCCGTCAAGTGAGCACCACCACCGACCTGGCCTCCAGGACACAGGCCCCCACGTCGGGCGGCGGCGGCATCCGCCAGTCCGTGACGGACTCGCTGGTCATCGCCCAGCGGAACCTGCTGCGGATGCTCCGCATCCCGGAGATGATCATTTTCGGCCTCATCCAGCCGATCATGTTCGTCGTGTTGTTCAGCTACGTCTTCGGCGGATCGATCAACATCCCCGGCGCCGGGCTGGACCCGGACGCCTACCGCGAGTTCCTCATGGCGGGCATCTTCGCCCAGACGGTCACCTTCGCCACGGCCGGCGCGGGCGCGGGCATCGCCGAGGACATGCACAAGGGCCTCATCGACCGCTTCCGCTCCCTGCCGATGACGCGCGGCGCGGTCCTCACCGGCCGCACCCTCGCCGACCTCGTCCAGACCACGCTGACCCTGGTGGTGCTGGCGATCGTGGCGCTGCTCGTCGGCTGGCGGGCCCACGAGGGCGTCCTCAAGGCGCTGGCGGGCTTCGGGCTGCTGCTCCTGCTGGGCTACGCCTTCACCTGGATCGGCGCGTTGATCGGCCTGTCGGTGCGCACCCCGGAGGCGGCGACCTCCGGCGGACTGATCTGGCTGTTCCCGCTGACCTTCATCTCGATCGCCTTCGTGCCGTCCGAGAACATGCCCTCGTTCCTCCAGCACGTGGCGGAGTGGAACCCGTTCAGCGCGACCGTGCTGGCGGCCCGCGAACTCTTCGGGAACCTCCCGGCGGGGTACCAGGCGCCCGACGCCTGGCCCATGCAGAATCCGGCGCTCGCCTCGCTGCTGTGGTCGGCACTGATCATCGTGGTCTTCCGCACACTGGCGGTGCGCAAGTACCGATCGGCCGGCTGACCGGCCCCGCGTCAATCGGCCTCCGGTCCCGCCTTCCGCGGGCCGGAGGCCATGTCGTCCGACGAGTCAGCTCCGGTACGGCTTGGCGGCCAGGATCTTCACCGACGCCATCTTGCCGTTCGGCAGCTCGTACCGCGCCTCGTCCCCGACCTTCTTGCCGTTCACACCCGTGCCCAGCGGGGACTGCGGCGAGTAGGTCTCCACATCCGAGCTCGCGTACTCGCGGGAGGCGAGGAGGAAGGTCAGCTTGTCGTCCTCGTCACCGTCGAAGGCGACGGTGACCACCATGCCGGGCTCCACCACTCCGTCGTCCGCCGGAGGCTCGCCGACCTTGGCGTTCTCCAGCAGCTGGGTGAGCTGGCGTACCCTCAGCTCCTGCTTGCCCTGCTCCTCCTTGGCCGCGTGGTAACCACCGTTCTCACGGAGGTCGCCCTCCTCGCGGGCCGCCTCGATCTTCTTCGCGATCTCGGCGCGGGCAGGACCCGACAGGTACTCCAGCTCGGCCTTGAGCTGGTCGTACGCCTCCTGGGTGAGCCAGGTGACGTTGTCGCTGGTCTGGGTCACAGGTGCTCCTCGTCGGTACTCGGGATATAAAGCAACGCCCTACCCGGAAGGGTGCGCCTTCATGGGTGGGCGAAACCACGAGCCTAACAATTCCGGCGGAAAAGGGAAGAAGGGCAGCCGCCGGAGGCTCGGGAAGATCGTCAGCTTCCGTCGGCCGTCGTACAGCCGGCCAGCCGCGCCGTGGCGGCCCGGTCCGTGGTCCGTACGGTGACCACCTTGTCGATTCTGGTCCGCTCCTGGTCGAAGGTGAAGTCGGCCCGGCCGACCTCGCCGCCGTCCCCCGCCACGGCGCTGAGGGTGCACACCCCCGTGACGCCCTCGTCCTTGCGGATCTCCAGGTGGACGGCGACCTCCCGGTCGGAGGTCACGTCGAATTTGATCAACTCGCCGCTGACCTTCGTTCCGGTGATGTACGACACTCCGAACCAGCCGATGACCCCCAGGAACACCACGCCCAGCACGGCGCCGACCAGCTTCAACACGCGATCCGCGCGCTCGTCCGCGGAGCGCCCGTAGCGCTCCCGGGTGAGCTTGTCGTGTGCCGAGGCCATGGTCACGTCCTGTCGGTCCTATCGGGAATACAAGCGGATACCGCTTCCGTCACTATAGAAGCCGTCTCCCGTGACCAGCCAATGAGGGATCGAGCCTTGACTGAACAGCTCAGACTGATGGCCGTGCACGCGCACCCCGACGACGAGTCGAGCAAGGGCGCGGCGACCATGGCGAAGTACGTGTCCGAGGGGGTGGACGTGCTGGTCGTGACCTGTACGGGCGGAGAGCGCGGTTCCATCCTCAACCCCAAGCTCCAGGGCGATCCCTACATCGAGGAGCACATCCACGAGGTCCGGGCCAAGGAAATGGCCGAGGCCCGCGAGATCCTGGGCGTGAAGCAGGAGTGGCTGGGCTTCGTCGACTCCGGTCTGCCCGAGGGCGACCCGCTGCCCCCACTGCCGGAGGGCTGCTTCGCCCTCCAGGACGTGGCGGAGGCGGCCGAGCGCCTGGTGCGGCTGATCCGTTCCTTCCGGCCGCACGTCGTCACGACCTACGACGAGAACGGCGGCTACCCGCACCCGGACCACATCATGACCCACAAGATCACGGTGGCGGCCTTCGACGCCGCGGGCGACCCCGAGCGGTACCCGGAGGCGGGCGAGCCCTGGCAGCCGCTGAAGCTCTACTACAACCAGGGCTTCAACCGGCGTCGCACCCTCGCCCTCCACGAGGCGATGCTGGAACGCGGCCTGGAGTCCCCCTACGGCGAGTGGCTCAAGCGCTGGGACGAGTCCGAGCGGCCCGACCGCACGCTGACGACGTTCGTGCCCTGCGCGGACTTCTTCGAGGTCCGGGACAAGGCGCTGATCGCCCACGCCACCCAGATCGATCCCGACGGCGGCTGGTTCAAGATCCCGCTGGAGCTCCAGAAGGAGGTCTGGCCGACGGAGGACTACGAGCTGGCGAAGTCCCTGGTGGACACCTCCCTCCCCGAGGACGACCTCTTCGCGGGTATCCGGGACAATTGACGTCATGAGCCCGTCCACCTCCCTCGCACTGACCCACGCCTCCGGCCTCGTCGACCTCGCCAAGGAGTTCGACGAGAACAAGGTGACGCCAGGGGTCCTCGGCTTCCTGGTCTTCGCCGTGCTGGGCGTGGCCGTCTGGATGCTGATGAAGTCGATGACCCGCCGCATCGGGAAGGTCTCCTTCGAGGAGCAGCCCTCCGGGGATCCGAAGCGGTCCTGAGCACCGGCGCCGCCCGGTCCCGGGCCGGGCGGCGCGTCGAAGAGCACCGGCCGAACCGTCGAAGGCGCCGTCCCACACCCGGCGGGTGTGGGACGGCGCCTTCGGCATGTCTTCGGCGTGTCTTCGGCGTGGCCTTCGACGCGGTGCCGACCGCGTGGTCCGGCGCGGCGACCACCGCGCCGGACCACGCCCTTGTCACACCAGGGCGCCGGTGTCGCCGGGCCTCCTCCGCTCCGTCGACCGGCGGCTCTGGCGGGCCATGGTGGCGACGGACGACTTCCCGCCCTTGGTGGGCGGCGGGGCGCTGCTGCGGGCCTCCAACTCGATGGCGAGGGGGGTCGCGGTGAACATCGAGGACCAGGTGCCCACCACGATGCCGACCAGCAGGGCCAGGGCGAAGTCGGTCAGGGAGTCGCCGCCCAGCACGGCCAGCGCGGCCAGGATGAACAGCGCGCCCATGCCGGTGTTCACGGTGCGGGGCACGGTCTGGAGGATCGCGGTGTTGGCCACCTTCGCGAAGGGGGTCTTCCGGTTGGCGCCCCACAGCTCGCGGACCCGGTCGAAGACCACCACCGAGTCGTTGACCGAGTAGCCGATCACGGTGAGCAGCGCGGCCAGGAACACCCCGTCGATCGGCTTGCCCAGCCAGGCGAAGACGCCGATGAGGACCAGCACGTCGTGGACCATCGCGGCGACCGCCGCCGCTCCGAAGGTCCACCGGAACCGGATGGCCAGGTAGAGCATCTGCGCGGCCAGGGCGATACCGAGGGCGATCAGGGCGTTGCGGCGCAGCTCGTCGCCGAGGCTGGGACCGATCAGCTCGTCGCGGATCTTCTCCGTGTCCCCGCCGAGCTCCTCGATCGCCTCGGTGACCTTGGTCTCCTCGGCGTTGGACAGTTCGTCGACGCGCACCGTGATGTCGTCCTCGCCGGAGGTCTGGACGACGGCGCGGGGGAAGCCCGCGTCGGCCAGCTCGGAGCGGGCCTCCTCCGGGTCGACGGGGGTGGTGGTGGAGTACTCGATCAGCCGTCCGCCGGTGAACTCCACCCCGAAGTTCAGCCCGCGGACCGCGATGCCCGAACCGGCCAGGACGACCGCGGCGAGGGAGATCACCAGCCAGCGCCGACCGTGGCGCATCAGGTCCGGCTGCCGTTCGTTGAGCCACTCCCGCACCTTGCCCACCCGGGCGACGCCGGTGACCGCGGGACGCTTGCGGATCGCCTTCCGGGCGGTGACGAACTCCACCAGCACCCGGGTGATGATCAGAGCGCTGATCATGGAGGCGATCACACCGATGGACAGCGTCACACCGAAGCCGCGCACCGGGCCGGAGGCGAAGAAGAACAGCAGGCCGGCGGCGAGCAGCGTGGTGATGTTGGAGTCGGCGATGGCGCTGAAGGCGTTGCGGAAGCCCTCCGTCACGGCGGTGCGCAGGCTCCTGCCGCCGCGCGCCGCGTACTCCTCGCGGGCTCGTTCGAAGACCAGCACGTTGGCGTCCACGGCCATGCCGATCGCCAGCACGAAACCGGCCAGGCCCGGCAGGGTGAGGGTGGCTCCCAGCGCGACCAGCGCGGCGTAGGAGATAAGCCCGTAGCAGGCCAGGGCGATGGCGGCGAGGAAGCCCAGGAGCCAGTAGACGGAGATGATGAACAGCGCGGTCAGCGCCGTTCCGATGACGGCGGCCCAGGCGCTGGCCTCGATGGCCTCCTTGCCCAGCGTCGGGCCGACGGTCCGCTGCTCGATGAGCTCCACCGGCACCGGCAGGGCGCCGCCGTCGATGAGGAGGGCCAGCTCCTTGGCCTCCTCCTGGCTGAAGCTGCCGGTGATCTGCGTGGATCCGCCGGCGATGCCGACGTCACAGGCGACCGAGGGGTCGACCTGTGGGGAGGAGATGACCTTGTCGTCCAGGACGATCGCGACCCGGCGCTTGGGGTCGCCGGCCGGGGAACAGGCGGCCTGGCCGGTCAGCTCGGCCCAGGCGTCCTTCCCCTTGCCCCGCAGGTCGATGGTGACGAACCAGCCGCCGCCGGTCTGCTGGTCGAGCTGGGCCTCGGCGTCCTCCACCTCCGCCCCGGTGAGCTCGGTCGGCCCCAGCCGCAGCCGCTCCCCGGACTCGTCGGCCAGGATGCGCTCCTTGTCCTTCGCCTTCTCGTCCGGTCCGGCGATGCCGAGGACGGGGTGGAAGGAGAGCTGGGCGGTGCGGCCGAGGACCTCGGCGGCCTCGCGCGGGTCCTGCACGCCGGGCAGCTCGACGATGATCCGGTTGTCCCCGGACCGGGCGATGCCGGGCTCGGAGACGCCCAGCGCGTCGACCCGGCGGCGGAGCACCTCCAGGGTGCGGTCGGTGGCCTCCCGGTCGGCCTCGGCGGTGGGCGAGTCGCGGGTCTCCAGCACGATCTGGGTACCGCCTCGCAGGTCGAGGCCGAGGCGTGGGGACGTGGTGAGGGTGAGATAGACGGACAAGGCGACGACGGCGAGGGCGATGAGCGCTCTCACCAGGTTGGCGCGTTTCAAGGGGGGAAGCCTCCAGCGGGGCGCCGCGGCCGGATCGGCAGCGGTGAAGACGGAACGAGGGAACGTCAGGGGCCCGGTGGAGACGGCGGCGCCCGGCCCGGGTGCCGCTTGGTGTGCGGGGGGTTGCCGGCGGCGTCCGGGGGCACCTCGGACGGGCGCGCGCCCCGGGTGGGCCTGGGCGGGTGGGCCCGGCCCGGCAGGGTGGCGCCGCCCGGGTGCGCGGCGTGTCGCTCCCCGGCGGCGTCCCGGTACAGCAGCGGCGGCCGTTCGCATCCGACCGCGCACGGCGCGGCGACGACGTACGGGAGGGAGGCGAGGGACGCGGGGGAGCCGGGGTCCCCGGCGGCCGGGGCGCCGTGCGCGCCCTCCGTCCGGGAGGTGCCGCCGACCGCCGCGACGGAGGGGGCCAGGCCCCCCAGCAGGAGGGCCAGCAGCGCCAGGAGCACACCGGACGCCCCGCCGTGCGGACGCGCGTCCACGCCCGTCCGCCCCGCCCGTCCCGGTCGAGGGGAGGGCGCGGTGGTCCGCTGGGCCATGCCGCCTCCTCCTCGGGCGTTCTGGGCGTTCCTCGGGCGGACCGGCCGCCCCGTGCGGGGGCGGTCGGGTCGGACGCGCGGGCGGCGTCCGCGGGTCAGGGTTCGATCAGCCCCGCCCGAATGGCGTAGCGGGTCAGTTCCAGACGGTCGCGCATCCCGAGCTTGTGCAGCATGTTCGCACGGTGGCGCTCGACAGTCTTGACGCTGATGACCAGTGTTTCGGCGATCTCCTTGGAGGAGTGTCCCTCCGCGACCAGTTTGAGCACTTCCTCCTCGCGGGCGGTGAGCACCCGGTCCGGGACGTCCTCGCCCTGCCGGACCCGGTCGAGGTAGCTGCGGATCAACGCGGTGACCGCTCCGGGGTAGAGGAACGGCTCGCCGCGCACCGCCGCCCGGCACGCCTCGACCAGGTCCCGGTCGGCGACGGACTTCAGCACGTACCCGGAGGCCCCGGCCTTGAGCGCCTCGAAGAGATACTGCTCGTTGTCGTACATGGTCAGCATCAGGATGCGCAGGCCGGGGTGGCGGGCGGACAGCTCGCGGGCCGCCTGCAGACCGGTCATCCGCGGCATGGCGACGTCGAGGACGGCCAGGTCGACGGGGTGCTCGCGGGCCGCGGCGACGGCCTCGGCGCCGTCCCCGGCCTCGGCGACCACCGTCAGGTCCGGTTCGCCGTCGAGGATGAGCCGCACGCCGCGCCGGACCAGGGCGTGGTCGTCGGCGAGCAGGATGCGGGTCGGGCCCTTCTCCTCCGGGGTGGTGTCGGTCATGCGGACGCCTCCGTCGTCTCCTCGCCGTCCTCGGTGGGCACGGACAGTCGCACCCGGGTGCCGTCGCCGGGGCGGGAGTCGACCTCCAGGGTGGCGCCGACGAGCAGCGCGCGTTCGCGCATGCCCCGGATGCCGGCGCCCTCGCGGGCCAGTCCGATCCCCCGGCCGTCGTCGGTCACGCTCAGCTCCACCCCGTCGTCGGTGCGCCGCAGCCCCACTTCGACGCGCTCGGCGTCGGCGTGGCGGGCGACGTTGGTCAGGCTCTCCTGTGCGACACGGTAGAGCACGAGCTCCCTCTCCCGGTCCAGTGCCGGCAGATCGGTGCCGAAACGACGCCGCACGATCAGCCCGGTATGGGTGGAGAAGTCCCCGGCCAGCGCGGTCAGCGCGCTGATCAGACCGAGGTCCTCCAGCACTCCGGGGCGCAGCCGGCGGGCGAGGCGCCGGACTTCGTCCAGGCTCTCGCGCGTGGTCTCCTGGGCGTGCTGCAACTCCTCGCGCAGCTCCTGGTCGGGGGTGCGGTCCGCGGCCCGCTTCAACTCCAGCAGGACGGCCGTCATGCTCTGCCCGACCTCGTCGTGGAGCTCCTGGGCGATGCGGCGCCGCTCGGCCTCCTGGGCGGACAGCGCACGGGCGCTGCTGGTCGCGCGCTCGGTCTCCAGTCGGTCGAGCATCTCGTTGAAGGCGCGGATCAGATCGGCGACCCCGCCCTGTCCGGTCACCGGCAGCCGCTGCCCCGGGCGGAGCAGGTCGACCGTGGTCATCAGGCGGGCCAGCCGGTCCAGCGGGGCCAGGCCGACGCGCAGCAGCGCGGCGTTGGCCACCAGCATGACGGCCAGGCCGCCCACCAGGACGACGGCCTCGGTGAGCAACACGGGCACCGAAACGGTCACCGGCGCCCACAGCAGCAGCGCGGTGGCCACGCCGAGCACCAGCGCGTTGAGCCCGAAGATCCGCCAGAACAGGGACACGGCGCGTACGACCTCCTCGTTCACCTGCCCCCAACTATCCGCCACGTCCGCGGTCGGCCGTCGTCTTCCGTATCCCGGCGTCCCGTGGTTCCCGGCGTCCCGCGGTCCCCGGTTCCCCGAGGGGCGCCCGCCGGCCGCGCGGGCCCCTCCGCCCGCCCGTGGGGGACGTACAGCCTCGCCCCCCGTACAGATGGGTGCCGTCACCTATGGCCATCGCGCGGCGCGCCGCCCATGGTGGAGAGGACAGGGGGCGTGCGGCCCCACGCCACGGCGGGCCGCGCGCCCTCCCCCTGTTCCCCGTCGTCTCTCCCACGGAAAGGACCAGACCGCGATGACGATCGACGCGGCCCGCGCCCAGGACCCTCCCGAACGCCTCTCCACGCACGACGCCCGGCAGCGGCTGGAGCACGAGCGCAACTCGCGCCTCTCCCAGTTGAACGCGCTGGCGGCCAGTGAGCACCACGCGGCCGACGACCTGCTGTCGGTCCAGCTCGACGCCATCCAGCGGGTGCTGAAAGAGATCGACCTCGCCTTCGAGCGGCTCGACGCCGGCACCTACGGGACCTGCCAGGGCTGCTCGACCGCCATTCCGGTCGAGCGACTGGAGATCCTGCCCTACGCACGCTGCTGTGTCGGCTGCCAGCGGCGCACGGCCTGACGGAGCGCCTCGCCGGGAGTGCGGACGGCCGACTCCCACCCTCCGCGCCCCGGCGCTCCCTCCCCACACTCCCCCGCGCTCCACAGAGGACGTGAAGCAGTGAACAACCAGGTCGCCGGCGCCGTCGGCGCCGCACTCACTCCCCGGGAACTGGCCACGCTCCGGGACGACCTGGAAGAGCAACGCCGGTTCCGCATCGACCAGCTGCGGGAGTTCTCCCGTGCCCGGGAGGAACCGCACACGGCCGGCCGGACCGAGGTCGAGGTCAGGATCGTGGCGTCCGCCCGCATGGTCCTCGCCGACGTGGAGGAGGCCCTGGAGCGGATGGACCGGGGGCACTACGGCGTCTGCCTGCGGTGCGCGCGTCCCGTCCCCTTCCACCTGCTGGAGATCGTGCCGCAGGCCCGGTACTGCGCCCCCTGCCGGCAGAGCGGGGAGGCGGGACGGTGACCCCCTCCTCCCTGCTGCCGCCCCTGCGCGACAGAGCGTGGCCGGTGCGCCGGCCGTCCCCGGGGCTGGCGGTCGACCTCGGCAGCGCCCGCACCCGGATGTGGCTGCCCGGCCGGGGCCTGATCGCCGACGCCCCCACCGTGGTCTCGCCCGGCCCCGACGGCACCCATCCCGTGCAGCGCGGCAGCGTCGTCGACGTCGAGGGGGCCGCGCGGCTCCTCGACCGTCTGCTGACCGATCCCCCGCACCACCCCGGCCACCGCCCCGTGGTCGTCCTCGCCACCCCCGTGCTCTGCGACGACGAGCACCGCGCCGCCGCGCTGACCGCCCTGGAGGTCCTCCGGCCCCGTACGGTCCTGACCATCGACAGCGTCCGGGCCGTCGCCCTGGGCGCGAGCGCCGACCTGAGCGAACCGCTGCTGGTCGTGGACATCGGGGCCCACCTCACCGAGGTGGCGCTGCTCGTCGACGGCGCGGTCGTCACCGCCCACCGCACCCCGCTGGGCACCACCGACCTGGACGAGATCACCACCGCCGCCGCCCTCGCCGACTCGGTCGTCGAGACGGTGATCGACATCCTGCGCGACGACCCCACCGCGTGGACGCTCGACGCCCTGGAGCGCGGCGTGCTGCTGTCGGGCGGCGGCGCGCGACGCCCGGAGGTCGTGCACCATCTGGCCCGCCGGCTGCGCGCCCCCGTCCAACCGGCGCCCGCGCCCCACACCGCCGCCGTGCGCGGCGCGGCGGCGGAGCTGGTCGCGGCGCGCGACCGCCCCACGCCCGTGTCCTCTCCCTCTCCCTCTCCCTCTCCCGACGCCTCACGGTGACGCGCCCCCAAGGGCTGCGCGGGAACGGGTCGGAACGCGGAAGCGGACCGCGGCGAGTTCGCCGCGGTCCGTTTCCGTTCCGTGCCCGCCCGGTGGTCGGCGGCCCCGCCCCGAAGGGGCGTGCTCAGCCGAGCGCCCGGTTCAGGTCCTCCACCAGGTCGTCGATCGCCTCGATGCCGACCGACAGCCGCACCAGGTCCCCCGGCACCTCCAGCGCCGAGCCCGCCGCCGAGGCGTGGGTCATCCGGCCCGGGTGCTCGATCAGGGACTCCACCCCGCCCAGCGACTCGCCGAGCGTGAACAGCTCCGTCCGGTTGCAGACCTCGACGGCCGCCTCCTCGCCGCCTGCGACCTGGAAGGACACCATCCCGCCGAAGTCGCGCATCTGCTTGGCGGCCACCTCGTGCCCGGGGTGGGAGTCCAGACCCGGGTAGTACACCCGGGTGACCTTCGGGTGGGCGGACAGCAGCTCGGCGATCCGGGCGGCGTTGACGCAGTGCCGGTCCATGCGCACCGCCAGGGTCTTGATGCCGCGCATCACCAGCCAGGAGTCGAACGGCCCGGCGATGGCGCCCATCGCGTTCTGGTGGAAGGCCAGCTCCTCGCCCAGGGCCGTGTCGGCGGTGATCAGCGCGCCGCCGACCACGTCGGAGTGGCCGCCCATGTACTTGGTGGTGGAGTGCACCACGACGTCCGCGCCGAGCGCGAGCGGCTGCTGGAGGTAGGGGCTGGCGAAGGTGTTGTCCACCACCAGTCGGGCGCCCGCCGTCCGGGCCACTTCGGCGACGGCGGCGATGTCGGTGATGCCCAGCAGCGGGTTGCTCGGGGTCTCCACCCAGATGGCCTTGGTGCGCGGTCGCAGCGCGGCGCGCACGGCCGCCGGGTCGGAGGAGTCGGCCACCGACCACTCCACGCCCCACCGCTCGGCGACCTTGGCGAAGAGCCGGAAGGTGCCGCCGTAGGCGTCGTTGGGGATGACGACGTGGTCGCCGGGCGTCAGCAAGGTCCGCAGCAGGCAGTCCTCGGCGGCCAGCCCGGAGGCGAAGGCCAGACCCCGTCGGCCGCCCTCCAGGGCGGCGAGGTTCTCTTCCAGGGCGGTGCGTGTCGGGTTGGCGCTGCGGCTGTACTCGTAGCCGCCGCGCAGACCCCCCACCCCGTCCTGCTTGAACGTGGACACCTGGTGGATG
This sequence comes from Streptomyces megasporus, assembly GCF_000718985.1. Taxonomy (GTDB): domain Bacteria; phylum Actinomycetota; class Actinomycetes; order Streptomycetales; family Streptomycetaceae; genus Streptomyces; species Streptomyces megasporus. Next base: position 278,089 of record NZ_JODL01000002.1, on the reverse strand, counting down.
GGGGTCACCACCGCCCCGGTGGCGGCGTCGGGCTCCTGCCCGGCGTGGATGGCAAGGGTTTCGAAATGCTGTACCGCGTTCCGGTCCGCGTGCTGATCGCTCATGGTCACGAGCCTAGTGGGCGGGCCGTACGGTGGAGACATGGAAGCGCTGCTGTTCCTCGTCGCCATCGCCGCCGTCATCGGACTCCTGATCGTGCCCGCGGTCCGCCGCCGCAGGGAACTGAGGGACAACGGGGGGTTCCCGGTGCGGGTCGCCGAACCCGACCGGTACGGCTTCGTGCCGCCCGACCGGCTGGACGTACGGCTGCCGGGGCCGGACCGGGAACTGGTCGAGGCGCTGGAGGAGACCCAGCGGACCCAGGACTGGCGGCCCGTCGCCCGGCTCCTCGCCCTGACCGACGACGACCCGGAGCTGCGCTGGCAGCGCGTCCAGTCCCTGGCGGGCGCGGCGGCGGTGGAGCTGGCGCACGCGCGGACGGCCCCGGCGGCCGAGGGGCGGCCCCCGGCGGAGCACTCCGCCCTCTCCCTCTCCAAGGACGCCCGGGAGCCCGGCGCCCCGGTCGCGTCCCGTGACGCGCGCTGGCTGCGCGACTGGCGCGCCTCGTCCCCCCGGGACGCGGGCTGCGCCCAGGTGTACGCGCAGTTCCTGGTCTGGCAGGCGCTCGGCGACACCGGTTCGGCGGACCGGCGGATCATCCTGGAGGAGGCCCGCGACATCGCCCGCGAGGCGTCCCGACTGGCCCCGGCCGACCCCACCTCGCGCATCGTGGAACTGTTCGCCGCCCGCGCCGCGGGGGTGCGCCGCGCCGACTTCGAGGCGCTGTGGGAGGAGGTCCGCAGGCGGGCGCCGCACCACATGGGCGCGCACCTGGTGGCGCTTCCGTACTGGTCCGCCAAGGGCCAGGGCTCCCGCGAGGACGCCTACGCCTTCGCTCAGCGGGCGGCCGGCGAGGCCCCCGAGGGCACCCTGCTCCCGGCGCTTCCCCTCTTCGCCGTCTACGACCACCTGCCCGAGGCCAACATGGTGAGCGGCCTGTACCGGAGCGCGGTCGTTGAGCAGGCCGTCGCGGGCGCCCAGTACGCCCTCCACCACGCCCCCGACGACCACCCGGTCGCCCCGCACGTGCGCCATCTGCTGCTGTGCTTCCTGGTGCGCGGCGAGCGGTACGCGGAGGCCATGGAACAGGTGCGGGCCGTCGACGGTTATGTCGGTGCGGTGCCGTGGGTCGACGGCGGCGATCCCGCGGCGGAGTACGCGGCGTACCGCGCCCTGGCGGTCGCCGGCTACGAGAGCCGGGGCGGCGACGCGGCGCACACGCCGCCGACACACTGACGAGAGGTGAGCATGCTGTTCGGCTACCACAAGACCTCCCTCCCCACCCCGGAGGAGGCCCTCAAGGGCCGCCCGGAGCGTCCCTTCCCCGTCCCGGAGGCCCACACGGTCCTGGGCAACCCCCTCCTGGGCCCCTACCCGGACGGCTTGGAGGTCGCGGACTTCGGCCTGGGCTGCTTCTGGGGCGCCGAGCGGACGTTCTGGCGGACGCCGGGCGTGTGGACGACCCTGGCCGGCTACCAGGGCGGCCACACCGAGAACCCGACGTACGAGGAGGTCTGCTCGGGTCTGACCGGCCACACGGAGGTCGTCCGCGTCGTCTTCGACCCGTCGCGGGTCTCGTACGAGGCGCTGCTGAAGCTCTTCTGGGAGTCCCACGACCCCACGCAGGGCTTCCGGCAGGGCAACGACGTGGGCACCCAGTACCGCTCGGCGGTCTACACCCACTCCCCGGCCCAGCAGGCCGCCGCGGAGGCTTCCCGCGACGCCTACCAGTCGGTCCTGACGGCCTCGGGCTACGGCGCGATCACCACGGAGATCCTCCCCGCCGACACCCGCCCCTTCTACCCGGCGGAGTCCTACCACCAGCAGTACCTGGACAAGAACCCCGGCGGCTACTGCGGCATCGGCGGCACGGGCGTGAGCTGCCCGGTGGGCGTGGCCACGGCCGAGGGCTGACCCACCCGGCCGTCCGCCGTCACCACCCGTTCGGACGACGGCGGACGGCTTCCGCCGGATACGCTGCCCGCAGCGAGCAGAATTCCGCCTATGGGAGACGCCATGACCACCTCTGCCGCAGAGCGACCGCTCATCCCCCAGCCGCCCGCCACCGTGGCGGCACTGCGGCAGGCCGTCGCCCAGATCGCGCCGGCGGCCCTCCCCGCCTTCTCCCGGGAACTGGACCAGGCCGCCGACCAGGCACGACAGGGCTCCGATCTCGCACCGCTGCGGCGCTTCGTCGCCCAGTGGGCCGTCTACGTCCACATTCAGCGCCAGCCGCGTCTCGCGGAGCGGCTGCGGAACCTGGAGGAACTCGCCGCCACCGGCGACGCCGGTCAGGCCCGCGAGGCGGCCTCCGAGATCGGCCGCATCCTGGACGACGCACACGCCGCACTCTCCACCTCGCACCGGCGGTGAGCGGCACCTGGCACTGGGAGTACGACCCGGACGGCGCCCACGTCACCGACGGCGTGCCGGACGAGATCGTCACCGAGGTGGAACGCCTCGCCACCCAGCTCACCGAACTGGCCGACATGGGCGTCGACATCAGCGACATGGGCAACGGGCCACGGTCCGGAGGACTGCGCCGCATGGACGCGGCCGGTGGGTGGTTCTACTTCCTGGCCTCCCCTCGGGACTGTCTGATCATCGTCGTGAGGATCGTCCCGCCCTTCGACCATCTGTGAACGGTGGTGGGCGGGAGACTCCCACCACCGGCAGCACCTCGACCGCGGCGGAGACGGCCGCCGCGGCATCGGCGGCACGGGCGTGAGCTGCCCGGTGGGCGTGGCCACGGCCGAGGGCTGACCGGAACGGGCACGTCCGACGCACTGAGGGTGGGGCCTCCGACGGGGCCCCACCCATCGGTCTTTCCGCCCTTTTCTCCCACCGCCGAGGATCCGCACCTCAGAAGTGGCTCAAATCACTGGCTCTGAGCCAGTCATCAGCGAGACCATCTCCCTGAGGCTGGTCGCGGCCGGCGGGAAGCCGCCGTGACGACGCCCGGGAGACGGGCCGTGACGGAGACGCGCCGCGGCTCGGACGGTATGTCGGTGCCGAGGTGTGGTGGCCGGTACGGGGGTACGGCCACCACGCCCCGGCCGTCGGGGCTCGTCGCTCCCCCGCGCCCCGGCGGGTCGGCACCGCCCCGTGGCTCGTGCGGAGCGATGGGTTCAGGCGCCCGCCGCCCGCCGCAGCTCCTCGATCCTCCGCCTCGGGTGGTGGTCGGGGCCGACGCCCTCCACCAGGAAGGCCGTGCTGTCGATGTGGTCGGTCCGCAGCGACAGGATCTCCTGGTACGCCTCGGAGGCGTACCAGGCGCGGGCCTGTTCCATCCCGGGGAACTCGATCACCACCACGCTCTCCGGCCGCTCGCCCTCGTGGACCTCCAGGGCGCCTCCGTGGACGAGGAAGCGGCCGGAGTAGGGGGCGAGGGTGTCCTGAACGCGTTCCAGGTAGGCGATGACGTCCGGGTGGGCGCCGGGGTGGTTGTGGTGCTGGGCGATGGCATAGGCCGTCATGGCTCCTCCTGCGTGGCCGTGGGTGTCGGCCGCATCGGCGCGTGGGCGCGACCGCGGTGGTGCCGATGCTGCCCCGCCCCGGTGCGGGAGTCGATGACCCGCGAGGTCATGCGCGAGGCGGTCGCGAGGCGATGGAGGAGCGGCCCGCCCCGGCCCGGATTCCGGGCTGGGACGGGCCGGGGTGGGGCCGGGTCGGGTCAGGCCGAGACGGTGGAGAACTCCCGCAGGAACGCCGTGTCGAACGCCTTCAGGTCGTCCGGCATGCGGCTGGTGATCAGGGTGTTCGGTCCGTTCGTGCAGACCGAGACCTCCTCGTCGACCCAGTTGCCGCCCGCGTTGCGGATGTCCGTTCGCAGGCTGGGCCAGGAGGTGATCCTGCGGTCGCGCACCACGCCCGCCTCGATCAGCGTCCACGGCCCGTGGCAGATCGAGGCGACCGGCTTGCCGGCCTGGAAGAAGTCCCGGACGAAGGCCACGGCCTTCTCGTCCGTCCGCAGCATGTCGGGGTTGGCGACACCTCCGGGGAGTACCAGGCCGTCGAAGTCCTCGACCCGCGCCTCGGCGACCTGCTGGTCCACCGGGAAGGTGTCGGCCTTGTCGAGGTGGTTGAACGCCTGGATCCGTCCGCCCTGCGTGGAGAGCAGGGTCGGCGTCCCTCCGGCGTCCTTCACGGCCTGCCAGGGGTCGGTCAGCTCGACCTGCTCCACGCCCTCCGGGGCCACGAGAAAGGCGACCTTCACGTCTGCCACGTCCTTTCGACGGTTCGGTCCTCGTTCACAACTCCCCCGTACTCGCTCGGCTCCCCGCCACGGGCCGCCTTATGCGGGGTTCTCCCGATTTTCGGGATATCGCCGGTTTCCGGGCCGTCATGGCCGTGGCGCCCGTCACGGCCGAGCGGCCGTCACGACCGAACGGCCCGCCGGAGCGGGTGCTCCGGCGGGCCGTCCTTCCGTGGCACGTGGTGCGTCGGTGCGTTGGTGTCCCGTGAGGTCCGTGGACCTCACGGGACACATGCTCCGCGCGTTCCGGGTGTCACTTGGTGCGGTAGGCGCTGATGATCGTCTGAGAGAGGGTGTTGCCCTTCTTGTCCGTGACGTTCGCCTTGAAGGAGACGCTCTTGCCCTTGCCCGGGTTCTTGACCGTGACCTTGCCCTTCTTGACCGTGAGCTTCGTCCAGCTCTTGCCGTCGTCGTAGGAGACGTACACGCCGAGCGACTTCAGGTTCTTGCCCGCGCCCGACCCTTGGACCTTCACCGGCACGGAGACCGTGGCCTTGGCCTTGGAGGTGCCGTCCAGGGCCGTCTTCGGGGCGAAGCGCACCGCCGTCGTCGGGAGCATGGTCTGCTCCTCGGCGCGGCCGGAGGTGAAGGTGTAGGTGGCGCTCACCCTGGTGCTCAGCTTCGACACCTTCGCGCGGTCGATGGTGGTGACCAGCTTGTACGACGCCTTGCCCTTCGGCACGGTGAACTCCACGAAGTCCAGGACGTCGTCGCGCGTCGCGAACTTCTTGCCGTTGTGGTACAGCGTCGTCCGCGCCGAGTCGTACAGGCTGCCGCCGTAGTGGCCGTCCCCGTCCACGAACGGGTTGATCGCGCCGTAGATGGTGTCGCCCTCGCGGAAGATGCCGTCCCCGTCCGCCAGGTTGGGGCCGAAGACGCCGTTGTTGAAGGTGCGGCCGTACACCTTGCCCGCGGTGTACGACCGGGCGTCGGCGAAGTAGCCGGCCTCGATCTCGCCGTTCTTGTCGAACAGGGCGAAGTCCTGGGCCCATTCGATCCCCTTGGCCCTGACGTACACCGCCGTGGTGCTCGGCAGCCTCCGTTCCGTCGCGGTGGCCCAGAACGCGGTGGACGGCATCGTGTACAGGGCGCCGGTGCGGCCGGGGAGCGACGAGCCCTGCCCGACGACGATCCTGGCCATCTCCGACTGCTTGGTGTGGAGGTTCAGGCCGGTGTAGAAGCCGCTCTTGCGTTGGTGGGCGACGTGGTACTCCCTGCTGCCGTTGGTCCAGGTGGCGCCGGCGTTCGCCTCGGCCGTCACACCGTCGGTCGCGGTGCCCAGTTGCGCGGTGCGCAGACCGTGCTTCAGCCCGGGCGCGCTGACGGCGAAGCCGAAGTAGGCGTCCTCGGTCTCGACGGTGGACTCGACGTTGAGGCTGGTCTCCCGAGCCTTCTGGTCCTGCACCGTCATCGAGATCTTCTTCGCCTTGCGGGCGTCGAAGGTGACCGTGGTGTCCTTGGTGAGCTTGACCGTCGGCGCGACGATCCAGTCCATGCCCTCGAGCTCCTCACCCGAGGCGTCCGGCAGGTCCATGATCGTGGACAGGGCGTAGTTCCCCTTGGGCAGCCGGACCGTCGCGGTGCCGTTCTCGCCGTGGAGCGAGCGGAAGCCGCCCTCCCCGAAGTCGCCCAGGGTGGTGTCCCACAGCTTCGGCGTCCTGCCGTCGCGCCCGATGGATCGCACGGTCAGGTCGTAGGACTCCACCTCGCGGTCGACGGCTGCCGCGGTCCGGACGGTCTGGCCGCCGCCGGTCGCCGTGATCGCCGCGCTGTACGCACCGTTCAGGTCGCCGCCGAGTCGGGTGTCGGCGGTGACGTCGACGGTGGCCGTGCCGCCCGCGGGGACGGTGACCTTGTCGGCGGCGAGGGTGAACATGCCCTTCGGCGCCGGCTTGCCCTCGGGGTCGTTGCCGGTGACGGCCAGGTCCAGGGTGACGTCCTCGGTTCCGAGGTTGCGGTAGGTGAGGCTCTTGGTGATCGGCTTGTCGTCGCCGTGCGGCCACTGGGCCGTGCCGAAGCCGACGGACACCGGCTCGGCGACGACCGTCTGCTTGATCGCCTTGGCCACGTCGGCCCGTCCCGAGCCCTGCTGGAAGGCGGTGTACCCCTGGCCCGGCGTGGTGGAGGCCGTCAGCGCGGCCTTGATCCGCTCGCCGCTCCAGTCGGGGTGCTGCTGCGCCAGCAGTGCCGCCGCGCCCGCGACGTGCGGGGTCGCCATGGAGGTGCCGGAGATCGCCACGTAGCCGTCGGCGACCTTCTGTCCCTCCTGCTCGATGACGCTGCCCTTGGCCGCCGCGGCGCCGATGTCCACGCCGGGAGCGGTCAGGTCCGGCTTGAGCCCGCCGTCGCCGACCCTCGGTCCGATGGAGGAGAAGTCGGCGAGCTTGTCGTCCTTGTCCACGGCGCCGACGGTCAGCGCGGCGTCCGCGCTGCCCGGGGTACCGATGGTGGAGGGGCCGGGGCCCTCGTTGCCGGCCGCGATCACGAAGAGGGCGCCGCTGTCCTTCGACAGCCGGTTGACGGCGTCCTCCATCGGGTCGACCTCGGGGGTGTCGTAGTCGCCGAGGCTGAGGTTGAGGACCTTGGCGCCCCGCGCCACGGCCCACTCCATGCCCGCGATGATCTCCGAGGTGGTGCCGTAGCCGTCGTCGTCGAGGACCTTGGCGTTGAGGAGCTTGGCGCCGGGCGCGACGCCCTTGTACCGACCCTTGGAGTGGGCGCCCGAGCCGGCCGCGATGGAGGCGACGTGGGTGCCGTGTCCGAAGCGGTCCTTGGTGTCCCCGGCCGCGGAGAAGTTCTTCTCCGCCACGACCTGTCCGGCGAAGTCCCGGTGGCCGGTGTCGATGCCGGTGTCCAGGACGGCGATGGTGACGCCCGTCCCGTCGTAGCCGGCCTTCCAGGCCGTGGGGGTGCCGATCCGCGCCACGCTCTTGTCGAGTGTGGCCCGGTGGATTCCGTCGAGCGAGACGGTGGCGACCCCGGGGGCCGCGGCGAGCTGTCCGGCGGTGGCGGACGGTCGGGTCAGGGCCGCCCACGCCTCGGCCGCGGCGTCCTCGGCGACGGTCAGCGCCTCGCCGTCGACCGAGCGGAAGGTGGCGCGTACGACCGGGTCGGCCGCGGCGTGGAGTTCGGCTCTGGCCTCGGGCTTCGCGCCCCGATAGGTGACGATGACCGGGACGCCGGTCCCGGCGGTCCTGCGGTGGCGTTCGCGGCTCAGTTCGGTGACGTCGAACAGCCGCTGGTCGAGCTTGCGTTCGCGTATGAGTCGGGTGACGTCCCGCGGGAGCACATAGGTGTGTCCCTCGGAGCGGAGCACCCGGACGGGCACGTTCTCGCGCCCCTTGGCGCGGATCATCCCGGTGACCTCGCCGTGCCGGTCGAGCACGATCCGGTCGCCCGTGATGAGGGTGACGGTCCGTCGGTCCCGGTCCGTCCGGTCGGCGCCCTGTCGGGCTCCGTTCTCCGACGGCTGCTTGGGCGGAGCGGCGGACGATGCGGTGGTCAGCCCCATCGTCAGTGCGACGGCCACGGCGGTGGCTATCGCGGTGGCGCCCACTCTCTTCCGATGTGTCAATTTTCCCCCTGGTGAGCTCGTCACCATGCGTGGGGGACCCCAGCGGCCCCCCGCGCGAGCAGTATGCGGGAGGCCGCCGCACCAGCACCATATGGCGATATATGAGACTGGAGTTCTATGTGTGCCCTGGGGTCGACGTCCCTTTCCGTTGGGTCGTCGCCTTCCGGCTCGGTCGGCCTTCGCGGTGGAGGAGACGCCCCGTCACCTCCGTGTGGTTGCTCCCCGCCGCCTGCCTTCCCCTGCGGTGAGCCGCCCTCCCCGCACGGCGGGAGCGTGTCTCCGGTGCGTCGAGCGGTCCGTGAGGGGGTGTGGGGGACCCGGAACGCCCCCCGGAAAGACCGAAGGCGGCGGACGCGGCGCGTGGGCGCCGCGTCCGCCGCCCGGTGGGACGGATCACGGTGTGGCCCGGCGGGTCACTCGGACCGCCGGGCCGGGACGTCAGAGGGCGGAGCCCTTCTTCCAGTCCTCCCAGGACATGTTCCAGCCGTTGAGGCCGTTGTCCGGGGTGATCTCCTTGTCCGGCGAGTTCTTCACGATGACGATGTCGCCGAGGAGCGAGTTCTCGTAGAACCAGGCGCCGTCCTGGTTCGGGTCGTTGGCGCCCTGGACGTCGTTCAGGCCGATGCAGCCGTGGCTGGTGTTGGCGTTGCCGAAGGTCGAGTCGGCGGCCCAGTAGTTGCCGTGGATGAAGGTGCCGGACGTCGACAGGCGCATGGCGTGCGGCACGTCGGCGATGTCGTACTCGCCCTTGCCGTCGTCGTCGGTGAAGCCGACCGTGGCGCCGTTCATCCGGGTCTCCTTGAACTTCTCGGAGATCACCATCTGACCGTTGTAGGTCGGGGTGGCGGGGCTGCCGGCCGAGATCGGGATCGTCCGGATGGTCTTGCCGTCCCGGACGACCGTCATCTGCTTGGTCTTCGCGTCGACCGTGCTGACCTGGGCGCGACCGACGGTGAAGCTGATGGTCTTGTCCTGGACGCCGATGACGTTCGGCGCGCCCTCGACGCCGTCGAGGTTGAGGTCGACGGTGACCTTGGAGCCGGCCTTCCAGTACTCCTCGGGCCGGAAGTCCAGGCGCGTGTCGCTGAACCAGTGGCCCACGACCTCCTGGCCGCTGGTGGTGTTGACCTCGATCGCGGCCTGGACTTCCTTCTTGTTGGCGATGCCCTTGTCGAAGTTGATCGAGACCGGCATGCCGACGCCCACGGTCGAGCCGTCCTCGGGCGTGTAGTAGCCGATGAAGCTGTTGGACGGCGAGACCGTGGTGAAGGTGGAGTTCTCGTGCGCCGCCCGGCCCTTGGCGTCCTCGGCCTGCGCGGAGATCGTGTACTCGGTGGCCCGCTCGAGCTGACCGTTGGGCTTCCAGCTCGCCCCGTCGTCCGCGAGCGTGCCCTCCACCTCCTGTCCCGTGGCGGTGGCCTTCATGGTCACCTCGGTGAGCTTGCCGCCCTTCACCGTGACCTTGACGCCATTTATGGTGGAATTGTCCGATCCGTCCTTCGGGCTGATGACTATTCGCGCGCTGGAAGCCTTCTCCGCCGCGGCCTTGTCGACCTGCGCCTGCCCCTTCTCCGGCTTCTTCGCGGCGTCGGACCCCTCGCCGTCACCGCCCCCGCACGCCGACAGTGTGAGCACCCCACTGAGCAACGCGGCCGTCACCGCGACGCCCCTGCGGCGCTTGCCGTCCGTCATCACACGCTTCTCCATCCGCTTACGAACCTCTGGCTCCCGATCCGCATCCCACGTCGCCCGGTGAAGGCAAACGGGATGCCCAACCCCACAGCAGTACGTATGAGAACGCATGGGAGCTGTGACCCGTTCCACCCAGGGTAGGACTGTGGGGTAAGACACCCGTTCGGTGCCGGAGGTTGCGGTGCCGAGCGGGAATCCCCCACCGTCCCGGATCGTTGCCGACGTTCACCGCACGACAACACCCGGGCGTATCGGGCCGTTTTCCACTCATCGCACAGTGTATGTGCCGCTGTGACCTGAAACGCAGTGTGAGGAAGGCGTGGAGAGCGTCGCCGGAAAGGTGATCGTCATACCGGTCGCCTTTCCTGTGACCCTCTTCCGTGGCTAGCATCGTGTCCCGCACCACCATCACATCGCATCGCATCGTCGCAGCGCCAAGGGGGCTTTTCCGTGCGAGCACACCGCCGTCCGCTGGTGACCGCCGCCGTCGCGGGCGGCCTCCTGTGCGGCCTGTGGTTCGTACCGTCCGCGAACGCCACCGGCGAGAGCACCGCCGTCCGCTCCGAGGTCTCCCGGGTCCAGGCCCAGGGAGGGACGCAGACCTTCGGGGGCGACTCCGTGGACGGGGTCGAACTGGCCGACACCGGAAGCTTTGACAGCACGCCCTACGTCGTCGGGGGTCTCGGCTTCCTGGGCGCGGGCGCCGCCCTGCTGGCCCACGCCCGCATCCGTTCCGGCCGCGAGGCCCTCACGCCAGCGGCCCGGTGACGGTCTCGGCCGCCGCGATCACCCCTCCCCCGCGCACGAACTCCTCGGCCGCCGCCAACTCCGGTGCCAGGAAACGGTCTTCACCCGGCCCGGCCGTCCCCGCCGCGCGCAGCGCCGCGATCACGGCCGAGGCGGCGGGCGACGGGGTGAGCCCGTCGGCGGCGCGCAGCTCGACCGCGCGGGCGGCGGTGTAGAGCTCGACGGCCAGCACGCGGGTCAGGTCGTCCACGGCGGTCCGCAGCTTGCGGGCGGCCGACCAGCCCATCGAGACGTGGTCCTCCTGCATCGCCGAGGACGGGATCGAGTCCACCGAGGCCGGGGCGGCCAGTCGCTTCATCTCGCTCACCAGGGCGGCCTGGGTGTACTGGGCGATCATCAGGCCCGAGTCCACGCCGGCGTCGTCGGCGAGGAAGGGCGGCAGCCCGTGCGAGCGGTTCTTGTCCAACAGCCGGTCGGTCCGGCGCTCGGCGATGGAGGCCAGGTCGGCGACGGCGATGGCGAGGAAGTCCAGCACGTAGGCGACGGGCGCGCCGTGGAAGTTCCCGTTGGACTCCACCCGCCCGTCGGCCAGGACCACCGGGTTGTCCACGGCCGCGGCCAGCTCCCGCTCGGCGACGGTGCGGGCGTGCTCCAGGGTGTCGCGGCCGGCGCCGGCGACCTGGGGCGCGCAGCGCACGGAGTAGGCGTCCTGCACCCGGGGGGCGTCGTCCTGGTGGTGCCCGGTGAGCCCGGAGCCCTCCAGGAGCCTCAGCATGTTGGCGGCGGACGCGGCCTGGCCGGGGTGCGGGCGGATGGCGTGCAGTTCGGGGGCGAGCACCTTCTCCGTGCCCAGCAGCGCCTCCAGGGTGAGGGCGGCGGTGACGTCGGCGCAGGTGAACAGCCGGGCCAGGTCGTCGCAGGCGAGCAGGAGCATGCCGAGCATGCCATCGGTGCCGTTGAGCAGCGCCAGGCCCTCCTTCTCCCGCAACTCGACAGGGGCCAGTCCGTGCTCGGCGAGCAGCTCGGCCGCGGGCCGCACCTCCCCGTCCGGCCCCTCGGCGTCGCCCTCGCCCATGAGGGTCAACGCGCAGTGCGACAGCGGCGCGAGGTCGCCGGAGCAGCCGAGGGAGCCGTACTCGTGGACGACGGGGGTGATCCGCGCGTTGAGCAGGCCCGCCATGGCGCGGGCGACCTCGGGCCGCACGCCGGTGTGGCCGGAGGCGAGGGTCTTCAGCCGCAGGAACATCAGCGCCCGCACCACCTCGCGCTCCACCCGCGGCCCCATTCCGGCGGCGTGCGAGCGGACGATGTTGCGCTGGAGCTTCACGCGCAGGTCGGCGGGGATGTGGCGGACGGCGAGGGCGCCGAAGCCGGTGGAGACGCCGTAGACGGGGTCGGGCTTGGCGGCCAGGTCCTCGACGGTCCGTCGGGCGGCGGCGAGCGCCTCGAGCGCCTCGGCGGAGAGTTCGACGGGAGCCAGACCGCGGGCGACGGCGACGACGTCCTCGGCGGTGACGCCGGTGGGCCCGAGCACCACGGGATTCTGCATATCCATATTCAGGCACACTAAAGAGTGAATCGAGTTCTGTCACGGCCTGGGCGACGCCCGGCCCGGGACCGGGGCGGCGGTCACACGTCCAGACCCCGGATGCGGCGGCGGTCGCCCGCCGGCCGGGCCGTCTCCGCCGCGTCCGCCAGGCGGATCACGGCGTCCTCGGTCTCCTCCGTCTCCCGCGCGCCCTCGCGCCCCGCCACCACCGGTTTGGCCGTGCGGGCGGCCTTCGCGCGGTACTGGGCGGCGTCGGCGAGACGGAACAGCCGACGGGCCGAGCGGACCGGACCTATCGGGTCCCCCGTGGAGGCCAGTCCGCAGGCGACCCCCTCGCCCGGCTCCAGCTCGGCGGCCCGACGGCAGACCTCGTCCGCGACGCGGACCACCTCGTCGGCCGACGGCCCCACCGCCAGCAGACAGAACTCGTCCCCGCCCAACCGGGCGACCAGCGTCTCCGGGAGCATCGCGCCGCACAGCGACAGCACCGAGGCGAATCGTTCCAGCAGCCGGTCGCCCGCCTCGTGGCCCAGTTCGTCGTTGACCGCCTTGAGTCCGTTGACGTCACAGACCAACAGGCTCACCACCGTCCCGTCCGCCCGGTGCCGCTCCAGCGCCTCGTCCAGGCGCACGTCCACCGCCCGTCGGTTCGCCAGGCCCGTGAGGGGGTCGGTGAAGGCCAGCCGGCGCACCTCCTCCAACCGCTCCGTCTGGGCGATCCCGGCCGCCACCACCGACGCCAGCACGGTGGCGAAGTCGGCGTCGGCACGGTCGAAGACGGGTCGGCCGGGCTCCCGCGCCACGTACAGCTCGCCCCACGCCCGCCCGTGCAGCACGATCGGGGCCACCACGCAACAGCCCCGCCCGCGGCGGCGCAGCACGGCCGCCCGCCGCGTCCCGGGCGGGCCCGCACCGTCCCACGGCCCGTCGGCCGACTCCACCCAGGCGCACGGCTCGCCCTCGCCCGACCGGCGCCGGTACGGAAGGCCGGCGATCTCCGGAAAGTCGTGGACGGGGTACGACTCGTCCTCGGGGAACTCCTCCTCGTCCCCGCGCAGCTTCCCCACGTTCGCCAGCACCCGCAGCCGTCCGCGCTCGCGCTCCCAGACGGAGACGGCGGCGAAGGAGCCGTCCATCGCGACCCGCGCGCCCTCGGCGGCGGCACGGGCGACGTCGCGCAGGGCGGGGGCGGCGGCCATCGCCTGCGCCAGCGCCACCACGGCCCTCAATCGCGCGTCGTCACCCATGCCGTACCCAACTCATACGACCCAGGTTATGGGCCTTCCTTCCGGGCCGCCGACCGGCTCACACCGGCCCCCCGAACCTGGTGCCCACTCGTTCCCGGCTCACTCCCCGGGCCAGCGCGGGGCCCGCTTCTCGTTGAAGGCCGCCACGCCCTCAGCCCGGTCCCCGGAGAACGCCACCGAGCGCCAGGCCGCGTCCTCCACCTCCAGGCCGGCGCGCAGGTCCATGCCCCAGCCGGTGCGCAGCGCCCGCTTGGCCGCCCGCAGGCCCACCGGGGAGTTGGCGGCGATGCGCCGGGCCAGGGCCAGCGCCTCGGCGCGGTCCTCACCCTCGGCCACCAGGTGGTCCACCAGCCCCAGCTCGCGGGCCTCGGCGGCCTCCACCCGCCGCGCGGTGAAGATCAGCTCCGCGGCGCGGGCCGCGCCCACCCGGCGCGGCAGGAGCTGGGTGCCGCCCCCGCCGGGGATCACCCCGACGGACACCTCCGGCAGACCGACCACGGCGGTGGGGTCGGCGACGATCAGGTCGCAGGACAGGGCCAGCTCGAAACCGCCGCCGAGCGCGAACCCGTGCACGGCGGCGACGGTGGGCATCGGCAGCTCCAGCACCCCGGTGTAGGCGGCGCGGGCGTACGGCCGCTGCCGCGCCAGGTCCGCGTCGGTGAAGGAGTTGCGCTCCTTGAGGTCGGCGCCCACGCAGAACGCCCGCTCGTGGGTGGAGACGAGCACCACGGCCCGCACCCGCCGGTCGGCGGCGAGGGCGGCGCACGCCTCGCCGATGCACCGGGCCATCTCGGTGGAGACGGCGTTCATCGCCTTGGGTCGGTCCAGCACCAGCTCGGCGACGTGGCCGTCCGCCTCCCGCCGGACCGCGACCCACTCGCCGAACCGCTCCTCGCCCACGCCGTTCGCGTCGCTCATGTCGCTCACGTCGTCCACACAGCCCTTCCGGTTAACGATCGCTCACTGCTCCGGAGCGCATCATGCCATCCGACCGCCCGTTCGGTCAGGGGCTGTGGACGAGCGGGACGCGGCGGGGGCCGGGCCGCCCGTCAGGAGGTGCGGCGGGAGAGCAGCCACGGCTCGACGACGCCCAGACCGCGCACCGGACGCTGGTAGAGGGGCTGGAGCGCGAAGCGGTACACCGAGGCGTCGTCGGTCTCCTTCTCCGACTCCGGCGCCTGCCCGGAGGAGACCAGCTCCGCGCGGAGCTCCCCGTCGACCAGCACCGCGTCCTTGGGAGCTATGGACGTCAGTCGGCTGGCGAGGTTGACCGTGTTGCCGAAGACGTCCCCCATCCGGGTGGTGACCGTGCCGAAGGCCATGCCCACGCGCAGCTCGGGCATCGTCGCGTCGTTGGCCATCGTCTCGATCATCCGCAGGCCGATCTCGGCCGCCGTGCCCGCGTCGTCGGCGACGTAGAGCACCTCGTCGCCGAGGGTCTTGATCAGCCGCCCGCCGTGCGCGGCGATCAGGTCGGCGGCGGTGGTCTCGAACGCCTCGACCAGCTCGCCGAGCTCCTCCTCCTCCAACCGGCGGGTCAGCCGGGTGAAGCCCACCAGGTCGGCGAAGGCGACCGCCTGCCGCCGGTCCACCATCTCCTCGTCGTCCTGCGCCACCCGGCCGGTGGCCGCGGCGAGCTGCCGCCGCCAGACGTACACCAGGAACTCCTGGAGCTCGGGCAGCAACAGCTCCATCAGCGGGTACGCCACCTCGGTGCGGGTCATCCCCGGCTCGGGCGGCTCGGTCAGGCCCTCCAGGAAGGAGTCGATCTGCCACTCCGCCAGCCGTGCCGTCGTCTGCCCGGTGGAGCGCGCCACCTGGACGGCCATCGCCTTGCTGAGCAGCCCGGCCTCCACCAGGCCGGCCAGCCGCCGCAGCGCGAGCACGTCGGCCTCGGTCAGCGCCCGGGCCTGACCGATGTCGGCGAAACCCATCGCCCGCCAGAAACGGGCGGCCATCTCCATCGGGACGTCGGCCGCGCGGGCCGCCTGGAAGGGGGTGTACTGCCGCGGAGCGCCCAGGATCAGTTGCTCGATGCGGAGCGCGAGGGGGTCCTCCTCGGTCCGGTCCGCGTCGCCGGCCTCCGCCGCACCGTCCGTCGTCGGCTCTCCGGCTGGGGTGCCCGAGTCGTCCACTGCCCTTCCGATCCACTCACTGCCGCCGCGCCCACCGCGCTGGGTCGACTCAACGATACGGCAGGTGTGCCCTGGCTCACTCTCCCGGCGATCCTTCCGGGGGGCCCTCCGGAGCGGGCCTGAGGTGCACGATGTCGCCCGCCGCCACCGGGCGCCGCACTCCCTCCTCGCTCGCCAGGACCAGCCGCCCGTCGCCGTCCACCGCGATCGCCTCGCCCACCAACCCGCGGTCGCCGGGCAGCAGCGCCCGCACCCGCCGGCCCAGCGTGGCGCACCCGGCGGTGTACGCCTCCCGGACCCGGCTCGCCTCCGGGTCGCCGTCCACCGCGCGCCAGCGGCCGTACCACTCCTCCAGCGACCGGAGCACGGCCCGCAGCAGCGGGTCGCGGTCGGTGCCGGGCGCGCCCGCCAGCGTCAGCGAGCCGGCCGTGGGCACCGGCAACTCGTCCTCGCGCAGCGAGACGTTGAGCCCGACGCCGAGCACCACGGAGGCGGTCCCGTCGGGGTGCGTCACCCGCTCGGCGAGGATGCCGCCGAGCTTGCGCTCCTCGCCGCCGACCCGCACCAGGACGTCGTTGGGCCACTTCAGCGCCGTGTCCACCCCCGCGGCGCGAGCCAGGGCGGCGGCGGTGGCGACCCCGGTGAGCAGCGGGAGCCAGCCCCACCTCTCCGCGGGCGCCCGCGGGGTGAGCAGGACGGAGCAGAACAGCCCCGAGCGGGCGGGCGCCGTCCAGGCGCGCTCCAGCCGTCCGCGTCCGGCGGTCTGCCGCTCGGCGAGGAGCACCGCCCCCTCCCGGGCCTCGCCCCGCGCCGCCCGCGCGGCGAGATCGGTGTTGGTGGAGCCGGTCTCGGGCACCACCTCCACGGAGGTCCACAGCGACCCGGGACGCACCAGCGCACGGCGCAGCGCGGCGGCGTTCAGGGGCGGCCTGTCCAGGTCGGACCAGGGATTGTCCGAGGGATCTTCGCGCGTCATGCAAGACAGCGTAGGTGTGGCAAACACCGCATCTGCGCACCGCCCGGCCGCCGATACGCTACGAGTCGGTAGCCAAACGTTCACGACGAGGAGCCGCAGCCCGTGTCCGAGCAGCAGAGCCCAGCCCCCGAGGACCACGAGCGTCACACCACCGCGGGCAAGCTCGCGGACCTGCGTCGGCGCATCGAGGAGGCCACCAACGCGGGTTCGGCGCACGCCGTGGAGAAGCAGCACGCCAAGGGCAAGTTGACCGCCCGCGAGCGGATCGACCTGCTCCTGGACGAGGGGTCCTTCGTCGAGCTGGACGAGTTCGCCCGCCACCGCTCCACCCACTTCGGGCTGGAGAGGAACCGCCCCTACGGCGACGGCGTCGTCACCGGCTACGGCACGGTGGACGGGCGTCCGGTGGCCGTCTTCTCCCAGGACTTCACGGTCTTCGGCGGGGCCCTGGGCGAGGTCTACGGCCAGAAGATCGTCAAGGTGATGGACTTCGCGCTGAAGACCGGCTGCCCGGTCATCGGCATCAACGACTCCGGCGGCGCCCGCATCCAGGAGGGGGTGGCCTCGCTGGGCGCGTACGGCGAGATCTTCCGCCGCAACACCCACGCCTCCGGGGTGATCCCGCAGATCTCCCTGGTGGTGGGCCCGTGCGCGGGCGGCGCGGTCTACTCCCCGGCGATCACCGACTTCACGGTGATGGTCGACCAGACCTCGCACATGTTCATCACCGGCCCGGACGTCATCAAGACGGTGACCGGCGAGGACGTGGGCTTCGAGGAGCTGGGCGGCGCCCGCACCCACAACGCCACCTCCGGCGTCGCGCACTACATGGCCTCCGACGAGAAGGACGCCATCGAGTACGTCAAGGCGCTGCTGAGCTACCTGCCGTCCAACAACCTCTCCGAGCCGCCCGCCTTCCCCGAGGAGGCGGACACGGAGGTCACCGACGCCGACCGCGCGCTGGACGCGCTGATCCCGGACTCGGCCAACCAGCCGTACGACATGCACACCGTGATCGAGCACGTGCTGGACGACGGCGAGTTCCTGGAGACCCAGCCGCTGTTCGCGCCGAACATCCTCACCGGCTTCGGGCGGGTGGAGGGCCGGCCGGTCGGGGTGGTGGCCAACCAGCCGATGCAGTTCGCCGGCTGCCTGGACATCGACGCGTCCGAGAAGGCCGCGCGGTTCGTGCGCACCTGCGACGCCTTCAACGTCCCGGTGCTGACCTTCGTGGACGTGCCCGGCTTCCTGCCCGGCACCGACCAGGAGTACGGCGGCATCATCCGGCGCGGCGCCAAGCTGATCTACGCCTACGCCGAGGCGACGGTCCCGCTGATCACCGTCATCACGCGGAAGGCGTTCGGCGGCGCGTACGACGTCATGGGCTCCAAGCACCTGGGCGCGGACCTCAACCTCGCCTGGCCGACGGCCCAGATCGCGGTGATGGGCGCCCAGGGCGCGGTCAACATCCTGCACCGCAGGACCCTGGCCGCCGCCGCCACGCCCGAGGAGCAGGAGGAGCTGCGGGCGCGGCTCACCGCCGAGTACGAGGACACGCTCCTCAACCCGTACGTCGCGGCCGAGCGCGGGTACGTGGACGCCGTGGTGATGCCGTCCGACACCCGGCGCCACGTGGTGCGGGGACTGCGCGCGCTGCGCACCAAGCGGGAGTCCCTGCCGCCGAAGAAGCACGGCAACATCCCGCTCTGACCGGCCCGCGGGCCCCGACCGCCTTCGACAGCGAGGAGACCGTCACGTGATCAAGGTCGTACGCGGCAACCCGACCCCCGAGGAGCTGGCCGCCGCCCTGGCGGTGGTGCGGACGCGCGCGGCGGCGCGAGCGGCGGCCGAGCCCGCCGCCGAGCGGTCCTCCCAGTGGTCCGACCCGGCCCGCACCGTTCCCGGCCGCCGGCTGCCGCACCCGGGGCCGCGGGCGTGGGCCACGACGTACTGGCCCTGCTGAGGCCGTCGAGACGGAGGGTCCCCGCCCCGCGCGGGGCCGATCGGCCCGGGCGCCTGAGTACCCGTACTCAGGCGCCCGGGCCGTCTCCTGCCGGAGGATCGGTCCCATGCTCTGGTCCGATCCAGCCGACGAACCACCCCAGGAGATGCGCTCCGCCCAGGCCGGGCTCCGCCGTAGCGGCTGGCTGCTCGCCGTCGCCATGATCGCGGTCTTCCTGCTGCTGTGACCGTTCTCGACCGCTGTCGCGAAACGCCCCCGAAGCGCCGTCGGCGCCTCTTCCTAGGATGGGCCGTATGGCCCACGACACCGCCTCCCGGCGCCGGCTCGTCCTCGCCTCCCGGTCACCCGCCCGGCTCGGGCTGCTGCGCCAGGCGGGTCTGGCGCCCGAGGTGATCGTCAGCGGGGTGGACGAGGACGCGATCGACGCCCCCACACCGACGGAGCTGGCCCTGCGGCTGGCCGAGGCGAAGGCCGCGGCCGTGGCGGAACGTCCGCAGGCCGCAGGCGCGCTCGTCGTCGGCTGCGACTCGGTGCTGGAGCTGGACGGCCGGCCGTTGGGCAAGCCCGCGGACGCCGAGGAGGCCACCGCCCGTTGGAAGGCCATGCGCGGACGCGCGGGCGTCCTGGTCACCGGGCACTGCGTGGTGGACACGGCCACCGACCGCCGCGTCTCCGCGACCGCCGCCACGACCGTCCGTTTCGGTGAACCGAGCGACGCGGAGATCGCCGCCTACGTCGCCAGCGGCGAGCCGCTGCACGTCGCGGGCGCCTTCACCCTCGACGGACGCTCGGCGCCCTTCGTCGACGGCATCGACGGCGACCCCGGCAACGTCATCGGGCTCTCCCTGCCGCTGCTGCGCCGCCTGCTGGCCGAACTGGGCGTGGACATCACCCGGTTGTGGGTCTGAGCGGCGGCTCGGCGGGCGTGTCGGTGGACGGCTCGGCAGGCGTGTCGGCGGGCGGGCGTCCCGGCCCGTAGGAGACCAGGGTCAGGACGACGAGTCCCAACACGACCATCAGGGTGGCGAACGCCGCCCAGCTCACCAGGGCGGCGACGACCGCGCCGAGGACGCCGTGCGCCACGGCCACGCTCACCAGCAGGGCGCGGGCGAGGCGGCGCGGCGGTCGGTCGGCCAGGGCCGCGCGGAACAGCGGCACCGCGCACACCAGCAGGCAGACGCCGAGGACCGCGCCCCCGATCCACGCCGAGACGGCCATCAGGTGGGGGTCGAGCCCGTCCAGGGACATCCTCTGACGCTCCACCATGACACCGAGCACCCAGTGGAGCACCGCCACTCCGACGGCCTCCACCACGAGCACCACGGCCGTGACCAGGGCCACCGATCGTCTGTGCAGCATCGCGTCCCGCCCCTCGTCGTCCGCGACCGGCGTGCCGGAACGGCACGTCGCGTGCGGCAACGCGCATGCTACTAACGGGTAATGCGGCGCGGAACCCCTCGCGCGCCGGCAAAGAAACGCCCCGCCGTTCGTAGGAACCCCACAAAGTCGCCACAGCGCCCACAGCAGGCTCGGACAGTAACCTTGGCCACATCGGGGATCTCCGGCCGGACCGGGAAACCCGGCGTAACGTGTACTCACATGGGTTTTGAGCCCCGGTCGAGCCCCGGGGGGTCACCTTCCGTGTGGGCAAGCTCACCCCCCAGGGCGACTCGGCGTGCGATGTCGCCGATACCTAAACTCACCTTGTTTCAAGGAGGGAGTCATCGTGCGCAAGGTGCTCATCGCCAATCGCGGTGAAATCGCTGTCCGCGTCGCTCGGGCCTGCCGGGACGCCGGGATCGCGAGTGTGGCCGTCTACGCCGACCCGGATCGGGACGCGCTGCACGTGAAGGTGGCGGACGAGGCTTTCGCGCTGGGCGGTGACACCCCCGCCACCAGCTATCTGGACATCGCCAAGGTGCTCCAGGCCGCCAAGGATTCCGGTGCGGACGCGATCCATCCCGGCTACGGCTTCCTGTCGGAGAACGCCGAGTTCGCCCAGGCCGTCCTCGACGCCGGGCTGACCTGGATCGGTCCGCCGCCGCAGGCCATCCGCTCCCTGGGCGACAAGGTCGCCGCCCGGCACATCGCCCAGCGGGCCGGCGCCCCGCTGGTCGCGGGCACCCCCGACCCGGTCTCCGGCGCCGACGAGGTCGTCGCCTTCGCCGAGGAGCACGGCCTGCCCATCGCCATCAAGGCCGCCTTCGGCGGTGGCGGACGCGGTCTGAAGGTCGCCCGCACCCTGGAGGAGGTCCCGGAGCTGTACGAGTCGGCCGTCCGCGAGGCGGTGGCCGCCTTCGGCCGCGGCGAGTGCTTCGTCGAGCGGTACCTGGACCGTCCCCGGCACGTGGAGACCCAGTGCCTGGCCGACACCCACGGCAACGTCGTGGTGGTCTCCACCCGCGACTGCTCCCTCCAGCGGCGCCACCAGAAGCTGGTGGAGGAGGCCCCCGCGCCGTTCCTGACGGCCGAGCAGAACGCCGAGCTGTACCGCGCGTCCAAGGCCATCCTGAAGGAGGCCGGCTACGTGGGCGCCGGCACCTGCGAGTTCCTGGTCGGCCAGGATGGCACGATCTCCTTCCTGGAGGTCAACACCCGCCTCCAGGTGGAGCACCCGGTGACCGAGGAGGTCACCGGCATCGACCTGGTGCGCGAGATGTTCCGGATCGCCGACGGCGAGGAGCTGGGTTACGACGACCCGCCGGTGCGCGGTCACTCCTTCGAGTTCCGCATCAACGGCGAGGACCCGGGCCGGAACTTCCTGCCGGCGCCGGGCACGGTGACCACCTTCGCCCCGCCGGCCGGCCCTGGGGTGCGGCTGGACGCGGGCGTGGAGTCCGGTTCGGTGATCGGCCCCGCCTGGGACTCGCTGCTGGCCAAGCTGATCGTCACCGGCGCCACCCGCCGGCAGGCCTTGGAGCGCGCCGCCCGCGCCCTGGAGGAGTTCACCGTCGAGGGCATGGCCACCGCCCTGCCCTTCCACCGCGCGGTGGTGCGCGACCCGGCCTTCGCGCCGGAGGTCAACGGTCGCCCCGAGGAGCCGTTCGACGTCCACACCCGGTGGATCGAGACCGAGTTCGTCAACGAGATCAAGCCGTTCGCGGGCGCCGCGGGCGCGGAGGTCGAGGAGGACGAGCCCGGCCGGGAGACGGTGGTGGTCGAGGTCGGCGGCAAGCGGCTGGAGGTCTCCCTGCCCGCCTCGCTGGGCATGACGCTGGCCCGCACCGCGGCGGCCGGCGGGGCCCGTCCCAAGCGGCGGGCGGCCAAGAAGTCCGGTCCGGCCGTCACCGGTGACACCCTGGCCTCCCCGATGCAGGGCACCATCGTCAAGGTCGCCGTCGAGGAGGGCCAGGAGGTGGCCGAGGGTGACCTGGTCGTGGTGTTGGAGGCGATGAAGATGGAGCAGCCCATCACCGCCCACCGCGCCGGCACCGTCAAGGGCCTGACCGCCGAGGTCGGGGCGTCCATCAGCTCCGGCGCCCCCATCTGCGAGATCAAGGACTGACCCGGCCCGTATCGAAGACGTATCCGGAACACGCCCGTGGGGCGGGACGGTCGTCCCGCCCCACGGGCGTGTTCCGGATACGTTCCCCGCGGCGCCGTCAGTGGCGGCGCGGGGCCAGATCCGCGATCCTGCCCGGCGGCTGCGCCTCGCCCGGCGCGGCCAGGGGCGCCGCGCGCAACTGCGCGCCGCCCCCGCCGCCGGGCTGGTGCCGTCCGCGCTGTCCCGGCAGCGGCACCTCCCGCCGGGACCGCCGCGGCGGGACGCCCGGACCCGCCGGCGGCGCGACCTCGCCGTCCTGACCGCCCGGGCCACCCGGACCGTGTGCCGTGCCGTGTCCCGCGCCGGCCACCGTGATCTGGACGCCCTGGTCCGCCAGGGCCCGGAGCTCCGCCGTCGCGCGCTCCTCGTGCGGCGGGGGCTCGTCGGTCACCAGCCGGGTGATGAGCTCCGGGGCCACCGTCTGGAACATCGTGTCGACACCCAGCTTGGTGTGGTCCGCGAGGACGACGACCTCCGTCGCGGCCTGGACCAGCGCCCGGTCCACGCTCGCCGAGAGCATGTTGGAGGTGGAGAGCCCGCGCTCGGCCGTCAGCCCGCTGCCGGACAGGAAGGCGCGCGAGACCCGCAGCCCCTGGAGGGACTGCTCGGCGCCGCTGCCGACCAGCGCGTAGTTGGAGCCGCGCAGCGTGCCGCCCGTCATCACCACTTCGACGCGGTTGGCGTGTGCCAACGCCTGTGCCACCAGCAGGGAGTTGGTGACCACCGTCAGGCCGGGGACGCGGGCGAGGCGCCGGGCCAGTTCCTGCGTGGTCGTCCCGGCCCCGACGACGATGGCCTCGCCCTCCTCGACGAGACCGGCGGCCACGTCGGCGATGGCCGTCTTCTCCGCGGTCGCCAGGTGGGCCTTCTGGGGGAAGCCCGACTCCCGCGTGAGGCCACCGGGCAGTACCGCGCCTCCGTGCCGGCGGTCGAGCAGTCCTTCGGCCTCCAGCGCCCGGACATCGCGCCGTACGGTCACTTCGGAGGTCTGGACGACGCGCGCCAGTTCCCGGAGCGAGACGGCTCCGTTGGCGCGCACCATTTCGAGGATCAATTGGCGACGTTCTGCAGCGAACACGAAACCGACAGTAACGCGGACGACCGTCTGCTTTCAGGTGTTTCCGCTGAATAGCGGAAGTTGTCCGTACGCGCGCCCCCGTCGTGGTATAAGCGACCGCTCCGGAGCGCCCGTGCGCCGGTCAGCCGCCCTCGGAGGTCTTCCGGGTGTGGAGCTGCCGCGCCACCTCGGCGATCGAACCCGACAGCGACGGGTAGACGGTGAAGGTGTTCGCGATCTGCTCGACCGTCAGGTTGTTGTCGACCGCTATCGAGATCGGGTGGATCAGTTCGCTGGCGCGCGGCGCCACGACCACGCCGCCGACCACGATGCCCGTGCCGGGGCGGCAGAACAGCTTCACGAAACCGTCCCGGATGCCCTGCATCTTGGCGCGCGCGTTGCGCAGCAGCGGCAGCTTGACGGCACGGGCGTCGATCCGGCCGCTGTCCACGTCGGCCTGCGAGTAGCCGACGGTGGCGATCTCCGGGTCGGTGAAGACGTTCGCCGAGACCGTCTTGAGGTTCAGCGGCGCCACCGTCTCGCCCAGGAAGTGGTACATGGCGATCCGGCCCTGCATGGCCGCGACCGAGGCGAGCGCGAAGACTCCCGTGCAGTCGCCGGCCGCGTAGATGCCCGGAGCGGTCGTCCGGGAGACCCGGTCGGTCCAGATGTGACCGGACTCCTTCAGTGTGACGCCGGCCTCCTCCAGGCCGATGCCGGCGGTGTTGGGCACCGCGCCGACCGCCATCAGGCAGTGGCTGCCGGTGATGACCCGACCGTCCGAGAGGGTGACCTCCACCCGGTCCCCGACGCGCTTGGCCGAGGCCGCCCGGGAGCGGGACATCACGTTCATGCCGCGGCGGCGGAAGACGTCCTCCAGCACGACCGCCGCGTCCGGGTCCTCGCCCGGCAGCACGCGGTCGCGCGAGGAGACGAGCGTCACCCGGGAGCCGAGCGCCTGGTAGGCGCCCGCGAACTCGGCGCCGGTGACGCCGGAGCCGACCACGATCAGCTCCTCGGGCTGCTCCTCCAGGTCGTACACCTGGGTCCAGTTCAGGATGCGCTCGCCGTCGGGCTTGGCGTCGGGGAGTTCGCGCGGCTTGCCGCCGGTGGCGATGAGCACGGCGTCGGCGGTCAGCCGCTCCTCGCTGCCGTCCGCCGCCCGGACCACGACCTGACGGGAGCCGTCCGCCGCCTGGTGCGGCTCCAGCCGGCCGCGCCCGCGCAGCACGCGGGCGCCGGCGCGGGTGACCGCAGCGGTGATGTCGTGCGACTGGGCGAGCGCGAGGCGCTTGACGCGCCGATTGACCTTGCCGAGGTCCACGCCCACGACGCGGGCGGGCCGGTCGGGGTCGGGGGAGCCGTCCTCGACGATGATGCCCAGCTCCTCGTAGGAGGAGTCGAAGTTCGTCATCACCTCGGCCGTGGCGATGAGCGTCTTGGAGGGGACGCAGTCGGTCAGCACCGAGGCCCCGCCCAGACCGTCGCAGTCGACGACGGTCACATCCGCTCCGAGCTGGGCGGCCACCAGTGCCGCCTCGTACCCGCCAGGCCCACCACCGATGATCACGATCCGAGTCACGTACCCCAGTCTCGCATGGGTCGTCCACGTGGTGGACACCACCCGCCGGGCCTGTGCGACCGTCTTCCCCCGGGGACGGACCCGGCTGACGCTACCCTTCGACGCATGTCGCTCTACGCCGCCTACGCCGGAAACCTCGACGCCCGGCTGATGTCCCGCCGCGCCCCGCACTCCCCGCTGCGCGGCACCGGGTGGCTCAGCGGGTGGCGGCTCACCTTCGGCGGCGAGCAGATGGGCTGGGACGGGGCGCTGGCGACCCTGGTGGAGGACCCGGTCTCGGCGGTCTTCGTCGCGCTCTACGACATCGCGCCCATGGACGAGGACGCCCTGGATCGCTGGGAGGGCGTCGGCATGGGCGTCTACCGCCGCCTGCGGGTGCGGGTGCACACCCTGGACGGCGACGAGACGGCGTGGTGCTACGTGCTGAACGGGTACGAGGGCGGGCTGCCCTCGGCCCGCTACCTGGGGGAGATCGCCGACGCCGCGGAGTCGGCGGGCGCGCCCCACGACTATGTGATGGAACTGCGCAAACGCCCCTGCTGACCGCCCGCCGGACGGCTCGGGTGTCCGGAAAGGAACGCTCCCACCCCACCCGTCTACGCGCGTAGGCGATGACCGGCTACCCTCATCCGCGTGAACGCATCTGTCACCACGGACTACTCAGGGGACCCGTACGCCGCCGCCGAGGCCGCCGCGGCCCGCCTGCGCGAGCTGACCGGCGCGCAGAGCCACGACGTCGCCCTGGTCATGGGGTCGGGCTGGGTGCCGGCCGCCGACGCGCTCGGCGAGCCGGACCACGAGTTCCCGGTCACCGACCTGCCCGGCTTCCCGCCCCCGGCCGTCGAGGGACACGCGGGGAAGATCCGCTCGCACCGCCTCGGCGACAAGCGCGCGCTGGTCTTCCTCGGCCGCACGCACCTGTACGAGGGCCGTGGTGTCGCGCCCGTCGCCCACGGAATCCGCTCGGCGATCGCCGCGGGCTGCAAGACCGTTGTGCTGACCAACGGCTGCGGCGGCCTGCGCCCGGGGATGCGCCCCGGTCAGCCGGTGCTCATCCGGGACCACATCAACCTGACCGGCGTCTCGCCGATCGTCGGCGCCAACTTCGTCGACCTGACCGACCTGTACTCGCCGCGGCTGCGCGCGCTGTGCCGGGAGGTGGACGCCTCCCTGGAGGAGGGCGTCTACGTCCAGCTCCCCGGCCCCCACTACGAGACGCCCGCCGAGATCGGCATGGTCCGGGCGATCGGCGGGGACCTGGTCGGCATGTCCACGGTCCTGGAGGCGATCGCCGCCCGCGAGGCGGGTGCGGAGGTGCTGGGCATCTCGCTGGTCACCAACCTGGCCGCGGGCATGACCGGGGAGCCCCTCAACCACGAGGAGGTGCTCCGGGCGGGCCGCGACTCGGCCGCCCGGATGGGCGCGCTTCTGGCCAAGGTCCTCGGGCGCATCTGACCCGGCGCGCCCCGGCGCCCCGCCTCCGCACGGACGGCGGATCGCCGGGCGGCATCCGGGAACGTCCCCGGGTACTCGTGGGGAGCGGACACCGCGCCCGCCCGGCGCGGGGAGCGGCAGCGAAGCACGGGCAGGCGTCCGGCGCGGCCCGTGAGGCGACACGTAGGAGCGGAGAGAACCGTGGCAACCGTGCACGAGGAACTGACCGCGCGGGCGCGGTCCTGGCTGGCCGAGGACCCCGACCCGGAGACCCGCGAGGAACTGACCCGGCTCGTGGAGGCCCGCGACCTCGACGAACTGGCCGCCCGTTTCTCCGGCACCCTCCAATTCGGCACCGCCGGGCTGCGCGGGGAGCTGGGCGCGGGACCGATGCGGATGAACCGCGTGGTGGTCATCCGGGCCGCCGCCGGGCTCGCGGCCCACCTCCGCAAGCACGGGCACCGCGACGGTCTGGTCGTCATCGGGTACGACGCCCGCCACAAGAGCGCCGACTTCGCGCGCGACACCGCCGCCGTGATGGTCGGCGCCGGGCTCCGGGCGGCCCTGCTGCCCCGGCCCCTGCCCACCCCGGTGCTGGCCTTCGCCATCCGCCGGCTGGGCGCCGTCGCGGGCGTCACCGTCACCGCGAGCCACAACCCGCCCCGCGACAACGGCTACAAGGTCTACCTGGGCGGGGGCTCCCAGATCGTGCCGCCCGCCGACGCCGAGATCGCCGACGAGATCGCCTCGATCGGTTCGCTCGCCGACGTGCCGCGCGCCGAGTCGGGCTGGGAGGTGCTGGGCGAGGAGATCGTCGAGGACTACCTGGACCGCGCGGTCTCCGTCCTCACCCCAGGCGCTCCCCGGAACGTGCGGGTCGTCCACACCGCCCTGCACGGGGTCGGCGGCGCCACGCTGGCCGCCGCCTTCGAACGCGGGGGCTTCCCCGCCCCCGTGCCCGTCGCCGAGCAGGCCGAGCCCGACCCCGACTTCCCGACCGTGGCCTTCCCCAACCCCGAGGAGCCCGGCGCGATGGACCTGGCCTTCGCCACGGCCCGCGCCCAGGGGCAGGGCGGCGTGGACCTGATCATCGCCAACGACCCCGACGCCGACCGCTGCGCCGTGGCGGTGCCCGACCCCGGCACCGACGCCGGCTGGCGCATGCTGCGCGGCGACGAGGTGGGGGCGCTGCTCGCCACCCACCTGGTGCACAAGCGGGCGCGGGGCACCTTCGCCACCACCGTCGTCTCGTCCTCCCTGCTGTCGAAGATCGCGGCCGAGGCGGGCCTGCCGTACGCCGAGACGCTGACCGGCTTCAAGTGGCTGGCCGGCGTGGACGGCCTGCGCTACGCCTACGAGGAGGCGCTGGGCTACTGCGTCGATCCCGAGGGCGTCCGGGACAAGGACGGCATCACGGCCGCGCTGCTCGTCGCCGAGCTGGCCGCGGAGCTGAAGGAGACCGGCCGCACCCTGACGGAACTGCTGGACGACACCGCGGCCCGCTACGGGCTCCACGCCACCGACCAGCTCTCGGTGCGGGTGGCGGACCTGTCGCTGATCGAGGCGGCCATGCGCCGGCTGCGCGCGACGCCGCCCGTCCTCCTGGCCGGCCTGACCGTGATCTCCACCGAGGACCTCAGCCGGGGCGACGGCTCCCTCCCGCCGACCGACGCGCTCCGCTACCGCCTGGCCGGCGACCCCCGGCAGGGGATCTCCGAGGCCCGGATCGTCGTCCGCCCCAGCGGCACGGAGCCGAAGCTGAAGTGCTACCTGGAGGTGGTCGTCCCCGTCGAGGACGCCTCGGACCTGTCCACGGCCCGCGCCACCGCGGACTGGGCCCTGGGCGCGCTCAGGGCGGACCTCGCCGCCGCGGCGGGCATCTGATCCGGCCCGCGCGTCCCGCGCCGCGCGCGGCGGCCCGAGAACACGTGTCAGCCCAGGAACAACAGGCAGAGCAGGGCGATCCCGCCGACCGCGACGGGGGCCAGGACCTCGTAGGCCCAGCGGACGGTCGGGGCGCCCTGCGCCGCCTCCGCGGAGGCGTGACGTTCGGCCAGTTCCCGGATCTCCTCCACCGCCCGGTCGGCCTGGGCCCGGACTCCCGCGTCCAGGGCCGGTCCGGCGGACGCGGTCGCCGGGCCGGCGCCCTTCCTGACGGCCTTCTTGCGCTGGCGCAGCGAGACCGGGATCGCCCACATCTGGTACTTCGCGCCGGCGGCGAAGACCTCGCTGGAGTACGTGGCCCGCACGTCCTCCACCGACGCCCACGGCAGGGTGATCGTGCGGAAGGGGTTGCGCACCCGCAGCCGCTCGCGGCCCGCGAACACCGCGGGGCGCAGGGAGAACGCGACGATCAGCGGCACGAGGAAGACCAGCCAGGCCACCGAGAGCCACCGGATACGGCCCTCGCCGTTGACGATCCCCTCGCCGGCCAGCAGCAGGACCAGCAACAGCAGCAGCGCGCCCCCCGCCATCCCCGATCCGGAGCGGTAGACGTGGTCGGCGTACTCGGGCTGCTCGCGCGTCATGCCCCCGATTCTGCCCGACGTTCCCCGCGGGGAGCCCGACCGGTCGTGGCCTCTCCGGCGGCGGGGAGGGGGTGACATGTCGCTACGCGCGTAGATATGCTCATCTGGTGACCATGCCTGCCACGTCTCCCACCACGACCGCCGCACCACCCCCCGCATCGCCCTCCGTGTTCGCGGACGCCACCGCGTCCGACACCGCGCTGCGGCGCTTCCTCCACGGCCTGCCCGGGGTCGACGCGGTCGGCCTCGAAGCCCGCGCCGCCACGCTCGGCACCCGCTCGATCAAGACCACGGCGAAGGCGTTCGCCATCGACCTCGCCATCTCCATGATCGACCTGACGACCCTGGAGGGCGCCGACACCCCGGGCAAGGTGCGGGCCCTGTGCGCCAAGGGCGTCGTCCCCGACCCCACCGACCGCACCGCCC
Source organism: Streptomyces megasporus (assembly GCF_000718985.1). Taxonomy (GTDB): domain Bacteria; phylum Actinomycetota; class Actinomycetes; order Streptomycetales; family Streptomycetaceae; genus Streptomyces; species Streptomyces megasporus. Next base: position 249,281 of record NZ_JODL01000002.1, on the reverse strand, counting down.
CGAAGGTCGCCGCGATCTGCGTCTATCCGGACATGGTGGCCACCGCCCGACAGGCCCTGGACGCCGCCGGGGGCCGGGACGTCCACGTCGCCTCCGTCGCCACGGCCTTCCCCGCCGGTCGCGCCGCCCTGTCGGTCAAGCTCGCCGACACCCGCGACGCGGTGGCCGCCGGGGCCGACGAGATCGACATGGTGATCGACCGCGGCGCCTTCCTCTCCGGCCGCTACATGCAGGTCTTCGAGGAGATCCGGGCCGTGAAGGAGGCGTGCGCCCGCGAGGACGGCGAGGACGCCCACCTGAAGGTCATCTTCGAGAACGGCGAGCTGGCCACGTACGACAACGTCCGCCGCGCCTCCTGGCTGGCGATGCTCGCCGGGGCGGACTTCATCAAGACCTCCACCGGCAAGGTGGCGGTCAACGCCACGCCGGCGAACACGCTGGTGATGCTGGAGGCCGTGCGCGACTTCCGCGCCGCAGGCGGACGCCAGGTCGGCGTCAAGCCCGCGGGCGGCATCCGCACCGCCAAGGACGCGATCAAGTACCTGGTGCTGGTGAACGAGACCCTCGGCGACGACTGGCTGCACCCCGACTGGTTCCGCTTCGGCGCCTCCAGCCTCCTGGGCGATCTGCTGATGCAGCGCCAGAAGTTGACCACCGGGCGCTACTCCGGCCCCGACTACGTGACGGTGGACTGAATCCGATGAGCCCCATTTTCGAGTACGCACCCGCGCCCGAGTCCCGCGCGGTCGTGGACATCGCGCCCTCCTACGGCCTGTTCGTCGACGGCGAGTTCCGCGAGGCCGCCGACGGCAGGGTCTTCAAGACCGTCTCGCCGTCCACCGAGGAGGTCCTGGCCGAGGTCGCCCACGCGGGCGCCGAGGACGTGGACGCGGCCGTGGCCGCCGCCCGCCGCGCCTTCGGGCCCTGGTCGGCCCTGCCCGGCTCGGAACGCGCCAAGTACCTGTTCCGGATCGCCCGGATCATCCAGGAGCGCTCGCGCGAGCTGGCCGTCCTGGAGACCCTGGACAACGGCAAGCCGATCCGCGAGACCCGCGACGTGGACCTGCCGCTGGTCGCCGCGCACTTCTTCTACCACGCGGGCTGGGCCGACAAGCTCTCCCACGCCGGCTTCGGCCCCGACCCGCGCCCGCTGGGCGTGGCGGGTCAGGTCATCCCGTGGAACTTCCCGCTGCTGATGCTGGCCTGGAAGATCGCCCCGGCCCTGGCCTGCGGCAACACCGTCGTCCTCAAGCCCGCCGAGACGACCCCGCTGTCCGCCCTGTTCTTCGCGGACGTCTGCCGCCAGGCGGGACTGCCGAAGGGCGTGGTCAACATCCTCACCGGCGACGGATCCACCGGCGCCGCGCTGGTGGCCCACGACGGGATCGACAAGGTCGCCTTCACCGGCTCCACCGCCGTCGGGAAGCGGATCGCCCGCACGGTGGCGGGGACCGCCAAGCGGCTCACCCTGGAGCTGGGCGGCAAGGGCGCCAACATCGTCTTCGACGACGCGCCGATCGACCAGGCCGTCGAGGGCATCGTGAACGGCATCTACTTCAACCAGGGCCAGGTCTGCTGCGCGGGCTCCCGGCTGCTGGTCCAGGAGTCGGTCCACGACGAGCTGATGGAGGCGCTCAAGCGCCGGCTGGCGACCCTGCGGGTCGGCGACCCGCTGGACAAGAACACCGACATCGGCGCGATCAACTCCGCCGAGCAGCTCGCCCGCATCACCGAACTCGTCGACAGCGGCGAGGCCGAGGGCGCCGTCCGCTGGTCGCCCGCGTGCGAACTGCCCGAGCGGGGTTGGTGGTTCGCCCCGACGATCTTCACCAACGTCACCCAGGCCCACCGGATCGCCCGCGAGGAGATCTTCGGCCCCGTGTTGTCGGTGCTGACCTTCCGCACCCCGGACGAGGCCGTGGCCAAGGCCAACAACTCGCAGTACGGCCTGTCCGCGGGCGTGTGGACGGAGAAGGGCTCGCGCATCCTGGCGGTGGCCGACAAGCTCCGGGCCGGCGTCGTGTGGGCCAACACGTTCAACAAGTTCGACCCGACCTCGCCCTTCGGCGGCTACAAGGAGTCGGGCTTCGGTCGCGAGGGCGGCCGTCACGGTCTGGAGGCGTACCTCGATGTCTGAGATGTCCGGCAAGCCCGGCGCGCACACGCGGCTGAGCGTTCTCAAGACCTACAAGCTGTTCGTCGGGGGGAAGTTCCCCCGGTCCGAGAGCGGACGGGTGTACGAGGTGACCGACACACGCGGCAACTGGCTGGCGAACGCCCCGCTGGCCTCCCGCAAGGACGCCCGGGACGCGGTGGTCGCGGCCCGCAAGGCGTTCGGCGGCTGGTCGAGGGCGACGGCCTACAACCGCGGTCAGATCCTCTACCGGATCGCCGAGATGCTGGAGGGCCGCCGCGACCAGTTCGTCGCCGAGGTCGCCGCCGCCGAGGGGCTGTCGAAGGCGAAGGCCACCGCCCAGGTGGACGCGGCCGTGGACCGTTGGGTGTGGTACGCGGGCTGGTCCGACAAGGTCGCCCAGGTGGTGGGCGGCGCCAACCCCGTCGCGGGCCCGTACTTCAACCTCTCCACCCCCGAACCGACCGGCGTGGTCGCCGTGTTGGCGCCTCGGGAGCCGTCCTTCCTCGGACTGGTGTCGGTGCTCGCCCCGGTGATCGTCACCGGCAACACCGCCGTGGTGGCGGCGAGCGAGCGGGCGCCGCTGCCCGCGCTCTCCCTGGCCGAGGTGCTGGCCACCTCCGACCTGCCGGGCGGCGTGGTCAACCTCCTCTCCGGGAGGACGGCCGAGATCGCCGCGCCGCTCGCCGCCCACCAGGACGTCAACGCGATCGACCTGACGGGCGCGGACGCGGAGCTCGCCAAGGAGTTGGAGACGGCCGCCGCGGAGAACCTCAAGCGGGTGCTGCGCCCGTCGGCCGGGGACGCCGGGGGCGAGGACTGGTTCGCCGACCCCGGCACACGGCGGATGCTGGCGTTCCTGGAGACCAAGACCGTCTGGCACCCCATGGGCGTCTGACGCCCCCTCGGGCGCGCCCTCGCCACCCCGTCGCGCCCCGTCGCGCCACGGCGTCCGCCGAACCCGGTGGGCGCCGCGGCGCGATGGGTCGTCCGTCAACCGGGCAGCAGCCCCGTCGCCGAGCCCACGACGGGCAGGGTGCGCAGCGTGCCGCCGTCGGCGAACGGCTCCGTGAGCGGCTCGGTGGTCAGGGGCTTGAAGTCGGCGACCTGGGTGCCCACCACGTTGCTCAACGGGTCGACCGGCGTGCCGGCCAGCGGGTGGATCCGCTGGTCCTTGGCCGGACGCAGCGCGCCGGCCGTCGCGGCCCCCGTCGCGGTCGTCGCGCCCTCCAGCGCCTTCGCCGCGTCCGGTGAGCCGCCGGTCACCAGGAGGTCGGACGTGGACGGGGCCGCGACCGCCCCCGCGGCTCCCGACATCACCGCGGCCCCTGCCGCGGAGACGGCCAGTCCGACCCGCAACAGGGCGCGGGGGATGCCGTTCCCGGCCGTACGCGCCTGCCGCTTCCGTGCGTGACGGCGGTGCTGAGCGGTCATGGGACACCTACCAGGAGAGTCGAAGTGCGTAACCGTACGGTGACGCAGCGTATATGAAGCCGCCGTCACATGCACACGCGCACAACTCCCCTCGGGGATCACGGACAATGGTCTCCCGTGACCTCCGCCGACACCGCTCGCGTGATCCTGCTGACCGGACCATCGGGTTCCGGCAAGACCTCGCTCGCCGCCCGCACGGGGCTGCCCGTCCTGCGCCTGGACGACTTCTACAAGGAGGCCGGCGACCCGTCACTGCCCCGGTCGCCCGGCGGTGGTCCGGTGGACTGGGACGACCCCGCCTCCTGGGACGCCGAGGCCGCGGTGGCGGCGATCACGGCCCTGTGCGAGCGCGGCCGTACGACCGTGCCGGTGTACGACATCTCCGTGAGCGCGCGCGTCGGCGAGGGCACGCTGGACCTGCGCGGCGCGCGCCTGTTCGTCGCCGAGGGGATCTTCGCCGCCGAGATCGCCCGGCGCTGCCGCGCCTCGGGGCTGCTGGCCGACGCGCTGTGCCTGCGCGGGCATCCCCTCACCACCTTCCGGCGGCGGCTGGTCCGTGACGTGCGCGAGGGCCGCAAGTCGCTGCCCGTCCTGGTGCGCCGCGGTTGGGCCCTGATGCGCCGGGAGGGCTCGATCGTCGCGCGCCATGTCTCCCTGGGCGCCCACGCCTGCGGCCACGACGAGGCCATGGCCCGGATCGCGGCGCTCGGCGCGTCCGCGCCGGCGCGGGTGCCGGCCCCGCGCGGGAAGTCGACCGCGCACGCGTGAGGGAGCGGGTCCGATCGACCCTCCCGGCCGATCGGACCCGCTCCCGTACCCCCCCCGTATCCCCCTGTTTCCCCCGTTCTCTCCCCCACCCTCGGGCCCGGCCGCCGTCAGGCGACCAGTTCGCCGAAGCTCTCCTCCAGGTCGCGGCCGAGGCTGAGCGCCTCGTCGTCGCGCAACCGGCGCAGGGAGCGCCAGATGCTGCTCTTGACCGTGCCGACGCTGATGTTCAGGATGTCGGCGATCTCCGGGTCGGTACGGCCCTCGTAGTAGCGCAGGACCAGCATGGTGCGCTGGAGTTCGGGCAGTCGCGCCAGCGCCTGCCACAGGACCGCGCGCAGTTCGGTGCCGCGCATCGCGTCGTTCTCGCCCGCCGACTCGGGCAGTTCCTCGGTCGGGTACTCGTTGAGCTTGCGACGACGCCAGGCGCTGATGTGCAGGTTCGTCATGGTGCGGCGGAGGTATCCGCCGACGGCCGCCTTGTCGCTGATCCGGTCCCAGGCGCGGTAGGTGGAGAACAGCGCGCTCTGGAGCAGGTCCTCGGCCTCGTGACGGTCTCCCGTCAGGTGGTAGGCGGTGGCGTACAGGGAGGCGCGGCGCTCGCGGACGTAGGCGGTGAACTCGGCCTCCGACCCGCTCTGGCGCCGCTCCCCCGGTGCCTCCCCGTACGCGTCCTCCCCCCGTCGGCCGACTCCCTCGGCCGACTTCTCCACGGCGGCGATGTGCGCCGGCCGCTGACGTCCGGTGCCACGGACGCACCCCCGACCCCCCGTGACACCGGACTTCTCGGCGCCTCGATCGGGAACCACAGGGGCGTGCAGACGCGTGTGGATAACTGCGCTGGTGATGTTGCGGTGCAGTGTGTTCATCTCGCGCCCCCCTCGTGGAGCCGGACCGTGCGCTTGCTTCGTGCCGACTACATTGCCGCCGCAGTTTCATGGCGGGGTCCGCCGTCTGTCACAGGGGTGTCACAGGGGCCGGAGAGGGCGTGACCCGACCGAGGTGCGGGTTCCGTGTACATGCCAGTCGAACTCCGTGTGGGTGATGCGCCAGAATGGCGCATGTGCCTTTCCTGTTGCTGATCGAGGACGACGAAGCCGTCCGTACGGCCCTGGAGATGGGTCTGACCCGGCAGGGTCACCGCGTGGTGACCGCCGCCTCGGGTGAGGACGGTCTCAAGCTGCTGCGCGAACAACGGCCGGACCTGATCGTGCTGGACGTCATGCTGCCCGGCATCGACGGCTTCGAGGTGTGCCGTCGCATCCGGCGCACCGACCAACTGCCGATCATCCTGCTGACCGCGCGCAGCGACGACATCGACGTCGTGGTCGGCCTGGAGTCGGGCGCGGACGACTACGTCGTCAAGCCCGTGCAGGTCCGGGTGCTGGACGCCCGCATCCGCGCGGTGATGCGGCGCGGCGAGCGCGAGGCGAACGACTCGGCGACCTTCGGCTCGCTGGTCATCGACCGCTCGGCCATGACCGTGACCAAGAACGGCAGGGACCTCCAACTGACCCCGACCGAGCTGCGGCTGCTGCTGGAACTCAGCCGCCGCCCCGGACAGGCGCTGTCGCGGCAGCAACTGCTGCGGCTGGTGTGGGAGCACGACTACCTCGGCGACTCCCGTCTGGTCGACGCGTGCGTCCAGCGGCTGCGCGCGAAGGTCGAGGACGTCCCCTCCTCCCCGACGCTGATCCGCACGGTGCGGGGGGTCGGCTACCGACTGGATCCCCCGGCGTGAGGCGGCCCCGCGGGTCCGCCTCACGCCCGGCACCGATATCCACGCCCGCGCCCGGCGGGTGGCGAGGCTCACCAGGAGAGGCACCGTGAGCGCGTTCCCCGGCAGGGTCATGGAGGCGCTGCGGCTGACGAGTCTGCGCATGCGGCTCGTGGTCGTCTTCGCGCTGGTCGCGCTGATCGCCGCGACGGCCGCCTCCGGCATCGCCTACTGGCTCAACCGCGACGCCGTCCTCACCCGGACCCAGGACGCCGCGCTCGACGACTTCCACGAATCGCTGGGCGACCACGCCGGTTCCCTGGCCAAGCGGCCGACCTGCGACGCGCTGCGCGGCGCGGCCGACGCCATGGCCACCACCACCCAGCGCTACGAGGTGGTCCTGACCGACCCGCAGGGCGGGAGCCCGGCCTGCGACGCCGTGTCCGACCCCGACTTCACCCTGGCCGACGTGCCCCGGGAGCTGCGCGCCGCGGTGAACGAGAAGCGCCCGGTCGACGCCTCCAACCCGGCGCCGTACCACCTGTACTGGCAGCGGATCACGCTGCGGGGCGAGCCGTACCTGGTGGCCGGCGCGACCGTGATCGGCGGCGGACCGACGGGCTACATGTTCAAGTCGCTGGCGCCCGAGCGGGACGACCTCAACTCCCTGGCCTGGTCGCTGGGGATCGCCACCGCGCTGGCGCTGATCGGCTCCGCCCTGCTGGCGCAGGCCGCCGCCACGACGGTGCTGCGGCCCGTGCAGCGCCTGGGGGACGCGGCGCGGCGGCTGGGCGAGGGGAAGCTGGACACCCGGCTGCAGGTGTCGGGGACCGACGAACTCGCCGAGCTCTCCCGGACGTTCAACGGCGCCGCCGAGGCGTTGGAGAAACGGGTGGCGGAGCTGAGCGCCCGCGAGGAGTCCAGCCGCCGCTTCGTGGCGGACATGTCCCACGAACTGCGCACCCCGCTGACCGCGATCACCGCGGTGACGGAGGTGCTGGAGGACGAGGTCGACTCGCTCGACCCCATGATCGCGCCCGCCGTCAGACTGGTGGTCGGCGAGACCCGACGGCTGAACGACCTCGTGGAGAACCTGATGGAGGTCACCCGCTTCGACGCGGGCACGGCCAAGCTGGTCCTGGACGACGTCGACGTCGCCGACCAGGTGACGGCCTGCATCGACGCCCGCGCGTGGCTGGACGCGGTCGAACTCGACGCCGACCGGGGCATCATGGCGCGGCTCGACCCGCGACGGCTGGACGTGATCCTGGCCAACCTGATCGGCAACGCGCTCAAGCACGGCGGCTCCCCGGTGCGGGTGTCGGTGCGCACCGGCAAGACGGCCACCGGCGAGGACGAGCTGACGATCCGGGTCGCCGACCGCGGTCCGGGGGTCCCCGAGGAGGTGCTGCCGCACGTCTTCGACCGCTTCTACAAGGCGAGCGCGTCCCGGCCCCGCTCGGAGGGCAGCGGACTCGGGCTGTCGATCGCCCTGGAGAACGCGCACATCCACGGGGGCGAGATCACCGCGGAGAACGCGCCCGAGGGCGGCGCGGTCTTCACCCTGCGGCTGCCGCGCGGCGCGAGCCGGCTCGCGCCGGACCGGGACGGTGACGACGGCGGGACCGACGTCGACGCGGACACCGGCACCGACGAGGAGAGCGAACGATGATCACCGCGCGCCGTACCGTCCGCACGGTCGCCGCCTCCCTCACCGTTCTCGCCGCGCTCGCGCTCGGCGGGTGCGGCATCCGCCCGACGCCCGTGCCGGTGGACGCCGGCTCGGCGCCGTCCCGGGTGTCGTGCACGCCACCGCGCCTCGGCGGGGAACGACCGTCCGGGGACGAGACCGTCCGGACGTCCGTCTTCCTCGTCTGCAGCGGCGAGGTGATCGCGGTGGAGCGCGCCGTGCCGTCGCCCGGGAGGAAGGGCGGGGCCACGAGGCTGGAGACGGCCCGCGCCCTGCTGGACGAGTTGCGCAAGCCCCCCTCCCGGGCCGAGGACGAGGCCGGCTTCGGCAGTTCCGTCCCCGAGGACCTGGAGGTCCGCGGGCCGGCCGAGGGGGACCCCGACGAGGCACTGCGGCTGAGCCAGGAGCCCGACGGGCTGCCGCCCTTCGCGCTGGCCCAGATCGTCTGCACGTTCGCGGGCACGGACGCCGCCGGCCGGGAGGACTCGGTGGTGCTCGCCGGCCCGGCCGGGGACGGCGCCGACGGGCGGCCGATGGAGTACTCGTGCACCCGCGCGCTGCGCGGCGGACCCGAGGCGACGAAGCCGACGGGCTCCCCGGTTCCGGGGTGATCCGGCACACTCGGATGCCACGTCACCGCGCGGAACCGCGTTCCGCGCCGCGCGCGTCTTCGTCCCCGTGCAGCATCGACACCGCGGCGGCTCCGCCGTCCACCGCATCCGCACAGCGGGCCTCGTTCTCCTCTGCTGCCATCTGCTGTTCGTCGGCTGGCTGACACTGCGACCGCTGTCCGTGCCCTGGGTCGCCCCCGCGAACCTGCGTCCCTTCGCCTCGATCCACGCCGATCTGGCGAGCGGACCCCGGGCCGCGCTGGAGGGCATAGGCGGTGATCTGGCGCTGCTCGCCCCGCTGGGGGTGCTGCTGCCGATGGTGGTGGCCCGCCCCACGTCGCGCCTGGGCTCGTGGGCCCGCACCGTCTTCGCCTCGGCGATGATCTCGCTCGGCATCGAGCTGACGCAGCCCGCCGTGCCGGGACAGGTCGCGGACGTGGACGCGCTGCTGCTCAACACCACCGGGGTGGCCCTGGTGCACCTGCTGTGCTTTCCCGCGCTGCGCGCCCGGCTGCGGGCCGCGGAGAACGCGGACGCCCCCGACGCCCGGGTCCGTCGCCCCGACGGCGAGGATCAGGGGGCGACCCCGAGGACTCCCAGGGTCGGAATCGCCCCTTAGACCGACGTTTTCGCCCGGATGGCTCATCTACGGTGGATTCGTCGCCATCGAACGGTGGCGTTCCGGGCAGAGCGAAGGAGTCTCCCATGGCCGCACTTGTCCGTCCCAGTGACGACCGGATGATCGGTGGCGTGTGCGCCGGGCTGGCCCGCCGCTTCGGCGTCTCCGCGAACACGATGCGAGTGATCTTCCTGGTCTCCTGCCTGCTGCCGGGGCCGCAGTTCCTGCTCTACATCGTGCTGTGGGTGCTGCTGCCCGACGAGCGGAAGACGCGGCACGCCGGGCTGTGACAGACGTACGACGGGCCGCACACCGGGCGTGTCCGGTGTGCGGCCCGTCGCGCCTCCCGACGGAAGAGGCGGGAGGACGGCCGTAGGAGGGAGCGGGTGCTCAGCCCAGGAGATCCCCGGTGCTCAGGGAGCCCGTGAGCTCGCCGGTCGGCAGGTTGACCATCGTCGGCTTCTTCGCGCCGCCGAGCGGCAGACCGCCGAGCAACTGCCGCAGCGGGTCCTTCTGCTCGGCGGGCGCGGGCAGCGTCCGCGCCTGCTCACCGTCAGGAGCGGGCAGCGTCCGCGCCTGCTCACCGCCGGGTGCGGGCAGCGTCCGCGCCTGTTCGCCACCGGGTGCCGGAAGCGTCCGCGCCTGTTCGCCGCCGGGCGCCGGAAGCGTCCGGGCGGCCTCCTCCACGGGCAGGGGCTTCAGCAGGCCACCGGTGGTCTTGTCCAGACCCAGGGTGTCCGCGGCGGCGGTGCCGGCACCGACGGCGGCGAAGGCGACACCGAGCACGGCGACACCGAGTGTTCTCATCGTTCGCTGGATCATCAGCTTTTACGTCCTCGTGTGGGTGGCTTGAGCGGCTTCGCGAACGTAGCCAGGGCGTCACGCTGTTCGCAAACACCCCGAAACGGTCGAGTGTCGCGGACCGGGCCGCCCCCGCTCCCCCGCCCACCACCTCGACGGAGAACGAAACGGCTGGTCACAGCCCCTTTCCGGAGGCCTCCTGGAACAGCCACTCGGACTTCAACTCGGCGTAGCCGGGCTTGATCACGTCATTGATCATGGCCAGACGTTCATCGAAAGGAAGGAAGGCCGACTTCATCCCGTTGACGGTGAACCACTGAAGGTCGTCGAGGGTGTAGCCGAACGTCTCCACCAGGTGCTCGAACTCGCGGCTCATGCTGGTGCCGCTCATCAGCCGGTTGTCGGTGTTGACCGTGACCCGGAAGCGCAGCTTCCGCAGCAGCCCGATGGGGTGCTCCGCGTACGAGGGGGCCGCGCCGGTCTGGAGGTTGGAGGTGGGGCACATCTCCAACGGGACGCGCTTGTCCCGCACGTACGCCGCGAGCCGGCCGAGTTCGACGGCACCGTCCTTCCCGATGTGGATGTCGTCGATGATGCGCACCCCGTGGCCGAGCCGGTCGGCGCCGCACCACTGGAGGGCCTGCCAGATCGACGGCAGCCCGAACGCCTCGCCGGCGTGGATGGTGAAGTGGTTGTTCTCCCGCTTGAGGTACTCGAAGGCGTCCAGGTGCCGGGTGGGCGGGTACCCCGCCTCGGCGCCCGCGATGTCGAACCCCACGACGCCCAGGTCACGGTAGCGGTTGGCGAGTTCGGCGATCTCCAGGGAGCGGGCGGCGTGCCGCATCGCGGTGAGCAGGGCGCCGACACGGATGCGGTGCCCGGCCTCGCGCGCCCGGCGCTCGCCCAGTCGGAAGCCCTCGTTGACGGCCTCGACGACCTCTTCGAGACTCAGCCCCCGCTCCAGGTGCTGCTCGGGGGCGTACCGCACCTCCGCGTAGACCACGCCGTCGGCCGCCAGGTCCTCGGCGCACTCGGCGGCGACCCGCACCAGGGCGTCGCGGGTCTGCATCACCGCGCAGGTGTGGGAGAAGGTCTCCAGGTAGCGCTCCAGGGAGCCGGAGTCGGCGGCCTCCCGGAACCAGACGCCCAGCGCCTCGGGGTCCGTCTCCGGCAGACCGTCGTAGCCGGTCTCACGGGCGAGCTCGACGACGGTGGCCGGACGGAGTCCGCCGTCGAGGTGGTCGTGCAGCAGCACCTTGGGGGCGCGGCGGATCTGGTCCGCGGTGGGGACGGTGGTGACAGTCTCGCTCGTCATTGCGGCACTCTAGCGCCTACGCGCGTAGATATCACCCCGGGACCCACCGGCGCCCCGGAGAGCGCCCAAGCCCGGCCCGCCACGCCCTTCGATATCCAATGGTGACCGCGCGACACCGCCGGTACACCCGGGCTTCTGCCATGGTTCTGCCGTGACTCGACAGGCGTTGCCGCGACGGGATGCGCGGTTGGGGCGGGCGTTCGGTGCGGACCGGTCGGCGCAGGGAGTGGTCCTCCTGCTGCCCGGAGGACGGGCGGTGAGCACCCGCCGCCGCTCCTCCAGAGCCGCGGCGGCCGTGCTGCCGCTGGCACGGCGACTGGCACGGACGGGGGCCGGCGCGGAGCTGGCCACGCACGTCGTCCACTACCGCTACCGCGGTTGGAACGGCGAGGACGCCCACCCGGTGGAGGACGTGGAGTGGGCGCTGGAACAGGTCGTGGAACTCTACGGCGACATACCGGTGTGCCTGGCCGGCTGGGACATGGGAGCCCGCGCCGCGCTGCGGGCCGCGGGCCACCCGGCCGTGGTCTCCGTGCTGGCACTGGCCCCCTGGCTGCCGGATCACCGCGAGGCGGGCGAACCGGAGCCGGTGCGCCAACTGGCCGGACGGAAGGTGCTGTTGGTGCACGGCACGGACGACGAGCACACCGATCCCGACCTGTCGTACCGCCTGGCCGCGCGGGCCAAGAAGACCAACCCGGACGTCTGCCGGTTCGAGGTCCACACCGACGGCCACGCCCTGCGACAGCACCGCGGTGAAGTGCTCGCCCTGGCCGAGAACTTCGTCCTCGGCACGCTGTGCGACCACGACTTCGCCCGCCCGGTGGTCGACGCGCTGGCGGCCCCGCCGCCGCTGGGCCTGCGGATGCCGCTGGCCGCGGGTTTCGGCCGCTCCCTGCGGCACTGATCCGCCGGTCACGCCAGGAGCCGGCCCCGGCGGCTCAGCAGGAACGTCCGGAAGGCCGTCACGGGCGGGGTCTCCGGGCGACCCTCCACCCAGGCCACCCCGATCTCCCGCACCGCACGCGGCTCGGTGACCGTCAACTCCCGCACCCCCGGCCGGGGCACGGCCGGGGGCGGCAGCAGGGCCACGCCCAGTCCGGCCGCCACCAGACCGCGCAGCGTCTCGGCCTCCTCGCCCTCGAAGGCGATCCTCGGCCGGAACCCCGCCTCGGCGCAGAGCGCGTCGAAGATGCGGCGCATCCCATAGCCGGGCTCCAGCGTGATGAACGGCTCCTCGGCCGCCTCCACCAGCCGCACCCGGCGCCGCCGCGCGAGCGGATGCTCCTCGGGAACCACCAGCCGCAGCCGCTGCTCGTCCAACCGGCGCGCGGCCAGGTCCGGGGCGTCGGGCACCGGGGAGGTCAGGCACAGGTCGAGGTCCCCGGCGCGCAGCCGCTCGATCATCGCCTCGCCGTACGTCTGGATCAGGGAGAAGCGCACCCGCGGATGGTCGACGCGGAAGGAGCGGATCAGCTCGGGGACGGTCTCGGAACCCAGGGTGTGCAGGAAGCCGAACGCGACCTTCCCCGTGGTCGGGTCGGCGTCGGCGCGCACGGCCTCGGCCGCCTGTTCCACGGAGGTCAGGGCGCGCTCCACGGACGTCAGGAACGTCAGGCCCGCCGGGGTGAGGGAGACCGTCCGCCCCCGCCGGGTGAACAGGTCCACCCCGAGGTCGTTCTCCAGCCGGGCGATCGCGCGGCTGAGCGTGGACTGCGGCACGCCCAACTCCGCCGCGGCGCGCGTGACGTGCTCGTGGCGGGCGACGGCCACGAACTGGGCCAGCCTCGGGGTGAGCGTGGCCGCCCAGGACTCGGGAGCGATGTCGGGCCCGGAGTCGGCGCCTCGGGCCGCACGGCGGGCCGCGTCCGATGTAACCGAGATGTCTTTTCTGTTGCCGACCGGTGACATGGCACCCTCCCACCTCGGCTTATGCGTCCATGGATCACCTTCCGCACTTCCGTGCATTGGACGCATGAAACCCTTGATCGTACCTTCGAGGCATGCCTTCTGTCGATACCGGGGCACCCGCTCGCCCGGGTGCCTTCTCCGATCGTTCCGTACCGTCGAACCGCCGCATCAGCCTGGCCCTCTTCGCCGTGGGCCTGGCCACCTTCAGCCTGCTGTACGCCACCCAGCCCCTGCTGCCCGCCCTCACCGCCGACCTCGGCGTGACGCCGGGCCGGGCGAGCTGGACCGTCTCCGCCGCCACCATCGGACTCGCGGTGGCCGTGCTGCCGCTCTCCGCGCTCTCCGAGCGCTTCGGGCGGCGCACGGTGATGACCTGCTCCCTGGCGGTCGCGGTGGCCGTGGCGCTGGTGCTGCCCTTCGCGCCGAACATCGAGATCCTGATCGCGCTGCGCGCCCTCCAGGGCGCCGCGATCGCCGGTATCCCCGCGTCCGCGATGGCGTACCTGGCGGACGAACTGCCGCCCCGGGCGCTGGTGGGGGCCGTCGGCCTGTTCGTGGCGGGCAACAGCGTCGGCGGGATGTCCGGCCGTGTCCTGACCGGCTGGGCGGCCGAGGGCTGGGGCTGGCGCGCCGGCCTGGCGTCGGTGGCCGTGGTGGCGCTGCTCTGCGCGGTCGTCTACCGGCTGCTGATCCCGAGGGCCCGCAACTTCACCCCGGCCTCGATCCGGCCCACCGCGGTGCTGCGCGTCGTCCGCGGCCACCTCTCCGACGGGCTGCTGGTGCGGCTGTACTCGCTCGGCCTGCTCTTCATGGTCGTCTTCGGCGCGGTCTACACCGTGATCGGCTACCGGCTGGTGGAGGAGCCCTTCGGGCTCTCTCAGGGATTGGTCGGCTCCATCTTCGTGATCTACCTGGTCGGCACGGTCTCCTCGGCCGCCGCCGGACGTCTGGTGGAGCGGATGGGCCGGCGTGGCGCGCTCTACCTGGCGATCGGCACCACCTCCACGGGCCTGCTGGTGAGCCTGGGCGAGACCCTGACGGCCGTCCTGATAGGCCTGGTGCTGATCACGGCGGGCTTCTTCGCGGGCCACGCGGTGGCGTCCAGCTCGGTGAGCCGCACCGCCAAGGAGGGCAAGGCCCAGGCTTCCGCGCTGTACCAGATGGCGTACTACCTGGGCAGCTCGCTGGGCGCCCCGCTGGGCGCGATCGCCTACCACGCGGCGGGCTGGAGCGCGACGGTCGCCTTCACACTGGGCGCGCTGGTCCTGGCGGCCGGCGTCACGCTCTACGCCACACGCCGCGCACTGACCCAGCGGCGCCTGGAGGCGGCGCGGAGCTGCTGAACTCCGCCGTCACGGGGGCTTCCCACCGACTCAGTCGACGGGGAAGACCCCCGTGTCGACGGCGAGGTCGAAGGGCTCGGGAAGATGGATGGTGTCCCCGAACTTCCCGGCGTGCAGCACCCGGTAGACGTCCCCCTTGGGCTCCCCGTACAGCGTCACCGTCGGGCCGCCCGGCGCCCAGCGATCGACCAACAGGTACAGCGGCACTCCGGCCCGGGCGTAGCCGGCGGCCTTGCTGATCCGGTCGTGCCGCGCGTTGGACGGCGAGGTGATCTCCACGACGAGCTCCGCCTCCCCGGCCGGTACCGCATGGTCGCCGGCCGCCTCGATCGCGGCCTCCGGCATCACCAGCAGGTCGGGGACGTAGATGCCGCTACGGAAAGGAACCGAGACGCCCTGGGTCTGGTAGACGTACCAGTCCTCCGGAAGTGCCCTGTCCAACAGCCGCTGCAACCTGGCGGCAATGACGTTGTGGTCACCGGCGGGCGGTGGTGACACGGTGATGACTCCATCGATGATCTCCACCTTGCAGCCCTCGGGCCAGTCCGTCTCCTCCCAGAGCCGGACCAGGTCGTCCCAGCCGTAGGCGTGCCCCGGCCCCGGATCGACGGTGAGTGCGCTCATGGCGGTCTCCTCTTATCGGTGCGTCACCGATCCCAGCATGCCGAACACCACCGACACGGGTCCACCGACCTCGTTCACCCGAACGAGGGGCGCACACATCACGCGGTGACAACCCGGTCCGGTCCGGCGAGCCAGACGATCCGGGCCGTGACGCCCTCGGCCCGCCCGAACCACCACGTGGCCCGCTCGGGCGAACCGAGGACGAACCGTGAAACCCCGTCGGCGCTGCTCACCTGCGTCCGTCCGTCCTCGTACACCACGCCCCACGCGGCGACGCACCCGTCCGGCTCCCCCTCGCCCGCGTCCCACACCTGCACCACGGCGAACTGCCGTGGCGCGAGATCGACGACCAACGCGCGCAACCTCTCCTCAAAACCCGCGAACCTCACGGCCTCTGGCCCGCCATGCGGCTCGGGGCCACTGTTCTGCGCGGATACGGTGTTCACGGAACCTCCGGGAAAAGATGTGGACTTGACACAGGACGAACCACCGAGGCGCCGTATCGATCGGTGGCATTGCCACCCTGTCGCCGTGGCCGGACAGGGCGGTGCGCTTCCGATGACCAGCGCAGCCGGTTGGAGCGGCTGCGCAACACCCTAGAGACTCACTGATAGAACTATCAGTGGTTCTGGGTTAGCTTTATCAACTTCACCCGTGTGAGTGACGCAGCCGCCCACACGCGAGAAAGAGCCGAGAGCCATGCCAGCGAGCAGCACCCCGACACTCAGGCAGCAGCGCCTGGGGACCGAACTGCGGAGACTTCGCCTGAGCGCGGGTCTGTCATCCACCGAGGCCGCTGCGAGACTCGGCGTCCAGCAAGCCCGCATGAGCATGATCGAGGCAGGCCGTTACGCGGTGAGCGCGGACCGCGTGCGCGCCCTGGCCCACGCATACTCGTGCACGGACCAAGACCTCGTCGACGCCCTCGCCTCGATGACGGGTGGACGGACGCGCGGCTGGTGGGAGGAGTATCGGGACATCCTTCCGGCCGGGGCTCTCGACCTCGCCGAGCTGGAACACCACACGGTCTCGATGCACATCGCCTCGGTGATCCACGTACCCGGTCTCCTCCAGACCACGGAGCACGCGCGTGCGGTCATCAGCGATGTCGTTCCTCCCCTCGCACCGCCCGATGTGGAGCACCGAGTCTCTTTCCGGATCAAGAGGCAGGCGATCCTCCACAGGGAAAACCCGACTCCGTTGACGGCGATCGTCCACGAAGCCGCCCTCCGCATGGGTTTCGGAGGCCCGGCCGTCTCCCGCGCTCAACTCACCCACCTCATCGAGGCGAGCGAGCGCGAGAACGTCACCGTGCTGGTGATCCCGTTCGGCGCCGGCACCTTCCCCAGCTCCGGGCAGTCCGTCGTCTACTGCCACGGTCCCGTCCCACAGCTCGACACCGTGCAGCTCGACACGGACCATGGCTCCGAATTCCTTGATGCACACGCGCAGTTGACGAAGTACCGCACCGTTGTGGACCGCATGAAGGGCTGCGCTCTCACCCCGACCGATTCCCGTGATCTGATGCGCCGCATCGCCCGAGAGATCCGATAAGGAGCGTGCATGTCCGCCCCTGTCTGGCAGAAGTCCTCCTACAGCGGCGAGGCCGCCAACTGCGTCCAGGTCGCGTCGGGCGACGACGGGACGGTCGGGATGCGCGAGAGCGACGACCCCGGCACCGTCCTGACCACCACGCCCGAGAGCCTGGCGGCCTTCATACGCGGTGTGAAGGCCGGCGAGTTCGACCACTTCCTCCGGCGCTGACCCACCGGACGCCCGACCGGCAGCCGGACGACGGCGGGAGGGGACGGGAAGGGGCGGATGTTCCGGACACTCAAGCGTGATTTGCGGCCAATACACGCTCCACACAACGTCTCACGGCAACGGCCGTAAATCATGCCGTCCGGAACGTCCGCCCCGGACCGGCCCCGACCCCCACCCCCACCGCACCCGCCGGCGCCCGCCGACCACGCGGGCCGCCGATCCGTCCGTCACCCCTCCACCGTCACCCCTCCACCGTTACCGGCCCGACGACACGTGACGGTAGGCCCGGAGGGCCAAGAGCGCGGCGAGGGTCACCGCCGGACGGGCCTCCACCTCGGTGACGGGCGACCACTTCGCCCAGCGGATCGGCCAGCCGCCGTCCTCCCGCTGTTCGGCGACCAAGTACCGCAGGCCGCGGTCCATCTCGGTGTCGGTGAACCAGGCCCGGGCGAGGCTGTCCGGGCGCGGAGCGTAGTCGTGCGGCAGGTGGTACTCGCCCGGCGCGTACCCGGGGGCGAGGGTCGCGGCCTCGGGACGCTCCGGGTCCAGCAGCACGATGCGCTGTTCCCGCACCATCTCGCCCAGCCGGACGGCCTGCCGCGTCGCCCACGTCCGGTCCGGTGCCGCGTCGAGAAAGGCGACGGCGGCCTCGGCCTCGTAGGGATGGGTCTGCCGCAGCGCCTCGACGGCGTGGCGGCAGAAGTCCACCGCCCTGTCCAGCCACGGGTGTTCCACCTCGGCGCGGAGCAGGGCGGCGACGATCGGGCCGGTCGGGAGCAGGTCTCCCACCGGTTCGTCCGGGATCGGCAGCCAGGGCGGACGCGGGTAGGGACGCAGGGTGGGCAGAACGGCGGGCACCCCGCCGTCCGCTGCGGAGTGTTCCGCCGGCCAGTCGCAGATCTCCTCGGCCCGGCCGCGCAGTGCGCCCGTCTCCTCCAGGACCTCCAGGGCGGCGATCATCGAGATCGGCTGGCTCGCGGGACCTCGTACGTCCGGTTCGAGGCCGTAGGCGTACCCCCCGTCCGGCGCTCGGTGGGCGTCCAAGGCCGTCAGGACGCCCGCCGGCGCGGTCTCGTCCCCGAAGAGGAACGCGAAGCGGCGCTGTTCCAGTACACGTCCGGACTCCCACAGGAAGCGTCCGGCCTTCTCGATCACGCTGTCGTCGACCCACACCATGCCCCGACGGTAGGCGCCCCACCGCCGGCGGGCTTGAACAAACCGGACGCGACCGGGCTCCTGTACCCCGTACGGGTGCACGGACGCCGTCCCCCGTGACCGTTCCGGCCACGCCTCCCGACCGCGGGAAGCGGGACCGGCCGCACCCGCCGCACCCCCTTCACCCGTCGCCGCACCCCCCTTCACCCGCCGCGTCCCCTTCCGGAACGACGCGCGGCACCGGAAAACGCCTGTTCGAAGAGGCGTCCTGCCGTTACGCTGTAGCCGCCTCGACGGAACGGTCCACCCCGTCCAACGGCCCACTGTGGCCGTCTTGTTGGCGGTGGAGGGGTGTTCCGGCGGGCACGGTACGACCGCCGGCGCTTCGGGGAAAGCGCCGACCGCGGTCTCCGGGGGGCGTGGGGGAAAGACAGGGGGGATGGTGCCGGCATGCCAGGAGAGTCGATGCCCGGCGCACGGGGAACGGACGTCACGGTCCGCACCACGAATGTCCCGAGCAGGCGGTCGAAACCCGCTCTCGCCGATCCCGGAATCCATTCGACGAAAGGTGAGGACGACCTGTGCGACGCATGACTTCCCTTCTCCTGACCGTGGGCGCTCTGCTGACGGCCTCCACGCTGGTGGCTCCGGCGGCGGGGGCCGCTCCCGCCGAGACCCCGGTCGCCGGCGTGCCGGCCGGTTGGGAGAAGATCGACGGCCCCGAGCTGGCCGCGATGAACGACGAGGCGGCCGGCAAGCCGTCCCTCTCCGCGACGCAGGCCACCGCGGACGAGACGGCCTACCTGGCGATCGAGTCGGTCCGCAACGAGAAGCTCGTCACCGCCGAGCTGAACTACGCGGCCCCCAACACCGGTGCGCTGCGCGCCCGGTCCACCAACCTCGGGAGCTGGGAGAGCTTCGCCTTCGAGTGGGACGACGCCACCGAGACCTACGCCCTGAGGTCCATGGCCAACAACCGGTACGTCGCCGTCGAGCTGAACCAGACCGGCAACTCCAAGAACCTGCTGCGCGCCCGGTCCACCGGCGTCGGCGGCTGGGAGCGGTTCTCCCTCTACTACAGCGAGACGCTGGACCGCTGGGCGCTGCAGTCCGAGGCGAACGGCCTCTTCGTCGCCATGGAGTACAACTTCACCGGCTCCCTCCAGTACGCGCTGCGGGCCCGTTCCGCCGACATCAGCGGCTCCTGGGAGGAGTTCGTCCTGTACGACCTGGGTCTCTGACGGACGCCCACGGGGCGTGCCGGGCCGGTTCGGCCCGGCACGCCCCGCCGTCGTCGGTGGGCCGAGGGCGGCGGGGCGAGCCCGCGCGACCGCGCGCCGGACGGCGCCGCCCCACCCCGTCACGTCACGGTGTGCGCGGTGGGCGCTCGGTGAGGCGCAGGAACGTGATCGAGTGGGCCGGGAAGGTGTGGGTGAAGGTGGTGTCCACGCCTCGGATGGTGGAGCGTTCCGGCTTGACGGGCCGGTCGTCGGCGGTGTTGACGGCGTCCGGGTCGCCCTGGAGGACGGTCAGGCGCGCGGTCGGCGCCACGTCCGTCCCGTCGCCCAGGTCGATGCGCGTACGGGCGGGGGTCTCCTGCGCGTTGACGACCTTGACGATCAGCTCTCCGGTGGCCTTGTCGCGGGTGACGACCTGGCGGAAGGGCTCGGCGACCTTGTCGTCGGTGAAGCTGCCCCACTCCTGGCCGTCGAGGTGGAGGGTCACCTGCCGGCCGCGGACCTCGACGCGGATGTCGTACTCGCGGCCGGTCTCGATCACCGTGCCGTCCTCGATCATCGTCTGCTTGCCGCCGCCGTCGGCCTTCTCCACGGCCGAGCGGGTGTTGCCCCAGCCACCCAGGTTCCACCAGTAGAAGTTGCCGGTGTCCCGCACGCCGAAGGCGACGAGGAAGCCCTCGCGGCCCGCCCGTTTGGTGGCCTTCACGTGCAGGTCGTAGTCGCGCCAGGCGGGGTCGCCGGCGGTGACCAGGGTGTTCTCGGCTGCCGTGTCGGTCTGGACGTACGCGCCGTCCTCCACCGTCCAGGTGCCGCGTCCGGCGGCCTCGGTCCACTTCCCCGCGCCGGCGGAGAAGTCGTCGGCGAACAGTTCCTCACCGCCGGCGGAGACCACCCGCACATCGTCGTACGCGGCGCTGGTGGCCCAGGTGGACAGGCCGACGGCGCCGGTGATCGGCCCGCTCGTGACGGGAGTGGCGGAGGAACGGCTCACCACGACCTCGTCGCCGACGTTGTTCATGAACAGCTTCTGCGTCTCGTAGCTGGTCGATCCCCAGGAGCGGGCGTTGTCGAACCAGATCATGTCCGGGCTCCACTGCACGTAATCGGTGTTGGCCAGCAGCGGGGCGTAGGACGCCATCTTCACGATGTCGGCGTTGCGTTCCAGGCCGGTCATGAACGCGGCCTCGGCGAGGGAGTTGCGGAAGCGGTTGTCCTGGGAGGCGTACTCGCCGAGGAACACCTCGGGGCCGGAGCGGTCGTAGGAGTCGTAGCGCTCGTTGTTCTCCAGGAACCAGCTCGGGCTGTTGTAGTAGTGCTCGTCGACCATCTCCACGCCGGAGGCGCGGGCCAGTTCCCAGGCTCGGTCGAAGACGGCGCCTGCGTCGTCGGGGCCGGAGTTGGCGATCACGGTGATCTCGGGGTGCTCCGCCTCGACGGCCGCGCGGAAGGCGGCGAAGCGCTCGAAGAACGCGTCGGGCAGGTTCTCCTCGTTGCCGACCGCGATGTGGGTAAGGCCGAACGGCTCCGGGTGGCCCATCTCGGCGCGTTTGGCTCCCCAGGTGGAGTCGGCGGGGCCGTTGGCGAACTCGATCAGGTCCAGGGTGTCCTGGATGTGGCGCTTCAGCAGCTCGGGGTCGTCGGTGGCCTTGTTCTCGCCGCAGCCGGTGACGAGGGCGGGGACGACGGGCAGCGGCATGGCCCCGATGTCCTCGGCGAACTGGAAGTACTCGTGGTAACCGAGACCGTAGGACTGGTTGTAGCCCCAGAAGTTGGCGTTGGTCGCCCGCTCCTCGACGGGGCCGATGGTGTCCTTCCACTGGTAGGAACGGCGCCGTTCCCAGTTCGGCGCCTCATACGCCTCGTGGCTGCCGGTGTTGACCAGGCAGCCGCCGGGGAAGCGCAGGAAGCCGGGGTTCAGGGCGGCGATCTTCTCCGCGAGGTCCTTGCGCATCCCGTTGGGACGGCCTTTGAAGGTGTCGCGGGGGAAGAGCGAGACCATGTCGAGGCGGAGCGTGCCGGCGCCGCCCGCGGTCACCGCCAGGCGTCCTTCCGTGCTGTCGGCCCGGGCGGTGAGGGTGCCGGTGTACTTCGTCCAGCGGTCGCCGCGCACGGTGCGGCGCAGTGGGGCGGCCAGCGCCGTCCCGGAGGCGTCGTGGAGGGTGACGGTCAGCGGGGTGCCGCCCCGACGGTCGGTGCGGGCCCACACGGAGAAGTCGTACCTCTCGCCCCTCTCGACGGCGATCCCGGTGTTGTAGCCGGCGTTGACGACGCCGTAGCGGGCGCCGTCGCCGCCGGTGCCGTCGAGGTCCAGCCGCAGGTGGTTGCGGTTGCGCTCGTTGAGGCGCTTCTCGTCGTCCACGACGTGCGCGGTGCCGGTCGCGCCGCCGGTGGCGGTCTCGGTCCAGGCCGTGAGACCGGTGTAGGAGGGGTTGTCGACGGGGGCGTACTCGAAGGAGCGGTTCTGGACGAGCTCGGCGTACAGTCCGCCGTCGGCCGCGCGGTTGATGTCCTCGTAGAAGACGCCGTACATCCGGTCGTCGATCGTCGGGCCGGTGCGGGTGGGGTCGATGGCGAGGGTGTAGTCGGCCGGTTCCGACGCCGAGGCGCCGGCGGTGGGGACGGCGGCGAGCGCGCCCGCGAGGAGGGCGCCGGTGAGGAGGGCGATGGCGGGGGCTGGTCTGGGTCGTGTGCGCGGCATGAGGCTCCCGGGTTCGGTGCGTTCGAAATCTCGTACACTGACCAGAACTTCGAACGCGAAGATAGGCAGGCCCGGGGAGGCCGTCAATGCCTCGTGCGGCAACGACCGCCGCCGGCGCCCTCTCGCGCGTCGTGCGCCTCGTGCCGGGCGGTTCCGTGACGGGGCGCCCGGTACGGCGTCCGACATAGGGTCACGGCGTGACCGAACCCGCCCCCGACCCCCGGTTCGACGCCCTCCGCGACGCGTTGGCGCGGGGCGGCGAGACCCGTACCGCCACGGTGACCGACGTCTCGCCGAGGTGCTGAGCCCACCTCGGACGGTCACCCTGGCCACGGTCCTCATGGCGGTGGAGGACGAGAACCTGATCGAATCCCCGGCCGACACACCGGCCGCGCTCGCGGCACACGGGCTGCGGATGCCCGGCGCCGACGAGTGGGAGCACGCCTGCGGGGCCGGGGCGTCCACCCTGTTCCGATGGGGCGACCACTGCCCCCTCGACCGCATCCCCTACGGGGACACCACCGGCCCCCAACACCGGCCGAACGCCTTCGGCCTGCGCATCGCGTACGACGTCCACAGCGCGGAACTGAGCGACGACACGACCGCCGTCCACGGCGGCGACGGCGGGGAGGCGGTCTGCGGCGGATACGGCAGCCTGCTCGCGTGGCTGCCCCTGGCCACCGCCAACCGCAACCCCTCCATGGCCGAGTTCGTGTACGGCCCGGACGGCGAGGACCTCTGCGAGGACTTCTCCGTCCGCCCCGTCCTCCCGCTCGCCTGAGGCCCGTTCCGGTCGGCGCTCCCCGCCGTGCCGCCGGAACGGCGGTGTCAGGTGTCAGGTGTCAGGGGCGGCGCACGGCGCGGGCCGGGTGCGCCGCGGCCAGGTCGCGGGCGAGGTGCGCGCGACGCAGGCCGCCTCGGCGCAGCCGGCGGAGATCCTCGCCGGTGTCGTACATGAGCTGCCAGTGGAAGTAGTTCACGTGCTCCAGCACGGCGAAGAGCGCGAACCCGAGTCCCGGCAGGCTTCCGCTTCCGGGGTCGCTCCGCACCGCCCAGGCGGTGAACAGCACTCCGGCCACCAGCAACGGGACGTTGAGCACACGAACGGCGGCGAACACCCGGACGCCGGGAAGAGGCGTTCCGGGGGCGGCCGTGTGCCGGAGTTTGGCCACCCAGTACCCGGCCCCCTCCACCAGCAGCAGCGCGAACAGCGCGAACCCCACCGCGTTCGCCGCCGTCACGGGCAGACCGACCGCCCCGAACCAGACGACGGCCTGGAGGGGGATGTTGAGCAGCTCCAGGAAGGCCAACGACCTCAGCCTCCGACGGATCCAGAAGCGGGAACGGTGGTCCATGCGGGAGGCGGCCCTTCCGGGTGAGAACGCGTCGGCGCGCACCCCCGGGGTCCCGGTGGGGTGCGCGCCGACGTGGGGTGGTCGGTGTGTCAGACGATGCGGTCGAGGATCAGGGGGACCGGCTCGAAGGAGGCCGTGTCGGTGATCTCGACGGCGTCGCCGGCGAGGGCTTCGAGGGCGTAGTCGAAGCGCTCGGGGGTGTCGGTGTGGAGGGTCAGCAGCGGGGCGCCCGCGCTCACCCGGTCGCCGGGCTTGGCGTGCAGTTCCACTCCGGCCCCGGCCTGCACCGGGTCCTCCTTGCGGGCGCGGCCCGCGCCCAGCCGCCAGGCGGCCACGCCCACCGCGTAGGCGTCCAGCCTGGTGAGGGTGCCGGAGGTCTCGGCGTGGAGGGTGTGCCGCTCGCGGGCGACGGGCAGCGGCGCGTCCGGGTCGCCGCCCTGGGCGGTGATCATGCGGCGCCAGTGGTCCATCGCCGAACCGTCGGCGAGCGCCTTGGCCGGGTCGGCGTCCGGCAGTCCGGCCGCGTCGAGCATCTCGCGGGCCAGGGCCAGGGTGAGTTCCACGACGTCCGCCGGGCCGCCGCCGGCCAGGACCTCCACCGACTCGCGGACCTCCAGGGCGTTGCCCGCCGTCCGGCCCAGCGGGGTGGACATGTCGGTGAGCAGGGCGACGGTCCTGACGCCGTGGTCGGTGCCGAGTCCGACCATGGTGCCGGCCAGTTCGCGGGCGTCGTCGAGGTTCTTCATGAACGCGCCGGAGCCGACCTTGACGTCCAGGACGAGCGCGCCCGTCCCCTCCGCGATCTTCTTCGACATGATCGAGGAGGCGATCAGCGGGATGGCCTCGACGGTGCCGGTGACGTCGCGCAGGGCGTAGAGCTTCCTGTCGGCCGGCGCCAGTCCGTCGCCCGCCGCGCAGATCACGCAGCCGGCCTCGCCCAGCACGTCGAGCATCTCCTCATTGGAGAGCAGCGCCCGCCAGCCGGGGATGGACTCCATCTTGTCGAGCGTGCCGCCGGTGTGGCCCAGGCCCCGGCCGGAGAGCTGGGGGACGGCCGCGCCGCAGGCGGCGACCAGCGGGGCCAGCGGCAGGGTGATCTTGTCGCCGACGCCGCCCGTGGAGTGCTTGTCGGTGGTCGGGCGGGTCAGGGAGGAGAAGTCCATCCGCTCACCGCTCGCGATCATCGCCGCGGTCCAGCGGGCGATCTCCTCGCGCTCCATGCCGTTGAGCAGGATCGCCATGGCCAGGGCCGACATCTGTTCGTCGGCGACCTCGCCTCGGGTGTAGGCGTCGATCACCCAGTCGATCTGGGCGTCGCTCAGACGGCCCCGGTCGCGTTTGGTGCGGATGACGGAGATGGCGTCCATGGAAGGTGCGGCTCCTTGTGGGGGCTTGCGAGGGGTGGGACGGCGGGGACGGTCAGCGGTCCGCGAGGTCGTCGGGGCCGAAGGCGTCGGGGAGGATGTCGGACAGGGGGCGGATGCCGGAGGCGGTGTCGACGGCCAGGTCCGGGCCGCCGTGCTCCCAGAGCAGTTGGCGGCAGCGACCGCACGGCATCAGCACCCGGCCCTTGCCGTCGCAGCAGGTGAAGGCCGTGAGCCGGCCTCCGCCGGTGGCGAACAGCTCCGAGACCAGGCCGCACTCGGCGCACAGCCCGACGCCGTAGGAGGCGTTCTCCACGTTGCATCCGCCGACCACCCGGCCGTCGTCCACCAGCGCGGCGGCGCCGACAGGGTACTTCGAGTAGGGGACGTAGGCCCGGGACATCATCTCCCGGGCCTTCGCCCGCAGCGCCGTCCAGTCGACGGCGGCTGCCGTACGGGGCTCGCTCACGTGCCCTCGCCCTTCCGGTAGGACTTGCCGACGGCCTTCGGCGCCCGCAGTCGCTGCGCGGACATCGCCAGCACCAGCAGCGTGGCGACGTAGGGGGCCGCGGTGACGAACTGGCTGGGCACCTCGTCCACCGACAGGTACCACACGAACAGCACCAGGCCGCTGACCGCCGCGACCGCCGCGGTGAGGAACTTCCTCCGGTAGATCGCCCAGGCGGTGGCCAGGACCAGCAGGATCGCCAGCAGCAGGAGCAGGGCGTGGACGTTCTGGCCGCCGCCGCGCAGGTTGAGGCTGTCGGTGTAGCCGAAGAGTCCGGCGCCCAGGGCCAGGCCGCCGGGCATCCAGTTGCCGAAGATCATCGCGGCGAGGCCGATGTAGCCGCGACCGCCGGTCTGGCCCTCCAGGTAGATGTTGGTGGCGACCTCGGCGAGGAAGACGCCGCCCAGGCCGGCGAAGCCGCCCGAGATCATCACGGCGATGTACTTGTACTTGTAGACGTTGACGCCCAGGGTCTCCGCGGCCAGCGGGTTCTCGCCGCAGGAGCGCAGCCGCAGGCCGAACGCGGTGTTCCACAGCACCCACCGGCTGAGCGGAACCATGGCGACGGCCACGATCGTCAGCAGGGAGAGGTTGGTCACCAGGCCGCCGACGAGTCCGGCGACGTCGGAGACGAGGAACCAGTGCTGGGCGTTGAGGTCCCTCATCGCGTCGGAGAGTCCGGGGACGGTGATCTGGGTGATGGACTCGATCGGCGGGGACTGCTTGCTGGTGCCGCCCTCCATCTCGGCGAAGGTGAAGCTGGACAGGTAGCGGGTGGCGCCGACGGCGAGGATGTTGATGGCCACACCGGAGACGATGTGGTTGACGCCGAAGGTGACGGTGGCGATGGCGTGCAGCAGGCCGCCCAGCGCGCCGCCGAGGATGCCCACGACCACGCCCGTCCAGGGGCCCCACTGGACACCGGCCCAGGCGCCGAACCAGGTGCCCAGGATCAGCATGCCCTCCAGGCCGATGTTGATCACACCGGCCCGTTCGGCCCACAGGCCGCCCAGGGCCGCGAGTCCGATCGGGACGGCCAGCCGCAGGGCGGTGGAGGTCTGTCCGACGGAGGTGATGCCGTGGGCGCCGGTGATCAGCCGCACGGCGGAGACCAGCAGCAGGATGCCCGCGACGACCAGCATCCACTCGGCGAGGGTGAGGCGGCGGCGTGCGGTCGGCTTGGACTGCTGCGCGGCCGGCTTGGTGAGGGTGGTGCTCACGCCGACACCTCCTTGCGGTTCTCCGGACCGGTGCCGTCCGTCGCCGCGGCAGCGGCGGCGAGCTCCTCGCCGACCTTCTGCTGCTGGCGACGCAGGCCGTAGCGGCGCACGGCCTCGTAGCTGATGACGACCGCCATCACGATCATCCCCTGCATGATCATGGCGATCTCCTTCTCGTAGCCGTTGTAGTCGAGCGTCGCCGACGCCTTGTCCAGGAAGGCGATGAGCAGGGCGCCGAGGGCGATGCCGACCGGGTGGTTGCGGCCGAGGAGGGCGATGGTGATGCCCGTGAAGCCGAGGCCGGCCGGGAAGTCGAGGCTGTAGGTGTGGGCGTCGCCGAGCAGGATGGGCATGCCGGCCAGGCCCGCGACGGCGCCGGAGATCAGCATGCTGGTGAGGACCATCCGCTTGGCGTCGACACCGCTGGCGATCGCGGCGCTCTCACCGGCGCCGGTGGCGCGCAGGTCGAAGCCGAACCGGGTCCGGTTCAGGACCAGCCAGTACAGGACGCCGCAGAGCGCGGCGACCACGACGAAGCCGTAGATCTCACCGGCGGCGCCGAGTTCGATGCCGGGGAACCAGCCCGACTCCGGGATCTCGCCGGTGGTGAGGTTGTTGCCGCGCTGCTCGCCGAACTGGGCGGGCAGGATCAGGTAGGCGACCACGCTGGTGGCGATGGAGTTGAGCATGATCGTCGAGACGACCTCGCTCACTCCGCGGGTGGTCTTGAGGATGCCCGCGATGCCCGCCCAGAAGGCGCCCACCAGCATCGCGACGACGAGGATGAGCAGGATGTGCAGCGGGCCGGGGAGGGTGACCGAGGCGCCGACCAGCGCGGCGACCATCGCGGCGAGCCGGTACTGGCCGTCGACCCCGATGTTGAACAGGTTCATCCGGAAGCCGATGGCCACCGCCAGCGCGGCCAGGTAGTACGTGGCCGCCTGGTTGACGATGAGCACCTGGATGTCCGAGTGCGCCGCGTACTCGGCCATCAGCGCGTACGGCTCGACGGGGCTGCGGCCGGAGGCGATCAGCACCACCGAGGTCAGCGCCACGGCGACGACGATGGCGAGCGCCGGTCCGCCGAGGGCCAGGATCAGCCGGTCTTTGTCGAACTTCTTCATCGGTCCTCTCCCCCGTCCCGCGCCGGACCGGGCTCCTCGTCCTCGAGGTGGCCGGAGGCCGCGCCGGTCATGGCGGATCCCAGGGCTTCAGGGGTGATCGTGGCGGGGTCGGCGTCGGCGACCAGTCGGCCGCGGTACATCACGCGCAGGGTGTCGGACAGGCCGATCAGCTCGTCCAGGTCCGCGGAGATCAGCAGGACGGCCAGGCCCTCCCGGCGGGCGGCGCGGATCTGGTCCCAGATCTGGGCCTGCGCGCCGACGTCGACGCCACGGGTGGGGTGGGCGGCGATCAGGAACCTGGGGTTGTGGCTCATCTCGCGGCCCACGATCAGCTTCTGCTGGTTGCCGCCGGAGAGGGAGCCCGCGGTGACGTCGATGCCGGGGGTGCGGACGTCGTACTCGGTGACGATCCGCTCGGTGTCGCTCCGCGCGGACTTGATGTCGAGCCAGACGCCCTTGCTGTTGGGGGCCTCGGTGACGTGGCCGAGGATGCGGTTCTCCCACAGGGGGGCCTCCAGCAGCAGCCCGTGCCGGTGGCGGTCCTCGGGGATGTAGCCGACGCCGCCCTCGCGGCGCTTGCGGGTGGGCCAGGCGGTGATGTCCTCGCCGCCCAGGGTGACGGTGCCGCCGTCGGGGCGGCGGGTGCCGATCAGGGCGTCGATCAGCTCGGTCTGCCCGTTGCCCTCGACGCCGGCCAGGCCCAGCACCTCGCCCTTGCGGATGGTGAAGGTGATGTCGTCCAGGACGGTGCGGGCGCCGTCCACCGGGTCGTTCTCGGTGAGGGTGAGCCCCTTCACCTCCAGCATCGGGGTGTCGGTGACGGTGGACTCGCGGGTCTCCGGCGAGGGCAGTTCGGCGCCGACCATCAGCTCGGCGAGCTGCTTGGCGGTGACGTCGGCCGGGTTCACGGAGGCGACGGTGGTGCCGCGGCGTATGACGGTGATGTCGTCGGCGACCGAGAGGACCTCTCCCAGCTTGTGGGAGATGAAGATGACGGTCAGGCCCTCGGCCTTCAGCTCGCGGAGGTTGTCGAAGAGCGCGTCCACCTCCTGCGGAACGAGCACGGCGGTCGGCTCGTCGAGGATGAGGGTGCGGGCGCCGCGGTAGAGGACCTTGAGGATCTCCACGCGCTGGCGGTCGGCGACGCCGAGGTCCTCCACACGGGCGTCGGGGCGGATGCCGAGGCCGTAGGCGTCGGATATCTCCTTGATCCTGGTGCGGGCCCGTGCGCCGATCCCGTACAGCTTCTCGCTGCCGAGGACGGTGTTCTCCAGGACGGTGAGGTTGTCCGCCAGCATGAAGTGCTGGTGGACCATGCCGATGCCCCGGTCGATGGCGTCGCCGGGATCGGAGAAGCTCACCTCCTGTCCGTCGACGGTGATGGTGCCCTCGTCCGGCTTCTGCATGCCGTAGAGGATCTTCATCAGGGTCGATTTGCCCGCACCGTTCTCGCCGACGATGGCGTGGACGGTGCCCTTGCGGACGGACAGGTGGATGTCGTGGTTGGCCACGACACCGGGAAAGCGTTTGGTGATCCCGGCCAGTTCGACGGCGGGAGGGCTGGACGCGTTGATGGTGCACTCTCCTCGGGGCTAAGGAGTGGCTCGTAGGAGGGTTCCGGCGGTGCGGGACGGCCGGGGCGGGCCGTTCGGTGCCGCCGGGCCGTGGGGGCGAAGGCGACGCTATCGCGTCAGCGGTTCACTACGCGCGTAGAGCCCGCTCTGCAAGGCGGGCCCGGGCGGCGGGACCCTTGTGAGGTCCTCGCCGCCGGGCCCTGGGGTCGATCGGGCGGCCGGCCTTCCGTGGGACGCCCAGGGGAAGAGGGGCGTCCCGCGGAAGGTCCGGGCCGCGTCGATCCCGCCGGATCGGATGGGATCCGAAGAACCGGGTCAGGGAGTGGTCTTGACCTTGATGTCGCCGTTCACGATGCCCTCGCGAGCCTTCTTCACGGCGTCCTGGATCTCGGTCATCTCGGCGAAGGCCGGGTTGGAGTCGGACAGGCCCACGCCGTCGGTCTTCAGGTCGAAGCGGACCACGCCCGTCTTCGGCTCGCCCTCGTGGACCGACTTGACCAGGTTGTAGACCGCGCCGGAGACGTCCTTGGTCATGGAGGTCAGGATGCTGTCCTTGTACTTGTCCAGCGTCTTCTGCTTGTACTGGTCGGAGTCGACGCCGATGACCCACTTGTCCTTGGCCGCGACCGCCTCGATGACGCCCTGGCCGGCGAGACCGGCGGCGTGGTAGAGCACGTCGGCGTCCGAGTCGAGCTGGCCGCGCGCGGCCTCCTTGCCCAGGTCGGGCTTGGAGAAGCCACCCATGTCCGGCGGCTGGGTCAGGTACTGGGTCCTGACCTTGACGGAGGGGTCGGTGTCCTTGACGCCTTGGACGAAGCCCGCCTCGAACTTCTTGATCAGCGGGACCTCGACACCGCCGACGAAGCCCACGACCTTGCTCTTGGTGGCCTTGGCCGCCGCCACGCCCGCCAGGTAGGAGCCCTGCTCCTCACTGAAGACCAGGTTGGCGATGTTCTCGCCCTTGACCGTCTCGTCGTCGATCAGGCCGAAGGTGGTCTTGGGGAACTTCTCGGCGGCCTCCTTGACCGCCGGCGCGTAGGCGAAGCCCACCCCGATCACCGGGTTGTAGCCCTGCCGGGCCAGGTCGGTGAGGCGCTGGACCTTGTCGGCGTCCGACTCGCCGTCGGAGGGCTCGACGTCCTCGCCGCCGATACCGAAGTCCTTCCGGGCCTTCTCGAAGCCGGCGTAGGCGGCGTCGTTGAACGACTGGTCGCCACGGCCGCCGACGTCGTAGGCGAGGGCTATGCCCTTGCCCTCCTTCGAGGAGCCCGAGGAAGAAGAGGAGGATTCCGTGGACGTGCTGCCACACGCGGTGGCGCTGAGGGCGAGGGCCGCGGCGGTGCCGACCGCGGCGACGAGCTTGCTTACCCGGCGCAAGAGGGACTTCCCTTCGCTCGAAGCGCCTCCGTTGGCGCTGGCTTCCGCCGCATCGTAACGCGCGTAGATGTCAGGAAAAGACATCTTGAAAAGCTGTTATCAGTTCGGTGTCGACACGGTGCGTCCCCACTCTTTTACACCCTGCCGCCAGGGCTCCGACGAGCGGCCCGCCACCTGCGCGCTCGCCCTTCCGTCCCCGTCCGTCACCCCACCCGTCACCCCGCCCGCCACCTCGTCGGACGGCCTCCGGACCGCTTGACGGGGTGACATGTGTCACCGGGGAACGCCGGAGGCCACCGGGAAACGCCGGGCGGACGGGGAGCGCCGGCACTTCCCTTGAGGGGGATGAAGCGGAAGTATCGGATATACGGCCAGTGCCAGACAGGCAGTGCCGGAGAGGAGACCGCCGTGAAGCCCGGAATCCACCCGCCGTACCGGCCCGTCGTCTTCCGTGATCGGGCCGCCGGCTTCGCCTTCCTCACCCGGTCCACGATGACCAGCGACAGGACCATCGAGTGGGAGGACGGCAACACCTACCCCGTCGTCGACGTCGAGATCTCCTCCGCCAGCCACCCCTTCTACACCGGCAAGGCCCGCCTGGTGGACACCGCCGGCCGCGTCGAGCGGTTCGAGCGGCGCTACGGCCGGCGCGAGGGGCGCTGACGGAGCCGGCGGACGGGAAGCGGACGAAAGGACGCGCGCGCCGCCCGGCGTCGGACACCGTGGGCGGCCGGTGGGCCGGTCCGTGCGGACCGGCCCACCGGCCGCCCAGGGGTCACTCGCGTTCCGCGTCCAGCAGGGCCGCGGCGGTGAACAGCTCGACGCCCGCGGTGATCGCGCTCTCGTCGACGTCGAAGTCGCCCTGGTGGAGGTCGCGCGGGGTGCGGTCGCCCGGTGGGCGCACCCCGAGGCGGGCCATCGCGCCGGGGACGTGCTCCAGGTACCAGGAGAAGTCCTCGCCGCCCAGGCTCTGCTCGGTGTCCTCGACCGACTCCGCGCCGCACCGCGCGACCATGGCGTCGCGCAGCAGCTCGGCGGTGCTCCGCTCGTTGACGACCGGGGGGACGCCCCGGATGTAGTTGATCTCGAACTTGGCCCGGTGGAGCGTGGCGACCTCGTCGATCGCGGCGTGCACCAGGTCGGGCGCGACCCGCCAGGCCTGCAGGTCCAGACAGCGGAGGGTGCCGGACAGCTCGGCGTGCTGCGGGATGACGTTGGGGGCGTGGCCCACCTCCAGCCGTCCCCAGGTCAGGGCGAGCCCGGCCCGGGTGTCGACGCGGCGGGAGAGCAGCGCCGGGACCTCGGTGGCGAGCTTGGCCGCCGCGGTGACCAGGTCGGTGGTGAGGTGGGGGCGCGCGGTGTGGCCGCCGGGGCCGTCGAGGGCGACCTCCAGGCGGTCGCAGGCGGAGGTGATGGGGCCGGCGCGCAGACCGATCCGGCCGGCCTCGACCTTGGGGTCGCAGTGCACGGCGACGATCCGTCCCACGCCCTCCAGCACCCCGGCCTCGATGGCGTCGGTGGCGCCGCCCGGCAGCACCTCCTCGGCGGGCTGGAACAGCAGCCGCACCGAGTGGGGCAGCAGGTTCCGGCGGGCCAGGTCGGCCAGGACGAGGCCGGCGCCGAGCACGGTCGTGGTGTGCACGTCGTGGCCGCAGGCGTGGGCCCGGTCCGGGACGGTGGAGCGGTAGGGCACCGTCTTGGTGTCCGGGATGGGGAGCGCGTCGATGTCGGCGCGCAGGGCCAGCATCGGGCGGACGCCGTCCCCCGCGACCGCGTTGCCGGGGTGGATGTCGCAGGTCAGCCCCGTGCCGCCCGGGAGTACGCGCGGGCGCAGCCCGGCCTTCTCCAACCGCGCCTTGAGGGCGGCGGTGGTCCGGAACTCCTGGTGCCCCAGCTCGGGGTGCATGTGGAGGTCCCGGCGGAAGGCGATGAGCTCGGTACGGAGGGCCGCTGGCAGGACGCCGGGCAAGGGCGTCTCAGCGGTGGTCCGGATGCTGGACTCTGACGACAACAACTGGCTCACCTTGTCGAGGGTAAGCCCAGGTGACGGCCCTCCGCAGAGGGAACGGGCAAAGTTCAGCCTCCAAGGGGACGGAAAAACCGGCCGGCGACCGCATACCGCCTGGTGTGGATGGGTATGCCCTCCGTTTTTGCTCGTTTCACGATGTGGTCACGAGCGGGTCATGACGTGGACGACCCGGGTGACACCGGCGGGGACGGGGTGAGCCTGCGGACGTCCCGCGCGGTGCCGGTGACCCCGGAGAGGAAGCCCTGGGCACGCGGTGAGGCGTTCGCGGTGAGCCAGGCCGGGTCCACGTCGCAGACCGCCACCGTCACCCCGGTGCCCGCCAGCGCCAGGGGCAGGGTGTGCACGACGGTGGACGGGAAGCTCAGGATCGTGCGTCCGATGGGGCCGCGGCGGGCGACCAGCTCCAGGGGAAGGTCCGGCCGGACGATCTCCAGGCCCGTCCGGTCCGCGACCCGGTGCAGCTTCTCGGCGCTCTCCCGGCGGTGGGCGAAGTAGCGGAGAGCGCCGTGGGCGCGGGCCAGGGAGGCGACGGCCTCCAGGTAGCGCTCCGGGTCCACCACACCGGTCTCGACCAGCGAGGTGCCGACCAGGTCGGCGCCGCCGGTGACCGTGGGCGGCCCGAAGCGGGCCCGGGTCCAGGAGAAGTCGTTGCGGGTGACGGTCACGTGCTCGGGCGGCTCGACCGGCATCGAGCTGAACACCTCCACCCGCCGGCCCTCGGACGGGGTCATCCGTCGGCGGGCCGAAGCGGAGACGGGCGCGAAGAGCGCCGCGCGCGCTCCCCCGGCGCCCTTGCGGTGCCACCGCACCAGGCGCTCGCCGCGCGCGAGCTGCGCGACGAACTCCATGGTCGCCGTCCCGTCGTCGACGACCACGACGCCCCGGTCATCGGCTCCGCCGGTCCCGTCGGCCCCGCCGCCCCGCTCGGTCCGGGCGAGGGCGAGCAGGAGCTGCACGTACCGCGAGAACGGGTCCCCCACCACGATCCGCGACGCGCGGCGCAGCGGTCCCAGGAGCGCGGAGACCGTCCGCAGCGGCGCTCCGGCACCGCCTCGGGCCTCCTCCCAGCGGACCGTGACGCCCTCCTCGTGCGCCAACCGGGCCATCCGCCGCAACTGGCCCCGCGTCATCGGGTCCCGCGGCGGCAGGACGGCCACGGTGAGGTCGCCGGACCGTTTCTCCCCGCCGTCCCGGTGGCCGGTGTGGGCCCACTCCAGGACGTTGAGGAGCTGTACCGGGCTCTCGACGAAGGCGAGGGTGCCCGTGGGGCGGCCCGTGGGGCGGGGGGCGCGGAGGCGACGCGCCCCCCGCCGCGCCGCCTCCGCGCCCGTCCCCCGGTCCGGCTGCGCGGGAACCACTCCCCCTGTGCTCACCGTGGCCGGCCCGTCAGACCGTCGCGGGCTCGCGGTCGACGGCCTCCTCGGCCTCGGCCACGACGCCCTTGACCCGGCGCAGCTTCTTCATGGGAGCCAGCTCGCTCTCGTAGACCTTCTTCACGCCGTCGCCGAGCGACTCCTCGATGATGCGGATGTCGCGCACCAGACGCTGCAGGCCCTGCGGCTCGACGGAGGCGGCCTGGTCCGAGCCCCACATCGCGCGGTCCAGGGTGATGTGGCGCTCGACGAAGGCGGCGCCCAGGGCGACGGCCGCGAGGGTGGTCTGCAGACCGGTCTCGTGGCCGGAGTAGCCGATCGGCACGTTCGGGTACTCGGCCTGCAGGGTGTGGATCATCCGCAGGTTGAGCTCCTCGGCCTTGGCCGGGTAGGTGCTGGTGGCGTGGCAGAGGACGATGTTCTCGCTGCCCAGCACCTCCACCGCGTGCCGGATCTGCTTCGGGGTGGACATGCCCGTGGACAGGATGACGGTGCGGCCGGTGGCGCGCAGGGCGCGCAGCAGCTCGTCGTCGGTCAGGGAGGCGGAGGCCACCTTGTGGGCGGGCACGTCGAACTTCTCCAGGAACTCGACGGCCTCCACGTCCCACGGGGAGGCGAACCAGTCGATGCCCTTCTTCTTGCAGTAGGCGTCGATGGCCCGGTAGCCCTCCTCGTCGAACTCGACGCGGTGGCGGTACTCGATGTACGTCATCCGGCCCCAGGGGGTGTCGCGCTCGATGTCCCACTGGTCGCGCGGAGTGCAGATCTCCGGGGTGCGCTTCTGGAACTTCACGGCGTCGCAGCCGGCGTCGGCGGCGGCGTCGATCAGCGCGAAGGCGTTCTCCAGATCGCCGTTGTGGTTGATGCCGATCTCGCCGGTGACGTAGACCGGACGGCCCGGGCCCACGATCTTGCTGCCGAGGGTACGGAGGCGGGGGCTGGTCATGGTCAAGACAGTTCCTTTCCGAGGATCCACGAGGCGATCTCGCGGATCGCGCCGGCCCCTCCGGGGACGGAGGTGACCGCGCGGGCCGCGCCGCGCACGACGTCGTGGGCACTGGCCACCGCGACGGGCCAGCCGACCAGGCCGAAGCACGGCAGGTCGTTGACGTCGTTTCCGACGTAGAGCACGCGCTCCGGCGCGATGCCCTGCTCCTCGCACCACTGCTTGAGGGCGAGGTCCTTCCGGTCGACGCCGTGCAGCACGGGAATCCGCAGTTTGCGGGCGCGTGCGGCGACCACCGGGTTCTGTTCCGTGGACAGGATCAGCAGCGGCAGGCCCGCGCGGCGCAGGGCGGCGATGCCCAGCCCGTCGCCGCGGTGGACCGCGACCGTCTCCCGTCCGTCGGAGTCGACGTACACCCGGTCGTCGGTCTGGGTGCCGTCGAAGTCGAGTACGACCGCGTCGACGTCGTCGCGGGTCGGCAGCGCGCCGGGCCGCTCTCCGTCGAGCAGCGGGGCGAGCGCGCGGGCGCGGGCGAGGTCGTGCGGGTCGTCGACCTCCAGCACGCGCGCCGGATCGGTGCGCACCAGCTCGGTGCGGCCGAAGAAGCGGTGCTCGGCCTCGCGGAAGCCGGCGGCGCGCATCGCGTACGCGGCGCCGGTCTCCAGCAGGTCCTGCGGCCGGTCCTGGCGGCGCGGGCGGAACGCCTTGTCGTGGTTGACGCCGTGTCCGCCGGTCCCCTTCCCGCCGCCCTCCCCGTCGCCTCCGTCACCGTCGCGCCAGACGAAACCGTGGAAGGGGGCGACGGTCAGCGCGCTGTCGGCTCCGCCGAAGGCCACCGCGGCGGTCACCCCCTCGACGTCCTCGCGGGTGAGGAAGGGGCTGGTGCACTGCACCAGCAGCACCACGTCGGCCTCCCGGCCGTGCCGCTCGGCGTGGACGTCCATGGCGTGCAGGACGGCGGCCTCGCTGGTGGCGGTGTCGCCCGCGATGTCGGCGGGCCGCTCGACGACCTCGGCGCCCGTGCCGCGGGCGGCCTCGGCGATGGCCGCGTCGTCGGTGGAGACCACCACGTGCGTCACGCCGCGGGCCGCCAGGCACTCCCGCGCCGCGCGGACGACCAGCGGAACGCCGCCGACGGTGGCGAGGTTCTTCGCGGGCACCCCCTTGGAGCCGCCACGGGCGGGGATCACGGCGAGGACGACGGGGGCGTT
This sequence comes from Streptomyces megasporus, assembly GCF_000718985.1. Lineage (GTDB taxonomy): Bacteria > Actinomycetota > Actinomycetes > Streptomycetales > Streptomycetaceae > Streptomyces > Streptomyces megasporus. The sequence goes on along the minus strand of NZ_JODL01000002.1, from coordinate 213,381 downwards.
GGGGGGCACTGCGGCGGCTCCTTGCCGGGCTGAGGCGTCGAGAGACGCGGTGTCGGGAAGTGCGGCGTCGCGGGGTGCGGCGTCGGGAAGTGCGGCGCTCACAGCTCCCCCATCCGGCGGATGACCGGCGCCACGCGCTGGACGCCGTGGCGGTACGCGCCGCGTGCCGCGTCCCGCACGGCCGCGCGGACGGCCCGGCGCAGGCCGGAGGCGGGCTTGCCTGCCGCCGCCGTGGGCCGGGGCGCCCCGGAGGCGTCGAGCCCGTGACGGGCGAGGACGCCGGGGAGGTAACCGGGGGCGGTGGTGAGCGTGTAGTACGGGGTGATCGGCGGCAGCGTCGCGCGGGCGACGAGGGCGGCGACCCGCTCGCGGGCCGCGTCGAAGGCCGCCTCGTAGGGGCCGTCGGCCACGACGCCCTGCCGGGCCGTCCAGGCGGCGTCGGGTCGGGGCAGCAGGCCCTCGTCGAGCTGGTCCCAGGAGGCGAGGCAGCCCGAGCCCAGGAAGTGGTGGTTGCCCAGCGCCTCGCGGACGCCGAGGTCGGTGAGGATCGCGGTGGGAATGCCGCGGTGCAGGGCCTCCAGGGCGGCGGTGGAGCTGACGGTGACCAGCAGGTCGGTGCGGTCCAGCACCTCGCCCATGTGCCCGTAGACCAGGCGGCAGTTGGCCGGCAGTCCGCCGGGGAGCCGCGCCGCGAGCTTCTGGTACGGCTGCTCCTCGATGTGCGTGGTGTGCTCGCCCGGCTTGCTGCGCAGCTTGATCAGCACCTCGCGGTCCGGGTGCCGACGGGCGTGTTCGGCGGCGCGGCGCAGCAGGTACTCGCGGTCGGCGCGGCTCGCGGGCACGGACGGCTGGACGGCGAAGACGACGGTGTGGGGCCGCTCCGTCGACGCCTCGTACGGCGCGCCTCCCAGGAAGGGCAGCGCGCACTCCACGACGCTGTCGGCGTCCGCGCCCACGCCCTCGTAGACCGCGCGGAAACGCTCCGCGTCGTGGGCGGAGTTGGCCAGCACGACGTCGGCTCCGTGCCGCAGCAGCAGTCCGTCGGCGAGCTTCTCGTAGACGACGCCGACGTAGCCGGTGACGGTGACCGGGCGGCGCTCCCGCCCGTTGAGGTGGTGCGCGAGCCCGTGCAGCATCGCCTGGACGGTGCCGCCGACGCAGGCGAGGACCACCACGTCGTACGCGTCCCGGTCGACGGAGCCGAGGAACTCCGCGGCCGTCACCTCGCGCAGCGAGGCCGCGCGCACGCCGACCTCGTCGAGCTGGCGGGCGGTCGGGGTGGCCCGACCGCGCAGCAGCAGCCCGTCGACGGGCGCGCCGGGAACGATGCGGTGCGCGGTGAGCGCACCCCATTTCCAGCGCGTGTCGGAATCGGCGAGCACGGCGATGCGCGTCGACGCTTCCGGTGAATGCGAAGTGGTGGGTGATGGCACGTCGCAGACGCTAGGAAGGAATTCCGATTCTCCGCCCAACGCACATGCAACAGACGGTTAACAGCACACCGACGGACGGCCAACCCGGCTTCCGGAAAACGGGGTTCACCATTCCGCCATGGCGCGTTCACCCGTACTTACGCCACTGGTCGGCGGGTATGCCGCTCGGGTCCCTAACCTCACCGGAGTGGTCAAGCTCTCCGTCATCGTGCCGTTCCACGACGTTCGGCCCTACGCCCCCGACACCCTCCGCAGTCTGCGTCTGAACGCGGAGCTTCTCGGCAGTACGAGGAAATCCGGGGTATCCGGAAAAAGGGACGTCGAATTCATTCTGGTCGACGACGGTTCGACGGACGGCACCTCGGATCTCCTGGACCGTGCCGAAAAGGAGATTCCCGGCGCGGTGCTGGTGCGGCACGAGCGGCGCCGGGGCGTGGCCGCCGCGCGCAACACCGGGCTGGACGCCGCGCGCGGGAGGCACCTCGCCTTCCTCGACGGCGACGACTGGACGGCCCCCGACCACTTCCGCGAACTGCTGGCCGCCGCCGAGGCGCTGGACTGCGACTTCCTCCGCACCGACCACGTGCGGTGCGTCGGGCGCAGGCGCACCGTGGTGCGCGCCCCGCACGGCCGCCGCGGCACCGTGGACGACCCCCGCGCCGCGATCCTCCCCGCGCACCGCACCACCTCTGTCGACTACGCCTACGCCTGGGCCGGCGTCTACCACCGGCGGCTGCTGGAGCGCGGCGTCCTCCGCTTCGACGAGGAGTTGCGCACCGCCGAGGACCGGCCGTGGATCTGGCGGCTGCACCGCGAGGCGGCGTCCTTCGCCGTGGTCGGGCTGACGGGCGTCTTCTACCGGCGCGGGGTCGCCGGCTCCCTCACCCGGATCGGCGACGAGCGGCAGCTCGACTTCATCCCCGCCTACGACCGGCTGGTCGAGGAGACCTCCCGCGACCGGGACGCGGCGGCGCTGCTGCCCAAGGCCGTCCGCACCTACTGCGCGGTCGTCCACCACCACCTGACGAGCGACCGCTTCGATGCGCACATGGCCCGCACGGTGCGCGCCCGCTGTGCGGCCGCCCTGCGGCGGCTCCCCGACGACCTGGTGAGGCAGGCCCTGGACTCCATGGACCTCGAACGCGCCGCCCGGTTGAGGCGGTTGCGCCGCCGCCCCGTCCTCTCCCCCGCGGTCCGCGCGCGGACCGCGTCCGAGGCCGGTGCGGGGGGCGTCCGATGACCGCCTCCTCCCGCGTCCGACTCCTGGTCGCCGGCACCCCGTTGGGCGCCGCCCTGCAGGCCGCGGCGCTGGACGCCGACCTGTCGGGGGCGGGCGGGGAGCGGCTGCTGCTGGTCGCGGGCGACGCCGCCGTCCCCGAGACCACCCCCGCCCCGGACGCCCTGCCCGGCTTCGCCCCGCTGCGGCGCCGCTTCGACCGGGTGCTGTCCTGGAACGACGTGATCCGCCCCCTCCACCCCGGCTCCTGGGTGCCGCGCGCCGACGACGCGCCCCTGTGGGAGCGGCAGTTGCGGTCGCTGTGGGGGCTGGGGAACGCGGAGGTGGAGCTCGTCGTGGAGGGCGTCGACACCGCCCCGGCACAGGCCCTCGCCCGGATCTTCCCCGACGCCCCGCTGGACGTGTGCGTCACCGGGGCGGCGGCGTACGGCCCCACCCCCGGCAAGCTCGACCCGCTGCTGGGCACCCGGGTGCGGCGGCTGCTCCACCTCGGCCCGCTGCCCGGGCTGCGTCCGCTGCTGCTGACGGAGTTCGAGGCGGAGGAGCGGGTCGTGCCGGCCGACGCGCTGCGGGCCGTCCTGGCCGAGGCGGCGCGCGAACTGCCGCGGCCGGCCGTGCCCGAGGGGTGCGCGCTGCTCGTCGGGCAGGACCCGGACGCGCCGGGCGCGCTCCCGCCCGCCCGGGAGGAGCGGCTCCAGGAGCGGATGCTGCGCGCCCTGCGGGAGCTGGGGCTGCGCACGGCCGTCCTCGCCCCCCATCCGGCCGCCTCCGAGCGGCGTGTCCGGGCGCTCCTGGAGCGGGCGGACGGACTCGGCGTGGAGCTGTCCGTCGCCGAGGGCACACCGCCGCCGGAGGTGCTGTGCGAGCTGCTGCGTCCGGCGCTGGTGACCGGCTTCCCGCCGGAGACGCTGCTGGTCGCGGGCACCGTCCTGGGGCTGCCGGTGGCCCGCTGCGGCACGGACGTCCTCCTCGACCACCTGACCCCCTACGAGCACGCCGACCGCGTCCCGACGGTGATCGCCGACGCGCTGCTGCCGGATCTGGAGGACCCGGCGGCGGTCCGCGGCCGGGCCCGGTCCGTCCTCGACGGGGTGACCGAGGAGGCCTGGGAGGAACTCGCCGGGCTGGTGCGGGCGTTGGCCTTCTGCATGTGGCCGCGGGTCCACCCCGGGCTGCGGGACGAGGCCGAGCGCTTCCTGGCCGCCCACCCCGCCGAGCGCGTCCGGCGTCACTTCCCCCGTCGCCGGCTGGCCTCCCTCGCCCTGCCCGGCGCGCTCCCGACCGGTCTGGCGCCCGTCGTCCGCAACCCGACCGTGCGGCGCACGGCCCGCCGCGCGCTCGCGCTGGGGCGGAGGAAGCACCACTGAGGGTCGAGGGGCCCGGGAGGCCCGCCGGCGGCGAGTGGGGCCTCCCGGTGGCGGCCCGCGCGTGTCGTTCATCACAGCTCGGCCGGCCCGACGTGCTCGTCGATGCCCCATCCGCCCTGGTTGGGCGGCATGTTGGGATCGTCCCGGAGAGGGCCATCCGGTCCGGGAGTGATCCGCGTCTCTGTTTGGCCGGCGCCTCTCCCCGCATCCTGGAGGGGCCGCGGCGATCGGCCGCGGCGACCGCAGACCGTCGGCACGGGCGTGCCATGAGGCGAGACGAGGACACCACCATGGGCCACACGATGGCGGCGAGGATCGCAGCACCCTGGGTCCGCACCGGCGGGCCGTCGGACGAGGACCGGGAGAAGCTGGTCGAGCAGGCGCTCGGCTGGACGCTCACCGTGCTGGTCGCCGTGATCGTCACCGGGCTCGGGCTGCTCTGAGCCGGCGCTCTCGCCTTCCACATCGAAACCCGCACCGAACCCCACACCCAAACGTCCCCCCGGCCGTCGCCGGGGGGACGTTCGCGTTCGTGGCGCCCGGCGGGCCGGGCGCGGCGGCTCAGAAGGCGTCGGCGGGGACGTGGGTGCCCCACACCTCCCGCAGCGCGTCGCACACCTCGCCGACGGTGGCCCGGGCCCGCAGCGCCTCCCGCATCGGGTAGAGCACGTTGTCGCTGCCCTCGGCCGCCTTGCGCAGCTCGGCCAGCGCCGCCTCCACGGCCCGTCCGTCCCGCTCGGCCCGCAGCCGGGCCAGCCGCTCGGCCTGCTGCGCCTCGATCGCCGGGTCCACCCGCAGCGGCTCGTACGGCTCCTCCTCGTCCAGCCGGAACCGGTTGACGCCGACCACCACCCGCTCCCCGGCGTCGGTCTCCTGCGCGATGCGGTACGCCGACCGCTCGATCTCGCTCTTCTGGTAGCCGTGCTCGATGGCGGCCACCGCGCCGCCCAGCTCCTCGACCTTGGCCATCAGCTCCCGGGCCGCCTCCTCCACCTCGTCGGTCATCTTCTCGATGACGTACGACCCGGCGAAGGGGTCGACGGTGGCGGTCACGTCCGTCTCGTAGGCCAGCACCTGCTGGGTGCGCAGCGCCAGCCGGGCGGACTTGTCGGTGGGCAGCGCGATGGCCTCGTCGTAGGAGTTGGTGTGCAGCGACTGGGTGCCGCCCAGCACCGCCGCGAGACCCTGTATGGCCACCCGCACCAGGTTGACCTCCGGCTGCTGGGCGGTGAGCTGCACCCCGGCGGTCTGGGTGTGGAAGCGCAGCATCATCGACTTGGGGTTCTTCGCGCCGAACTCCTCCCGCATCACCCGCGCCCAGATCCGGCGGGCGGCACGGAACTTGGCCACCTCCTCCAGGATGGTGGTGCGGGCGACGAAGAAGAACGACAGCCGGGGCGCGAAGTCGTCCACGTCCATCCCGGCCGCCACCGCGGTGCGCACGTACTCGATGCCGTCGGCGAGGGTGAAGGCGATCTCCTGCGCGGGCGTCGCCCCGGCCTCGGCCATGTGGTAGCCGGAGATGGAGATGGTGTTCCAGCGCGGGATCTCGGCCTTGCAGTACTTGAAGATGTCCGCGATCAGCCGCAGGGACGGCTTGGGCGGGAAGATGTAGGTGCCGCGGGCGATGTACTCCTTGAGCACGTCGTTCTGGATGGTGCCGGTCAGCTTCGCCGCCGGCACGCCCTGCTCCTCGGCGACCAGTTGGTAGAGCAGCAGCAGGACCGCGGCGGGCGCGTTGATCGTCATCGAGGTGGAGACCTCGCCCAGCGGGATGCCGTCGAACAGCACCCGCATGTCGTCGATGGAGTCGATCGCCACGCCGACCTTGCCGACCTCGCCGTGGGCGATCGGCGCGTCGGAGTCGTGCCCCATCTGGGTGGGCAGGTCGAAGGCGACCGACAGGCCCATGGTGCCGTTGGCGATCAGTTGCCGGTAGCGGGCATTGGACTCCACCGCCGTGCCGAACCCGGCGTACTGCCGCATCGTCCACGGCCGGCCGGTGTACATCGTCGGGTAGACGCCCCGGGTGTAGGGGTAGGCGCCCGGCTCGCCCAGCTTCTCGGCCGGATCCCAGCCCTGGAGTGCGTCGGGTCCGTAGACCGGCTCGATCGGCAGTCCGCTCTCCGTGAGCCGAGCGTTGCCAGTCTCGCGTGCCATGTTCGATACCTCTCGGTTCGTCGCCCTGTCCGACACGGACTGTAGCGATCCGCGCGCGGGCGAGGGGAGGTCCCCCGTCTGGGACCTTCCTCACAAGAAACCTTCCTCACAAGATGACGGGGCTTTCGAAGGAACCGGATGCGACACTCGCGCAACGATTCGCGCCGTCCTCTCCCGTGCCGCTCGTGGTTCGGGCAGGGTTGCGGTCGGGAATCCACATCTCGACGCGGATCAGGTGGGAGCGGTTTCTCCGACATCCCGGGGGGTTTCATGTCATACGGGTCCACGAGGGCCGGTGTCCGCGCGGCGTGTGCCGCGGCGACCGTCGCGCTGTTGGGGGCGGGCTGCGCGGTGCAGCCGGCCGGGGCGGAGTCGCGTCGACCGGCGGCGGTGACGTCGCCGGCGGCGGAGCCGTCCACGGCCGACACCACGGCCGCCGCCTCGCCGACGCCGACACCGACGCCCACCCCGACCCCGTCGGCGTCGGCGAGCGCGGAGGCGACGGAGGAGGCCGAGCCTTCGGCGACGCCCACGACGCCCACGACGCCCGCGCCGCCCCCGCCCCTCCTGCGGGAGGGCGCGGAGGGGAAGCAGGTCCGGGAGCTCCAGGCGCGGCTGCGTCAGGCGGGGCACTTCGACCTCAACCCGACCGGCTACTACGGGTCGGTCACCACCGCGTCCGTGTCGGCCTTCCAGAAGCGGCAGGGCCTGCCGGCCGACGGTCGGGTCACGCAGGCCACCTGGGACGCGTTGACGGCTCGGACGAGGCCGCCCACGCGGCAGGAGCTGTACCCGCCGACCACCCGGCCGTTGGCCGACCCGGACCCGCGCTGCCTGACGGGCCGGGTGCTCTGCGTCAGCAAGGAGAGCCGGACGCTGGCCTGGATGATCGACGGGAAGGTCGTCTCGGCCATGGACGTGCGCTTCGGTTCGGAGCTGACCCCGACCCGTGAGGGCGAGTTCGGGATCACCTTCAAGAGCCGGCACCACCACTCGACGCTCTACGACACCCCGATGCCGTACGCGCTGTTCTTCAGCGGTGGCCAGGCGGTGCACTACTCCGCCGACTTCGCCGCCAACGGCTACAACGGCGCCTCGCACGGCTGCGTCAACGTGCGGGACAAGGCGAAGATCTCCGCCCTCTTCGACGAGGTGAGGGTGGGCGAGAAGGTGATCGTCTACTGACCGTCCCGGAAGCGGGACGCGAGGAGGACGCGAGGAGAAGGGCGCGGGCGGGGCCGGGGGAACGTGCCCCACCCGCGCCTACGCGCATCCCGCAGGTACGGGGGGAACCTCGGGTGGCGCGCTCGCCGATGACCAGTCGGCTCGTTCTGTACTGCGTCAGTGGCTCGAAAAGTGTCACACCTGCCGTGCGCGCCCCCTCGAATCGGGGCTCGGGCGGTTCGGGAGCGTCAGAAACCGGCCGGCGTGAGGGACGTCGGGGACGGGGTGACGGGGATGTCGGGACGTTCCGAGCCGCTCGGGCCGTCCGGTTCGACAGCGGCGGGGAAGGGCTCCTCCTCGGGAAGCGTGTCACCGCCCTCGCCCTTCTCGGGAAGCGTGTCACCGCTCTCGCCGATCCCCGGGCGGTCGGTCGCTCCTCCCGGACCCGCGGTGCCGCCGTTGGACGAGCCGCCGCCGTTGGAGGAACCGCCGCCGTTGGACGAACCGCCGCCGGCCGTGCCGTCGTGGCGGCGGCAGAACTCCTCGACCTTGTTGGGGCCGCCCGCCACGCGCTCCAGCTTCGCGCGGCCGGCCTTGTCGAGTTCGCCGTTCTCGCGTTTGCCGCACAGCGACGCGGCCCACACCGTCCTGCCGGATTCCCCGGTGGCGGGCGCCTCGGCCTCGTTCCCGGTCCCTTCCGACGGTCTCGCCGAGGGGGGCCGGTCGTCCGCGGCACGGTCGTCGGGGCGGGCTTCGGAGCCCGCGTCGGCGGAGTCCCCCTCGCCCGTTCCGCCTTGGGCGCCGTGCGTTCCGCCGTCTTCCGGGCCGCCCTGACGGGAGCTCCCGTCGGACAGGGTGCCGTCGCCGTCGACGGCGCGCCGATCGGAGTCCTCTTGCCCCGGTTCCCCCGATTCCCCCGGCACGGCCGACACGCCGGCCACCGAGGCGGAGGAATCGCCGCCCCGCTCGAACCTCGGCAGCACACCGCTGCCCGCCGCGACGGCGACACCGCCCACCACACAGCCGGCGAGCCCCACCGCCAGTCCCGTCCGCAGGGGGCGGCCGTACCGGCTCGCCCACAGTCTCCGGCGGACGCGCCGCTTCCCGGCCCGGTCCGCCGTCCCGGCGCGCGCCGCCCGGAAGGCCGCCAGCGCGGCGGCCTCCCCGGGCAGCTCGCCTCCGTCGTCCCGTGCGCCGGACGCCGACGTGCGACCGGCTGTGGCGGCAGCGGTCGTGGGGACGGCGGCGAGTTCGTCGAGGGCCTTCGCCAGGGCCACCGCGCGCGCGTCGTGCCGCGCGGACGGGCCGTGGTCCGGACGACCGCTCAGCAGACGCTCAGCGGCTTCCTCGTCCAGCCAGTCGTACCGGTCGTCGGCCCTCACGTTTCCCTCAGCGCTCTTCTGACCTTTTCCGTCACACCGCGGGCCGCGCCCACACACGGCGCGGGCACCCCGTCGCCCGCTCCTTCCTCGCCGTCGAGCAGTTCCGCGAGCCTGCGCAGTCCCCGGTGCGCGGCGGTCCGCACCGCGCCCGGCCGCTTGCCCAGCACCTTCGCGGCCCCCTTGGCGTCGAGCCCGACCACCACCCGCAGCACGACCGCCTCGGCCTGGTCGCGCGGCAGCCGGGAGATCAGGGCCATGGTGTGTCCGGTGCCGATCGACTCCAACGCCTCGTCGACGGTGTCGGAGCCGGCGGGCAGCACGGCCAGTTCCGCCTCGTCGTCGGCGGAGCCGGTGGCGGGCCGCCGACCTCGGGCCCGGATGTGGTCCAGCGCGCGGTTGCGGGCGATCCGCGCCGCCCAGCCGCGGAAGCGGTCGGCGTCGCCCTCGAAGCGGTCCAGGTCACGGGCGATCTGCAACCACGCCTCGGAGGCGACGTCCTCGGCGTCGGCCTCCGGGACCAGTGTCCGCACGTATCCCAACAGACGGGGGTGTACGGCGCGGTAGACGGTGCGGAAGGCGCATTCGTCCCCCTCCCGCGCCGCTCGCACCGCTGCGGTGAGTTCCGCGTCTTCCCCCTGCACGCCTTGTCCTGCCCCACTTCGCGATGTAGCGCCCGGCCGCGCTCCTGGCCGAGCGCGGTCTCGCCATGATGCTTCGATCTGCGTCGATGCGAAGCAGCACGCTACGACCTAGTGTGCTCTCCCGTCCATGCGGACGGTTCGGTAGTTACGGAGAAGAGAAGCACGAGGGTGGGCACGGGGAGACTCCGGGGAGAGGACGCGAAGGTTCCGTGCGGAGGGGCGCGGCGGAGGCGAGTAACACATTCGCGTCCTCCGACGCTGAGCTGAGTAACGGGCCCCGCTCGGCGCGGTGGCTCGTATTCGATGACGGCCGGGGTCTCTCCTGTGGGGGGTGGCGACCCCGGCCGTCTTCGCTTGTTCCCGGCCCTCTTGCCGACTCGTTCCGCCCCTTCCGGCTTTTCTCTTCCGTGGCTGTGACGTTTCGGTCTCCTCGCGCGCTGTGTGGAGAGTCCCGGCTCGGACGGGACGGACAGGTTTCGGACATCGATCCAGACGACACGACGAGGGGCGGGACACGTGGGTCCGCGAAGAGCACGTGCGCGAAGAACGATGAGTATGGGGGGGCGCGTCTGGCTGACCCTGGGCGCCATGGTGGTCGGCGGCGCCGGGGTGGTGACCGTGGCCGTGGCGAACCCGCCGGAGAACCGCGGACCGTCCGTGGCCGCGTCACCGGTCAAGGTCCACTCCGTGAAGCTCCAGGCCAAGGGCAACGGCCGGGAGGAGGTCGCCCGCCGCGACACCAGACCGTTCGCCCTGCTGGGCATCTCCTGGCCGCGGGCCGGCGCCGAGCTCGACGGCCGGGCCGAGGTCCGCACCCGCAGCATCGAGACCGGCGAGTGGTCCCCCTGGCAGGAGCTGGGCCTGGACCTGCACGCCCCCGAGGGCGAGGAGGGCCGTGAGGCCCGGGCCCGCGGCGCGACCGAACCGCGCTGGGTCGGACCCTCGGACGGTGTGGAGGCCCGCGTCGTCTCGGACGACGGGCGGACGACCGCCGGCCTCCCCCACGGGATGCGGCTGGACCTGGTCGACCCGGGTGTGACGGAGCGCGAGGCGAGGAACGCCAACGCCGCCAACCCCGCCGGCGCGGCCCGCGGCACGGACATGGAACCCGCCGTCCACGTCGCGAACGACCCCACGGGCACCCCCTCGGCGTCCCCGGCGGAGTCCACGTCCCCGACGCCGTCGACCGAGCCCTCCGGCACGCCCACCACCGACCCCGGCGGCTCTCCCACGCCCACCGGGAGCGCGACGCCGAGCCCGTCCCCGACGCCGACCGTGCCGACCGCGCCCGAGTCGACCGTCACCCGGCCGCCGATCGTCTCCCGCGCCACCTGGGGAGCCGACGAGTCCCTGGTCGAGGACCCCCCTGAGTACCTGGAGGGGATCAAGGCGGCCTTCGTCCACCACACCACGGACGCCAACAACTACGGCTGCTCGCAGTCGCCCGCGATCGTCCGGGCGATCATGGCGTACCACGTCGAGAGCAACGGCTGGAACGACCTCGGCTACAACTTCCTCGTCGACAAGTGCGGCACGGTCTTCGAGGGCCGCGGCGGCGGCGTCGACCTGCCGGTGCGCGGCGCCCACACCTACGGCTTCAACGGCGACTCCACCGGCATCGCGGTGATCGGCAACTTCGCCACCGACGGCGTGCCCGCCCGGACCGCCCTGAACGCCGTCTCACGCGTGACCGCCTGGAAGCTCGGCCAGTACGGCGTGAACCCCACCGGCAAGGTGACGCTCACCGCCGCGGGCGACACCGGCGTGTGGAGGGAGGGCGAGCAGGCGACGCTCAACACCGTCTCCGGCCACCGCGACGGCTTCGCCACCGAGTGCCCCGGCCGGTCCCTGTACGCCAAGCTGCCGGAGATCCGGCGCTTCGCCGCGAGCCCGGCCGCGAGCTCCGCCGCCCCGACCGCCGACTTCAACCGCGACGGCATGGCCGACATGGTGGCCGGCACCCACCGGGCCGCGGTCGGCACCGCGTCGGGCGCGGGCACCGTCACCGTGGTGCCCGGTGGTGTGGACGGCCCGGTCGCCGAGGCCAGGATCACCCTCTCCCAGTCCAGCCCGGGTGTCGCGGGCGGTGCCGAGGCGGGCGACAACTTCGGCGCGGCCACCGCGTACGGCGACGTCGACGGCGACGGCCACGCGGACCTGGTGGTCGGCATCCCGGGCGAGGACGACTCGGCGGGCCACACCGACTCCGGCGGGGCGACGATCATCTACGGTCCCGCCTTCGACAGGAGCCACTGGCTGGAGGCCGCCGCCGCGGACCGTGTGAACGGGGCCCGGTTCGGCTCGACGGTCGCCGTGGGCGACTTCGACAGCGACGGCCACGCCGACGTCTTCACCGCGTCCCTGACGGGACCGGCCGGCTGGTGGACGTTCGACGGCGCCGACCGCGGCGTGCGCAAGGGCACCCTGCAGGCGGCGTCCGGCACCATCTCCCACCTGGCGTCCACCACCGGCGACTTCAACCGCGACGGGTACGCCGACGTGGTCCTGAACCACCGGGACGCCGACGGCATCGGCCGGCTGACCCTCCTCAACGGCTCCGCCGAGGGCCTGAAGTACGTCGGCCTGGCCTCCGTCAAGGGCGGTCGTTCGGTCGCCGCGGGCGACATCGACGGCGACGGCTACGCGGACCTGGTGGTCGGCCAGGCGTACACCGCCGAGTCCGACGCCCACAGCGGCGGTCAGATCACCGTGCTGCCCGGCTCGGCGGACGGCCCGACCACCGTCGGGAGGAAGGTCTTCCACCAGGACACCTCCGGGGTCCCGGGCGCGGCCGAGGCCGGCGACGCGATGGGCTGGTCGGTGGCGGTCGGCGACGTCGACGGCGACGGATACGACGACGTCCTCACCGGTCTGCCCCGCGAGGACCTCACCCGCGACGGCGTCAACCGCGAGGACGCGGGCATGACGCTGCTGTTCCACGGCACCTCGTCGGGGTTGACCGCCTCCGGTTCCAGGTCCTTCCACCAGGACACCTCCGGCATCGCCGGCGTGAGCGAGAGTCACGACCGGCTCGGTACGGCGTCCCTGCTCGCCGACCTCTCCGGCTGGGGCCGCGCGGATCTGGCCATCGGCGCCGACGGCGAGGACGCCTACGACGGCACGATCCTCCAGCTCGACGCGGGCAGCGCGGGCATCTCGACGTCGGGGGCCGTCTACTACACCCGCTCGAAGCTGGGCCTCCCCGCGGGCGTCCGGCTGGGCGAGCAGCTCACGCCGTGACCGGGTGATCCCTCCGCGCGAGCGGACCGGCGGGAACGGCGCCCGCCGACGACAGGGGCCGGACGGGACACTCCCGTCCGGCCCCGCGCCGTTCGCCGTCGGTCCCCGAACCCTTCCGGCGACCGACGATCCGTGCCGCGGAACCACATCCTCGACGTGGCGTCAACTGTCCGTTGTGGAAGGTTCCGTGTCGACGTTCCCCGCGCCCCGTGGAAGGATCACGTCCGTGATGGATGCGGCGGGTGACGGCGACGGTGTCTCCCCGGAGCGCAACAGGGATCTGGGCGCCGCGGTTCTCGATGCGCAGCGGGGCGACGAGGCGGCCTTCCGTGCCGTCTACCGCCGGCTCAATCCCGAACTCCTCCGCTACGCGGCCGTCATCGTCGGCCAGGACGCCGAGGACGTGGTGGCCGAGACCTGGTTACAGATCGCCCGTGACGTGCTGCGCTTCGAGGGGGACGGCGCCGCGTTCCGCCGTTTCGCGCTGGCCGTGACGCGCAACCGCGCCCGTGACGTGCTGCGTCGTAGGAAGCGACGCGCACAGGAGATCACCGTACCGACCGACGAGTTGCCCGAGCCGCACGTGTCCGGCGTCCCCGGCGGGGGAAGCGCGCCGGACACGGCGGAGGTGGCCGGGGCAGCGCTGTCGACACGTGAGATCGTCTCCCTCATCGCCACCCTCCCCGGTTCGCAGGCGGAGGCGGTGCTGCTGCGCGTGGTGCTGGACCTGGACACGCGGAGCACCGCCGAGATCCTCGGCAAACGACCGGGCGCGGTGGCCATGGCCCTGTCGCGCGGGCTGAAGAAACTGGCCCGGCTGGTGGAACGCCCCGAGGCAACGGCGGTACGGAGGTGAACGACCCGATGCGGGACGGGAAGGAAGGCGTCCGTGTGGACGAGGCCGTACTGCGCCGTCTGATCGCCGAAGGCTCCAAGGGAGGGGGCGGGCCCCGCGGTACGGGCGACCTGCCGTCGGAGAGCAGCCTGCGCGCCCTGGCCGCCGCTCTCGAAGCCGTGGCGGCCCTGCCCGGTCCCGGTGGACTCAAGGGCGAGGAGGAGGCGTTGGCGGCCTTCCGGGCCGCCCGCGCCGAGCGGGCCGACGCCCCGGCGACCGGTCTGCGGGGCCGTCTCGCCCGGCTGGCGCGGCGTCTGGGCGGAACGCGTACGAGCGCGCTCGGCGTGGTGGCGGTCGCCGTGCTGGGCAGCGGGGTGGCGGTGGCCTCCGGCGGGGTTCCGTTCCTGCCCGGGGGCGGCTCGAACGGGACGTCCGGTTCCCCGGCGACGCCGGGCACCGCCTCGGTCGCCTCCTCCCCCGGCTCCACGACGGCGGGGTCCGGCGCGTCAAACGCGCCGTCCGACGACACCGGGCTCGACGGCCTCCGGCCGTCCGACGTCCCGGCACGGATCGTCGCGCTGTGCCGGTCCCACCAGAGGCGTCCGGACACCGAGCCGCAGAAGCCGCTGGTCGCCGCGGCGGGCGACGACGACCGGGTCGACGCCTACTGCTCGCGGGTCCTGGAGATCGCCGCGCCGGACCAGGGCGCCGAGGATCGGAAGGGCGAGCAGGGGAACGGAAGCCAGGACACCGGCAACGGGAACCAGGGGAACGGGGACCAGGGCAACGGCACGCCCGCCGGCCCCGCGGAGGGGAACCAGGGCAGCGGAAACGGCGGCCAGGGCAACGACAACGGCGCGTCCGGCGGCAACGGCAACCAGGACAACGGGAATCAGGGCGCCGGCGGCAACGGCCGGGGGAACGGCGACAGCGGCCGGGGGAACGGAACCCAGGGCAGCGGCACCGGCGGTCAGGGCAACGGAAACAGCAACGGAAACGGCAACGGCGGCCAGGGCAACGGCAGCGGAAACGGCGCGTCCGGCGACAACGGCCGGGGCACGGGCGGACAGGGCGCCGGGCCCGACGCGGGCACCCGGGGCGGCGGGACGCACGGCGGCGGAGACCGTCCCTGATCCCGAGGCGCGTTCCTCCCCCGGCGGGCGCGGCGATCCCCCGGGGGGCTCCGTGCCCGTGGCGGGACACCCCGTAGGGTCGGGCCATGGATCTCCGACTGCCCAGGACCCGCGGACGGCTGCTCGCGGCGGTCGCCGCCGTCGCCGTCCTCGCCGGAGGCGGTGCGTGGGCGGCCCTCCCCGACGACGAGCCGACCGTGCGTCACACGGAACGGACGTTCACCCTGCCCGAGTCCCCCGGCGACGGAGCGGACGGCGGAGGTGGAGGCGGTGACGGCGGTGGCACCGTCCGGATCGACACCTCCTACTTCACCGCGGGCGACCCGTCCGCACGCCGTCCCGCGGTGCTGCTGGGCCACGGCTTCGGCGGCAGCAAGGCGGACCTCCGCGCCCAGGCCGAGGAACTGGCCCGCTCCGGCTACGCCGTGCTGACCTGGTCGGCGCGTGGCTTCGGCGCCTCCACCGGTCGAATCGGGCTGAACGACCCCGAACGCGAGGTCGCCGACGTCAGCCGCCTGATCGACTGGCTGGCGAAGCGGCCCGAGGTCCGGCTGGACGAGGAGGGCGACCCCCGGGTGGGGGTGGCGGGCGCCTCCTACGGCGGCGCGGTCTCGTTGCTGGCCGCCGGGTACGACGAGCGGGTCGACGCCATCGCCCCCCGCATCACCTACTGGGACCTCTCCGAGGCCCTCTTCCCCGACGGCGTCTTCAAGAAGCTGTGGACCGGCATCTTCTTCACCACCGGCTCCACCGTCTCCGGCACCGGCACGCCCACCGCCGGACCGGCGCCGGAGCGGATCGGCTGCGGCCGGTTCGCCACGGAGCTGTGCGCGATGTACGAGCGGGTCGCCGTCTCCGGGGAGCCGGACGAGAAGGCCCGCGACCTGCTGCGGGAGCGCAGCCCGGTGGCGGTCGCCGACCGGATCGACGTGCCGACGCTGATCCTCCAGGGGCAGTCCGACTCGCTCTTCCCGCTGGACCACGCCGACGCCATGGCCGAGGCGATCCGCGCCAACGGCGCCCCGGTGGCGGTCGAGTGGATCGCGGGCGGTCACGACGGCGGGCCCGACGAGGGGGCCCGGCTGGACGACCGCACGCGCGCCTGGTTCGACCGCCACCTCAAGGGCGACACCGGGGTGGACACCGGACCGGCCTTCCGCGTCACCCGCACCGGCGGCCTGGACTCCACCGAGGGGGACGTCGAACTGCGCGCCGCCACCGCCGAGAGCTATCCCGGCCTGCGCGACGGCACCCGGACCATCCCCCTGCGCGGACGCGAGCAGACCTTCGCCAACCCGGCGGGCGGCGGCCCGCCCGCCGTCTCCGCCGTGCCCGGCCTCGGCGCCGGCGGACTGTCCGACCTGGGCGTGAGCCTGTCCCTGGACTATCCCGGCCAGCACGCCCGCTTCGAGTCGGCGCCGCTGGCGGAGTCCGTGCGGGTCACCGGCACGCCCACGGTGCGGGTGAGGGTGGAGGCGGACTCCGAGGACGGCGACGCGGTGCTGTTCGCCAAGCTCTACGACGTCGGTCCCGACGGGCGGCGGCAGTCCCTGCCCAGGCAACTGGTGGCGCCGGTGCGGGTCACCGGGGTCGAGGACGGCCGGACCGTCGAGGTGCGGCTGCCGTCGATCGACCACCGCTTCGAGTCCGGGCACCGCATGCGGCTGGTGCTGTCCGCCACCGACCTGGCCCACGCCTCGCCGGTCGAGCCCGCCTCCTACACCGTCTCCCTGGCCGGTGACGGGGTGAGCGTGCCCACCGCGCCGGGGCTGGAGGCCGCCGCGGACCCGCTGCCGTGGTGGGTGTGGGGCCTGCCGGTGGTCGGCGCGGTCGTGGGCGCGGCGCTGCTGCCGGCCGGACGCCGCCGCCGGCCCGTCGAGGGCGCCGCCGCCGCGCCGGAGACGGACCCGGAGCGGGCGGACGTGCCGTTGGAGATCACCGGCCTGTCCAAGCGGTACGCGGGGTCCACCGACCGTTACGCGGTGCGCGACCTGTCCTTCCGCGTCGAGCGCGGTCAGGTGCTCGGCCTGCTCGGTCCCAACGGCGCGGGCAAGACCACCACGCTGCGCATGCTGATGGGGCTGATCACCCCCGACAGCGGCGAGATCCGGGTCTTCGGCCGGCGCGTCCGGCCGGGCGCGCCCGTCCTGTCCAGGGTCGGCGCGTTCGTCGAGGGCGCGGGCTTCCTGCCGCACCTGTCCGGGCGGGCCAACCTGGAGCTGTACTGGAAGGCCACCGGACGCCCGGAGAGCGACGCGCACCTGGAGGAGGCGCTGGAGATCGCCGGTCTCGGCGACGCCCTGGAGCGCGCGGTGCGCACCTACTCGCAGGGCATGCGGCAGCGGCTGGCCATCGCCCAGGCCATGCTGGGCCTGCCGGACCTGCTGATCCTGGACGAGCCGACCAACGGTCTGGACCCGCCGCAGATCCGCGAGATGCGGGAGGTGATGATCCGCTACGCCTCCGGCGGGCGCACGGTGATCGTCTCCAGCCACCTGCTGTCCGAGGTCGAGCAGACGTGCACGCACCTGGTGGTCATGGACCGCGGGCGGCTGGTGCAGGCCGGTCCGGTGGAGGAGATCGTCGGCTCCGGGGACACCGTGCTCGTCGGGGTGCGGGGTCCGGTGCCCGAGTCGCTGCCGGAGAAGGTGGCGGCCCTGCCCGGTGTGGGGTCGGCCGTACGGACCGAGGAGGGTCTGCTGGTGCGGCTCGACGGCGCCGGCACGGCGCAACTGCTGGCCGAGCTCCTGCGGCTGGAGGTGCCGGTGGTCAGCGCCGGACCGCACCGCCGGCTGGAGGACGCCTTCCTCACCCTGATCGGAGGAGAGCGATGACCGCCGCCCCGTCCCCGTCCACGCCGCCGTCCACGCCCCCGGCGGCGTCGGGCGCGGCGCCCGGTTACCACCCGCGGCGGACCCTGCCGCTGCGGGTGGAGGCGGTGCGGCAGTTGCGGCGGCGCCGCACCCTGGTGACCGGTCTGGTCCTGGCCGGGCTGCCCCTGGTGCTGATCGCGGCCTTCGCGATCGGCGGCGAGCCCGAGCGCGGCGGGCGGCGGATCAACCTGATGGACACCGCCACCGCCTCGGGGCTGAACTTCGCCGCCATGGCGCTGTTCGTCTCGGCGGGCTTCCTGCTGGTGGTCCCGGTGGCGCTGTTCTGCGGCGACACGGTGGCCTCCGAGGCGAGCTGGTCCTCGCTGCGCTACCTGCTGGCCGCGCCGGTGCCGCGCTCGCGGCTGCTGCTGAGCAAGCTCGTCGTGGCGCTGGTGTTCAGCGCGGTCGCGATGGCGCTGCTGCCGTCGGTGGCGCTGGTCGCGGGCTCGGTGGCGTACGGCTGGGGGCCGCTGGAGCTGCCGATGGGCGGCACGCTGCCCGTGGGCGACGCGGTGGGACGGCTGGCGGTCGCGGTGGCGTACGTCTTCGTCGGGCAGTTGGTCACGGCCGCGCTGGCGTTCTGGCTGTCGACGGTGACGGACGCGCCGTTGGGCGCGGTCGGCGGCGCGATCGGGCTGACGATCGTCGGCAACATCCTGGACGCGGTCACCGCGCTGGGCGACTGGCGCGAGCTGCTGCCCGCGCACTGGCAGTTCGCCTGGGCGGACGTGTTCCAGCACGAGGTGGAGTGGGGCGGGATGCTCCGGGGCTCGGCGGTGTCGGTGGCGTACGCGCTGGTGCTGTTCGCCCTGGCCTTCCGCCACTTCCGCGCCAAGGACGTGGTGTCCTGAGCGGTTCCCGGGGCGGTCCCCGGGTGCCCGGCGGCCCCGCCCCCGCCACGGGGGCGGGGCGTCAGGACACCCGGTCGGCCAGGTTCCGGAACTCCGGCCAGTCCAGGGCGGGCCGTGCGGGGTTCCACAGTTTCTGGGCCACGGCCCGCAGCGGCATCCGGATGCCGCGGGCGACCTGGTCGGTGGTCTGGGCCCCGGCCAGGTCGCACCAGACGGCCAGCCGTCCGCCCGGGATGCGGTCCGGCCCGGCGAGCTCGTCCGGCACGGGCTCGGTGCCGCGCAGGACGGCCGGGGTCCACTCCTCGTAGATGCGCTCGCCGGTGGGGTAGACGAACTCGTTGGGCTCGCCGAGCACGTAGTAGAGGTACTCGTCGTTGAGGTTGATCACCTCCCAGCCCTCCCGCAGGTACTCCTCGGGCTGTCGGGCGCCGATCTCCTTGCCCGTCCAGTAGGCCACCTGGCGGGGTCTGCTGGGCCGGACGACGCCGCCGCGGTGCTGCCCGTCGTTCCACACCTGGGGGACGAAGCCCTCCTTCCGCACGGTGGCGGCGCGGTCGTTGAGCCAGGCCGTGGCCAGGTCCCGGACGCCGGCGCGGGAGCCGTGCTCGCGGCGGGCGGCCTCGGCCAGGTCCGGGTAGGCGGCCTCGGGGTCGGAGGCCATCAGCGCCCGGTACTCGTCGCCGCCCAGGTGCCAGTAGGGGCCGCCGCCGGGCTGGTCGCGGAAGAGGGGGGCGTACTCGCGCAGCAGGTCGTCCACGAGTCGGGCGGCGCGCCGGTCGGAGATGTCGACGGCGCCGGGGGCGGGGTCGCCGTCGGCGTCGCGCAGTTGCAGCTCGGGGTGGGCGTCGAGCACCGCGCCGAGGTGGCCGGGCGAGTCGATCTCGGGGATGACGGCGATGTGTCGGGAGTTGGCCAGCTCCACGATCCGGCGCAGCTCGGCCTTGGTCAGGTGCGGATCGGAGACGATCTCCGGGTGGGAGGTGCTCTCGACGCGGAACGCCTGGTCGTCGGAGAGGTGGAGCTGGAGCTGGTTGAGCTTGAGGTCGCCCATCTCGCGGACGCGGTCCTCGATCCACTCCGCGTCGAAGTGCTTGCGGGCGATGTCGATCATGAAGCCGCGCTGCGGGCGGTCGGGCCAGTCCCGGATGGTGCCGCCGGGAATCCGGCCGCCGTCGCGCAGGGCCTGGAGGAGGGTGCGGGTCCCGTAGAACACCCCGGCGTCGGTGCGGCCGGTGATGGTGACGCGGCCGAGGCCGGAGGTCAGCGTGTAGCCCTCGGGGCCCCGGATCTCCTCCTCGGGGGCGTCGGGGGCCAGGACGAGTTCGATGTCGCCGGGGCCGGGCGGGCCGGCGGCGTGGTCGAGGTCCAGCTCCTCGGCGAGCAGTTCCGCCTCGTCGGCCGCCTCGCCGGCGGGGTCGGCCACGACGCGGGTTCGGGGGCCGGGCTGCCAGCCGGGGCCGGGCGCGGGGTCCCACCGCCGTACGGAAGGGATGGTGTCGGGGGCGGCGGGGAGCGCGACGGCGGGGACGTCGGCGGCTCTCCACGCGCTTTCGGGGGAGGTGCCGTCGTCCGGTTCGTCACCGGGCAGGGCGACGAGGGCGACCGCCACCACGACGGCCACCACCACGACGATCGCCGCGACGATCGCCGGTTTCTTCCGTGAGCTGCGCCTGCGTCTGCGTCCCATGGGGTGACCGTATTGCCCCTTTCCAACCCTCACACGTCAACCATGCGCCCAGGGCTCGTCTCGTCCGGGTGAAAACCTCCGACCTCTCGGGCACGCCCTCCCGCGTATCGTTACCGTGGCGTCGTCTTCCGTCACACGATCACCCCGGACACCAGTCGTCACCGGCCGCCATGGGGTCGCCCCCACGCCCGCTTCCGTCCGCTTCCCTTCTCCGATGCCCCCCGACGCCCGAGACGCCCGAGACACCCGCGACGCCCACGCCACCCGCGATGTCCCTCGACGTCTCCGACGTCTCCCCGCGCACGAGGAGTCCATGCGCCTGCCCCCTCAACGAAGCGAGGCGACGCCGCTCCACCGCCTCAACAGCGCCTCGCCCGCCGAGCTCCAGGGCGTCCTGCTCACCTGCTGCGGCAGTCGGCGCTGGGCGAGGAGCATCGTCGCCCACCGCCCCTACCCGGATCTGGAGTCGCTGCTGGCCGCCGCCGACGAGGCCGGCTACGACCTCACCGACGAGGATCTCGCCGAGGCGTTGACCAGGGAGTCCTCCACCGGGCCGGGCTACGGGGGCCTGCTGTGGGACGGGCGTCCCACCGCCGTCTCCGGGCCCGGCACGCTCGCGGCGCACACGGCCCTGCGCGCCGCGCACGCCGCCTACGAGAGTCGCTTCGGGTACGCCTTCGTGCTGTGCGTGGACGGCGTCCGCGAGGAGGAGGCGCTCGGTCACGTCCTCGCCGCGATCCGCACCCGGCTGGGCAACGAGGCCGAGCGGGAGCGTGCCGTGGCCGCCGAGGAGTTGCGTCGCATCGCGCGCGGACGGCTGCTGCGGCTGGTCCGGGAGGGGTTCATCATGGTGACTTCTGATGGTAAAACCGACAAAGAACCTGAAAAGACACAGAAAACCACACATCATGGGTGTGTTTCTAGCCCGTCCGTGCCTGATTGATCACACCTGACCCCCCCGGGTGAACCGAACCGACAAAGCGTCGATACCATGACGGCGGCCGGTGGACCGTACCCGGCCGGGCCAGACCGACTCAGAGCCGGCCGGCCCCGTGATACCGCTCCCGGAGGGTTTTTCCGTGCCGGCTGGAACGCTGTACCGCGGCCGGGAAGGCATGTGGTCCTGGGTGGCTCACCGAGTCACCGGAGTCCTCATCTTTTTCTTCCTGTTCGTGCACGTCCTGGACACATCTCTGGTCCGCGTCTCCCCCGAGGCGTACGACGACACCGTGGCGGTCTACAAGACACCGATCGTCGCACTACTGGAGTACGGCCTGGTGGCCGCCATCCTCTTCCACGCGCTCAACGGCCTGCGGGTCGTGGCCGTCGACTTCTGGTCGAAGGGCACCAAGTACCAGCGGCAGATGCTGTGGGGCGTGATGGGCATCTGGATCGTGCTGATGATCGGGGCGCTGTACCCGATCCTCGGGCACGCCGTGAGCGAGTTGTTCGGGAGCTGAGCCATGGCCTTTGACGTAGACAATCCCGCCCCGGTCATCGAGCCGCCTCGCGCGCGCACGAGCAAGACCCCCAAGGCCACGCGCGGCAACTTCGAGATGCACGCCTGGCTGTTCATGCGACTGTCGGGCATCGTCCTGGTGGTCCTGGTCATCGGCCACCTGCTGATCCAGCTCGTCCTCGACGGCGGCGTGAGCAAGATCAACTTTGCCTTCGTGGCCGGTCGGTGGGCCTCGCCCTTCTGGATGACGTGGGACCTGTTGATGCTGTGGCTCGCCATGCTGCACGGCGCCAACGGTCTGCGGACCGTCATCAACGACTACGCCGAACGGGACGGCACGCGCTTCTGGCTGAAGATGCTGCTGTACACCGCCACGGTGTTCACCGTTCTCCTGGGCACGCTGGTGATCTTCACCTTCGACCCGAACATCCGCTAGAGCCGGGGCTGAGGCCAACCAATGAAGATCCACAAGTACGACACCGTCATCGTCGGCGCCGGCGGAGCCGGCATGCGCGCGGCCATCGAGGCCACCAAGCGCAGCCGCACCGCCGTGCTGACCAAGCTCTACCCCACCCGGTCCCACACCGGCGCCGCCCAGGGCGGCATGGCCGCCGCCCTGGCCAACGTCGAGGAGGACAACTGGGAGTGGCACACCTTCGACACGATCAAGGGCGGTGACTACCTGGTCGACCAGGACGCCGCCGAGATCCTGGCGAAGGAGGCCATCGACGCCGTCCTCGACCTGGAGAAGATGGGGCTGCCGTTCAACCGGACCCCGGACGGCCTGATCGACCAGCGCCGCTTCGGCGGCCACTCCCGCAACCACGGCGAGGCCCCGGTGCGCCGGTCCTGCTACGCCGCGGACCGCACCGGCCACATGATCCTCCAGACGCTGTACCAGAACTGCGTCAAGGAGGGCGTGGAGTTCTTCAACGAGTTCTACGTCCTGGACCTGCTGCTCAACGAGGTGGACGGGGTCAAGCGCACCGCGGGCGTCGTCGCCTACGAGCTGGCCACCGGCGACATCCACGTCTTCCAGGCGAAGTCCGTCGTCTTCGCCTCGGGCGGCAACGGCAAGTTCTTCAAGGTCACCTCCAACGCGCACACCCTGACCGGCGACGGCCAGGCCGCCGCGTTCCGCCGGGGGCTGCCGCTGGAGGACATGGAGTTCTTCCAGTTCCACCCGACCGGCATCTGGCGCATGGGCATCCTCCTCACCGAGGGCGCCCGCGGCGAGGGCGGCATCCTCCGCAACAAGGACGGCGAGCGCTTCATGGAGAAGTACGCGCCCGTCATGAAGGACCTGGCCTCGCGTGACGTCGTCTCCCGCGCGATCTACACCGAGATCCGCGAGGGCCGCGGCTGCGGCCCCGAGGGCGACCACGTCTACCTGGACCTGACCCACCTGCCGCCGGAGCAGCTCGACGCCAAGCTGCCGGACATCACCGAGTTCGCGCGCACCTACCTGGGCATCGAGCCGTACACCGACCCGATCCCGATCCAGCCGACCGCGCACTACGCGATGGGCGGCATCCCGACCAACGTCAACGCCGAGGTGCTGGCCGACAACACCACGGTGGTGCCGGGCCTGTACGCCGCCGGCGAGGTCGCCTGCGTGTCGGTGCACGGCGCCAACCGCCTGGGCACCAACTCGCTGCTGGACATCAACGTCTTCGGTCGCCGGGCGGGCATCGCCGCTGCCGAGTACGCCGCGACCAACGACTACGTCGAGCTGCCGGAGGACCCGGCCGGGTTCGTCGAGCGCCAGGTGGAGTCGCTGCGCTCCTCCGAGGGCACCGAGCGGGTCACCGAGATCCGCAAGGCGCTCCAGGAGACCATGGACAAGAACGTCATGGTCTTCCGCACCGAGCAGACGCTGAAGGAGGCCGTCGAGGAGATCGGCGCCCTGCGCAAGCGCTACAAGAACGTGTCGGTGCAGGACAAGGGCAAGCGGTTCAACACCGACCTGCTGGAGGCCATCGAGCTGGGCAACCTGCTCGAACTGGCCGAGGTGACGGCCGTCTCCGCCCTGGCCCGCAAGGAGTCGCGCGGCGGTCACTACCGCGAGGACTACCCCAACCGCGACGACGTCAACTTCATGCGCCACACGATGGCGTACCGCGAGGTCGCCGACGACGGCACCGAGTCGATCCGGCTGGACTACAAGCCGGTCGTGCAGACCCGCTACCAGCCGATGGAGCGTAAGTACTGATGGCCACTCCCGTCATGGACAAGGCCGAGGCCGGGGCCCCGGCGAACAACAGCCCCTACATCACCATCACCCTCCGCATCCGGAGGTTCAACCCGGAGGTCTCCGACGAGGCCTACTGGGAGGACTTCACGGTGGAGGTGGATCCCAAGGAACGCGTCCTGGACGTCCTCCACAAGATCAAGTGGGAGCTGGACGGCACGCTGACCTTCCGGCGTTCCTGCGCGCACGGCATCTGCGGCTCCGACGCGATGCGCATCAACGGCCGCAACCGGCTCGCGTGCAAGACGCTGATCAAGGACGTCAACCCGGAGAAGCCGATCACCGTCGAGGCGATAAAGGGCCTCACGCTCCAGAAGGACCTGGTGGTCGACATGGAGCCGTTCTTCCAGGCGTACCGGGACGTGATGCCCTTCCTGGTCACCAAGGGCAACGAGCCGACCCGCGAGCGGCTGCAGTCCCCCGAGGACCGCGAGCGCTTCGACGACACCACCAAGTGCATCCTGTGCGCCGCGTGCACCTCCTCGTGCCCGGTGTTCTGGAACGACGGCCAGTACTTCGGCCCGGCGGCGATCGTCAACGCCCACCGGTTCATCTTCGACTCCCGCGACGAGGCCGGTGAGCAGCGTCTGGAGATCCTCAACGACCGCGAGGGCGTGTGGCGCTGCCGCACCACCTTCAACTGCACGGAGGCCTGCCCGCGCGGCATCGAGATCACCAAGGCCATCCAGGAGGTCAAGCGCGCGCTGATCACGCGGCGCTACTGAGGCCCGCGCGCGGGTCGGGGAACCGGCCCGCGCCGAGCGTGACGAGAGGTCCGGCCCTCGGCGGGGTTCCCGCCGAGGGCCGGACCTCTCCGTGTGTCCCGCTCCGGCCGTCGCTCCGGCCCCCTCCGTCCGTCCCCGCCCGTGATGGGGTGGGACGGAAGGGGGCCGGACGTCAGATGCGGTCCAGCTCCCACAGCCGCCAGACGCCGCTGGTGTCCGTCAGGTACTGCGTGCCGGCGATGTCGTCCGTGCTCAGCCCGTACGCCTTCCGCTGCCACAGCGGGAGCAGCGGCACGTCCACCGCCACGCGCTGGTGGATCTCCCGGAACCGGTCGAGCACCGCTCCCCGGTCGTAGCCGCGTCGGGTGGCGCGGATCAGCCGCTCGACCCTCTCGTCCGTGTACCCGGTGTGGTAGATGCCGTCCTCGCCCACCAGCGGCGCGGTGTACGCGTCGGGGTCGGGGTAGTCCCGGAACCGGTCGACGAGGTAGGCGTCGAACGAGCCCTTCCGCATGCCGTCCCGGAAGGCGTCCCGCTCGTACTCCCGGACGGTGACCTCGAACAGCCCGGAGGACTCCAGTTGGCCGCTCAGCGTCGCGGCCTCGTCGGCCGCCGACCGCCGGTCCTCGGCGTGGGCGATCTCGAAGCGCACCGGCGTCTGGACGCCCGCCTCCTCCAGCAGGCGCGCGGCGCGCTCGGCGTCGGGGTTGCCGTAGCGCTCGTGGAACACCGCGGCGTGGCCGTTGACGCCCTGCGGGATCAGCGAGTACAGCGGCTCCACGGTGCGCTGGTGGACGTGGCGGGCGAGAGCCGTGCGGTTCACCAGGGAGGCGACGGCCTGCCGGACCGCGGTGTCGGCCGTGGGCGAGGAGGGGCGGAGGTTGAACGCCAGCAAGCGGGTCACGTTCCCGGGCTGCTCGTAGATCCTGACGCCCGCGTCGCTCGGGCTGATCCCGGCCATCTCGGCGGCCGGCATGTGTCCGACGTTGACCTCGATCTCCCGGTCCCGCCACGCCGTGGACAGGTCCTCCGGCTCCTCGTAGTACCGGATCTCCACGTGGTGGGTGGGACGCTCCTCCAGGACGCCGACGTACTCCTCGTTGGGCACCAGCGCCATCCTGCGTCCGGGCTCGTACTCGTCGAGCGCGTACGGGCCCGAGCCGAGCGTCTCGCCGCCCTGGAGCAGCCGGTCGGCCGGGTACTTCTCGCTGTCCACGATCGACCCCGCGCCGCCGGCGATCTTGAAGGGGAAGGCGGCGTCGGAGGTCTTCAGCCGGAACTCCACCGCGTTGCCGTCGGCCCGCACCTCCTTCAGGGTGTCGAACAGCTCCACCGGCCCCTGGGGATGGGCGATCTTCAGAACGCGGTCGAAGGAGTGCTTGACGTCCTCCACGGTCAGCGCGCTGCCGTCGCTGAATCTCAGGCCCGGGCGCAGGGTGCAGCGGTACACCGTCAGCTCGCTGTCCGTGAAGCGGCACTGGTCCGCCGCGTCGGGCACCGGCTCGGCGTTGCCGGGGGTGAAGGTCATCAGCGACTGGTAGAGGTTGCCGAACAGACGCCAGGAGCCCGTGTCGTACGCCCCGGCCGGGTCGAGCGAGGTGACTCCTTCGGTGGTGCCCAGGGTGATGGTCCGCTCCTCGGGGTCCGGCCGCACCAGGCTCCACCCGCCGATTCCGGCTGTGACGACCACCCCCATCGCCACCCCGAGCCAGATGGCTCTCCTGCCTCCGAACCTGCTCACGTGCGGTCGCCCCCTTTCGTGCCGGGCCAATGGCTCGATCATCGATCGCGCCCGGACCATAGAAGATCAGGAGGAAGCACCCGAATAGAAGAAGTTTCCTGGTAACAGTCGCATAACCAGGCAGTCAAGGGGTTTGGACGGCGTGTTTCGGCCTTGTCTCCGCGCCGCTCGGGTCCGCAGCGCTCAGGCCTGCCGGGACGCCAGCTCCACCACGGTGATGTCGGACTCCGCGCCCACCCGCACGGGCGGGCCCCAGGCTCCCGCGCCCCGGCTGACGTACAACTGGGTGTCGCCGTAGCGCTCCAGGCCCGCGAGGGTGGGGTTGGCGGCCTGGGCGAGGTAGTTGGCGGGCCACATCTGGCCGCCGTGGGTGTGCCCGGAGAGCTGGAGGTCGACGCCGCGGTCGGCGGCCTCGTGGATCTGGACCGGCTGGTGGGCCAGGAGCACCACCGCCCGGGAGGGGTCGCGGTCGCCGAGCGCCCGCTCGAAGTCCGGGCCCTCGCCCTCCTGCTCGCCCGCCGGGTCGTTGACCCCGGCCAGGTCGAAGTGGCGCAGTTCGCGGCGGGCGTTCTCCAGGGGCTCCACGCCCAGTTCGCGGACGTGGTCGACCCACTCGCCGGCGTCGCCGAAGTACTCGTGGTTGCCGGTGACGAAGTACGAGCCGTCGCGCGAGCGAAGCTGTGCCAGCGGTTCGGCGGCCGGGCCGAGGTCGGCGACGCTGCCGTCCACCAGGTCGCCGACGATGGCGACCATGTCGGCGTTCGCCCGGTTGATGGTGTCCACGATCCGCTGGGTGTGGGAGCGGCCCAGGATGGGGCCGAGGTGGACGTCGCTGACCACGGCGATGCGGTAGCCGTGGGCGGCTCGGGGCAGCTTGGCGAGCGGCACGGTGACGCGCTTGAGCTTCGGGCCCCTCAGCACGCCGTACGTGCCGTGGCCGACGGTGCCCACCCCGGCCACACCGGCGGCGACGGCCACGGTGCGCGCCACGAACAGTCGCCGGGACGGGCCGGTCGTCGGGCCGGTCCCGGCGCCGGCGTCGTTCCCCGCGCTCCCGGTGCCTTCCCCCGCGCCGTCGTCGCGTATCGCGACCGCGGTGGCCGCGGGCCGCGCGGCGGTCGCCCCACCGGCGCCGTCCGTCCCGACACGGGTTCCCGCGGGCTCGGACGGGGCGGTGCCGGGCACGTCCTCGGCGGCGCTGGCTGCGCCCTCCCCGGAGGTCGCGGAGGCCGCGGAGGCCGCGGAGGCCGCCCCGGCGGCGTCCCGCCGCTCCAGGAAGCGGCGCAGCAGCGGCCGGACGGCCTCGCCCACCAACAGGGCCAGGAACAGGTAGAGCAGCAGGGCGAGCCAGAGGTAGCCCGGCCAGGCGAGGATCCGTTCGGCGACGAAGGGCAGCCCGGTGCGCCGGACGACCTGCGCGGCGACGGTGGTGAGCGGCAGGAGGACGATCAGTGCCGTGCCCAGGCGTCTGTACCAGCCGCCCGGTGCCGACACGTCGCGTACCAGACGCCGCCACACGTACCAGTGCGCACCCACCAGCAGGCAGACCATCAGCAGCGCGACGGCCGCGTAGAGCACGATCATCCCCGGTTCCACTCTCCCACCCGATCCTCGGCCCGATTCTTCCCTGTCCGCGGAGCGCCGCGGACCCCGGGTCCGTGTTCGGGACAACGGTTTTCGCCGCTCGGGCGTGCCCGCGA
The DNA here is from genome assembly GCF_000718985.1 of Streptomyces megasporus. GTDB lineage: Bacteria > Actinomycetota > Actinomycetes > Streptomycetales > Streptomycetaceae > Streptomyces > Streptomyces megasporus. The sequence goes on along the minus strand of NZ_JODL01000002.1, from coordinate 185,502 downwards.
AGGCGCGGGCCCCGGGTGGGGGCGAGTCGGTCGGGGCCGAAAGCGGCGGCAGGGGCGGCGGTCACACGGCCCCCGAGGGGCCGACCGCGGGCGTCAGCCCTCGGCCCGGCTCCCGCGCAAGGCCCGCAGGCCGCGCAGTCCGATGACGCCGATCGCCGTGCCCAGCACGATCGACGTGCCGGCCAGCAGCAGGTGGATCCAGAAGTACGTGGTGGGATCGCCCGCGTCGTCGAACGCCAGGCCGCTGCTGTCCTTCCACAGGTTTCTGACGAAGGTGGTCCAGACGAACCAGCTCCACACCCCGAAGGCGAGCAGGAACCACGAAACGGGACGAGAGAGTTTCACACCCCCCAGTATGTCCATCGGCCCAATGGAATCACCGGCAGGGGCGGTGGCAGGCACCGCGATGGTCCCCTCGGTGCCTCGTTCGGCTCCTCCGGCCGGTACGTTCGCTGCGTGTCGAAGACCCACTCCGTAATCGCCCGCGCGCTCCGCGTGCGCGGTGCCCGCGGCCTCGTGGCCGCCACCACCACCGTCCTGCTCGGCCCGTGCCTGTTCCTCGCCGCCCCGGCCACGGCCTCGGCCCGTGCCGTGCTCGAGGACCCCGTCGAGCCGAGACCCCCGACGACCATGTCCACCGTGGGCGGCGAACTCCTCGGTCTCCCCGGTGTCCGGATACGCCCCAGGCCCGGTGCGGACGCCCCCGAGCCGCCGGATTCGATCACCTCGCGTTCGTGGATCGTCGCGGACGCCGAGACCGGCGAGGTGCTGGGGGCGAAGAACGCGCACTGGCCCCTCGCCCCGGCCAGCACCCTCAAGATGCTGTTCGCCGACACGCTGATCGAGAGGTTCGACGAGGACGAGACCCACCGGGTCGACCGTGCGGAGCTGGAGGGCATCGGCCCCGGCAGCAGCATGGTCGGCATCAAGGAGGGCCTCACCTACACCGTCCGCGACCTGTGGCTGGGCGTCTTCCTCCGCTCCGGCAACGACGCGGTGCACGTGCTGTCCGCCATGAACGGCGGCGTCGACAAGACCGTGCGGGAGATGAACGAGCACGCCCGCGAGCTGGGCGCAACCGACACGCACGTGGTCAGCCCCGACGGCTACGACGCCGAGGGGCAGGTCTCCTCCGCCTACGACCTGACCCTGATCGCCCGCTCCGGGATGCAGAAGCCGAAGTTCCGCGAGTACGCGGCGACCGTCCGGGCCGAGTTCCCCGGCGAGGTGAAGAAGGGCAAGGACGGCAAGGAGAAGCGGGAGACCTTCGAGATCCAGAACACCAACCGGCTGCTCACCGGTGACGTGGGGCTGGAGCCCTACGACGGCATCGCCGGCATCAAGAACGGCTACACCTCGGAGGCCGGCTTCACCTTCACCGGCGTCGCCCAGCGCGGCGACCGGGTGCTGCTGGTGACCGTCATGCACCCCGAGGAGGGGGGCGTGCGGGTCTACAAGGAGACCGCCGAGCTCCTCGACTGGGGTTTCGAGGCCGCCGGCAAGGTCGAGCCCGTCGGCGAACTGGTCCCCCCGCGCGGGGCGCGGGCCGGCGAGGGCAAGAACAGCGACGACAAGCCCGCTGACCCGGCGGACGCGGGCGCCCGGCCCTCCGGCCACACCGCCGCCGGCGCGCAGCGGTCGTCGGACGGCGCCGGTACGGCCCTGATGGTCGCGGCCTCGGCCCTGGCCGTGATCGGCGCGGGCGCCTGGTTCGTCCACCGCCGCAGGCCACTGCCGCTGCCGGCCGGACCGGGTCGCGGGCGGCGGGAGGCGGCCGTTCTCGGCAGCCCGGAGAACCCGGGCCCGCCGGAGCGTTCCGGACCCCCCGGCCGGCAAGGCGGCGCGGGGACCGGCGACGCGAGCGAGCCGGGCGAGCCGGACAAGAAGGTCTGAGCGGCCCTCCGCCCTCCCGGACCGGCCCCCGGACCGACGCGCCGGTCGCGCGTCAGAGCGAGGGGGCCGGAGGACGGGAGAAGGTGGGCTGCTGCGGCAGTTCCAGGGACGGTGAGGAGCCGAAGGCGAACTCGCGCTGGAGGCGCCACACGCAGTCCGCGCCCTGCTCGTAGAGCGCGAACCCCGTCGCCGTCCAGGACGCCTCGAAGTCGGCCAGTTCGGCGTACGCCCGGTCCATCGCCTCCTCGGCGATGCCGTGGGCGATCGTGACGTGCGGGTGGTACGGGAACTGCAGGTCGCGCGCCAGCGGCCCGTCCGCCGCGCGGACGCGCTCCTGGAGCCGGCCGCAGGCCGCCGACCCCTCGACGACCTGCACGAAGACGACCGGCGACAGCGGACGGAAGGTGCCCGTCCCCGACAGCCGCATCGGGAAGGGCCGGCCGGCCGCGGCCACCTCGGCGAGGTGCTCCTCGATCTCGGGGCGGCGTGCGGCGTCCACCTCGGTCGGCGGCAGAAGGGTCACGTGGGTGGGGATGCCATGGGCCGCGGGGTCTCCGAAGCCCGCACGCCGCTCCTGGAGCAGGCTGCCGTAGGGCTCCGGGACCGCGACCGATACGCCGAGCGTGACGGTCCCCACGTGCGTCTCCTTCCTCTCCGTCGTCTGTCTGTCCCCCAGGTCGGCAGGTGTCCGGATCAGTGCTTGGCGGGCACGAAGCCCACCTTCTCGTAGGCCAGGGCCAGCGTCTCCGCCGCGATCGAACGCGCCTTCTCCGCGCCCTTGGCCAAAATCGAGTCCAACGTCTCCGGATCATCCAGGTATTCCCGGGTGCGCTCCCGGAAGGGTGCCACCCAGGCGGCGACGACCTCGGCGAGGTCCGTCTTGAGGGCACCGTAACCCTTGCCCGCGTACTGCTGCTCCAGTTCCGGGATGCCGGTGCCGGTGAGAGTGGCATAGATCACCAGCAGGTTGCTGATGCCCGGCTTGTTCTCCTCGTCGTGGCGGATCTCGGTGCCGGTGTCGGTCACCGCGCTCTTGATCTTCTTGGCGGAGACCTTGGGCTCGTCGAGCAGGCTGACCACGCCCTTGGGCGAGGCGGCCGACTTGCTCATCTTCACCGTCGGGTCCTGGAGGTCGTAGATCTTGGCGGTGTCCTTGAGGATGTGCGCCGAGGGCACGGTGAAGGTGTGGCCGTAGCGGCTGTTGAACCGCTCGGCGAGGTCGCGGGTCAGCTCGATGTGCTGGCGCTGGTCCTCGCCGACCGGCACCCGGTCCGCCTGGTACAGCAGGATGTCCGCGACCTGGAGGATCGGGTAGGTGAACAGGCCGACCGACGTCCCCTCGGCGCCCTGACGCGCGCTCTTGTCCTTGAACTGCGTCATCCGCGATGCCTCGCCGAACCCGGTGAGGCAGTTCATCAGCCAGGCGAGCTGCGCGTGTTCGGGCACGTGGCTCTGGACGAACAGCGTGCAGCGGTCCGGGTCCAGCCCGGCGGCCAGGAGCTGGGCGGCGGCCAGCCTCGTCGCGTCGCGGAGGTCCTTCGGGTCCTGCGGGATGGTGATGGCGTGCAGGTCCACGACCGAGTAGAACGCGTCATGGGTCTCCTGCAGCTCCACCCACTGACGGACGGCACCGAGGTAGTTGCCGAGGTGGAAGGAGCCCGCGGTGGGCTGGATGCCTGAGAAAACACGGGGGCGGTCAGTGGCCATGGCGCCATTCTCGCAGAGGGCCGCGACAGCGCTCACCGGAGTATCGAAGGTCGGGCGGAGGGTCCTGGCACCCGCCGACGCGCCGGAGACGATGGCCGAAGGGTTTCTTCGCGAAGCGGACGTACGACGATAGAGATAGGCATCACACGCGGCGAACGCCGCAGGATCGCCGGTGCACCCATCCGACTCCGCCCACCCAACCGGAGCGTTTCCATGGCTTCCTCAACGGAACAGTCCGCGGAACTGATCGCCGTCGCCGACGCGCACAGCGCGCACAACTACCATCCCCTGCCCGTCGTCGTCACCGCGGCGGAGGGGGCGTGGATGACCGATGTCGAGGGCAGGCGCTACCTCGACATGCTCGCCGGCTACTCGGCGCTCAATTTCGGCCACGGGCACCCCCGGCTGGTCGAGGCGGCGCGGAGGCAGCTCGACCGGCTCACGCTCACCTCGCGCGCCTTCCACCACGACCGCTTCGCCGCGTTCTGCACCGAGCTGGCCGACCTGTGCGGCATGGAGATGGTGCTGCCGATGAACACCGGCGCCGAGGCCGTGGAGACGGCGGTCAAGACGGCCCGCAAGTGGGGCTACCGGGTCAAGGGCGTGGCCGAGGGGCGGGCGAGGATCATCGTCGCCGAGAACAACTTCCACGGCCGCACCACCACCATCGTCAGCTTCTCCACCGACCCGGAGGCGCGCGCCGACTACGCGCCGTACACACCGGGCTTTGAGATCGTCCCCTACGGCGACCTGGCCGCGCTGGAGGCGGCGCTCGACGAGGACCCCGAGAACACCGTCGCCGTTCTGCTGGAGCCCATCCAGGGCGAGGCGGGCGTGCTGGTGCCGCCGCCGGGCTACCTGGCGGGCGTGCGCCGGCTCACCCGCGAGCGGAACGTGCTGTTCATCGCGGATGAGATCCAGTCGGGGCTGGGCCGCACGGGGAAGACGTTCGCGTGCGAGCACGAGGGGGTCGTCCCGGACGTGTACCTGCTGGGCAAGGCGCTCGGCGGCGGCATCGTGCCCGTCTCGGCGGTGGTCTCCTCGGCCGAGGTGCTGGGCGTCTTCCGGCCCGGCGAGCACGGTTCGACGTTCGGCGGCAATCCGCTGGCCTGCGCGGTGGCGCTGGAGGTCGTCGCGATGCTGCGGACCGGCGAGTTCCAGGAGCGGGCCGCGGAGCTGGGCGAGCACCTCCACCACGAGCTGGCCCTGCTGGTGGGCGGCGGCGCGGTGGAGGCCGTGCGCGGGCGCGGCCTGTGGGCGGGGGTGGACGTCTCCCCGTCGCTGGGCACGGGTCGACGGATCTCCGAGCGGCTGATGGAGCACGGCGTCCTGGTGAAGGACACCCACGGCTCCACCCTTCGCATCGCCCCGCCGCTGGTGATCTCCAAGGAGGACCTGGACTGGGGCCTGGACCGGTTCCGCGCGGTGCTGGGCGCCTGAGGAGACCGAGGGGCGCCCGGCTCGCCGGGCGCCCCTCGGCCGTTCCCGCGCTCCCTCTCGCGCCTTGTGCCGCTTTGTGTCCTATGCCGCGGCCCGCCCGAGGGCGCCGCGCAGCGCCCGGCACAGGGCGTCCACGGCCGCGGTGAAGGCGTGCTCCGGCGGGGTGCCGTAGCCGACGACGAGCCCGTCGGGTCCGGTGTCGGGGCTCTCCGGGTGCCGGAAACGGGCGAGGCCCTCCACGGCCACCCCCTCCCGCCGTGCCGCCCGCAGCGCCGCCTCCTCCGTGCCCGGCGGCAGCTCCACCACGACGTGCAGCCCGGCCGCGATGCCGGTGACCCGTGCGCCGGGGACGCGGTCGGCGAGGGCGGCCACGAGCCGGTCGCGGCGGTTCCGGTAGCGCAGCCGCATGGCGCGCACGTGCCGGTCGTACGCGCCGGACTCGACGAAGTCGGCCAGGACGAGCTGGTCCAGGGTGCCGCAGGTCTCCGCCGCCTCCCGCCGCGCGGCCAGCACCGCGTCCATCAGCGGTTCGGGCACCACCATCCAGGCCAGCCGCAGGCCCGGCGCGAGGCTCTTGCTGGCGGTGCCGAGGTAGACCACCCGCTCCGGATCGAGGTCCTGGAGGGCGCCGACGGCCCGACGGTCGTGGCGGAACTCCCCGTCGTAGTCGTCCTCCAGCACCAGCCCCCCGGTGGACCGCGCCCAGTCGACGACGGCCGCGCGCCGGTCGGGGTGGAGGGGGAAGCCGGTCGGGAACTGGTGGGCGGGGGTGAGGAGGACGGCCCGCGCCCCGGTGCCGGGCAGGGCCGCCACGTCGGCGCCCTTCTCGTCCACCGGCAGCGGGACCGTCCGCGCCCCGGCGCGGGTGAGCAGGTCGCGGTGGACCCACAGGCCGTGGGACTCCACGGCCACCGTCCGGCCGAGCAGGCCGACCAGCAGCGACAGCGCGCGGACGAAGCCCGCGCAGACCACGACCCGGTCCGCCTCGGCGCGCACTCCCCTGGCCCGGGCGAGGTAGTCGGCCAGGACACGGCGGAGTTCCGGGCGTCCGCGCGGGTCGTCGTAGTCGTATCCGAAGGCGGCGTGGGGCGCGGCGGTCAGGGCCCGGCGGGTGGCGGCGAGCCAGGCGGACCGGGGGAAGGAGGAGACGTCCGGCCGCCCGGGGCGCAGGTCGTGACGGGGAGGCGACGGCACGCGGGCGGGCCGTGCGGCGGTCTCCGACGGTGCGCGCCGCACGGCCGCGAGCCGGCGCGCGGTGGGTTCGGCGCGCCGCGCGACACGGGTGCCGGAACCCTGCCGGGCGGTGAGCCACCCCTCGGCGACGAGTTCGGCGTACGCGTCGGCCACGGTGTTGCGGGCGACGCCGAGGTCGGCGGCGAGCGAACGGGAGGAGGGCAGCCGGGCGCCGGGGGCCAGCCGTCCGGTGCGCACCGCCTCGCGCAGGGCGCGTGTCAACGACGCCCGCACCCCGCCCGGACCGTCCAGGTCCAGGTGGAGGTCGCTGCCCGAAGTGGCCCAGGATTCCCGCACGGAAATGGACCATACTCCTGGGCTACCGCCGCCCTAGGGTCATGGGTATGACGACCTCTCAGGCGACTTCTCGGACGACCCCTCAGGAGAACCGGAGCACCCACGGCCCCCGTATGAACCTCTGGAAGCTCGCGCCCGCGGTCTACCAGGGCATGTCCGCCTTCCAGGGAGCCGCGTCCAAGGAACTCGACCCGGTCATCGGCGAGTTGGTCAAGATCCGTGCCTCGCAGATCAACAAGTGCGCCTTCTGCCTGGACATGCACCTCACCGACGCCCGGAAGATGGGCGAGTCCCAGCTCCGTCTGGATCTGATCGCCGCCTGGGAGGAGTCCCCGGGCCTCTTCACCGAGAAGGAGCAGGCGGCGCTCGCGCTCACCGAGGCGATCACACTGCTGACCGACGGCTTCGTCCCGGACGAGGTGTACCGGCGGGCCGCGGAGCACTTCGACGAGACCGAACTGGCCCACCTGATCGCCCAGATCATCGCCATCAACGCCTGGAACCGCTTCCAGGTGACCACCCGCGCGGTCCCCGCCTCGCTGAAGAACGCCGACGAGGAGTGACCGCCTCCACCACCCCTGGCCCGGTGGAGGCGTTCCGGGCGCTCCACCACCGCCCGGAACCCCTGGTGCTGCCCAACGTCTGGGACGCGGTGAGCGCCCGCGCCTTCGCCGGCGCGGGCTTCCCCGCGCTCGCCACGTCCAGCAGCGCCGTGGCCGCCGTCCTGGGGTACGCCGACGGCGAGGCCACACCGGCGGACGAGATGTTCGCGGCCGTCGCCCGGATCGCGCGGTCGGTGGGCGTGCCGGTGACGGCCGACGTCGAGCGGGGCTATGGACTGCCCCCGAAGGAGATCGTCCGGCGACTGCTGGACGCCGGGGTGGTCGGCTGCAACCTGGAGGACTCCGACCCGGCCGCACGGGAACCGGTGGACCCGCGCCGGCAGGCGGAGTGGCTGGCCGAGGTGTGCGCCGAGGCGGACGGGAGGCTGCTGGTCAACGCCCGCATCGACACGTACGTGCGCGGTGTGCCCGACCCCTTGGCGGCGGCCGTCGAGCGGGGGCGGCTGTACGCGGCGGCGGGCGCCGGCTGCCTCTACCCCATCTTCGCGCCGCCGGACCACCTGGCCGTGCTCGCGTCGGAGACCGGGCTCCCGATCAACGCCCTCGGTGTGCCCGGCGCCTCGCCCACGCCCGCCGAGCTGGGCGCTCTCGGCGCCTCTCGCGTCACCTTCGGCGGCTCGCTCCACGCCCGCGTCGCCGCCGGGATCGCGGAGTCGGCCGCCGAACTGCGCGCGGGCTGATCGCCGTTCCACCGCACACGGCCGCCGCCGGGACGCCCGGTGGCGGCCTCACCGCTTCACGCGGGTGCTCACAGTCCGCGGGCGGCCGTGATGTGGTCCACGTGTTCCTCGCCCCGGTCGCCGAGCGGCAGCAGCGCCTTGTCGAGCGAGGCCCCCGCCTCGGTCGGGGAGTACTCGACCCTCGGCGGAACCTCGCGGTGGAGCTCGCGGTGGACGGCGGCCTCAACCAGCACACACCCCGGCCCACACCCGACCCGCACGGCCGTGTCCTGCCGCCTCGCGGATCGTTGTCTCGCGGGGGAATCCGTCACCGGTGCCCGTGTGTGGCCCATGATGGTGACAGCCCCCACGAGGCAGGCAGGACGGCACGGACGTGCACAGCCACAGAGAGGGGGCCCACCATGGGAGGTCTCGTGATGACGGCGCCGCTGCCCGACCAGGAGTCGCACGACATGCTCCGGACCTACGCGCAGCTCGATCTGCCCGAGGGTCGGCGAGCCGAACTCATCGGGGGGGAGATCGTCATCTCACCGACGCCCACGAACCACCACAACTGGATCTACAGCGAACTGCACTACCTCCTCGCTCACCATTCCAGGAAACGCGGCTGGTCCGTCACCAACACCACCACCGTCGCCCTCCCCGCCACCGACGAGCGCTACACCCCCGATCTCCTGGTGTGCGAGTCGGCCGTGCTGCGCAGCGCCCGGGAGTGGCAGGTCGCCGCCGAGGACGTGCTGCTCGTCGGCGAGATCGCCTCGATGTCCACCGTCCTGCGGGACCGCAAGAACAAGGTGCAGGGGTACGGCCGGTCACTCGTGCCGCTCTACCTGCTGGTGGACCCGCTGGACGGGGACGGGAGCGTGACGCTGTTCGCCGAGCCGGACGGATCTGGTCGCTACCGGGTGGAACACCGGGTGCTGTTCGGTGAGAAACTCGCCCTTCCCGAGCCGTTCGACCTGGAGGTCGACACCTCGGTCTTCGTCGGAGAGTGACCCCCACGCCCGCCGGCCGAGGCGAGCGTCGGGCGTTAGTCTCGGTGGCCCGTCATCGACGATCAGCCTTGGGGAGAGCACGTGTCGGCGAGTGACCCGGTCAGCGAGCACTTCGGCGCCGATGGCATGCGCCGCTTCTCCTCCGCCGCGCTCTACGGCTCGGCGGTGCCCGACGACGCCACGCGGACGCTGGAGGAGACCGGCGTGCCGGTGGCGGTGGGTCCGTACTTCCGCGCCTCGGGCATCGGCGAGGCCGTACGACTCGGCGTGTACGCCTCCCATCACCGGCTGGACGCGCCGCCGCCGGAGCTCGGGGGCTGGGTCCGGCTGGGCGATGACCGGGGGGCCGAGCTGTGTGTCCGGCCGGACGGCGCCGTGCAGGCGGTGTTCCTCTCCGAGGTCGTGCCGGACATGTTCGTCAACGCGAGCGTGGACGCACTGAACCGCTCCCTGACCGCCCTCGACCGCGCCCTGCCGCGCATCGCGGCGGCCGACGGCATGGAGGGGGCGGTCGCGGTCTTCCGCGAGTTGAACGGCGAGCTGCGCGAGGTGGACCCGATGGCCTTCACCGAGCGGGAGAGTTGGTGGCCGCGGGTGCTGGACGACGTGCGCCACACCCTCAACTTCCCCTTCTCCTCGGCTTTCGAGTTCATCGCGGACAGCGGGCAGAAGGAGATCGTCACCGATCGGACGGGACCAGGCCGCCTCCACCCGGAGGAGCGGATCTGGCGGCGTCTGTCCTCCTCCGGCATCACGCCCGAGCGCGTCACGCGCGTCTACTGCGAGCTGGAGCCGTGTCTGATGCCGGGTCACTACTGCGCGGTCTGGATGCGGGAGCTGTTCCCACACGCGGAGTTCACCCACAGCTTTGACTACGGGGAGACGGCCCACTCGCGCGAGGAGGGCTTCAAACAGTTGATCCTCCACGCCGCCGAGCAAGCCCGCGGGCAGCGGTGAGCAGGGCGTGACGGGCATACGTCTGCGACGACCGGGCGCCGGCCGCGAACCGGCGGCCGCGGCCCTGCTGGGTTGGCTGACCGACCCCCACGCTCCCGGCCTGTGTGTGGTGACGGGCCCGGCCGGGGCGGGGAAGTCCCATCTGCTGGCGTGGCTGGTCCAGCACGGCGGCGCTCGTTCGGACGAGGACGGCGACCGGCGCGTCCACGCGGTGGCGCCTCTGTCCGGGGTGAGCGTGCGCGGCGCGGCGTGGTTGTTCGCCGACGATCTGCGGGTGGTGGCCAGGGCGCCGGACGAACTGGTCGAGGCGGTGGCGGCCGACACCCGGCGCACGGTGATGATCGCCGCCGACCTCCACGCGGCGCGCTCCCCCGCGGCGGTCGTCGAGCGGGTGCTGCTGCCGCTGCTGCGCATCCCCCACGTCCGTCTGCTGGTGGAGTCCCGTACCGGTGAGCCGTGCACCGCCGCACTGCTCGACGCCGCGTCCGTGCCGGCCGTGCTGGACCTGGCGGAGGAGCGCTGGACGGACCGCGCCGGTTTCGCGCGCTGGGCGGCGGGCCTGGGCACGGGGGCGGACGCGGAGGAGGCGTACCCCGACCCCGGACGCGCTCTGGGCCGGCGCCCGGAGGAACCGGAAGCGTTCCGGCCGCGTGCCCTCACCCCGCCCGAGGTGGTCGGCGCCGACCCGCACGCGGTCACCGCGTGGCTGGAGGAGGCCGAGCGGGACGGGGAGCACATCGGCGCCCTGGGCCGTGCCTGGCTGCGTGCCGGGCAGTCACTCTGCCGCGACCGGTCCCCGTCCGCCCGTGCGTTCACCCTGCTCGCGGCGCTCGGCGACGGCGCGGAGGAGGGCGTGCGCGGCGAACTGACCGCCCTCGCCGAGCCCGAGCCGTGGCGGGTGGTCCGCTCCCTCACCCGGGACGACAACGGTCGGGGCTGGCCTGGCCCCGTCTCCGCCCTGGCCGCCGGGCGGGCCGGGCACGACGGTGCGCTGCTCGTCGCCGACCACCTCGGCAGTGTGCGGGTGGTGGACGCGAACCACTGGACCCCCCGCGGCAGGCTGTCCACCGACGAGGCCGGCGCGGCCCGTGCGGTGCTCTGCCTGCCGGAGGGCACGGTGGTCGTGCTGGACGAGTGGGGACGGGTCCGTCCGGCCGGGGAGATCGCGGAGCCCGTCCCCGGCCTGCGCCTGAAGGTCCTCGTCGACCCGGACGCGGACCCGTGGAGGGCTCTGCGGGACGCGGTCTTCTCCCTCCCCGGAACCGTCGACGCCCCTCTCACCGCCACGTGCTCGCTCCCCGACGGCGCCGTCTTCGGCGACGAGCGGGGGCGCGTCCATGTCCTCACCCGGGACACCGCGCGTTCCGGCCCGCTCTCCCGGCCCCTCCACCGGGGCCGCGTCACAGCGCTGGCGGGACTGTCCCTGGGCGAGGACGGCCCGGCGCTGCTCTACTCGGGCGGCCTGGACGGACGCGTACGGGCGTGGGGGGCGGGTGCGGAACCCCTGCCGGTTCCGGTTCGCGAACGTCCCGTTCCCGTCGCGGCGTTGGCCGCCGGCCCCGATGCCTTGGTGGTGGCGTGGGCGGACGGTCTGGTGGAGTACGAGCCCCTGGACGACGGTACGGCGATCTCCTTCCGACCCGGTCCTCCGGTGCGGGCGGTGTGCTGCCACGGCGGGGGCGACGGCGGCCCGCGGGTGACGATCGGCATGGACGAGGCCGTCATGACCCTCGCCCCCCGTACCGCCACTCGTTGACGCGTACTGCCCTCGAACACCAACTCCCCTTCCGCATAACCTGTTTGAGGTGTTCACGTAAGTCGCCGCGCCCCGCCACGGGACGACGGTACGGGGGGAACGGGGGGACAGCCGGGTGGGCATACAACTGCCTGACGAAGTGCGGGACGTTCTGGAGTTCATCGGCATCGACTGGCCGGACATCGACGAGGACGAGCTCAGGGATACCGCGAAGGAGTACCGCGACTTCGCGGACGAGCTGCGCGACACCATTCAGAAGGCCGACCGGGCCTGCAGTCACATCACCGCCGGCCGCAGCAAGGGCGAGGCCGTCGATGCCTTCAAACAGCGCTGGGGCAAGGTCTCCGGCCAAGACATGAAGAACCTCGCCAAGGCCGTCGACGTCCTGGCCGGCGCCATGGACTCCGGTGCGACCTACGTCACCACCTGCAAACTGGCGATCATCGGCAACGTCACGGCCTCCGCTGCCACCGTCACCGGTGGCATCGTCGGCGCCTTCTTCACCGGGGGGCTCACCGCCCTGCTGAGCGCCGCGGCCGTGGCCGCGCTCAAACAGGCCGTCAAGGAGGCGATCGACCTCCTCGTCTCCAAACTCGTCGACCTGGCCGTCCAGAAGATCGAGGGCGAGGTCATGGGGCTGCTCGAAGGGCTCTTCGATGGCAGCACCACCTCAGGCGGGCGCGGCAGGAACGGCAAACCGCTCCCCGAGGGCTCCGCCGCCCTGGGGCAGGAGCTGTGGATCGAGTTCGCGGAGTTCGAGGACGCCATCGCCGAACTCGGCCAGGAACACGAGCGCTTCACGGACAAGAAGGATCGTTTCACCGGCAAGCGCCAGAAGCGCAGCCTGGTTTCCAAGAAGGACGACCGCTTCGCCAAGTTCGGCGCCGCCATCGACAAGGCCGAGGACAAAGTCGAACAGTCCGCACACAGGATGCAGAAGGAGCTCGAGAAGAACGTCGAGGGCCTGGACAAGACGAAGCGGTCCAACGACCGGAACGAGAAGGACACCAAAGACGACTTCGACAGGTGCCGCCGCGACAGCGACGATGACGACGACGTCCCGATGTACCTCCTCAACGCCGACGGGTCGGTCAAGGTTCTTCATCCCGACGGCCGGCTGAGCGATGTCCCGAAGGACGACAAGTCAGGCATATGGAATATTCTAGAGAAAGACGGAACAGTATGGCGCCCGAAAGGCAAGGGCAAGAAGGGCAGGAACCCCTACCCTGTCCCGGCGGGGAGGCAAGGCCCCAAGGTATCTTCACGGAAGATTCCCCCTGGAAGCACCGATCTGTCGCGGGCCACCGAGATCGCGCGCTTCGCGAAAGACGACTACGGAGGCACGAACTTCGCGGCAGGGCGCTACATGGCCCCAGAGACCGGCAAGGCCATCATCCTTGTCGGCGACAGCAGGGGGCCCCATTCGGAGAAAACGATCGGGTACCCGCTACTGAAACACGGCCGGGAAGAAAATCTCCGCGAAATTTACACCGAGCGGGAGCCTTGTCAATTATCACCAAAATGCGACCAGTGGCTGGATCTGTACTTCAGATCCAGGAATCCGGACCTTGAGGTGACACACGCGAACTCTTATGACCAGTCAGACAAGACGTCCAAAAGAGACAAAGAGCACCTCGAGTACATGGAAAAACTGGAGAAGCGCCACAAAGCACAAGGGCGCCCCTGAGGAGGGATGATCGGTGTTGACCACTATTCGCGCCGAGGGCGTCCTGCAGACCTTCGGGATCTGCAACGTTGCATACTTCCCGCTGGAGGCCGACGCTCACTTGCATGCTGATACGGCCCGATTCCTGTCCACCGTGGGCATTCCTTCAAGCTCCTTCTTCACGGCTATGGTGGACCCGGAAGATCCAGCGGATTTCGAGCCTGTTCCGAGCCTGAAACTCTCGTTCGAGGAGGACGGAGCACAGTGTCCCCCTGAATCCGAAGGGTGGGAGGTGCTGGGCCAGTTCGTGTATGCCACCGTGGCTCTCGACCCAGTGGACGGTAGAATCTATTCCTTCCCGGAAGGCGAGGAATTTTACGTCCCCATGCATACCGATGTCTCCTCGCTCGTGCACGCCCTGACCGTCCTCGAAGAGGGGAAACGCCAGTACACGAAACTTCCGCCGCGCGACATGCAGGGATACGCCGACGTCGTCGAGCATATGAGACAGCGCATCACGGCCGTCGATGAAACCCCGTTCGCCAGCGCCGACGGCGAGTGGAGCAAAGTTTTCGAAGAGATTTCTCTCGGGATGTGGGGCTAGTCACAGCCCTTGCCTCGCATCCGCACCCGGCCTCCGCATGAGCCACGCCGTCAGCGCCGGCGACCTTGTCCGTCGGTTCGGCTTTCAGGGTAGGTTTCTGTTCCCCTCGGCGAGTTCACTCTGCCGCCGGCTGCTGTGGAGAAGCGTTGCCGTTCACCGTTGAGCACCGGGAGCTGGTCGCCGCCGTGGGCGCGGAGAACGTGCACGTGCTGTCCCGGGAGGACGCCGAGCGGTACGAGTTCCACGGTGAGGCACTGGAGTTCCTCACCACGGTGGAGATTCCGGAGACGGCGCAGTTCGCCTTCGGTTTCCTGGACGGCTTCTCCCCGGGACAGGTCCTGTGCGGTGAAGACCTCGCCGGGCTCGGCTGAAAACTCCCACAGGATGTGGACGGCTGGGTCCGGCTGGGCTACCTCACGCTCACCATGTTCGGCAGGGACTCGTTCGTTTCCCCGAAACCCCACGGTGGGATGCGACACAACGAACTCACGGTCAAGAGATCGGCCTGATCCTCTCCCCAGGGTCCCGGCAAAGTTGTTGATCACGCCATCAGGAGCAGGTTGATGGGGCGGTCGGTGTGGCGTGCGTGATGCCGTAGGGCGGCGGCGATGTTGTCGTGTCCGTGCAGTCGCAGCAGGGTGATCGCGGTGTCGCGCAGGCCCGCCATGACGCGGGGTGCGTTGCCGGTGCGGATATGGGAGCGGTCTTCGTCGAAGGTGACGTCGCGGACCCGGTGCAGGCGGTTCTCGACCTCCCAGTGCGACTGCACCCATGTGGCCAGGACGGCGGGCGGCGCGGTGCGGGCGTCCGCGCTGGTGATCAGGTAGACGATCTCGACGGTCCGTCGGCCCTTGCGGGTGACGGTGCGCCGCAGTTGGGCGACTTGGCGGGCCCCGGCGAACTCGACCCAGGCCGGCACGTCGACGACCTTGATGGTGCGGGTGGCGCGGCGTCCATGGCCTCGGTCCGTCCTGGTGACGGCGGGTATCGAGGTCCGGGGAAGCGTCTTGAGCTGTGCGTACAAGGATTTCTGGTTCGCCTCCACGGTCAGGACGTAGTCTCCCCCGGCCCCGGTTATCAGGGTCGCGGTGTCGTGCTGGGTGTGCAGTGCGTCCATCCTGATCGGTCGAAGCGACGGAAATTTCCACTCCGAGAGAATCATTGGACACCCACTGATACACACGGGAAATGAATCCGGACTGAAGGAGATATTCACGGAACGCGAGCCCTGTCAGAAGAATCCTAGGTGCAACCGATGGCTGGACAGCCGATTCCCGGACACCACCGTCACTCACGCCGCCGACTACAGACAAGATGATCCATCAACGAAGAACAAAGAGCACAAAGAATATCTGAAAGCCCTGAAGGAAGCACACGGAAAGTAGACTGGAATACCCCTATGGAATATCCCGCCAAACTGGAAGATCTCGTCCGCCTGTACGGCATCGAGGGGGTCGTCTTCTTCGCCCACCACCCCAGTAGCCCCTACGACGACGCGACCGCCAACCACCTTGCCTCCGTCGGGCTTCCGCACGGCGGAGTGTTCTCCTCACGAGTTGACGCCGACGACCCCGAACGTCTGCCGGCCGAAGTGGGGCCTCGATCCGACCTCTACCATCGGGGCTACCCCGAAGAGAGTCGCGAATGGCATGTCCTTGGCCACCTGCCCACCGCCTTGATGACGATTGGCCCCTCTTCCGGCAAGGTGTACGCGTTCCCGGAGGGAGACTCCGAATACCAACTACTGCACCGCGACATCCGGTCCTTCGTTTACTGTCTGGCGGAGTTCCACAAGGTGGATGAAACTTATCGGGCAGCCTACCCCGACACCCCTGATGTTGAATCCCTCGTGGAGGGATTCAAGGAAACAGTGAACCGAATCGACCCTTCGCCGTTCGAGGATCCGGATTCGGTATGGAACCTGATGCTCGAAGAAATGATCGATGAAATGTGGTGAAAGGTGAGCGACTCGGAAAAATCGATCGCGCATGGCGAGTCAGTCGCAGCGTTCAGTGTCGAGCGGTTCTCTCGGCCGACTGCCGAACGTCCAAGGAACTCGACCTGTCCGACTCTGACTTGAACCCTCTTCAAACAGTACGTCGAGGACGAGGATGCGGCGTACGAGGAACGGCAGGCCGCCATGGGCGCCATCCGGCGGCGAATCGAGAGCCACGATCCTCTTCCATTCTCCACCTCGGAGTGCCAGTGGCACGAGGGGTTCGAAGAGATCGCCGCAGGAATGTGGGCATGACAGTATGCGAGGTCAGGTGAATGGGCTGAGATTCTCGATCACGCACGACGAGCTCGTCGCCGTGTTCGGCGCCGAGTGCGTCTCCCGGTCCGACCGGCGGGAGGCCGAGGAATTCGAGTTCTCCGGCCCCACCCTGGAGTTCCTGTGCACGGTGGGGCTGCCGTCCATGCCGAAGGCGGAGGTCGCCGCTCCCGGCGGGGAGTGCCTGCTGTGGGATCCGGACGAGGCGCGGGAGAACGGCCGGGAGCAGCACGGGGAAACACGGGGCTGGGTCGTCTTGGGCAACATGCCCGGCTCCACCCTGGCCCTGGACCCGGTGACCGGAGTCGTCCACGGGAGCCACGACGACTTCGAGACGCACATGCCCTTGCACTCCGACGTCTCGTCCCTGGCCTACACCATCCATGCGGTGAAGAGATCGCTCCCCGAAATCGCCGTGGCAGCCGGCCAGGGAGAGCGCGACGAGATCATCGACGGACTGCAGCGGTTCATCGCCGAGCGCGACCCGCTTCCCTTCGCCGATGAGGACAGCGAGTGGAACGGCGCCTTCGACGAGATCGTCATGGGGATGTGGACCTGACCGGCTCCTCCCCTCCCGCCTCCACGGAGGGGAGCCGCACGGCCGTCAGAGGACGCCGCCCGCCTCGTCGTGGAAGACCTCGGGCCAGTAGCGGAAGTCGTCGGGCCCCTCCGGTGGCAGGCAGGCGACCGGATCGAGGGAGGCGAGGACGCCGATCATGGTGTCGGCGAGCTCGTGGTAGAAGTCCTGGGTGAAGTCGTGCTCCTCGTTCAGCACCTGCTCGCGGTGGTGCGTCCACACCGTGAAGGCCAGGGTGGAGACGTCGGCGTTCACCGGGGTGACGGCGCTGTCGCCGAGTTGGCCGTAGAGGACCTTCCCGGTACGGCCGTCGAGCAGCACGTCGAAGTCGTGGATCAGGCCGCCGATCGACAGCAGGTGGTCGGCGTCGGCGGGCAGGTGGTCGGCGCTCTCCGGGTCGCGGAACAGGTGCCGCAACTCCGGCATGGCCCGGTACCGCGCGTCCACCTCGGGCAGGGGCCGCAGCAGGTCGTCCTCCTCACCGTCGAGACCGAACATGAGGCCGTCGCGCGGCAGTCCCACCTCGGTCAGGAAGCGCCGGGTGGGCTCGTGCACCAGTTCCCCGGGCAGCTCCTCCGGGGCGACGCGGACGATCCGGTCCGCGCCGAACGCCTCCTCCAGCACCTGCCGGGGCAGGTCGAGCCGGAGGCCGTCGCCGGGCCCGGCGATCAGGGCGAGTGGCCGTATCAGCGCGGCGATCCGCCAGAAGACCGGCACCGGATGCCCCCAGCCAGCCCGGTCCCCGACGGGCCCCCAGTCTCCACTCCCCCAGTCCGCGCCGGCGAAGACCGACAGCAGCAGCTCGGACGCCTCGGCGACCGCTTCGGGGCCGGTGCGGCCGGCCAGGTGCCGGAAGGGGCCGCGCCGGGCCTCGAAGTCGTCCACCGCCGTCAGGAAATCCGTCAGCGTCGCGAGGGAAGGCGCCAGCGGATACAGCTCCGCGTTGCCGGGGGACTTGTCCCACAGGTACAGGCTGAAGACCCGCCCGGTGGCCCCGTCGAGGACGACCTCCTGCGTCTCCTCCTCCCGCACCGCGAGGTGACCGATCACCACCAGTTCCGCGATGTACGGGTCGAGGTCGGTCGGGTCCGCCTCCGCGGCGACCAGGTGCGGCACGGTCACCAACCGTGCCTCGGCCACCGGCGCGAACCGCGTCAGGCCGTGCTCGGCCGGCAGCCCCTCCCGCGTCAGCACCCGGCGTGTCGCCGCATGGGTGATCGCCGGATGGAGCGTGTCCTCCCCAACGGTGACCGGCCTGTCCGCCATGGCACCCCCGTGCTCGTCGTCGATCTTCGGCCGACGCCACTCTAGGGACGGCCACCGACAACGACGGCCAAGAGGCGGATGCCGGGGCCGGAAGGCGCCCACAACGAGGCGGAGGCGGACGGGTATTGAACCGATCGATGCAAAACTGCTACGGTCGCGCCATGGCCCGGCCGAGGACCTTCGACGAGGAGCGGGCCCTGGACGCGGCGATGCGCACCTTCTGGGAGAAAGGCTACGAGGCCACTTCCACCCAGGACTTGTGCGACGCCACCGGCCTGGGTCGCAGCAGCATCTACAACACGTTCAAGAGCAAGCACGACCTGTTCGAACGTGCCCTCGCCCACTACATCGACACCATGACGAACGCTCAGGTGGCGATCCTGGAGAATCCCGGGCGAACGGCGGCCGACCGTGTCCGCGACCTGCTCGCCAGGATCATCGAGAACGAGACGGACCATCGGACCGGGGGCCGCAGCATGGGATGCCTGACGGTGAACACCACCGTCGAACTGGCCGCCCGCGATGCCGGGGTGGCCGGAATCCTGGAGCGCGACACCGCCCGCCGGCTGGCCGCCCTCCGCGCCGTGATGGAGGCCGGCCGGCGCGACGGGAGCATCACTTCCCCACGGGGCCCGGAGGCGCTGGCCCGTTTCGTCGACGCGGCGATCGGTGGCATGCGGGTCTCCGGACAGGGCGGCGCCGACCGCGCCGCCCTGGAATCCATCGCCGAGGTCGTCATGGATGCCCTGACGCCTCCCTGACACCTCGGCCCCTCGACCCCCTGACCTCTCGACCCCTCGACCCCCTGACCTCTCGACCCCTCGACGTGGACGCGGTCGCCGCGGAACGTCCGCATCCACATGCCCAAGTTTTGAACTGACCAATCCATAACGCTCTCGGGAGCGTCTCGTCCGAAGGAGACCGCATCGTGCCTCGTGCCGTGTACGTCCTGGCGCTCGGCATCTTCGCGATGGTGACCAGCGAGTTCGTGGTCGCCGGACTGATGCCGCAGATGGCCGACGGTTTGAATGCGACCATCCCGCAGATCGGGTACCTGATCACCGCCTTCGCGGTGGCCATGGCAGTCGGCGGGCCCTTACTGACGGTCGCGGTGCTGAGGGTTCCGCCGCGCACGGCCCTCATGGTGCTGTTCGCCATCTTCCTGACCGGCAACGTGCTGGCCGCCACCGCGACCGACTACACCACCATGCTGATCGCCCGAATCGTCACCGGCATCGCCTCCCAGGCCTTCTTCGGCGTCGCGGTCTCGCTCTGCGCGCAGCTCACCCGACCCGAGATCCGGGGCCGGGCGATCGCGGTGGTCATGAACGGCCTCATGCTCGGCACCCTGCTCGGCCTGCCCATCTCCACCCTGGTCGGCGAGCGGTTCGGCTGGCGCGCCGCGTTCTGGACCATCTCCGCGATCACCCTGGCCGCCGCGGCGGCCACCCTGCTCGGGGTGCCCCGCATCGAACGCGCCGCGGGCGGCGGCGGCCTCCGCCAGGAGATCGGCGTCTTCAGAAACCCCGGGCTGTGGCTGGCCCTGTCCACCAGCACCCTGATCATCGGCGCCACCTTCTCCGCCTTCAGCTACTTCAACCCCATCCTCACCGAGGTCACCGGCTTCTCCACCGGCACCGTCCCCGCCCTGCTGGTCGGCTACGGTGCCGCCACCGTCATCGGCAACACCGTCGTCGGCCGCTTCGCCGACCGCCACACCGTGCCCGTGCTCACCGTCGGCCTGGTGCTCAACGCCGCGTTCCTCGGCGGCTTCGCCCTCCTGGCCGACGCGCCCGTCCCGGCCGTCGTCTGCATGCTGGGCATCGGCCTGGTGGGCGTCACCATGAACCCGGCCATGGTCACCCGCGTCCAGCGCACCGGCAACCCCGGCCCGCTGGTCAACACCGTCCACTCCTCCTTCATCACCCTCGGCATCATCCTGGGCTCCTCCATCGGCGCCGTCGCCATCGACGCCTGGGGGCTGCGAGCGCCCCTCTGGCTCGGCGCCGGCATGGCCTTGGCCGGCCTGGCCACCGTCCTGCCCGACCTGACCCGCCGCTCCTCCCCCGGCTCTCCCGCCCCCGTCCACGCCACCGGACAGACGGAACGGGTCTGAACCACCGTGCTCGATCCGTCCGGGCGGGAGGCGGTTCCTCCCGCCCGGACGCGGGCGGTCGTCAGCCGGTGTGGTGGACGGCCTGGAGGAGCAGGACCAGGGCGAGGGTGGAGGCGGCCACCAGGAGGGTGCTCCAGGTGCACGACTCCAGGCGCCGGCGGCGCCGGTCGAGGGACATCACTCCCGCTCCTCCGGTTGTCCGGTCCGGGACGGGGGTGTGGGGTGGCACGCGCAGGCGCACACCAGGTGGTGGACGCCGGGGACGCCGCTGTCGCGGGGCTCGGCGTCGGCGCAGTCGGTGTGGAGGCCGATGGCGCAGCGCGGGGAGAAGTACTCCGGCTCGCTCGTCATCGGACGCCTCCCGCCATCGCGTGGATGTCGCGGGTGTCCAGGTCCAGTCCCACCGTGGCGAGCCACAGCACCCGGCGGCGGTGCCGCCGTACGGCCCGCTCGTGCGCGGTCCAGTACGGCCGGACCAGCGCCGTCTCCTCCCCGTTCAGCGGCCGGGTCTGCTCACCGCTGTACGACGACCGCCACGCGGGAAGGCGAACGATCGGCCCCGCAGCGGCCGGTGCGGGCCGGACGTCGCTCGTCAGTGGCGGGGATTTGCGGTGCCGGCCGGTGGCCGGGAACAGTCGGGCGAGCAGCAGGGCGAGGATGGGACGGCATGCCCGTCCGAGGGCACGCGCGATAAGGTCTCGCACGTCGTCAACTCCTTGGAAGTTGGTGGCCATGCCCCCGGGCCGGTTGCAGCGGTCGCGGGGGTTCTTCGTGCGATCGAGCATATCCCTAGCATGCTAGGGGGTACTAGGGGATTGTGCAGGACACCGTGGCTCGCACTGATGTGCAGTGAGTGCCAATGTTGCTGCGTGATCGATTTCGCCCCCGACGTGCCCAGATGGATGCAGGTGGCCGATGTGATCCGGCAGCGGATCGCCGACGGCACCTACCCACCACGCACTCGCGTGCCCTCGGTGATCCAGTTGCAGGCGGAGTTCGGGATCGCCCAGGCGACAGCGCAGAAGGTGCTCTCCCGGCTGCGTGCCGAGGGCGTCACCTATACGGTGCCGGGCCTCGGCTCCTTCGTGGCCGAACCCGAGGAAGCCGGCGAACGGCCGGAGAAGAAGTAGGCACGCAGGGAAAACGGCGGGCCCGGAACGCGTGCGCGTTCCGGGCCCGTGGCCGTGGGGGTGGGCCGGTCGTCGGCCGGGTCAGTCCCCCTTCGGGAGCCACTTCTCCCAGGTGTCCCGGTTCTCCTTCACCCACTTCTCCGCCGCCCGCTCCGACGACATGCCGTCGGAGGCGATCCACTTGGCGACCTCGTTCTGCTGCTCGGTCGACCAGTGGAGGTTCTTGATGAACTCCGCCGCCTCGCCGCCCTTCTCGGCGAAGCCGGCGTTGAGGAACTTCTGCAACGGCAGTTCGGGGTAGGCGCAGGCGACCTTCTCCGGGTCGGCGTCACAGCCCTCGGTGTACGGGGGCAGCTCGACCTCGACCATCTCGACCTCGGCGTTCAGCCACTGCGGCGTCCACCAGTACGACAGGAACGGTTCCTTGTTCTTGACGTACTTCCTGATCTGGGTGATCTGGGCGGCCTCGCTGCCCGCGTAGACGGTCTTCAGGTTCAGGCCGAGGTTCTTGATGATCGCGTCGTCGTGGGTGGTGTACGACGGCGAACCCTCCAGGATCTGGCCCTTGCCGTCACTCTCGGTGGTCCTCAGCTCGTCGGCGTACTTGTTGAGGTTCTTCCAGTGGGTGACGTCGGGGTGTTCGTCCGCGAAGTACTTGGGGACGAACCAGCCGATGTGGCCGACCACGCCGAGGTCGCCGCCGGGGACGACGGTCTTCTTCTCCTCTATGTAGAGCTTCTCCTTCTTGGGGACGCCGCCCCAGTCCTCCAGGATGGCGTCGACCTTGCCGGTGCTGAGGGCGTCCCAGGCGACCGGCTCGTCCATCTGGATGATCTTGGTCCTGATGTCGAGTTCCTTCTCCAGGATGTGCTTGGCGATGGCGGCGTTCGCCTCGGCGCCCACCCAGGAGGGGATGGCGATGGTGACGATGCCGTCGCTCGCGGAGATGTTGGTCTCGGCGGCTCCGCAGGCGCTGAGCACCGTCATGCCGAGGGCGCTCGCCCCGGCGACCAGGGTGGTGCGGATGCGTCTGGTGTTCATGTCGGACGTGTCCTTCCGCGGTGTCGTCTGTGGTGTTCGGCTCCGGCAGGCGTCGGGTTCGGGACGGGCCCGTCACCGACCGCCGGGCCGCCGCGCCGCGGCGGGCTGCGTGATCCGGTCCAGGACGACGCCGAGGCAGACGATCGCCACACCGGCGGTGAGGCCGACGTCGAGCTCGCTCTTCTGGAGGCCGTAGACGATGTCGTAGCCGAGCGCGCCGCCGCCCACCATGCCGCCGATGACGACGATGGCCAGGACGAGGACGACACCCTGGTTGACGGCCAGCAACAGGGCGGGCCGGGCCAGCGGGAGCTGGACCTGCCGCAACTGCTGGAGCGGGGAGGCGCCCATGGAACGGGCCGACTCCAGGGCTCCCGGGTCGATCTGCCGGACGCCCTGGGTGGTGATGCGGATGACGGCGGGCAGCGCGTAGACGACGGCCGCGATGATCGCCGCGGTGCGGCTGGCGTTGAACAGCGCCACCACCGGGATCAGGTAGATGAACTGCGGCATCGTCTGCATCACGTCGAGCACCGGGCGGATCGCCCGCTCCACCCAGGCCACGCGGGCGGCCAGGACGCCGACGGCGAAGCCCAGCGCGAGCGTGAGCACCAGTGCGGCGAGCACCTGGGAGAGGGTGTCGAGCGAGCCGGACCACAGGCCCATCACGCCGATCGCCGCGAGGGCGGCGGTGGCGGTCAGGGCGGTGCGCCAGGTGCCGGTCAGCAGCGCGAGGGCGGCGACGGCCAGGAGCAGCAGCCACCAGGGGGCGCCCTGGAGTCCGTCGCGCAGCGGGTTGAGGACCCAGCGGGCGAAGTTCTCGGACCAGACGAGGGTGCCGCCGACGAGGGGGAGGCCGGCGTCGATGCGCTCGGTGACCCAGGTGACGGCGGTGTTGATCGGGGCGGAGATGCTGACGGTCCAGTTCACCGGCCAGTCCCTGCCGACGACGGAACCGACCGCCGCGGCGACGGCGACCGCGGCCAGGGCGCCGGCCCGGCCGGCCCAGGCGCGGGCCCGGCTCACGGGGCCGGACGAGGAGGTGTCGTCCAGCCGCGCTCCGGCGGCGGCGGTCGTGCGGTCCAGCCAGACCGCGATCAGCACGATGGCGATGCCGGGGGCGAGTGCCTGGCCGACGTCCACCCGGGCCAGGGCCTTGAAGACCGCGTCGCCCAGACCGCCCGCGCCGATCACCGAGGCGAGGACGACCATCGACAGGCTCATCATGATCGTCTGGTTGAGGCCCAGCAGCATCTGCTTGCGGGCCAGGGGCAGTCGGGCCGTCCACAGCCGCTGCCAGGGGTTCGAGCCCAGCGAGGCGGACGCCTCCAGCACGGCCGGATCGGCCTCGCGCAGCCCGAGCGCGGTGAGGCGGGCCATGGGCGGGGCCGCGTAGATGACGGTGGCGATCAGGGCCGAGGGCACGCCGACGCCGAAGAGGAGGACGAACGGCAGCAGGTAGGCGAACGCCGGCATCACCTGCATGGTGTCGAACACCGGGCGCAGCAGCTTCTCGCAGCGGTCCGAGACCCCGGAGAGCAGGCCGAGCACGGCGCCCAGGGCGGCGGAGGCGGCGACCGCGACGATCATCAGCGCCAGGGTGTCCATGGCGGGCTCCCACATGCCGAGCAGCCCGATCACCGCGAAGGTGCCCAGGGCGGTGGCGGCGGTGCGCAGGGCCCTGCGGCCGAGGTTCGCGCCGCCCGCGTACCAGGCGACGACCACGGCGGCGACGGTCACGCCCACCCAGCCGAGCCCGTCGAGGAAGGCGAACACGCCGTCCACGGCGTACTGGGTGTTGTTGCTGATGTGCAGCAGGAAGTAGAGGAAGACCCAGTGGGACTCGCGGTTGTCGACGATCCAGGCGTCCAGCCGCTCCAGCGGCGCGCGTACGTCGTAGGTCAGTGCGGAGGGCCAGCTTCCGCTGCCCCACAGGGAGGCGGCCACGGGGATGGCCACGGCGGCGACGGCGACGAGGGCGAGGAGTCTCCACCCGATGCTCACGCCGTCGGCGCGGTCGGTGAGGCGGCGCAGGACGCCCGGCGACGACGGGGGTTTCCCGCGTTGGTCCGCCTCGACGGACCCGGCCTGTTTCTTCGGGGTCTTCTGTGTTCTCTGGGGCTCCTGGGCCTTCGAGGCCGCGGAGGGGGTCGGAGCGACGGCCGTCATGCGGCGACCCCCTCCCGGCCGCCGGTATGGGAGCCACCGGCATCGGGGTCCAGTCCCGCGACGACGGCCAGCAGCCGCGCGTGGTCGACGATGCCCAGGACGCGGCCGTCCTCCACGACGCGGATGTGCCCGCCGCTGCGCGCCACGGCCTCGATGGCGTCGGCGACGACCGTGCCGGGGGCGATGGCCACCCCGGTGTCGGCCTCGCCCTCCAGCGCCGGGCGCATGGCCCGACGGACGGAGACGACCTGCTCGCGCGGCACGTCGCGGACGAAGTCGCGGACGTAGTCGTCGGCCGGTTCGGCGACGATCTGCTCGGGGGTGCCGAGCTGGACGATCTCGCCGTCGCGCATCAGCGCGATGCGGTCGCCGACGCGCAGCGCCTCGCTCAGGTCGTGGGTGATGAAGACCATCGTGCGGCCCTCCTCACGGTGGAGGCGGATGACCTCCTCCTGCATGTCACGGCGGATCAGCGGGTCCAGGGCGCTGAACGGCTCGTCGAACAGCAGTACCTCGGGGTCGACGGCCAGGGCGCGGGCCAGGCCGACGCGCTGCTGCTGGCCGCCGGAGAGCTGGCCGGGGCGGCGGTCGCCGAGCCCGGCCAGCCCGACCTTCTCGACCATCTCGGCGGCGCGAGCGCGGCGTTCTGCTCTGCCCACGCCCTGGATCTCCAGTCCGTAGGCGACGTTGTCGAGGACGGTGCGGTGGGGCAGCAGCCCGAAGTGCTGGAAGACCATGGCGGCACGCCGGCGGCGCAGTTCGCGCAACCGGCTCCTGTCCATGGCGAGGACGTCCTCGCCGAGGACGTGGAGGGCGCCGCTGGTGGGCTCGATCAGTCGGGTCAGGCAGCGCACGAGGGTGGACTTGCCGGAGCCGGACAGGCCCATGACGACGAACACCTCGCCCCGGGCGACGTCGAAGGAGACGTCGCGCACGGCCGCGGTGCAGCCGGTCCGCTCGCGGACCTCGGCGACGGACAGGCCGGTCAGGGACTCGTCGCCGGGGACGCGGTCGGCCTTGGGACCGAAGACCTTCCACAGGTTGCGGACGGAGAACACCTGGTCGGCCGCGGTGTCGGGGTCGGTGGCGGTGTCGGTGGTGTCGGTGACCGTCTCGGCGCTCACGCGGCACCTCCCGGGGTGGTGGCGGCGGCTTCGGGCCTCGGCTTGTCGTCGCGGAGCAGGTCGGCGGCCTTCTCGCCGACCATGAGCACGCCGATCATGGGGTTGACGGCGGTCATGGTGGGGAAGACGGACGCGTCGGCGACGCGGATGCCGTCCAGGCCGCGGACGCGCAGGCTCGGGTCGACGACGGCCAGTTCGTCGTCGGCCGCGCCCATCCGGCAGGTGCCGGCGGGGTGGTAGACGGTGTGCGCGACCTTGCGGGCGTACTCGCTCAGCTCCTCGTCGGAGGTGATCTCCGGTCCGGGGCAGACCTCGCGCTTGAGCCAGGAGTTCAGCGGCGCGGTCTCGGCGATCTTCCGGGCCATGCGGATGCCGTCGACGAGGGTGCGGGCGTCGTAGTCCTCCTCGTCGGTGAAGTACCGGAAGTCCAGGGCCGGCTTGACGGACGGGTCGGCGCTGGTGAGGTAGAGCCGACCGCGGCTGCGGGGCTTGGGGATGTTGGGGGTCATCGACACGCCGTGGGCGGGCTTCTCGTAGCCCAGTCGCTCGGGGTTGTCGGTGAAGGGGATCTGGTAGAAGTGGAACATCAGGTCCGGGCCGGGCGAGTTCGGGTCCCGGCGGACGAACAGGCCCGCGTCGGAGTCCATCGCGGAGTTGTCGGGGATCGGCCCGTTCGTCTCCCAGACGATGACCGACTCGGGGTGGTCGAGCAGGTTCTCGCCGACGCCCGGCAGGTCGTGGACGACGGGGATGCCCAGGCGCTCCAGGTCGTCGGCCGGGCCGACGCCGGAGAGCAGCAGGAGCCGGGGGGTGTCCACGGCGCCCGCGCACACGATCACCTCGCGGTCGGCGCGGACCAGCTTCTCCTCGCCGTCCTTGGTGCGGACGTGGACGCCGGTGACCCGCTTGCCGTCGTCGCCGGCGAACTCCAGGCGGTACGCCCAGGTCTCCAGCCACAGGTGGAGGTTGGGGCGGTCGCCGGCCTCCATGTGGGGGTGGAGGTAGGCGACGGAGGCCGAGGAGCGCTTGTTGTTCTCCGGGTGGTAGGCGAGGTCGAAGAAGCCGACGCCCTCGTGGAACGGGGCGCGGTTGAAGCCCTCCACCCGCGGCACGCCGAGCGCGGCCTGGGCGGTTTCGACGAAGTCGCGGGCGATGGCGTTCCGGTCCTTCTCGTCGACGGGGACGATGTTGTTGCGCAGCCGGTGGTAGTAGGGCTCCATCGCGATGGCGTTCCAGCCCGTCGCGCCGGCGGCCTCCCACTCCTCCCAGTCCGAGGGCAGCGGCTTGAAGGAGATCAGGGTGTTGTGCGAGGAGCAGCCGCCGAGCACGCGGGCGCGGCTGTGCCGGATGTGGGAGTTGCCGCGCGGCTGTTCGGTGGTGGGGTAGTCGTAGTCGAGGTCGCCGCCGAGCAGGCCGAGCCAGCGGCGCAGGGTCAGCACGTCCTCCCGATCGATGTCGGAGGGGCCTCCCTCGATGACGGCGACGGTGGTGTCGGGGTCCTCCACGAGTCGGGAGGCGATCACCGATCCGGCCGTGCCGCCGCCGATCACGACGTAGTCGTAGGTATGGACATCGCTGGACATGGGGTGTTGCTCCTGTAGGGGATTCATGGGGCGAGAGGGGTGGGCCGTCGAGCGGTCCGCGTCCCGGTGTCGGGGATGGGGTGGGACGCGGGCGCGGTCGGCCGGGTCAGCCGGCGAACCAGCGGACCGGTGCGGGCCGCAGGTTCTCGTAGACGTGCTTGGCCTCGCGGTACTCGTCGAGTCCCGTGGGGCCGAGTTCCCGTCCGACGCCGGACTTGCCGAAGCCTCCCCACTCCGCCTGCGGAAGGTAGGGGTGGTAGTCGTTGATCCACACGGTTCCGTGGCGCAGCCGGGCGGCCACTCGGCGGGCACGGGCGGTGTCGCCGGAGAAGACGGCGCCCGCCAGTCCGTACTCGGTGTCGTTGGCCAGGGCCACGGCCTCGTCCTCGGTGCGGAAGGTCTCCACGGTGAGGATCGGGCCGAAGGTCTCCTCGCGGACCACCCGCATCTCGCGGGTGCAGCGGTCGAGCACGGTGGGCTCGTAGAAGTAGCCGGTGGCCGGGCGCGTCTCGGACGGCTCGGGGCGCTTGCCGCCGCACCGCAGCACCGCGCCCTCGGCCAGCGCGGACGCGACGTACGCCTCGGTCTTGTCGAGCTGCTGCTGGGAGACCAGCGGGCCGCACTCGACGCCGGGCTCGGTGCCGCGTCCCAGCCGGATGCGGCGGGCGCGGCGGGCCAGTTCGGTGACGAACCGGTCGTGGAGGGACTCCTCCAGGATGAGGCGGCTGCCCGCCGAGCAGACCTGGCCGCTGTGGATGAACGCGGCGTT
This sequence comes from Streptomyces megasporus, assembly GCF_000718985.1. Classification (GTDB taxonomy): domain Bacteria; phylum Actinomycetota; class Actinomycetes; order Streptomycetales; family Streptomycetaceae; genus Streptomyces; species Streptomyces megasporus. The sequence continues at coordinate 157,604 of NZ_JODL01000002.1, read as the reverse complement.
GAGAGCCTGGTCGACGGCGGTGTCGAAGCCCTCGTCGTCGGCGCAGGCGTCGGCGAAGACGATGTTGGGGTTCTTCCCGCCCAGCTCCAGGGCGACCTTCTTCACCGTCGCCGCCGCGGCGGCGGCGACCTTGGTGCCGCTGACCAGGCCGCCGGTGAAGGAGACGAGGTCCACGCCGGGGTGGGAGGACATTCTGGCGCCGACCGGGTCGCCGGGGCCGGTGACGAGGTTGGCCACGCCGTCCGGGAGTCCCGCCTCGGCCAGCAGCCGCATCAGGTGGGCCGTGGAGAGCGGGGTGACCTCGCTGGGCTTGAGGACGAAGGTGTTGCCCGCGGCGAGCGCCGGGGCGATCTTCCAACTCGCCTGGAGGAGGGGGTAGTTCCAGGGGGTGATCAGCGCGCAGACCCCGACCGGTTCGTGGACGACGACGCTGTGCACGTCCGCGCTGCCCGCGTCGACCACGCGCCCGCCCGACTCGTTCGTCACCAGGTCGGCGAAGTAGCGGAAGGCGGCCGTGACGTCGTCGACGTCGACGCGGCCCTCCTCGAGGGTCTTGCCGGTGTCGCGGGACTCGATGAGCGCGATCTCCTCGCGGTCCCGCTGGAGGAGGTCCGCGACGCGGCGGAGCAGGGCCGCCCGCTCGGCGGTGGGGGTGCGTGGCCAGTCTCCGGTGTCGAAGGCGCGGCGGGCGGCTTCGACCGCGGCGTCGGTGTCCTCGACGCCGCCCTCGGAGACGACCGCGAGCACCGTCGCGTCGGCCGGGTCGAGGATCTCCCGGGTGCCGCCTGACGCGGCCGGGCGCCAGTGGCCGTCGATGTGTATCGTCTCGATTGCCGACACGTTCCGTACTGCCTTCCTTGCAGGGTGTTTCCGATGTCCGGCCGGAGCCGAACGAGATCGAGCCCTGCCCCACTGGCGTGAATTCATGCCTGGAACCCGCGACAAGTGGGGCTCCTCACAAATGAACGCATGATCCACCGGGGTGGCATGTAAAGGAATTCAATACCATGTCCGGTAATACCTATTCATATCGGACGGAACGCGGCGTGCTCGGCTCCCCACGCGGAGCGTCCGGCGGAAAAACGGAAGAGACCCCCGGCGGAAAGCCGGGGGTCTCGGCGTCTCGGAGTCGCGCGGACTCGTGGAAAATCTCTCGGGCGGAGTCGAATTCCGGTCAGATGAGACCGAGACCGCGGACGGCCTCGCGCTCCTCCTCCAGCTCCTTCACGGAGGCGTCGATGCGCGTCCGGGAGAACTCGTTGATCTCCAGGCCCTGGACGATCTCGTACGCGCCGTCCTTGCAGACGACCGGGAAGGAGGAGATCAGGCCCTCGGGGACGCCGTAGGAACCGTCGGAGGGGACGGCCATGGAGGTCCAGTCGCCCTCCGGGGTGCCGTTGACCCAGGTGTGGACGTGGTCGATGGCGGCATTGGCGGCGGAGGCGGCCGAGGAGGCGCCGCGGGCCTCGATGATGGCGGCGCCGCGCTTGGCGACGGTCGGGATGAACTCCTCCGCCAGCCACTTCTCGTCGTTGACGGTCTCGGCGGCGTTCTTGCCCGCGATCTCGGCGTGGAAGATGTCCGGGTACTGGGTCGCGGAGTGGTTGCCCCAGATCGTCAGCTTGCGGATCTCGTCCACCGGGGCGCCGGTCTTCTTGGCGAGCTGCGACAGCGCCCGGTTGTGGTCCAGACGGGTCATCGCGGTGAACCGCTCGGCCGGTACGTCCGGCGCGGCGGCCTGGGCGATCAGGGCGTTGGTGTTGGCCGGGTTGCCGACGACCAGGACCTTCACGTCGTCCGCGGCGTGGTCGTTGATGGCCTTGCCCTGCGGCTTGAAGATGCCGCCGTTGGCCTCCAGCAGGTCCCCGCGCTCCATGCCCTTGGTGCGCGGACGGGCGCCGACCAGGAGGGCGACGTTGGCGCCGTCGAACGCCTTGTTCGGGTCGTCGGTGATCTCGATGCCCCTCAGCAGCGGGAAGGCGCAGTCGTCCAGCTCCATGGCGGTGCCCTCGGCGGCCTTCAGCCCCTGCGGGATCTCCAGGAGGCGCAGCGCGACCGGCACGTCCGCGCCGAGGAGGTGACCGGAGGCGATGCGGAACAGCAGCGCGTAGCCGATCTGGCCGGCGGCGCCGGTGACGGTGACATTGACGGGAGTGCGGGTCATGGCGGTCTCCGTTTTACCTGACAGTGGCGGCTGGGTCTCCAACGTATCTCTACATCAAGAGACCTGGCGTCAGGCTATCCGACAACCCGCGTGCGGAAGCAGCCGCCCGCTCAAGGAGGGGGACGCGGGCGGCTGCCGGGGGTACCGCACCCGTGGGGGGTTATGAGAATGCGTCTGCCCCGTATCCCCTCCTCCATGCAGACGGTTATCGGACATTTCCGGAGCGTCACCGAGAGGCGGTCGTGCACCCCTCCACACCGGCCGCGGTCGTCACGCAGGCCGACGGGGCCTCGGAGGGCTCGACGGCGACCATCGGGGTGAACGTCTCACCGGACTCGCCGACCGTGTCGCGCTCCGTCGCCCCCGCCGCGGTGATCCGCACCGTGTCCCCGGAGGCGGCGCCGGTGACCCGGGCCCAGGCCGCCCGGCACACCTCGCTGTAGCGGACCTCGACGCGCGCCTCGCCCACCACGGCCTCCGCGACCGTCGTGACGTTCCCGCCGCCGCACCCCATGATCTTCGGGTCCTGCCCGGTGCAGTCGTCGCCGAGGCACTCCACTCCGGCGGGCGGCTCCGATCGTCCCTCCTCCCCGGGCGACGGAGTGGACGACGGGGTGGACGCCGAGGTGGACTCCGGCGTGGGCGACGACGCGGGCGGATCGGCCACGTACTCCCCGTCCTCCCGCTGGGAGAGGACGAACGCGGCGTTGGCCACCAGCACCAGCGTGCTGAGGGCGCCCACCAGGAGCGCCGCGACCGGGCGCCGCTTGTCGGACGGGCCCCCGGCGGGCGGTCCTCCGATGGGCGGGTGACCGTGGGAGGGCCGGTCGGGGACGGCCGGGCCGGGCCGCTCGGGCTCCGCGGCGCGGAGGTCCCGCGGCACGCGCAGCACCGTGGTCCGCTCCGCGTCCTCCTCGGGCGGCGCCTCCTCCGTGCCGAAGGCGGCGCGCGCCCCGACCGTCTCCACCGCCCCGGCCGTCCCGGCCTCTCCCACCGTTCCCACCGTTCCGCTGTGCAGCGCCCCGGCCCGGCTCCAGGCCCGCTTGGCCTGTTCCCACCGCGCCTCCAAGTGCCGAACGTCGGCGCCGGTCGCCTCGGCGAGCGTCCTGACGGCACTGTGCGGGGGCAGCAGTCGGCCGGCGAGGCAGTGCTCCCACGACGTCTCGCCGTAGCCGGTGCGGTCGGCGATCACGCCCACGCTCAGCCCTGAGCGGTCGACCAGGCGCCGGAGTTCATCGGTGAACTCGCGGATCCACGGGTCCATCTCCTCCGGCAACGCCTTCCACCGAGGCATTGGCCTCCCCCTCGTGCCCTCGTACGCCCGTGCTTGCCCTTCGGTCCCGTGCCTCGCCGGCCCCGACCCACACGCCGGCCGTCTCCACGGGGATGCGGGACATCGGGCGGCGGTTCCCGGCCGGCCGCACGGGAGCGAATGCGGGACATTGTCGCACCATACGAAAACCACCCACCCCTCCCGGGGAGCGATGGACCGCCTTTCGCCCACGGCGACGGCGGCGGTCGGGACGCCTAGCGGATCGTGAAGTGGACGATCTCCTCCAGGAAGGGGATCTCCAGCCAGGGTTCCGGCTGCGCCATCATCCCCAGCAGCACGATCGCGGTGCCCAGCACGCCGTACGTCGCCACGTCCGTGAAGCGGGAACGCACCGCCAGCATCCCCACCGCCGGCACCGTCCAACGGAGCACGGCGCCGGCGAGCAGGGACGCGCCGATGATCAGGACGCCCGCGCGGAAGTCGCCGAGCGTCACCAGCAGGCCGACGGCCGCCCCGGCCAGCACGCACAGAATCGGCCACTGTCGCGCCGGGGCGGGGGCGTCGCCGGAGGCCGCCCGCCCGCCGCCCTCGGGGCGGGCCGTGTCACGCGTGAACGTGGGGAACCGGCGCGAGCGGCGCGGCGGGGTCTCGTCCGCCTCCGCGGCGCCCTTGACCGTCCCCGTCTCCCCGGTGTCAGCCGACACTGCCCGCCTCCACGGCGCGTTCGGCGGCCTGGACGACGTTCGCCAGCAGCATCGCCCGCGTCATCGGACCGACGCCGCCCGGGTTCGGGGAGAGCCACCCGGCGACCTCGGCGACGTCCGGGTGCACGTCGCCGACGATCTTCCCGGTCGCGTCCCGGCTGACGCCCACGTCCAGCACGGCGGCCCCCGGCTTGACGTGATCGGGCAGGATCAGGTGCGGCGAACCGGCCGCCGCCACCACGATGTCCGCCTCGCGCAGCCGCGCGCCCAGGTCACGGGTGCCGGTGTGGCACAGGGTCACCGTCGCGTTCTCGGTGCGGCGGGTCAGCAGCAGGCCGATGGAGCGGCCGACGGTGATCCCCCGGCCGACGACGGTCACGTTCGCCCCGTTGATCTCCACGTTGTGGCGGCGGAGCAGCTCGATGATGCCGTTCGGGGTGCACGGCAGCGGCGCCGGCTCGTTCAGCACCAGTCGGCCGAGATTGGTCGGGTGCAGCCCGTCGGCGTCCTTGGCCGGGTCCATCAGCTCCAGGACGCGGTTGGTGTCCACGCCGCGCGGCAGCGGGAGCTGCACGATGTAGCCGGTGCACGCCGGGTCGTCGTTGAGTTCGCGGACGACCGCCTCGATGTCCTCCTGGCTCGCGGTGCCGGGCAGCTCGCGCTGGATGGAGGCGATGCCGACCTGGGCGCAGTCGCGGTGCTTGCCCGCCACGTACTTCTGGCTGCCGACGTCGTCCCCGACCAGCAGCGTGCCCAGGCCGGGCTGGACGCCGCGGGCCTTGAGGGCCTCGACACGGGTGGCGAGTTCGGACTTGATCGCGGCTGCGGTGGCCTTGCCATCGAGAATCTGGGCGGTCATGGCCCCATCCTCCCGGATGCGGGCGGCTCCTCTCCAATCGCCTCCGTGCCGTTTCCGCACCGGTGGGCGGATGTGCGCGGGACGTGACCGGCACGTTGCGAATTCGCCACAGTCGCGGACCTTGACTGGACAGCGCCGGCCGGCCGCCACCACCATGGGTCGCCGTTGCCGTACCCGCCGTGAGGCCGACGGTACGGCCATCGGGGGAACCACGCTCACACGCACGATCCGATCCTCGCGCAGCGGCACTGCGGAGACGGTGCGGTGCCCCCGGACGTCCCCCGGGACACCACCTCGGCCCGCAACGTCCCCGGATCTTCCGCTCGGAGGAGACCCCGCATGAGTTACCCACCGCCGCCCGGCGGCCAGCCCTCGAACCCCTACGACCAGCAGCCGCAGCAGCCCGGATACGGATATCCCCAGCAGGGCGTGCCGCCGCAGCAGCCCGGATACGGGTACCCCCAGCAGGGCGTGCCACCGCAGCCCGGCGGCTATCCTCCGCCCCCCGGCACGGTCCAGGCCCACAACGGCTACATCAACATCGCCCACCTGGGCACCGTCCAGCTCGCGACGATGGGGCACCGCTTCCTCGCCCGCCTCATCGACGGCGCGATCATCGGCGCGATCTACACGGTGATCATCGTGGCCGGTGTGGGCGGCGCGATCGGCCTCACCTCGGACACCTCCTCCAGCCTGGAGGACTGCGGCACCTACCTGGACCCGGGCTACGACGCGTGCGTCGACCAGAACATCGCGGACGCGGCCTCCGGCGTCGGCGCCATGTTCACGGCGATGTTCACGGCCATCCTGCTGATCTCGCTGGTGACCCTGATCTACGAGTGGCTGATGATCGCCGTCAAGGGCGCCACCTTCGGCAAGATGGCGCTCGGTCTGAAGGTGGTCAAGGAGACCGACGGCCAGGTCCCGGGTGTCGGCGGCGGCTTCATCCGCTACATCATCCCGGTGGTCGGCGCGTTCCTCTGCGGCATCGGCCAGCTCCTGGTCTACCTGTCGCCGTTCTTCGACAATTCAGGCAAGTTGCAGGGATGGCACGACCGGGCAGCGGGCACTGTGGTCATCAAGAAGTAGCGCGGCCCACAGACGGGAACCGCGCTCGGGCGCGGGCACCGAGGGGCCGCGGCGCGGCCCCTCGCGTCGCGCCCACCGCGACGACCGCCCGGAGGAAGCGCATGAGCAGCTCCGATCCGAACAGCCATCCCGACGACCCGTACCGGAAGAACCCGTACGGCGAGCCTCCCGCCCAGCCCCCCGGGCAGCCCGAGCCCCCGCCGTCCCAGGGGCAACCCCAACAGCACCCCGGCGGGCCCTACGGGCAGCAGCCGCCCCACGACCAGGCCTACGGCCAGTCCTACGGACAGCCCTACGGCCATCCGCAGGCCCCGCCGCCCGGCCCGTACGGCGCTCCGGGAGGCGGACCGCCCGGAGCCATGCCGAGCAAGGTCAACACCTCTCGGATGATCTTCTTCATCGTCGGCGGGCTCCAGGCGCTCTTCTCCCTGCTGGCCATCGTCGCCTTCGCCGCGGCGCAGAACCAGTTGGAGGACGTCTACGGCGACCTGGGCATCGGCACCGGCGTCTACTACACGATGTTCGCCGTGTTCCTGATCCACGCGATCATCGGCATCGTGCTGGCCGTGAAGTTCCCACAGCGCGGCAACGGCCTGCGGATCGGGGCCGTCGTCTGGTCGGCCTTCCTCATCCTGGTCGGCCTCGCCGCGCTCCCGCTCGGACTGCTGTGGATCGCCCTCGGCATCGTCTGCATCGTGCTGCTGTCCTCCGCCGAGTCGACGGCGTGGTTCGACCGCGCGCGGGCCTGAGCCGGACGGCGGAGCCGTCCCCCACACACCGGGCGCACACCGACGGAAGGCCGCGCTCCACCGGATCGTCCGGTGGAGCGCGGCCTTCGGCGGGTTCGGCGCGGCTCGGTGGAAGCCGCCTGGAAACGGCCCGGTGGAAGCGGCTCAGTGGAAGAAGTGCCGCGTCCCGGTGAGGTACATCGTCACGCCCGCCGCCTTCGCCGCCTCGATCACCTGCTCGTCGCGGACCGAGCCGCCCGGCTGGACGACGGCCCGCACGCCGGCGTCCGTCAGGACCTCCAGGCCGTCGGGGAAGGGGAAGAAGGCGTCGGAGGCCGCGTACGAGCCGCGCGCCCGCTCCTCGCCGGCGCGCCGGACGGCCAGCTTCGCGGAGTCCACCCGGTTGACCTGGCCCATGCCGACGCCGACCGTGGCGCCGTCCTTGGCCAGCAGGATCGCGTTGGACTTCACCGCCCGGCAGGTCCGCCAGGCGAAGGCGAGCTGGGCCAGCTCCGCCTCGTCCAGCGCCTCGCCCGTGGCCAGGGTCCAGGTCGCCGGGTCGTCGCCGGCGGCCTGGAGACGGTCGGCGACCTGGAGCAGCGCGCCGCCGTCGATCGGCTTGTGCTCCACGGCCACGGCCGGCGCCTCGGGGCAGCGCAGCACGCGGATGTTCTTCTTGCGGGACAGCACCTCCACCGCGCCGTCCTCGTAGTCGGGGGCGACGATGACCTCGGTGAAGATCTCGGCGACCTGCTCGGCCATCGCCCGCGACACCGGACGGTTGACGGCGATCACGCCGCCGAACGCGGACAGCGGGTCGCAGGCGTGGGCCTTGCGGTGGGCCTCGGCGACGTCCGCGCCGATCGCGATGCCGCAGGGGTTGGCGTGCTTGATGATCGCCACGCAGGGCTCGGCGTGGTCGTAGGCGGCTCGGCGCGCGGCCTCGGTGTCCGTGTAGTTGTTGTAGGACATCTCCTTGCCGTGGAGCTGCTCGGCGCCCGCGAGGCCGCCGCTGCCGTCGCTGTAGAGGGCGGCGGGCTGGTGCGGGTTCTCGCCGTAGCGCAGGACGCCGCGGCGCTCGTAGGAGGCGCCCAGGAACTCGGGGAAGCCGGAGTCGTCGGCCGGGGCGTACTCGCTCGCGAACCAGGAGGCGACGGCCACGTCGTACGCCGCGGTGTGCGCGAACGCCTCGGCGGCCAGCCGCTTGCGGGCCGCGAGGTCGAAGCCTCCGGAGGCGACGGCCTTCAGCACCTCGTCGTAGCGGTCGGGGTTGACGACGACGGCCACCGACGGGTGGTTCTTGGCGGCGGCGCGGACCATCGAGGGGCCGCCGATGTCGATCTGCTCCACGCACTCGTCCGGGGAGGCGCCGGAGGCGACGGTCTCCCGGAAGGGGTAGAGGTTGACGACGACGAGGTCGAAGGGCTCCACCCCCAGCTCTTCGAGCTGCCGGCGGTGGTCCTCCAGCCGCAGGTCGGCGAGGATGCCCGCGTGGACGCGCGGGTGGAGCGTCTTCACCCGTCCGTCCAGGCACTCGGGGAACCCGGTCAGCTCCTCCACCGGGGTGACGTCCACGCCCGCCGCGGCGATCCGCGCCGCCGTCGAGCCGGTCGAGACGATCTTCACGCCCGCCGCGTCCAGACCGCGGGCCAGTTCCTCCAGACCCGTCTTGTCGTAGACGCTGACCAGCGCACGGCGGACCGGGCGCCCGGTGCTCTCAGAGCCTTCAGTCATGACCGAGAATGACCTTTCTTCCCTCGATGCGGTAGCCGTGGCGGGCGAGCCGTCCCACGGTGTCGACGAGCAGCCGTCGCTCGACGTCCTTGATGCGCTCGTGGAGCGTGGGTTCGTCGTCCGTGTCCCGCACCTCGACCACGCCCTGGGCGATGATCGGGCCGGTGTCGACGCCGTCGTCGACGAAGTGGACGGTGCACCCGGTGACCCGCACGCCGTACGCGAGCGCGTCGCGCACACCGTGGGCACCGGGAAAACTGGGGAGCAGGGCGGGGTGGGTGTTGACGAAGCGCCCGCCGAACCGGGCCAGGAACTCCTTGCCCACGATCCTCATGAAGCCCGCGGACACCACCAGGTCGGGCTCGTGGGCGGCGGTGGCCTCGGCCAGCGCGCGGTCCCAGGCGTCCCGGCTCTCGTGGTCCCGCACCCGGCACACGAAGGTCGGCAGCCCGGCGCGTTCGGCGCGCTCCAGCCCGGCGATGCCGTCGCGGTCGGCGCCCACGGCGACGACCTCGGCGCCGTAACCGGCCGCTCCCCACTCGGCGACGGCGTCCAACAGGGCCTGGAGGTTCGTACCGGAGCCCGAGACGAGCACCACGACACGGGCCGGGGAGTGAGCGGCGGACGAGTGGGAAGCGGAAGCCACGACGAGGCTCTTTCTCGAATGCGGGCGGTGCGGCTTTGTGTGGTCGTACGAGTTCATGGGGCGGCGGTTTCCGGGGAACCCTACGAAGCGGCCGACCGTCAGCAACGATACCGGCACACCGGACGCCCCCCTCGGGACGGGGGCGACGACCGCCCGGTAGCGTCTGGGCTTACGCATCCGTGACACGGCGGGAGGCGGAGCCGGGGCGTCCGCACCGCGCCGGGACGACACCTCAAGGGGAAGACACAGACCACATGACGGACCGACGCCGCCGCGCGGCCCTCGCATCCTCGACCGGCACCCCCACCGGCGGCATCCCCACCGGCATCCCCACCGGCACTGCCTCGGTCCTGATCCGGCGGCGGTGGTCCTCCTCCGACGCCTCTCCCGGAGCCGCCTTCGGCCCGGTCGCACGAGAGGCCCGAAACTCCCGCGACTCCGCGGACGACAACCCCTTCGCTCCGCCGCCCGAGGACCGTCCGGAACGGCCGTGGCGTCCCCGTCTCCCGGGCGGTTCCAACTCCGCCGCCTCCGGCGAGGGGCGCGACGGCGACCGGGACCGCCCGGAGAACCCCTCCCCCGAGTGGGGCGGCCGGTGGAGCAGCCGCCAGCCGCGCCGCGACAGCGGCGGATTCGGCGGGAACGACCGCCCCGAGGGGCCCGGCGCCCGGGGCGGCGGCCCGAACGGCATGCGCTGGGACCCGACCGACCCCGTCCAGCGGCGGGCACGGTACGCCCTGCTCGCGGGCATGTGGGCCTTCTTCTTCGCACTCTTCGGCTTCCCCTGGGTCGCGACCCCGCTGGGCGCCCTGGCCGTCTACTGGGCCATCGGCACGCTGCGCGCCAAGTCGGGCGAGCGGTCGGACGGCGCGCGGGCCACGGCCGAGGACGTGGCGGGCACGGAGCGTCCGGCCGTGCCCGGCGCCGATGCCGCGCCGCCCCCGGCCGACGGGCGCGGGTACCGTCCGCCCACGACCGCGGCGGTGAGCGGGCTGATCACCGGCCTCGTCGCGTTGGCGGTCATCGGGGCGCAGTTCTCGGTGCAGATCGTCTACCGCGACTACTTCGTCTGTGTGGAGGACGCCCTCACCAACTCCTCGCGCGACGCGTGCGAGCGGCACCTCCCCGAGGAGCTGCGCCCGATCTTCGGCGAGCCCGACTCCGAGTGACGCGCCCGTCCCGACCGTGACGCTCCGCGCGGGGCGTCACGGCCGGCGCCGTCACCGGCGGGGCGTCCGCAACCGCCAGGCCCGTAGGACGAGGGAGCCCGGCACCCCCAGGGCGGCGGTCCAGGCCAGCGCGGCGGCCCCGGTCCACCACCAGGCCGGGCCGAGGTGGGCCAGCGCCCCGGTGCCCAGCGGCCCGCCCGCCCAGCCGGCCAGCACCGCCATGGCCGCCCCGCAGCCGCAGGCCGCCAGCCAGGCCGCGCCCGCGGTCTGCCATCGGCCCAGCGCGCACCGTCCCGGCTCCCCCCGCTCCGGCACGGCCGCGCCCGCCACGTACCGCGCCGCGACCAGCCCGGCCGCCAGCGGCACGGAGCCCGCCAGGGTCCAGGTCAGGGGGGTGCCCTGTCCTTCCACCGGGAGCGCGGCCAGCAGGGGGAAGTCCGGCAGGCGCGGCAGGTCGGTCACGGCCATCGGCGTCACCGCGCTGTCCCCGCCGAGCGTGAAGCCGGGGCCGAGGCACCAGGCGGCGCCCCAGACGGCGGCGTTCGGCACCAGCGCCAGGGAGAGCAGCAGGGTCGCCGCGTACCCGGACCAGCTCGGAGCGAGGGGCGGGAAGGCCGCCCGCTGTCCGGTGGCGACGTGCCAGAGCAGGGCGCCCGCCGTCAGCAGCGCGCCCCCGGCGCACAAGGTGGCGGTCGACGCGGCGGCGCCGCGCAGCGCGGCCGACGTCCCGGTCCGGGTGAGCACCGCCCGGACGGCCGCCGGTGTGCGGGCCCGCGCACGCCGCACCCGGCCGGACAGGACGACGGGCCGGCCGAGTCCCGTCCAGCCGCCGGCCACGACCGTCGCGACCACCACGAGAGGCAGGCGCAGCGCGGCCCCCAGCGGATCGACCCGGATCGGTCCGGAGCCGGCGTAACCGGTGACGGCCGCCGCGACCAGCAGGTATCCGGCGCCGATCCACCAGGCGGGCCGCCACGGCCGGTCGCCGTCCGTCCCGTCGCGGACCGCGCCGCGGGCCGTGCGGTACAGCAGCCACAGCGGCAGGACGCACAGCAGCAGCGGGGTCAGGCCGACGGGCGCGGGGACACCGCTGAGGGTTTCGACGCGGACCAGCGGGGCACCGTGTGCCATCAGCCACAGGTCGGCGGCGATGTGAAGGGCTCCGCCGGGCCCGCTGTCGGGGTAGGGCGAGGTGGTCCACAGCAGCAGGACGACGACCGTGATCCCCGCCAGGCCCAGCCCGGCGGCCGTCACGCCGTCGAGCAGGCGCTCCCGAGAGGAGACAGGGGAACGGCGGACCGGGACGAGGAGCGGCGGGGGCTGTGCGGGAGGGGAGGGCGGCGTCACACCGTGGCGGGTCGCGGGATGCACGCCGTCATGGTGCCAACAACGCCCGGCTCACGGCGGTAGCGGGGAAATGATCGATGTGTCGCACACAATACGTTATGGACTTTTTCACACTGGGCATCCGTACCGAGTTCGCACAGACGTCCAGAGCGATCCATGGAAGGCGGGCGGCGTGACCGAGACGGTTTCCCTCCCTGCTCCCGGCCGCGGACCGGCCTCTGTAGCCGTGCCCGATGCCAAGCCCGAGCCCACGCCCAAGCCCGTGTCCGCTTCCGAACCCACGCCCGAGCCCACGCCCACGTCCGAGCCCACGGCGGCGAGCACCCCGGCCGGGGCCTTCGACCTGCTGTACGAGCGGCACGTGACACCGCTGCTGCGACAGACGTTCCTGCTCACCGGCGACTGGCGGGCCGCCGAGCGGTCCGTGACGCACGCCTTCCGACGGGCATGGGAACGGTGGCCCGAGGTCGCCGTGGACCGCGATCCGGGCGGCTGGGTGCGGGCGGCGGCGCACGATCACGCGCTCGCGCCCTGGCACCGCTTCCTCCCCCGCCGCCGTATGCCCGAGGGCGGGGGCGCACCGGAGCACGGCCCGCCGTCCGAGGGCGCGCGGGACGACGACCGGGAACTGTTGGAGGCGCTGCTGAGCCTGCCGCCCTCCTACCGCCGGACGCTGCTCCTGCACGACGGGCTCGGACTCGGCCTGCCGGAGACGGCCGCCGAGAGCGAGGCGAGCACCCCGGCCACGGCCGGACGGCTGATGCACGCGCGCGAGGCTCTGGCCGAGTACGTGCCCGAGCTGAGCCGCGTCGCGCCGAAGCCCCGGCGGGAGATGATCCGCTCGCTGCTGGAGGGTCTGGTGGCCGCCCGTCCCGTGCCCGAGGCCCCGCCCGCCCGCACGGTGCGCGACGGCGGCGAGCACCTGGCCCGGCGCCGTACGGGCGCGGCGCTCGGGCTGACCGCGCTGGTGGCGGCGGCGACGGTGGCCGCGGCGGTCACGGGCCCCGAGGGACACGCGCCGCGGGAGGGGACGCCGACCGTCTCCGTCCACTCCCCGGGCCGGGAGGCCGTGGACGCGGGGGCGGACGACTGACAACCGACGCCGGCCGACCGGGGATTGACGGCTGACGGCGGCCGAACACCGGAGGCCGGGCACCGGAGACGGCCGCGGGCCCGCGCCCCGACAGGCGCGGGCCCACGTCACACGGCGGGAGAAGCCGTCAGCCGGCGAGCACCTCGCGTGCCAGGCGGGCGGTCTCGGACGGGGTCTTGCCGACCTTCACGCCCGCGGCCTCCAGGGCCTCCTTCTTCGCCTGGGCGGTGCCGGAGGAGCCGGAGACGATGGCGCCGGCGTGGCCCATGGTCTTGCCCTCCGGGGCGGTGAAGCCCGCGACGTAGCCGACGACCGGCTTGGTGACGTTGGCCTTGATGAACTCGGCCGCACGCTCCTCGGCGTCGCCGCCGATCTCGCCGATCATCACGATCAGGTCGGTGTCGGGGTCCTCCTCGAACGCCTTGAGGGCGTCGATGTGGGTGGTGCCGATGATCGGGTCGCCGCCGATGCCGACACAGGTGGAGAAGCCGATGTCACGCAGCTCGTACATCATCTGGTACGTCAGCGTGCCGGACTTCGAGACCAGGCCGATGCGGCCCGGCTTGGTGATGTCGGCCGGGATGATGCCCGCGTTGGACTGGCCGGGGGTGATCAGGCCGGGGCAGTTCGGGCCGATGATGCGGGTCTTGTTGCCCTTGGCGCACGCGTACGCCCAGAACTCGGCGGTGTCGTGGACGGCGATGCCCTCGGTGATCACCACGGCGAGCGGGATCTCGGCGTCGATGGCCTCGACGACCGCGCTCTTGGTGAACTTCTCCGGGACGAAGACGACGGTGACGTCGGCGCCGGTGGCCTCGATGGCCTCCTTGACCGTGCCGAAGACGGGTACCTCGGTGCCTTCGAAATCCACGGTCGTGCCCGCCTTGCGCGGGTTCACGCCGCCGACGACGTTGGTGCCGGAGGCCAGCATGCGCCGGGTGTGCTTCTGGCCCTCGGAGCCGGTCATCCCCTGGACGATGACCTTGCTTTCCTTGGTGAGGAAGATAGCCATGGTGTGTCGGTGTCCTCGTCCTTCGTTACTTCGCGGCCAGCTCGGCGGCGCGCTCGGCAGCGCCGTCCATGGTGTCCACCTGCTGCACCAGCGGGTGGTCGGCGTCGTTCAGGATCTTGCGACCCAGCTCCGCGTTGTTGCCGTCGAGACGGACCACCAGCGGCTTGTTGACGTCCTCGCCCTTGGACTTGAGCAGCTCCAGGGCCTGGACGATGCCGTTGGCGACGGCGTCGCAGGCGGTGATGCCACCAAAGACGTTGACGAAGACGGACTTCACGTCCGGGTCGCCGAGGATGATCTCCAGGCCGTTGGCCATGACCTCGGCGGAGGCGCCGCCGCCGATGTCGAGGAAGTTGGCGGGCTTGACGCCGCCGTGGTTCTCACCGGCGTAGGCCACGACGTCCAGGGTGCTCATGACGAGGCCCGCGCCGTTGCCGATGATGCCGACCTGACCGTCGAGCTTGACGTAGTTCAGGCCCTTGGCCTTGGCGGCGGCCTCCAGCGGGTTGGCCGCGGCCTTGTCCTCCAGGGCGGCGTGGTCGGGCTGGCGGAACTCGGCGTTGGCGTCCAGGGACACCTTGCCGTCCAGCGCGACGATGTCGCCGGAGGAGGTCTTGACCAGCGGGTTCACCTCGACAAGGAGGGCGTCCTCCTTGACGAAGACCGTCCACAGCTTCTTCAGGACGTCGGTCACCTGGTCGGCGACCTCGGCCGGGAACTTCGCGGCCTCGACGATCTCGCGGGCCTTGGCGTCGGTCAGACCCTCGGAGGCGTCCACCGGGATCTTGGCCAGGGCCTCGGGCTTGGTGGCCGCGACCTCCTCGATGTCCATGCCGCCCTCGACGGAGGCCATGGCGAGGAAGGTGCGGTTGGCGCGGTCCAGCAGGAAGGAGACGTAGTACTCCTCCGCGATGTCCGCGGTCTGGGCCAGCATCACCTTGTGGACGGTGTGGCCCTTGATGTCCATGCCCAGGATCTGCCGGGCCTTCTCGACCGCGTCCTCCGGGTCGGAGGCCAGCTTCACACCGCCGGCCTTGCCACGGCCGCCGGTCTTGACCTGGGCCTTGACGACCGCGCGACCGCCGAGTCGCTCGGTCACCTCACGCGCCGCTTCGGGCACGTCGATGACTTCGCCGGCCAGAACCGGCACATCATGCTTGGCGAAGAGGTCCCTCGCCTGGTACTCGAACAGGTCCACGCGCGTCCGTCCCTACTAGTGGTGTCGCGGTTCGTTGTGAGCGTGTGGGCGTGCCGCGTGGCCGCGGCGTCTGCGGGGGCGCGCGGCATGTCCGCCTTGCAGGTTAGCCCCGTAAATGTGCCCTGCCTAAATTCCGGCTCACACCTGAGCGGTGACAACGGTCACAGACGGGCGGCCCCTCGCCGCGGGGGGCCGAACCCGTGTGAGGTGGGAATTCGGTTGATCGTCATGGTTGTCCGGGACGCACGGTGACCTCGGTCACCGGGATCACCGAAGCCGCCTGCGGGCCGGCTCGTGGTATTCGCGGCACTCGTGGCAGAGGCCGCCCGGAGAGCCGTCGGGCCGGCTCCGGGCGGCACGCGGCGGATGGCGCCGAGGCCCATGGCCGCGCCGGCCGTTCACTCGGTCCACATCGGTCCGCATCGGTCCGCATCGGTCGCCGAACGGTCACTCCGCGGGGACGGGCAGGGGCCGCTTCTCGATCGCGGCGGCCATCACCTCCGGGAAGTGGTCGGGGGTGCAGGCGAAGGCGGGCGCGCCCAGCGCGGCGAGGGCCGCGGCGTGCTCGCGGTCGTAGGCGGGGGCGCCCTCGTCGGAGAGGGCCAGCAGCGCGACGAACTGCACCCCGGCACTCTTCATCGCGGCGACCCGCTTGAGCATCTCGTCGCGTATGCCGCCCTCGTAGAGGTCGCTGATGAGGACGACGACGGTCTCGGCGGGCCGGGTGATCCTCGACTGGCAGTAGGCGAGCGCCCGGTTGATGTCGGTGCCGCCCCCGAGCTGGGTGCCGAACAGCACGTCCACCGGATCGTCGAGCTGGTCGGTGAGGTCGACGACGGAGGTGTCGAAGACGACCAGCCGGGTGGAGATCGACCGCATCGAGGCCAGCACGGCGCCGAAGACGGAGGCGTAGACCACCGAGGCGGCCATGGAGCCGGACTGGTCGATGCAGAGGACGACGTCCTTCTTCACCGCCTGGGATGCCCGGCCGTAGCCGATGAGCCGCTCGGGCACGACCGTCCGGTACTCGGGCAGGTAGTTCTTCAGGTTGGCCCGAATGGTGCGGTTCCAGTCGATGTCCCGGTGGCGGGGGCGGTGGACCCTCGCGGACCGGTCCAGGGCGCCCGTCAGGGTCGACCGTGTCCTGGTCGCAAGCCTGCGCTCCAGCTCCTCCACCACTTTGCGGACGACCGCGCGGGCCGTCTCCCGGCTGGTCTCGGGCATCACCCTGTTGAGTGAGAGCAGCGTCCCGACCAGGTGGACGTCCGGCTCCACCGCCTCCAGCATCTCCGGCTCCAGCAGCAGCGCCGACAGGCCCAGCCGGTCGATGGCGTCCTTCTGCATGACCTGGACGACGGAGGTGGGGAAGTAGGTGCGGATGTCGCCCAGCCAGCGCGCCACGCTCGGCGCGGACGCGCCCAGTCCGGCGGACCGCCGGCCCGAGCGCGCGTTCCGGCCGTCGCCCCCGCCGCCCCCACCCCCGTAGAGGGCGGCCAGGGTGCGGTCCATGGCCGCGTCCCGTCCGGTCGGTTCACAGCCCGTGCCGTCGGCCTCCCCGCCGCCGAGGACCAGCCGCCAGCGTCGCAGCCGCTCGTCCGCCTCGGCCCGCGCGTCCTCGATCGTGGTCGGGTCGCTCATCGTGCGGTCACCGCCTTCCGTGCCGTTCCGGCCGGTTCCGTCGTGTCCTTCCGGTCCTTCTGGTTCTTCCGGTCCTCCGGAGCAGCCGGGGCAGCCGAGCCCGCCGGGCGCGTCCCCAGCAGCAGCCGCAGGGTCGGCAGGACGGCGTCGGCCCGCTCCCCGTCGAGCCCCGTCCCGAAGCCGGGCACCGCCTCCCACTCCGCCGCGCCCGGCCCGCCCGACCCCGTCGGGCCGCGCCGGACCAGCTCGCCGACCGTGCGCCGCACCCCCGGCTCGTACGCGGCGAACGTCCGGCGCAGCAGCGGCAGGACGTCCGTGAACGACTCCCCCGGTATCCCCGTCAGCCAGGTGTCCACCAGGCCCAGCAGCCGTTCGTCGTGGGCGAGGAGCATGCCGCCGCCCGCCAGGAATCCCTCGATCCAGGCCGCCGCGTCCCCAGGTTCGGTGCCCGGCGAGAGGGCGAGCCCCATCAGCCGGGCCGCCTCGTCGTCCTCGAGCCGCCCGTCGTCCAGCAGCAGCCGGGCGCAGCGGCCCCGGACCACTCCGGGGACGCGGTCGCGCTCGGCGAGGGTGCGCAGCACCGCCCGCCAGCGGGCGAGCAGCTCGTCCCGCTCCAGCAGGACGATCGCCCGGTGCGCGGCGTCCACATGGCCGCGCATCTCGGCCGCGCCGTCGGCGTCGAGCCCCGCACA
Source organism: Streptomyces megasporus (assembly GCF_000718985.1). Lineage (GTDB taxonomy): Bacteria > Actinomycetota > Actinomycetes > Streptomycetales > Streptomycetaceae > Streptomyces > Streptomyces megasporus. The sequence continues at coordinate 140,258 of NZ_JODL01000002.1, read as the reverse complement.
GGCGGGCGGCAGCCCGACGCACACCCGCTCGGCGAGCCCTTCGGCGACCTCGCGCAGCGCGGCGGCGTCCGTGCCGCGTACGTCTCCGTAGCGGACGGAGCGCACCAGCGCGGGCAGGGCCTGGGCGAGGTGGCCGACGTCGGCGTCGAGGGCGGCGCGGTCGGCCAGGGCGCGCATCACCACGGGCAGGGCGTCGCCGAGCCCGGCGAGCAGGCAGCGCTCGGCCAGCTCGGTGACCTCGGCCAGCGCCTCGGCATCGCGGGCCAGCGCCTCGGCCTTGGCGGTGGCCGCCCCGACCACGGTGGTGCCCCACACCCCGGCCTCGGCGACCCGCACCGACAGCTCCGGTCGCCAGCACAGCCGCCAGGTCTCCCGGAAGGTGCCGGTGGTGCCCGTGCGACCGCGCGCCGGTTCGCCCCAGTCGACGCCGAGCAGCCGCAGCCGGTGCAGCAGTCTGCTGCGGGCGGTGTCGTTCTCCCCGCGCAGGTCGAGGTCCAATTCCCGCTCGCGCGCCTCGGGTTTCAGGCGCAGCGACCTCTGGGTGCGGGCCAGATCGCGCTGGAGGGGCACGGCCGGCACCTCCCGGGGCACCTCGCCCAGGGCGTCGCCCACGATCAGCCGGTCGTGGACGAGGGCGAGCGGCACGTCCGATCCCTCGCACATCACGGCCCGCACCGCGTCGACCGTCTCGCCCAGTCCGGGCAGCGGTCGTCCGCGCAGGGCGGCGAGGGTGTCCGCCAGCCGGACCGCCTCGATGACGTGCGCCGACGACACGGCGATGTCCTCTTCGCGCAGCAGCCGGGCGACCTTCGTCATCCACCGCTCCACGGGCCGGTCGGGCGAGGAGAACAGGTGCCCGTACCAGCCGGGGGAGGTGATGCCGGCGCCGTAGCCGCTGTGTCGGGCCAGCCGCTCGTGGGTCCACGGCACCCAGGTGATCTCCGTCTTCGCCTTGGGCAGCCCCTTGAGGAGTCGCCGATCGGCGGTGACGGTCGTCCGGGCGGTGAGCGCGGGCACGTGCCAGGCGCCGCAGACGACGGCGACGGCGTCGTCGCCGAACTCCTTCCGCGCCTCCCGCAGCCGCAGCCGCATGTGGGCCTCGCGCACCGCGTCGCGCCGGTGGCCCGGGTCGCCGAGGGGGCCGCCGCGCGTCTCGCGCAGGGCGGCCATGGCGTCGGCGAGGACGGCGAAGGGCGCGCAGGGGTCGGCGGAGAGCCCGCCGCGGTGCTCCACGACGTCCTCCCACCAGCGCTCGGGATCGTCGTGCCCGGCCGCCTCGGCGAGCACCCGCAGCGGGTCGAGGCGCACCCCCTCGGCCTCCGGCTCCTCCTCGCCGGCGCTCTCCTCGGAACCTTCCGACATCAGCGAGTGGGCGGCGGGCAGGTCGAAGAACCGCACCGGCACCCCACGGGCCAGCGCCCAGCGGATGGCGACCCATTCGGGGGAGAACTCCGCCAGCGGCCAGAACGCCGCCCGGCCCGGCTCGTCCACCACGTGGGCCAGCAGCGCGACCGGCGGGCGCATCTCCTCGTGCGCGGCCGCCTCCACCACCGCGTCGGCCTCCGGCGGGCCCTCCACCAGCAGCACCTTCGGTTCGCGGGCCGTCAGCGCCGCCAACACCGCCCGCGCCGATCCGGGGCCGTGGTGGCGCACGCCCATCAGCAGCGGACCCGCGCCGGGCACGGTCGTCATGCGCTCACCTCGCGGCAGGCGCGGTAGAAGTCCTTCCAGCCCTCGCGCTCGCGGACGACCGCCTCCAGGTACTCCTGCCAGATCACGCGGTCGGCGGCCGGGTCGCGGACGACGGCGCCGAGGATGCCCGCGGCCACGTCGCTCGCGCGCAGCACCCCGTCGCCGAAGTGGGCGGCCAGGGCCAGCCCTCCGGTGACCACCGAGATGGCCTCGGCCGTCGACAGGGTGCCCGAGGGCGACTTGAGCTTGGTGCGGCCGTCGGTGGTGACCCCGTCCCGCAGCTCGCGGAAGACCGTGACGACGCGGCGGATCTCGTCGATGCCGTCGGGGACGGCCGGCAGGTCCAGCGAGCGGCCGATCTGCTCCACGCGCCGCGCCACGATGTCCACCTCGGCCTCGGGCGTCTCGGGCAGCGGCAGCACCACCGTGTTGAAGCGGCGGCGCAGGGCGCTGGAGAGTTCGTTGACGCCCTTGTCACGGTCGTTGGCCGTGGCGATCAGGTTGAAGCCGCGGACCGCCTGGACCTCCTCGCCCAGCTCCGGGATCGGCAGCGTCTTCTCCGACAGGATGGTGATCAGGGTGTCCTGCACGTCGGCCGGGATGCGGGTCAGCTCCTCGACCCGGGCGATCATGCCGTCGGCCATGGCCCGCATGACGGGGCTGGGCACCAAAGCCTCGCGACTGGGGCCCTTGGCCAGAAGCTGCGCGTAGTTCCAGCCGTAGCGGACGGCCTCCTCGGCCGTTCCGGCCGTGCCCTGCACCAGCAGGGTGGAGTCGCCGCTGACGGCCGCCGCCAGGTGTTCGGAGACCCACGTCTTGGCGGTGCCGGGCACCCCCAGGAGCAGCAGGGCCCGGTCGGTGGCCAGCGTGGTGACGGCCACCTCGACGATCCGGCGCGGGCCGACGTACTTGGGGCTGACGACCGTGCCGTCCGGCAGGGTGCCGCCGAGCAGGTAGGTGGCGACGGCCCAGGGCGACAGCCTCCACCGCTCCGGGCGCGGCCGGTCGTCCACGGCTTCGAGGGCTTTCAACTCCTCGGCGAAGGCGTCCTCGGCGTGGGGCCGCAGAGCGGCCGGTGCGCTGGTGGTGGCGGTCACGTTCTCCCCCTCGCAGGCGGCTGGTTCCGGTTCGCCCATCACCTTGCACGTCACCACTGACATTCCGGCCCGGATCGACGTCTCCGCAGGTCACAGCGGTGCGAACAAGATTGTCAGTGGTGGCTCATACGGTCTTTCACATGCTGCATCGCACAGAGAGCGATCTTCCGATTCCGGTCTGTGAGAGCAACGGCGACGACAGCCACGCGTCCGTGTGGGGAGAGCGAAGGGCACATGAGCACGGGGGAATCCCGCTGGTCTGCGGAGCAGGTGCTGGCGCTGGCGCCTGACGCGGCATCCCGGAAGGCCGGGGCGAAACTGGCCGCGCCCGGCCCCTGGTCCGATACCGGGGCGGGACGGGGCGCGGTCTGGGGGCAGTGCAAGGGCAGCGGAAGCAGGCCGTACCGGACGGTGGTGGACGTCGCGGGCGGCAGCGCTCCGGGGTACCGGTGTAGCTGCCCCAGTCGGAAGTTCCCCTGCAAGCACGCGTTGGGGCTCCTCCTGCTCTGGTCGGAGGGCGCCGAGGCGGTGCCGGACGCACCGGGGTCCGTTCCGGAGTGGGCCGAGTCCTGGCTGGACGGGCGCCGCGAGCGGGAGGGGAGGGAACTCCGCAAGGCAGCCGCCGCCCGCGACGGGGAGCGGGCGGCGGCCCCCGCCGACCCGAGGGCCGCGCGCCGCCGGGCCGAGCAGCGGGCCGCGCGGATCGCGGCGGGCGCCACCGAGTTGGAGCGGCGTCTGGAGGATCTGCTGCGCGGCGGGTTGGCGGGCGTCGAGCAGTCGGGGTACGCCGTCTGGGAGGAGACGGCCAAGCGCATGGTGGACGCCCAGGCGCCGGGGCTGGCCGCGCGGGTGCGGGAGTTGGGGTCGATCCCCGGTTCCGGCGCCGGATGGCCGTCCCGGATGGTGGAGGAGTGCGCCTTGCTGCACCTGCTCGGCCGAGGGTTCCTGGGCATCGACGGACTGCCGGAGCCGCTGGCCGCGACCGTGCGGTCCCGGGTGGGGCTCACCGTGGAGAGCGCCGAGGTCCTCGCCGACCGCGACGCGGTGGTGCGCGACGACTGGCTGGTGCTGGGGCAACACGACGGCGAGGACGGAAGGCTGACGACGCGCCGCGTCTGGCTGTACGGGCTGCGCACCGGGCGGCCGGCGCTGCTGCTCTCCTTCGGGGCGGCCGGACGCGCTCCGGAGTTGACGCTGCCGATCGGCTCCTCGGTGGACGCCGATCTCGCCTACCACCCGGGCGCGCGGGCGCTGCGCGCCGTCCTCGGGGAGCGTCACGCGGCGCCGGAGCCGGGCGGTGTGCCGCCGGGGGTGGGCGTCCACGACGCGCTGGCCGCGTACGGGGCCGCCCTGTGCGGCGATCCCTGGTTGGAGGGCTGGCCGGTGATCCTGGCCGACGTGGTGCCCGTGCCGGTCGGCGAGGGCTGGCAACTGGCGGACGCCGAGGGCGACTCGGCGCTGCCGGTGGCCGTGACGGAGGCGACGCGCTCCCGAATGTGGCGGCTCGCCGCCGTGTCGGGCGGCGGGCCGGTCACGGTGTTCGGGGAGTGCGGGCCCCGGGGTTTCACCCCGTACACGGTCTGGTCGAAGAGGGCGATACCGCTCACCGTTGCGGACGTCGGAGGAGGTGCCGCGTGAACTGGAACGAGCTGGTGGGCGCCGCGCTGTTGGGCGCCGAGCGACGCACCCCGCCCGGCGGGTCGGTCGCGGCGCTGCTGGACGCCGCCGCGGTGGAGACGGTGCGGCGGCGGGCCGGGCTGCGTCCCGCCGCCGCGGCGCCGCGGCCCGAGCCCGCTCCCGAGGATTCGCGTCCACCGTTGCCGCCGGCCGCCGCCCGTCGGCTGGCGCTGCTGCTCACCGACCGCCCCGGCGCCGGAGGGGGACGCCGGGGCGCCGCGCCCGACCTCGCCGAGTTGCTCCCCCAGTGGCTGACCGCCGCCAACGCCCACGGCTACCGTGCCCCGGCCGAGTCGCTGCCCGCCCTGTTGGACGCGGCCCGCGCCCGCACCGACCTGCGCGCGGGCGCCCTGACCCTGGGCGGGCCCCGAGCCCTGTGGCTGGCCCGGCTCAACCCGGACTGGAAGTTCGCGCTGCGCGGCGGGACGGGGCGCGGTGTGGAGCCCGCGTCGGGCGCGGCGGCGGCCGACACGGCCGGGCCCGACGAGGCCGCCGCCCGGCGGCTGTGGGAGGAGGGCCTGTTCGCCGAGCGGTCCGCGCTGTTGGTGTCGCTGCGGCGCCGCGACCCCGCGGCGGCCCGCGAACTGCTGGCGAGCACCTGGTCCGCGGAGCGGGCGGAGGACCGGCTGATGTTCCTCGACTCGCTGCGCGAGGGCCTGTCCCCGGACGACGAGGCGTTCCTCGAACAGGCGCTGACCGACCGCAGCCGCACCGTCCGGGCCACCGCCGCCGAACTGCTGTCGGCGCTGCCCGGCTCCGCGCTGGCCGCGCGGATGGCGGTCCGGGCCCGGGCCTGCGTCGCCCTGGATCGCACCAGCCGGTCCGTCCGGCTGGCGGTCGAGGCGCCGTACGAGTGCGACGCGGGCATGCAGCGCGACGGTGTGTCGCCCAAGCCCCCCACCGGTCGCGGCGAGCGGTCGTGGTGGCTGGCCCAGGTGGTGGAGGCCGCACCGCTCGACGGCTGGTCGGAACACCTGGGCAGCCGCACACCCGCCCAGATCGTGGCCCTTCCGGTCGCCGACGACTGGGCGTCGGAGGTGCACGCCGCCTGGGCGCAGGCGGCGGTGCGCCAGCGGAACACGGCGTGGGCGCGGGCCCTGCTGGGCAAGCCGTCCGCCCCGGTGACGGCGGTCCCCGGCGATCCGGCGCGGCTGTTGACCGTGCTGCCCCCGGAGGAACGGGCGGAGTGGGCGGCGGAGTTCATCGCGGCCCACGGGCTGTCCGAGGCGTTCCGGGTACTGGGGGTGTGCGCGGTCCCCTGGGCCGAGCCTCTGGGGCGCGCGGTGGTGGACGCGCTGGAGATCGCACGGGACGCGGGCAGCTACCCGTGGAGCTTCAGCGGGGTGATGGGCCTGGCCGAACGCTGTCTGGACCCGGCCCAGGCCGACCGCCTCGCCCCGCTGGCCGCCGTGCCCGACGAGCCGGAGGGCGGGTCGCCGGGGGCCGGCGGCTACTGGGCGGAGGCGTTCCAGCGGCTGGTGGCCACGCTCCACCTCCGCGCCACGATGCTCGCGGAGCTGGACCCGGCGCGGGGCGGCCCGGCGCCGGGGCGGTGATCCCGGTGCCTCAGGCCGCCACCGAGCCCGAGCCGATGTGCGAGCGCACCCACTCGACCACGTCGCCGGTGGGGGCCCCCGGGGTGAAGATCGCGGCGACGCCCTGCTCCTTGAGCGCGGGGATGTCGTCGTCGGGGATGATGCCGCCGCCGAAGACCTTGATGTCCTCCGCGTCACGCTCGCGCAGCAGCTCCAGCACCTTGGCGAAGAGCGTGTTGTGCGCGCCGGAGAGGATGGACAGGCCGATCGCGTCGGCGTCCTCCTGGATCGCGGTGTCCACGATCTGCTCGGGCGTCTGGTGGAGGCCGGTGTAGATGACCTCCATACCGGCGTCGCGCAGCGCCCGCGCGATCACTTTCGCACCGCGGTCGTGGCCGTCGAGGCCCGGCTTGGCGATCACTACGCGGATCGGACCCGACACACCCATCACTGCCTCCCACAACACCTGCGATCCAATCCGCCCGTCTGGCCTTCCCAGCGAGCGGCTGTCGGTGAACGCACGTTATCGCCAGCATCCCGCGCCCGGCAGTTTCGCGACACGGAGGGAGGGGGAAATCACACATGGTTCATCCACGCGTGCCCGTGTCCGCCTCCCGTCGGGCCCGTTCCGTCGAGCGTCACGTCCAGGCATCGCGACGCGACACGGCGTACCTCCCGATCGGTCGGGGAACCGCGGCGGGACACCGTGCCGCGGCGCCGCCTGCCGGGCGGCGCGGTGGCGCGGCGTACCCCGGTCCGTCCCGTCTCCCCCGGTCGCCCGCCGTCGCCGGAGCGATCGGAGCGCGGTCCGCATCACCGCCGCCCATGGGGGCACACGCAGTGATGTGCCCGTGGTGCACCGCGAGGGGAGGTCGTCGGTCATGAGGGTAACGAGGATGCCACCCTTCGTATCCGGCCTTGTCTCCGGCGTCTTCGGTTTCCTTCCCGGCGTCCTCCCGCTGTCCCTGATTCCCTTGACACCGCGTGGGCTGCGGGCCGCCGCCCTGGAGGCCGCGTTCCTGGCCGGACGCACCCTCCTCTACCCCGTCGGCATCTCACAGGAGCGGTACCCGCCCACCTCCGTGACACGGGAGCGGGAGGGGACGAACTGCCGGCGACCGTCGGACGGGGGCGGCGAGGACGGGCGGGAACGCCCGCCCGTGCTGTTGCTGCACGGCTTCATCGACAACCGCTCGGTGTTCACGCTGCTGCGCCGCTCTCTGACGCGCAACGGCTGGCGGGACGTCCACGCCCTCAACTACTCCCCGCTGACCTGCGACATCCGCCGTGCCGCCGAGCGGCTGGCGGAGTGCGTCGACGAGATCCGCAAGGCCACCGGCCGACGCCGCATCGACATCGTCGGGCACAGCATGGGCGGTCTGATCGCCCGCTACTACGTCCAGCGCATGGGCGGCGACACCCGCGTCCGCACCCTGGTGACCCTCGGAACCCCGCATTCCGGCACCCGCGTGGCACCCCTGATGTCGGCGCACCCGATCGTGCGTCAACTCCGTCCGGGGTCCGAGGTGCTCCGGGAACTGGCCGCTCCCGCGCCGCGCTGCCGCACCCGCTTCGTGGCGTTCTGGAGCGATCTGGACCAGCTCATGGACCCGGCCGAGACCGCCCGGATCGACCACCCCGACCTCGACGCCTGCAACATCCGGGTCCGCGGCCTGGGACACCTCGCGCTCCCCGCGCACTGGGAGGTGGCCGCGGCCATACGGGCCGAACTGACCGCCGGTACGCGCCCGACACGGCCGGACGGAGGAGCCGCCGGAGCCTCCTGAGGGACGGCGCCGGACAGACGAAAGACGGGACGCCGACAGGGCGGCAGGACGAGAGGGCGACGGGGACGGCGCCGGTGGCGCCTCGGCGGGGCCCGGCGCGGAGCGCCCCACCCACGGCCCCACGGTCGAACGCGCTTCGAACATCGGGCCGAGTACCGGTCCGTAGTCCTCCGAAAGACGACCGAATGCCCGTTTCTCGGTTGTCCGAAACCCACCGAAGATTGTCGCCGTCGCGTACCGCCGGGTACAGTCGCCGCACTGCTCCGCCCCTGTCGCCTAGGCGAAAGAGAAGTTGGTGGTGAACGACCGTCACCTGTCGGGAGACTCGACCCCCGCCGATTCCACTGCCAACTCCTCGTACGGTCCCTACGGCTCTCCCTACGAGCAGCCCTCGTACGACCCCCACGGGCAGCAGGACACCTCGTACGGGTACGTCACCGGCACCTTCGCCCCCTACGGAACCGCCGACCCCCTCTTCGGCCCGCTGCCGGGCGACACGTCGACGATGAGCACCGTCTCCCCGGCCGCGACCGAGGTCTCCCCGGACGGGTTCTGGGAGGGCGACACCGGACAGCTCCCCGCCCACGACGGCTACGCCGCCGCCTGGGCCCACGTCCCGGCCCAGTCCGCCGGCTCCCCGGAGGAGAGCGACCACGGCGGCCCGGACACCGGCCACGGCACCGCCGCCTATCCGGGCGACCAGTGGACCGCGGACACCGGGCAGAACCCCGTCTACGGCGCGTACGCCGCCTGGGACGACTCCGGTTCCTACCCCGCGGCGGAGCCCGATACCCAGGCCGAACACCTCGGCCACCCCGAATCCGCCTCCCCCTCCGACACGTACGCCGACGCCTACACCGGCGCGTACTCCCCGGACCCCGCCGATCCCGCCGACGGGCCCGACGGCGGCCCCGACACCGTCGACACCACCGATACCGCCGACCCCGCCGACACCGAGCCCTCCTCGGAACACGCCGAGGAGCCGGAGGACCACCACCCCCTCGAGGGAGTCGAGGAACCGGAGACGCCCGATCGATCCACGCGGTCCGGGCCGTCCGCCCGCCCCGGAGGATCGCGCCGCCGCCGCTCCGCCCGGCCCAAGCGCTCCGCGCTGCTCACCGTCGCCGTGCCGTCCGTCTGCGTCATGGGTGTCACGGCCGTGGCCGCCGCCTCCGTCAGCGGTGTCGGCGACGAGGGCGAGACCACCGCGCAGGCCGCCCCCGACACCTCCGCCATCAAGGCCACCGCGGCCAACCGCAAGCTCGACACCCAACTCGCGGGCCTCTCCAGCGAGGCCGAGGGCTTCGCCGACCGCGCCAGCCGCACCCAGGAGCGCATCGACCTCAAGGAGCGCCAGGAGGCCGAGCGCAAGCGCAAGCAGGCCGAGGCGGCGCGCAGGGAGGCGATGCGCCCCAAGTTCGCGCTGCCGGTGTCCCAACCCGGCCTCAGCGCCTACTACGGTCAGGCCGGCATCAACTGGGTGTCCCTCCACACGGGCATCGACTTCCCCGTCGGCTACGGCACCCCGGTCATGGCCGCGACCGACGGAACGGTCCGGACCCAGTGGCACAGCGCCTACGGCAACATGGCCATCGTGACCGCGCCCGACGGCACGGAGACCTGGTACTGCCACCTGAGCAGCACCCGGATCCGCACGGGCTCCGTCAAGGCGGGCGACGTCATCGCCTACGCCGGCAACTCCGGCAAGTCCACCGGACCGCACCTGCACTTCGAGGTGCGGCCGGGCGGCGGGGCCCCCATCGATCCGCTGGCCTGGCTCCGCTCCAAGGGCCTGGACCCGACCTGACCGATCCGGGGGGAGCCCCGGAGGCCGGGCACGGGCCCGGACCCCCGTCCCGGCTCTCCCCCGAGGCCACTCGGAGGCCGGCCACCGGATCGGGCATCGGATCGGGGCCCGTTCACCGGATCAGAGTTTGTCCACCGGCGCGTACCGCAGCAGCAGCCGCTTCGGCCTCTCGTCGCCGAAGTCGATCGTCGCCTCGGCGTTGTCCCCGCTGCCCTTCACGGCCAGGACCCTGCCGAGCCCGAAGGTGTCGTGCGTGACCCGGTCCCCCACCTCCAGCGACACCGCGGGACGGTCCTTCGCACGGCGGGTGGCGAATCCGCTCGGCCCGCCGCGCCGTGCCGCCGCCGCCGTGGACGACGACAGCGCCGAGGAGACCGCCGAGACCGACGACAGCGCCCGCGACGAGGCCGACGCCCCGACACCGGCCGTCCCTCCCGTGCGCCGCCACCGCAGGTACTGCTCCGGGATCTCCTCCAGGAAACGGGAGGGCGGGTTGTAGGAGGGCTGGCCCCAGGCGCTGCGCATCGACGCCCGCGTGAGGTAGAGCCGCTCGCGCGCCCGGGTGATGCCGACGTACGCCAGCCGCCGCTCCTCCTCCAACTCCTTGGCGTTGCCGAGGGTCCGCAGATGCGGGAAGACGCCGTCCTCCATGCCGGTCAGGAAGACGACCGGGAACTCCAGGCCCTTGGCCGTGTGCAGCGTCATCAGCGTGACGACGCCCGTGCCCTCGGGGTCCTCGTCGGGGATCTGGTCGGAGTCGGCGACGAGGGCGACCTGCTCCAGGAACTCGGCGAGCGTGCCCGGGTCGTCCCCGCGCTCCTGCTCGAACTCCAGCGCCACGGCGGCGAGTTCCTGGAGGTTCTCCACGCGGGTCTCGTCCTGCGGGTCGCTGGACGCCTGCAACTCGGCCAGGTAGCCGGTGCGTTCCAGGACGGCCTCCAGGACGGTGGCCGGTCCGGCCCCGGACTCCACGACCGTCCGCAGGTCCTCCATCAGCGCGTTGAAGCGCTTGACGGCGTTCACCGAGCGGGCCGCCATGCCGTACGCCTCGTCGACGCGGCGCAGCGCCTGCGGGAAGGTGATCTTCTCACGCAGGGCCAGCGCCTCGATCATCGCCTCGGCCCGCTCGCCGATGCCGCGCTTGGGCACGTTGAGGATGCGGCGCAGCGGCACGGAGTCCTCGGGGTTGGCCAGCACCCGCAGGTACGCCAGGACGTCGCGGACCTCCTTGCGCTCGTAGAAGCGCACGCCGCCCACGACCCGGTACGGCAGCCCGACGCGGATGAAGACCTCCTCGAAGACGCGGGACTGCGCGTTGGTGCGGTAGAAGACGGCGACGTCGCCCGCCTTGGCCGTCCCCTCGTCCGTCAGCCGGTCGATCTCCTCGGCGACGAACTGCGCCTCGTCGTGCTCGGTGTCGGCGACGTATCCGGTGATGGGGTCGCCGGCGCCGGCCTCGGTCCACAGGTTCTTCGGGCGGCGGTTCTCGTTCCGCTCGATGACGGCGTTGGCGGCGGAGAGGATGGTCTGCGTGGAGCGGTAGTTCTGCTCCAGCAGGACGGTGGTGGCGTCCGGGTAGTCCTCCTCGAACTGGAGGATGTTGCGGATGGTGGCGCCGCGGAACGCGTAGATCGACTGGTCGGCGTCGCCCACCACGCACAGCTCGGCGCGTCCGTCACCGGCCGCGCCCCCGTCGCTGCCGTCCACCCCGACCAGCTCCCTGATCAGGGTGTACTGCGCGTGGTTGGTGTCCTGGTACTCGTCGACCAGGACGTGGCGGAAGCGGCGGCGGTAGTGCTCGGCGACGTCCGGGAACGCCTGGAACAGGTGCACCGTCGTCATGATGAGGTCGTCGAAGTCCAGGGCGTTGGCCTCGCGCAGCCGCGCCTGGTACATCGTGTACGCCTCGGCGAGGGTCTTCTCGAAGCCGTCGGTGGCCTGGGCCGCGAAGTCCTCCTCGTCGATCAGCTCGTTCTTCAGGTTCGAGACCTTGGCGCTGAACGACTTGGGCGGGAAGCGCTTGGGGTCCAGTTCCAGGTCGCGGCAGACGAGCGCCATCAGCCGGCGGGAGTCGGCGGCGTCGTAGATCGAGAAGCTGGAGGTGAAGCCGAGCTTCTTGCTCTCCCGGCGCAGGATGCGCACGCACGCGCTGTGGAAGGTCGAGACCCACATCGACTGCGCGCGGGGGCCGACCAGCTCCGCCACGCGCTCCTTCATCTCGCCCGCGGCCTTGTTGGTGAAGGTGATCGCGAGGATCTGCCCGGGGTGTACGCCGCGCGCGCCCAGCAGGTGGGCGATGCGGTGGGTGAGCACCCGGGTCTTGCCCGATCCGGCGCCCGCGACGATCAGCAGGGGCGAGCCGGTGTGCACCACGGCCGCGCGCTGCTGTTCGTTCAGCCCCTCCAGCAGCGTCGCGGGGTCGACGACGGGCCGGGCCGCGCCGTCCCGGTAGTGGGCGTCGCGCGTCCCGCCGCCGGCGAAGGCGCCCGCGAAGAGATCGTCCGGAACGTCTTCTTCCGGGAGCACGGACTCGTCGTCCGGCGGAGGCGGCGGCTCCTCGTCCCCGGAGGGTTCGAGGTCGGCCAGGAAACTGTCGTCGAAGAGGCTGCTCATCGTCGTACGAGTCTAGGCCGCCCGGTCCACCGAGTGGCGTCCCGCTCATAGGATGACCGGCATGACCGACGCCCCCGCTCCCCGTCCCCGTCCCGGCTCCGAACTGCGCGCCGGCCACGCCGACCGCGACGCGGTGGTCGAGCGGCTGCGCGAGGCGGCCGGCGACGGCCGCCTCGATCTGGAGGAACTGGAGGAGCGGGTCGAGAAGGCCCTCTCCGCCAGGACCTACGGCGAACTGGCGGTCCTGACCGCGGACCTGCCCGATTCCCAGGCGCCGGCTCCGCCGGCGGAGGCGGAGGAGACGCTCGTCCTCAAGACGGTCGCCGGGGACATCCGGCAGGACGGCCACTGGGTGGTGCCGCGGCGGATCGTCGCCAAGAGCGGCATGGGCCACATCAGGATCGACTTCACACAGGCGGAGTGCCGGCACCGCGAGGTGTTGCTGGAGGTCAACGCGGGGATCGGCGAGATCAGGGTCATCGTGCCGGAGGGCTGGTCGGCCCGCACCCACGACCTGAGCGTCGGGCTCGGCTCCGTGCGGAACCGGGCCTCCGCCCCGCCCGCGCCCGGCATGCCGGTGCTGCGGATCACCGGCAGTTCCACGGCCGGGACGGTCGTGGTGCGCCACCCCTTCCGGTGGCCCGGCCGCCGCTCCCGCGACTGACCCCGTCCCTCGGCTGTCCCCCGTCTGCCCCCTCCGCCCCCGTCTGCCCCCGTCTGTCCCTCGTCTCCGTTCCCCCCGGTGCGGCGCCTGGCGCGACGTCCCCGAACCATCCGACAACGGACCGATAACGAATCGGTTTCGGGACATAACGACCACCGGTCTTCACAGGAGCCCCGGCAGTGGCCTACCGTCCAGCGTCGGGCGGCCCGCCCCACTCGCCGGCGACAGCGTCGGCACGGGCCGTCACCGCCGAGCCCGGCCCCGCGCCGGAGCCGGAGTCCCACCCGCCACCGGGGTGGTTCGGGCCTCGTCCCGCGAGGCGACCTTCCGACGCCCGAACCCGTCAGCCGGTCCGGTGGGCGGTGCGCACGGAAGGAGCACCTCCCTTGGCATCGCATCGCAGGCCGCGCGCTCCCCTGCCGCTGTCCCCCGCCCGACGCAGGGGGATCGGGATCACCACGGTGGCCCTCGCCTCCGTCACCCTGTTCTCCCAGCTCTCCCAGAGCCCCGCCCATGCCTCGCCCGGGGACGGCGGACCGTCGGACAGACCCTCGGTCGAGGAGGTCGGGAAGCGGGTCGACGCGCTGTACCGCGAGGCGGGCAGCGCCACCCAGAGGTACAACGCGGCCAAGGAGCGGACGGACAGGCAACGCAAGAAGGTGGACGGGCTGCTGGACCGGATCGCCGAACGCGCGGACAAGCTCAACGACGCGCGGCGCACACTGGGCTCCTACGCCGCCGCGCAGTACCGCGCCGGAGCGGTCTCCGAGACCGCGGTGTTGCTGCTCTCCCCCGACCCGCAGAGCTTCTTCGGGCACAAGCACCTGATGGGCCGGTTGACCGACCACCAACTGCGGGCCGTCGAGGACTACCGGAGGGAACAGCGCGAGGCGGGGCGGGAACGGGCGGAGGCCGGCGCCGAACTGGCCGAGCTCACCGCGTCGCAGCGGAGGTTGGCCGCCGACAAGAAGACCGTCCAGGACAAACTGGCCCAGGCGCGGAAGCTGCTGGCGAAGCTGACCGCCGAGGAGAAGGCGCGGCTGGAGAAGCGGGAACGCGAGCGCGAGGAGGAGGCCCGCCGCAAGGCCGCCGCCGCCGCTGCCGAACGCGAGAGGCAGCGGGCCGAGGCCGAACGGCGGCAGCGGGAGGAGGCCGGATCACCGGACGCCGGGACGGGCACGGACACCGGGACGGCCACCGGCACGGGCGCCGACACCGGAACCGACGGGGCGGCAGTGGACGGCTCGTACGCCGCGAAGGCGGAGAAGGTCGTCGCCTTCGCCGAGGCGCAGCTCGGCAAGCCGTACGTCTGGGGCGCCGGCGGCCCGAACTCCTATGACTGCTCCGGCCTCACCCGGGCCGCCTGGCGCGAGGCGGGCGTCTCCCTGCCCCGCACCACCTACGACCAGGCGGAGGTGGGCACCAGGGTCGCCAAGTCGCGGTTGCACCCCGGTGACCTGGTCTTCTTCTACGACGACATCAGTCATGTGGGCATCTACGTCGGCGGTGGCCAGATGATCCACGCGCCCAAGCCGGGGGCCCGGGTGCGGTACGAGTCGATCGACCACATGCCCTTCCACGGCGCGGTCCGTCCGGCCTGAGCCGTATGGTCCCGGGGTCGTGGACCCCGGGACCGTGGACGGGCCCGAGCGGCGGACGGCACGAGTGCCGGGCCCGCCGCCCGTGTCGTCCGCGGCGGCCCGGCTCAGGTCCACGCCGGGGTCAGGTCCACATGGTCGCGATGAAGATGTTGGCGATGGTCAGCAGGCCGACGGTGCCGAAGACCGGGGCGGGGACCTTCGCCTCGTCCCGCTTGACGTAGACCAGACCCAGGATCACCACCAGGATGGCCAGCTTCACGCCGATCTTGATGTGGTTGACCGTCTGGCCGTCGGCCTCGTTCAGTCCGACCAGGGCCACGCCCGTCACCAGCATGGTGAGCGCGCCGTGCAGCATGGCCGGGACGATGCGGGCCTCGCCGGCGCCCATCGCCTTCATCTGGGTCATGAAGCCGCCGAGCAGGGCGCCGATGCCGACGATGTGCAGGCCGACGAAGAAGTGGGTGAGTGCCTCCATGGAACGCGAGCGTAGTCGGGGCCGCGTCCGGCCCTGACAGGGAGGGCTCTCCTCCCACTGCCCCTCCCCTCCCGCTGTTGTCACCATGCTCTCGGATGTAGTACTTCTTATACATGAGCGAGCAGGTACACAACAGGTTGTCCGTGGTGCGCGCGGAGCGGAAGGTCTCCCGCCGGCAGCTCGCGGACGCGGTCGGCGCCCACTACCAGACCATCGGCTACATCGAGCGCGGCGAGTACAACCCGAGCCTGTACCTGGCTCTGCGGATCGCCGCCTTCTTCGACCTGCCGGTGGAGGCGCTGTTCTCCCTGGAGCCGTTCAGCCCGCTCACCGACGAGGTCTACGGGAGGAAGAAGGCATGAAGGCCACGACGCGATACGACCGGCACATGCTGAGGCTGATGAACGACCCGCGCCGGCAGCGCGCGCACGCCACCCGTGCGCGGCGCCGCGGCCTCGTCGCCGCGCACGTCGCCTTGACGGTCGCCTGGTTGGCGGTCCTGCTCACCCTCGCCGACCACGGTTGGCCGGCGCTCGCCGCGCTCGCCGTGGTGACCCTGGCGTGGTGCGTGGTCACCGGGATGCTCAACCTCGCCACCCGGGGCCTGCTGGAGCTGCGCGCCCGGGTGCTGGACGAGCGGCAGCTCGCCGAGCGCGGGCGGGCCTTCGTCATCGCGCACCGGACGTTCCTGGCCCTCCAGCTCGCCGCCCTGCTCTGGGTGTTCCTCGCGTACGGCGGCGGGGACGGGCAGGTCTCCGTCCGGGTCCTGGTCGGCACGGTCGCCGCCCTCCTGGTGGCGCACTGGCTACTGCCGCTGTGGTCCGCCGTCCTGATCACGCGGGACGCCCCGGCCGAGGACGACTGACCCCGGCGACTGACCCCGGCGACCGATCCCGGCGACCAATCCCGGCAACCGACCCCGACGCTCGACACGGGGCGGCCGGCCCCGGAGGCCGGCCGTCGCGGTTCACTCGTCCGGGTAACGGGCCCGCGGCGGCACCCGCCGCACCACCACCGGGGATCGATTCCCGCCCCTTGGAACCGCCGCGCGGCCCCCTTCCCCGTAGGGCACAATTCCCTCCCACTGCCGGTGTGTTGGCGGCTCGGGGAGAGCCGGGGAGAGGTGGGTCGATCAGTGGCCGTGGACACGGCACGGGACGGTGCGGCGGGCACGCCGCCGACAGGCGGCCCCGCGGGGTCGGCGGGCGGACCCACGGGGTCCGGCGGAGTGCCTCGGGACGCCGCGGGGGCCGGGCACGGCGGGGGCTGCGCCTGTCCGACCTGCCCGCACGGCGTGAAGGAGAACCGCCGCCGCGCGCTCGCGGAGTTCCGGCGGAGGCGCGACGAACTCGCGGCGGGCGGCGGTGTGCCCGTCGCGCTCGCCCACTCCCCGGGCGCGTCCCGCCAGTGGGTCTCCGACGAGCTGGCCCAGGCGGCGCACGCCCTCTCTGAACGCACCCGCGCCGAGGGCGACCTCTGGCTGGGCACGGTGTGGCGGCGCACCGTCGTCGCCGTCTGGGGCGCTGTCGTCGTGCTGCTGATCGGCCAGGCGCTCACCGCGGCGTTCGGCGCGGGCTGGACGACCGCGCGGACGGCCGGGTTGCTCGCCGCGCTGGTCGCCGCGGGGCTGCTCTCCGCGGCGGCCTGGCTGCACCGGGCGCGCGGCGGAGTGCTGGCGCCCGTCGTCGGCGAGGACAACCGGCTGTCCACCTCCCGCACCGTCGCCGCCGCCTGGGTGCTGCTGGTCTGCTACGCCGTGCTGCTGCTCGCCCTGGAGTTGGCGACCGCCTCCGACGTCAAGGAGCGGGACCACCTGCTGACGGGTCTGGACCTCCAGCGCGGCGCCGGGCTGCTGACCGTCCTCGCCCTCTCCTGCGCGGTGGCCGTCGTCGTGCGGCGGACGGTGGCCCTGCGGGTGCGGGCGCAGCGGCTGCAGAAGGTGCGCGCCGACCGTCCGCGCGCCGCCGACCTGCTCACCGACGACGGCGGTCGCGGCGCCTTCACCGACGTGCAGTACGTGCTGGTGAGTTCGGTCGCGGTGGTGTTCGCGGCGGTGCGGCTGGGCCGCCGTCCCGACCAACTTCCGGATCTGCCCTGGGGGTTGGCGCTGCTGGTGGTGGTCTCGGCCCTGACGTACCTGGCCGGGAAGTACGCCGAGGGCGGCCGTCCCGTCATCCTGTCGGTCGTCCGCTCCCGCGAGGTCGGCGATCTGGACGCGCCGATCCGCACCGGCGACGACATCGAGATCCGCGGTTCCGGTTTCGTTCCGCCGGGCGCGGAGGGCCCGGACCGGCTGGCGCGGATGACGGTCCGGATGGGCGCGGTCCACGTCCACGTGCCGCTGGTCCCGGTCGTCGGGGGCTTCGCCAATCCGACCGACACCGTGCTCACCGTCCCCGTTCCGGTGGACGTCGAACCCGGCCGGGTCGAGGTGCAGGTGATCACCGCGGCGGGTGTGGAGACCAACCGCTACCCCATCGACGTCCAGGACTGAGGCGACGTCCGGGGCCGACGAGACGCCGGGCCTCCGGCGGGGTGCCGGAGGCCCGGCTGACGAGGGGTGTGGGGGACGCCCCGCCGCCGGCGTCCTGCCGACGCCGGCGACGTCTCACGCGCGGGTCACCCACTACTACTTGTGGTCGGTCGTCGTCACTTGTGGGTGATGTCGGACCCGGAGTAGCGGCAGTGCTTGCCGTCCGGACCGCTGCCGATCCTGGTCGGCTCCTTGCCGGTGTCGTTGCCCTTGTAGACCTCGCACGGCGTGATCTTCTTCTTGGAGTCGCCGGTGATCGTGACGTTCCGCAGGGTGGCGGTGTCCCCGTGGTTGCCGTTGATGCCGACCAGGGACTTCCCCGGAGCGGTGACCGTCACGCCGTCGACCACGACGTGGCGCGTGTACTGCTTCTTGCAGTTGCCGCAGGCGCGCACCAGCTTGCCGAAGTCGGACACGTCGAAGTTCGTCACCGTCAGGGTGCCCGCGCCGTTGAACTGGAACACCTTGTCGGACGCCTTGCGGGCGCCGCCGCCGGTGACGGTGTACCTCGCGGAGGAGGAGGTGCCCTTGAAGGTGGCGGCGTCCTCGCCGACGTCCTCCCACCACACGTTCCGCAGGGTGCAACTGCCCATGCAGTGCACGCCGTCGGCGGCGGGAGCGCCCAGGATCACGTTCTTCAGGACGGCGCCGTCCTTCAGCTTGAAGATCGGGTCCTGGCCCTCGTCCTGCCCGTCGCCTCCCAACTTGCCGCTGCCGTGGAAGCGCTTCATTCCACCGTCGTAGGTGCCCGAGACCTCGATGGTGGAGGAGACCGGCGTGGTTCCCTTCGCGGTCGGCCAGGTGACGGCCGCGCTCGCCGGGGAAGTCAGCACGGCGCCGGTGGCGACCGCTGTGCCCGTCGCGGCGGTGGCGATCAGCGCGCCGATGGTGCGGCGGCGGGTGAACCGCCTCCGGTGGCTTCCGCGCTGCTGGGTTCTCTGACTCATGGAGGCTCTCGACTCTCGTGGGGGTGTGCTTGCGCCCCTTGGTTGCCGCCCGCGCTCGAAAGGTTGCCGCCGTCCCGGAGTTCTTCTCGAACTCCGCGAATCCACGGCTACTTACGCAACAACGTTGCGCAAACGGTTACCATGCCGATCGCCCGATGCCGGGCTTGCGCACATCACACGGAGGCCCGCCATGGTCCTGGATGACGCGTCCGCCGAGTTCCACGAGTTCTTCGAGCGCCACCACGCCGAACTCGCGCGTCTCGCGCACATGCTGACGGGCGAGACGGACGCCGCCGACGACCTGGCCGCCGACGCGCTGTTGGAACTCTGGCACCACTGGGACCGCGTCCGCCGCGCCGACCACCCGGTCGCCTACGCCCGGGGGGTCGTCGCCAACCTGGCCCGCGTCCGCGTCCGCGGCGCGGTGCGCGAGAGACGCCGTCTCGCCCTGTTCCGGCTCCCCTGGTCCGAGCGGGTCCACGACCCGGACGTCGCGGCCGTCATGGACGTCCGGACGGCCCTGGCGCGGCTGCCCTTCCGCAAGCGCGCCTGCGTCGTGCTGCGCCACGCCTTCGACCTGTCCGAGAAGGACACGGCTCTCGCCCTCGGCATATCGGTGGGTACGGTCAAGAGCCAGACCTCCAAGGGCGTGGCGGAGCTGCGCCGAATGCTGGGCCCACGGGCCGCCGACGAACTGACGGGGAGGAGGCGCTGATGGACGACCGCCTGCACGGACTGCTGCGCGAGGCCGCCGAGGCCCACCGGCCGGACGGCGCGCGCATGTACGCGCGCGTACGGCAGGGCATGTCCGCCGAGGTGTACGGAGGGCAGAGCCGTCCGCGGACGTCCGGCCTGTCCTGGCCCAGGATCGCCGTCGTCACGCTCGTGGCGACCGCGCTGCTCCTCGGCGGCGTCCACACCGTCACCTCCCTGGTGCGGGACGGCGGTTCGGCCGAGGAGGTGGCCACCGTTCCGCTCCCCCCGGCCCCGGACCCGACCGCGGTCGCGCCGCCGGACGTCGGTTCCGACGACGGGGCCGGCCCCGAGAGCGGGCCGCTGTCGTCCTCGGGTTCCGTCGATCCCCACAGCCACGACTACTGGGCGCAGAGCAACATCACCATCGACACCCGCGAGCCCCTCACCTCGTTCGAGCTCGTGGTGCGGATCGCCCAGACCGGCGGCGTGCGGGACACCGGCAACTGGCGGACCCTCCCCGAGGAGGACTTCACCGTCACCACCCGCGAGACGGACGGCGCGCTGGTCTACCGCTGGACGCTGAAGGAGGGCCGGACCGTCCCCGCGGGGGAACACGTCTTCGCCGTCCAGTACGACCACTCCGCCGGCGCGCGCGACGCCGGGCGCGACACCTACACCGCGACCGCCACGGCGGCGGACGGGGAGCACACCGTCCGCGGCTCGTTCCGGGACCCGTCCGGCCGCTCCTCGGGCTGAAGGGCCCGCGCGGGGCGGACGGTTACTCCCGATCCGGCCCGTCCGGCGGCGGCTCCACGGCCCGACGCTCCCGGGCGCGGCGGGCGGCGTACCGGACGGACCGCGTGACGGCCGCCGTGACACCCGCCGCCACCAGCGCGGCGGGCAGCAGCGGCAGCAGCACGGCCGGCGGGACGTCCCACCGGCCCACCGCCGTCATCACGTACGCCGGCGCCAGACCCAGCAGCGCCAACCCCAGCAACAGCCGGGCCGGTTCGAAGGCGTGTCGTCTCACCGCCCTTCCTCCCTCGGGTGCCGCACGACCGTGGCCTGTCCCACGCCGACGTCCAGGCGCAGCTCCAGGGTGCCGAAGGGGGCGTCCCCGTCGGCGGGGGGCAGCGTCCTGCGGTCGCGCAGCCCGATCCCGCCGCCGTATCCCGAGCCCCGCTCCATACCGGTGCCGGGCCGCTCGTGGAGCTGGTAGCCGCCGACCCCCACCTCGACGGTCACCTCGACCTCGACGTCGTCGGGCACGACGACCCGCACCTCGCCGGCGCCGACGTCCACCGCCGTGCGGACGGTGCGGCCCTCCTCGAACTCCACGCGGGACAGGTCGAGCGTGGCCGAGCCGCTGCCCAGCTCGTACCGCTCGTCGATCCGGTCGGCCGCCGCGGGACGCCAGCGCGCGTCGGCCCAGTCGGTGGTGATGTCCTTCGGCAGCGCCAGGGCCCCGGCCAACAGCGCGCCGGTGCACGCGATCGCGGTGATCGTGCCGGCCCCCACCCGTCCGTAGAAGGCGCTGACGGCCGTGCCCAGCCCGAAGACGCCCAGCGCGCAGCCGAGGCCGACGGCCAGCGCCGGGCCCAGCGGCTGTGTGGGCCAGGCCACGGCCGTGCCGAGCACGGCGGCGGCCACCGCGAGGAGGAAGAGGGGGCCGCCGATGGAGGTCCGCTCGCGCGGCGCGGTGGACGACGGGGGAGGCGGGCCGTCCGCCCGCTCCGTCCCCGAGGACGACGGGCCGAAGGCCGTGTCCTCCGGGCCCCACAGGTAGCCGGTGTCGTACGGCCGTCCGTCGAGCCCGTCCTTCGTCAGCGGCTCGCGCCACCACGACGGTCCGGCCGGGACGGGCGGCGCCTTCGTCTCGGGGGGCGCGTCGGCGACGACCTGGGCCGTCACCGGGTCCACCGGTCCCCCCTCGGCCTCCGGGTCCGTCGCGCGGTGCCGCTGCCGCGACCAGTGGGCGGCGCCGGCCAGGGCCCCGACGAGCGCCAGGGAGAACATCTGCGTGTCGCTGCCGTCGTTCCCCATCGAGGTCAGGATCAGCCCGCAGCCGACGAGCGCGCACAGCACGGCGCTCAGCGAGGTGCCCTCCACCCGGCCCGACAGCAGCCGCCGTCCCTCGTTCTCGTCCTCGCCCTCCAGCGGGACGAGCAGCCAGGCGAAGCCGTAGAGGAACAGGCCGAGACCGCCGACGACCGACAGCACGGCCAGCGGCACGCGGAAGATCACCGGGTCGAGGCCGTAGTGGCGGCCCAGGCCGCCGCACACCCCGGCGACGACCTTGTGCCGGCGGCTGCGGGAGAGCCGCTGTCCGGCATCCGGCTCCGGCACGGACTCGCCGTCGGTCGGCTGGGCGTCGTTCATGCGGTCCATGGTGACGCGCCGACGACCCGACGGACATCGGGGGGCGACCCGGAGGTGTCCCTGAGTTCTCGGGGGAGGATCAGGGGCCGCCCCTGATGTCCCGGGCGGCGCGTCCGTGTGACGATTCTGGACATGCCCACCGCCGCCCCTCCCCCCGTCGCCGACACCCCGCCGCTGCGAAGGCTCTACCGCAGCGCCGAGGGGCGGCTGATCGGCGGGGTCGCGCGGGGACTGGCCGGACACCTCGGGGTGCCCGTCTCCTGGGTGCGGCTCGTCTTCTTCGTTCTGTTCATGACCAACGGGCTGGGTGTCCTGCTGTACGCCGCCTTCTGGTTCGTGGTGCCGCTGGGCACGAGCGAGGTCCGGGCCACCCCCCGGACCGGGCCCGACGGAAGACGGTGGTCCGTCCGCAAACCCGACAAGGGGCGGCTCCTCGGCCTGCTGGCCCTGTGCGTGGCACTGGTGGTCCTGGGCGCCAACCTCCAGTTCGGTCCGGCCAACGCCTATGTGTGGCCGCTGCTCGTCGCCGGCGTCGGCGTCGCCGTCGTCTGGCGGCAGGCGGACAACTCCCGACGCGCCCGGTGGGCGGAGGTCAGCCGCCACAAGCGACTGCTGCCCATAGCGCGCAGCGCGGCCGGGGCGCTCCTGGTCTGCCTGGGGATCACCGGTTTCGCCGTCACCCAGGGGCTCGGCCCCCACCTGGGCATGGTCCTCCAGGCGTCGCTGGCCCTGCTGGTCGGCATCGCGCTGCTGGCCGGCCCGTACCTGGTCCGTCTGGTGCAGGACCTGTCGGAGGAGCGGCTGATGCGCATCCGCGCCCAGGAGCGCGCCGAGGTGGCCGCCCACGTCCACGACTCCGTCCTCCACACCCTCACCCTCATCCAGCGCAACGCCGACAACCCCCGCGAGGTGGCCCGTCTCGCCCGCGCCCAGGAACGCGAGCTGCGGGCCTGGCTCTACAAGCCGACGGGCACCGGCAAGGACGAGGAGGACGAGCCGGACACCCTGGCCGAGGCCGTGCGGCGGACGGCGGCCGAGGTGGAGGACCACCACGGGGTGCCGGTGGAGGTGGTGTGCGTCGGCGACTGCCCGCTGGACGAGAGGCTGGGGGCGCAGCTCCAGGCCGCGCGGGAGGCGATGGTCAACGCCGCCAAGTACGGTGGCGAGGACGGCCCGGTGCAGGTCTTCGCCGAGGTCGAGGGCCGTACGGTCTTCATGTCCGTGCGGGACCACGGCCCCGGCTTCGACCTGGAGTCGGTGCCCGCCGACCGGATGGGCGTGCGGGAGTCCATCATCGGCCGGATGCGGCGCAACGGCGGCACCGCCGTCCTGCGCGCCGCGCCGGACGGCGGCACGGTGGTGGAGTTGGAGATGGAGAGGGCGGAACAGCAGTGAGGGGTGCGGCATGAGCGAGCAGACGGCACACGGGGCGCGGGACGCCGAGCGACGCCGGGCCCGGGTCGTCCTCGTCGACGACCACCGGATGTTCCGCACGGGCGTCCGGGCGGAGATCGGCGACACGGACGAGACCGGGATCGAGGTCGTCGGCGAGGCCGCCGACGTGGACCAGGCGGCCTCCGTCATCGCCGCCGTCCGGCCCGACGTCGTCCTGCTCGACGTCCACCTGCCCGGCGGCGGCGGGGTGGAGGTGCTGCGGCGCAGCACCGTGCTGATGTCCGACCCGGAGCGCCCGGTGCGTTTCCTGGCCCTGTCCGTCTCGGACGCGGCCGAGGACGTCATCGGCGTCATCCGCGGCGGCGCCCGCGGCTACGTCACCAAGACGATC
Source organism: Streptomyces megasporus (assembly GCF_000718985.1). Classification (GTDB taxonomy): domain Bacteria; phylum Actinomycetota; class Actinomycetes; order Streptomycetales; family Streptomycetaceae; genus Streptomyces; species Streptomyces megasporus. The sequence continues at coordinate 116,969 of NZ_JODL01000002.1, read as the reverse complement.
ACGGGCGCCGATCTGATCGACGCGATCTTCCGCGTCGCCGAGGGCGACGCGGTGTTCTCCCCGCGCCTGGCGGGCTTCGTCCTGGACGCCTTCGCCTCCACCGACGCCCCGCCGGTGGACGAGGACCTGGACCGTCTCACCCAGCGCGAGCGCGAGGTGCTGCGCCTGATCGCGCGCGGCTACGCGTACAAGGAGATCGCCAAACAACTGTTCATCTCGGTGAAGACGGTCGAGAGCCACGTCTCGGCGGTGCTGCGCAAGCTCCAGCTCTCCAACCGCCACGAGCTCACCCGCTGGGCCACCGCCCGCCGCCTGGTGTGAGTCCTCCTCTTCGGCGGGTACGCCCGGGTGTGGCCCGGTTACTCTGTGCGCGAGACGAGGAGGACGCATGCTGCTGAGGTTCCGCGTGGCCAATGTACGGTCACTGCGCGACGAGCAGGAGCTGTCCTTCGCCGTCCCCACCGAGGGTGACGGCCACGCCGTACGCACCCTGCCGCTGTCCGACGGCAGGAGTCTGGACCTCTACCCCGTGCTGGGGGTCTTCGGCCCGAACGCCTCCGGCAAGTCCAACGTGATCGCGGCGCTGCGGCTGATGCGCGAGGCCGTCCTGAGTTCGTACGGCGAGTGGACGTCCTACCGAGGGCTGCCTCGGGACGCGTTCGCCCTGGATCCGGAGGCCGCCTCCGAGAGTTCGTTCTGGGAGGTCGACTTCGTCCTGGAGGACGGGGTCCGCTGGACCTACGGCTTCGAACTCGGGGACACCCGGGTGGAGAGCGAGTGGCTGCACGCCTACCCCAAGGGCCGCCGCCAGGTGTGGTTCGACCGGGACGCCACGCGGGAGAAGGAGTTCGACTTCCCCGCCGAGCGCGTCCAGGATCGGGCGCGGCTGGCGCGCACCACACGCCCCAACGCCCTGCTGCTCTCCCGCGCCGCCGCGGACAACCATCCCCAACTGACGCCCATATACCGCTGGTTCCAGGACAACCTGTGGGACGTCACCCCGGAGACCGAGCGCCCGCAGCGGGAGGCGTACACCGCCCGACGTCTGCTGGACCCGCGGGCACGGCACCGCATCGAGGAACTGCTGCGGGTGGCGGATCTCGGCATCACCGGAGCCGAAGTCGAGCAGCGGCCCGGCGAGGCCCCGAAGGTCCGCCTGCGGCACGCGGGCCAAGGCTCGAAGGGCGGGGAGTCGGTCCTCGTCGACTGGGAGAAGGAGTCCTTCGGCACCCGGTCCTGGTTCGCGCTGCTCGGCCCGGTGCTGCTGGCGCTCGACGAGGGCGCGGTGCTGCTGATCGACGAGTTGGACTCCAGTCTGCACCCCCAGGTGGCCGCCGAGGTGATCCGTCTCTTCCAGCGTCCCCAGGTCAACCGCCGCAACGCACAGTTGATCTTCACCTCGCACGCTCCCTCCCTCCTGCGGGAGCCCGGCGGCGGACGTCTGCTGGCGCCGGGCCAGATCTGGCTGACGGAGAAGGACGAGCACGGGGCGACCGAGGTCTTCCCGCTCTCCGACCTGAAACCGGCGGAGACGGAGGATTTGATGACGTCCTACCTGGCGGGGGTCTTCGGCGGCGTTCCACGCCTGTCGGAGGGCCAGGTGGGCCGCAGACTGCTGATGGCCGAGGCGATGGAGGCAGAGCGAGCCTGATGGCAAGGACCAGGGGGAAGGACGACACACGCCGACAGCCGCGGCGGGACGGGCGGAGCCGCAAACGCGCGGTCTACATCTTCGCCGAGGGCGAGGTGACGGAGGAGGAGTACCTCGACCTCGTCATGGAGCACGGCACTCCGGCCGATCCGTCCCGCGAGGCCACCCACCACATCTGCACGACCAACGTCGCCTCCAAGGACCGCAAGCCGATCACACTGGTGGAGGCGGCCGTCGCCAAGCTCCGCGAGGAGGAACGCAAGGCCAAGCGCGCCGGTCTGAAGCCCAAGGACTGGGCCTGGCCCCAGGTGTGGTGCGTCTTCGACCGCGACGACCACCCGCAGATCCCCACCGCCTTCTCCCAGGCGAGGAAGGCCGGGGTGCGCGTCGCCTACTCCCACCCCTGCTTCGAGCTGTGGCGGCTGCTGCACCACCAGAACCACACCAGCACCATGGGCGGGGTCTGCGGCGACGCCAACACCCGGCTGCGCGCCTGCCGGGGCTTCGCCCAGACCTACGGGGCGACCGTGCGGAGCGTGTCCGTGGAGCGCTCCAAGCACGTCATGATCGACCAGATCCGAGGCCGCTACGAGAAGGCCCGGGACTTCGCCAGGAAGCTAAACGAGCAGCACACCGCCACCGACCAGACCCGGTGGGACCCGTACACGGACGTGTGGAAGCTGGTCGAGGACGGCCTCGGTATCGCTCGCTACTGAGTACGACACGCACGGGAGCCTTACCGCCGGGGCGTGCGGCTCCCGAGGCCTCCGAACATCCGCGCGGGCGGGACCGCCGTTCCGCCCGCCGCGCCGGTCCGGGGCTCCCGATCGCGGCCGGGCGGCGGTCTCACATCCGGTCGATCGCGGTGAGGTCGATGTCGACGGCGAACGGGGCCGCGAGGGCCAGCCGGTCCCGGTGGACGCCCGTCTCCACGTACGCGCCGAGCTCCGGGTCGAGCGCGTGGACGTGGACGACCGGGCGGCGGCGCGCGCCTTCCTCCACCAGCCAGAAGTGCGGGATGCCCGCCCGCGCGTAGAGCTGCGGCTTGCGTTCGCGGTCGCGGATCGCCGAGTCGGGGGCGACCGTCTCCACGACGAGGACGACGTCCCGGGCCGCGTGGCGGTTGACCCCCAGGCCCGCGACGGCTTCCGCGCGGACCACCAGCACGTCCGGTTCCGGCGCCTGCCCCGGCCCCAGGACGACGATCGCCTCCCGCCGCACCCGCAGCGACGCGGGGCAGGCGCGGCTCAGCCCGTCCACCAGGAGCGAGTTGGTCAGGGAGTGGTACGCGCTCTGTCGGGCGCGGAAGACGAGGGCGCCGTCGACGAGCTGGGTGTGGGACGGGAGTTCGGGCAGGCGGAAGAGGTCGTCGACCGTGAAGCCGCGGTACGGGGGTCGCAGCCACTCGGGGAACGGTTCGTCGTCGATGCCGTTCACGCTGTCCAGATCGTCCATGTCGCCATCGTGATCACGTTCCGTCGGGCGGCTCACCGGAAATGTCCGTCTCGCCGCCCTCACGAGTGAACAACAACAAGGAGATTGACGGCCCGACACGCTACCGTCCTACCCCGGCGCCTGGGAGCGCGGGCGTGTCGAGGGGGCGGTGTGGGCGGTTCGGTCGAGGAGCGCGTGGTGGAGGCCGTCCGGGCCGGGGACGAGGGCGTGTTCACCGAGCTCGCCGAGCGCCACCGGCACGAACTGCGGGTGCACTGCTACCGGATGCTGGGCTCGTTCACCGACGCCGAGGACCTGGTGCAGGAGACCCTGCTGCGGGCGTGGCGCGGACGGGAGGGCTTCGCCGGGCGGGCGACGTTCCGCGCGTGGCTGTACGGGATCGCCACCCACGCCTGTCTGGACGCCCTGGACGCCCCGGCCCGCCGGCGGGAGGTCGCGGTGGCGGTGGACGCCTCCGGCGGCGCGGCGGACTCCACCCTGGCGGAGGTGCCCTGGTTGCAGCCCTGCCCGGACGGGCTGCTGGACCTGGCGGCCCCGGTCGGCGGCGAACCGGACGCGGTGGCGATCGCCCGGGAGACCGTCGAGTTGGCGTTCCTCGCCGCGATCCAACACCTCCCGCCCCTGCAACGGGCGGTGCTGATCCTGCGGGACGTCGTCGGTTGGCCGGCGCGGGAGACGGCCGAGGCGTTGGAGGCGAGCGTCGCCTCGGTCAAGAGCGCGCTCCAGCGGGCCCGTGCGACGCTGCGGGAGAGACTGCCCGAGCGGCGCGCGGAGTGGCGGGCCGCCACCGCCGTCGCCGAGGCCGAGCGCGCCCTGCTCCGGCGGTACGTCGACGCCTCCCGCCGGGCGGACCTGTCGGGGTTGGCGGCGCTGCTGCGGGAGGACGTCCGGCAGACCATGCCGCCCGCCCACCTGGTCTTCGACGGTCGGACGGCGATCCTCGACATGTGGCGGCCGGTCCTGGAGGGCGACCGGGCGTGGGGCGAGTGGCACTCCGTCCCGCTCGCGGTGAACCGGCAGCCCGCGGTGGCCAACTACGTCCGCCGCCCCGGCGAGGAGGCGTACACGGCGATCAACATCGACGTCCTGTGCGTCGAGGACGGTCTGATCACCGAGATCACCACGTTCGGCCCGGAGGTGCTGCCCGCCGCCGGGCCGGCTCTCACCCTCTCCCCCGAGGACATCGGGGTGTGACACACGTCACATAGAGCGGTCGATTCCTTTCCCCGACGCCACCCGTCACACGAGCGACACCGCGGCAAGAGCCGCGGAACACGGCGGAACGACGGAAGGGAATCCGACCATGGCGGAGAACGCGAGCACCACACAGGCCCCGCGCCCGGACGGGCGGATCAGGGCGCTGGACCGGCTGGTCGGCACCTGGAAGGTGACCGGCGGCGCGGAGGGCACCGTCGCCTACCGGTGGATGGAGGGCGGTTTCTTCCTGGTCCAGGACGTCGAGCTGGAGCAGTACGGGCAGCGCGTCACCGGGTTCGAGGTGATCGGTCGGGAGAGGCCCTTCGGCGCGGAGCGGCCGAGCGAGGACATCCGCTCCCGCTTCTACGACAGCCAGGGCAACACCTTCGACTACGTCTACGAACTCGACGGCGACACCCTGACCATCTGGGCCGGTGAGAAGGGCTCTCCCGCGTACTTCCGGGGCGCCTTCGACGAGGGCGGCGACGCCCTGTCCGGCGCGTGGGTCTACCCGGGCGGCGGGGGCTACGACTCGGTCATGACCCGGATCGGGTGACCCGCGCGGCGCCCCTCACAGCCGGTCGATCGCGGTGAGGTCGATGTCGATGTCGAAGGGGACGGTGAGCTTCAGCCGGTCGTGGTGGATGCCGGTGGGCACATAGCTGCCCGTCGCGGGCTCCAGCTCGAAGACGTAGACGACCGGGCGGCGCCCCGTCCCCTTCTCGACCCGCCAGAAGTGCGGGATGCCGGCCTCCGCGTAGAGTTGCGGCTTGCGCTTGCGGTCACGCTCCTCCGAGTCGGGGGAGACCACCTCGACGGCGAGCACCACGTCGGCGGCGCGGAAGCCGGTCTCCTCCGCCTCCTCGGTGACCGCCTCCGCCCGGAGGACCATGACGTCCGGCTCCGGGCGATTCCGCCGGTTCAGCAGGACGCTCATCTCACGGCAGGCCCGCAGCTCCTCCGGTACCTGCTGCCGTAGACACATCACCAACAGATCGACCGCCATCGAGTGGAAGTACTTCTGCGGGCTCGTGAAGACCAGGCTCCCGTCGATCAACTCCGTGTGCGGCGGGAGGTCCGGGATGCGGTCGAGGTCGTCCGCCGTGTAGCCGTCCGGCGGCGGCACGGGCCACGAGGTGGTGGGCAGTGGCTCGGCGGTCATGGTTCCTCCCACGGGCGGGATTCTCGGCCGTACGCCCAGCGTAGCGAGCGGAAACGCCCGCGCCACCACTCACACGAGTGAACGGTGGCGCGGGCGTTGACCTTCGGGAGGAGTCGATCGGCCGGTCACTCCCACTCGATCGTCCCCGGCGGCTTGCTGGTGACGTCCAGCACCACGCGGTTGACGTCCGGGACCTCGTTGGTGATCCGGGTCGAGATACGGGCCAGCACGTCGTACGGCAGGCGCGACCAGTCGGCCGTCATCGCGTCCTCCGACGACACCGGCCGCAGCACGATCGGGTGGCCGTAGGTGCGGCCGTCGCCCTGGACGCCGACGCTGCGGACGTCGGCGAGCAGCACCACCGGGCACTGCCAGATGTCGCGGTCCAGGCCGGCCGCGGTCAGCTCCTCGCGGGCGATGGCGTCGGCCTCGCGCAGCAGGTCCAGGCGCTCCTTGGTGACCTCGCCGACGATGCGGATGCCCAGGCCCGGACCGGGGAAGGGCTGGCGGTGGACGATCTCCTCCGGCAGGCCCAGCTCCTGGCCGACCATGCGGACCTCGTCCTTGAACAACTGCCGCAGCGGCTCGACGAGCCGGAACGTCAGGTCCTCGGGGAGGCCGCCGACGTTGTGGTGGGACTTGATGTTGGCGGTGCCGGTGCCGCCGCCGGACTCCACCACGTCGGGGTAGAGGGTGCCCTGCACCAGGAACTCCACGGCGTCGTCGCCCGCGCCGGCCTCGGCGACGATCTCGCTCGCGGCCTGCTCGAAGACGCGGATGAACTCCCGGCCGATGGTCTTCCGCTTCTCCTCGGGGTCGCTGATCCCGGCCAGCGCGTCCAGGAAGCGCCGCTCGGCGTCCACGACCTTGAGCTGGACGCCGGTGGCGGCCACGAAGTCCTTCTCGACCTGCTCGGACTCGCCCTTGCGCATCAGCCCGTGATCCACGTAGACGCAGGTCAGGCGGTCACCGATGGCCTTCTGGACGAGGGCGGCGGCCACCGCGGAGTCCACGCCGCCCGACAGTCCGCAGATGGCGCGCTTGGTGCCGATCTGCGCGCGGATGGCGGCGACCTGCTCCTCGATCACGTTGGCGGCGGTCCAGGTGGGCTTCAGACCGGCGCCCCGGTAGAGGAAGTGCTCCAGGACCTGCTGGCCGTGGGTGCTGTGCGCCACCTCGGGGTGGTACTGCACGCCGTAGAGCCTGCGCTCGTCGTCCTCGAACGCCGCGACGGGGACCCCGTCGGTGGAGGCGGTGACGGTGAAGCCCTCGGGAGCGGCCGAGCAGGCGTCGCCGTGGGACATCCACACCGACTGCTCGACGGGCGTGCCCTCGAAGAGGGTGGAGCCGGGCTTGGTGACGGTCAGCGGGGTGCCGCCGTACTCGCGGCGACCGGTGTTGTCCACGGTGCCGCCGAGCGCCTGGGCCATGAGCTGGAAGCCGTAGCACATGCCGAAGACGGGCACGCCGGCCTCGAACAGCGCGCGGTCGATGCCGGGCGCGTCCTCGGCGTAGACCGAGGCGGGACCGCCGGAGAGGATGATCGCCTTCGGGTTCTTCGCGAGCATCTCCGCCACCGGCATGGTGGACGGCACGATCTCGCTGTAGACCCGGGCCTCGCGGACGCGGCGGGCGATGAGCTGGGCGTACTGCGCGCCGAAGTCCACGACCAGGACGGTGTCCGGGGTGTCGGGTGCTGCGGTGTGCTCGGCGGTGGGCTCTGATGCCACGGGGCTGGCTGCCTTTCGGCGTGGATCGGGGTTGGGAAACCCCAGTCTACCGGGGGTGCGCGCCCGAACGGCCGTCTCACCATCCGGTCCCGCCGGCCGTTCCCGGAAGCCCTGGGGGATACTGGTCCGCATGTTCGCGCACACCCAGTTCTGGTTTACCTATGGCACCGGCCCGGCCGGCTGCCGTGGGTTCCACGTCGCGTGAACGACTGACGAGCGATTTCCCAGGCGCCCCGGGCCGGTCAAGGCCCGGGGCGCCTGTCGCGTTCCCCGAGCGTCGCCGGCCGGTGGGCCCGATCCCCAGGAGGGACGTACGACATGGCCACCCCGACCACGATCAGCACGAACACCGCGTCCGAGGCCGAGGAGCGGATCGGACGGGACCGCGACCTCGTCGACGATCTGGACCGCCGGATCATCGCCCTGGTGCGGGAGCGGATGGAGGTCTCCGCCCGTATCCAACGGACCCGTATCGAGGCGGGCGGACGCCGGGTGCACCTCTCCCGCGAGATGGAGATCCTCACCCGCTACCGCGAGGAGCTGGGCAAGCCCGGCACCTCCCTGGCCATGACCGTGCTGGAGCTGTGCCGCGGGCGCGTGTGAAGGCCACAGGGCGTCACGCTCGGTGATCACCCATACGGCGCGTTACCGCCGTCCGCCCTCTTCGTTGGACCGGACGACCCCAGAGCCAACCGGGCGCCCGGCGGCGGTGGGGGCACCGGAGCGATGAGACGCCGTCCTCCCTCGGGAGGTGAGGACCCGGCGTCGTGGGACCTCGCTCCGGTGCGGTGACCGGACGGCAGGGGACAGCAGCCCGGTCACGACAGCGGTCGGTCCTCGGGACGCCGTGGGCCGGCCGCTCCGCGGTCCCCCCGCACGCTCGCGCCATGGTCCGGTTCCGGACGACTCGTGGCTCCATGTGGCCGGGTCGGTCGAGTCCATTGCGCGCCGCGGGCGCGTCCAGCACGATGCGAGGTGAGGCCGTGCGAGGCGGACCCGCCCGCACGACCGTCCTCGCGGCGCACCCCCCGGCGCCGCGCCGCCGTCGGCGCAGCCCTGACGCCGACGCCGGCACGAGGCCCCGGGGCCGGCCGTTCGCTCGGCCGACCCCGGGGCCCTCTCCGTGTCGCGTCGTGTCGCACGGTGTCGCGCAGCGCCCTCTCTCCGTTGCTCGCCTTTGCTCGGAAAGCGACTCCCGAACGGGAGGGACGAATGAGGCAGTTGAAGGGTTGTGCCCCTTTCCGTCACGGGTCCGTAACAGCAAAACCGAATGCGTGTGTGAGATAAGCCACACCGAAACCTGGGTGAGCGTGGGCAACTGACCGCGTCCGCCCGTTATGTCGAGCGGGTCCGGATGCGGAAGCGCGGCATTCGCGGACAGCGCCCCTTCGCCCTGTCCCACCCCGCCCTTACTCTGCTGCCAGCCCGACGCGCCCCACCGCGAAGGCCCCTTCACTTCTTCACTTCTTCCTTTTCGCCTCAGACGAATGAGGTCATCGCATGAAGCTTCGCCGTGCTCTCGCGGCTGCCGCCGCCACGGCCGTCATCGCCCCCGTGGCGCTGCTCGCGGCCCCCGCCGCCTACGCCACGGAGGGCCCTTCCGAGAACCCCGCTCCGACCCAGTCCGAGGGCGAGACCACCGAGCCCGAGCCGGAGGACTCGACTCCCAGCCTCGAACCCGAGCCGGAGACCTCCGCTCCCACCACCGAGCCCGAGCCGACCGCCTCGACTCCCACCACCGAGCCCGAGCCGACCGCCTCGACTCCCGAGGAGACCCCCTCTCCCAGCCCGAGCGAGAGCACGCCGGAGGAGGACGAGGAGGAAGAGGAGCCGTTCCCGACCTGTGACGCCGACTTCAAGGCGCGCCTCTCCGGCTTCCCCAACAAGATCGTCGCCGGGTCGGGGTGGAAGGAGTTCCACCTGGTCCTGGACAACAGCGAGGGCGAGGCCCTGGAGACGGTCATCGTCGGCGCGTCCGTCCTGTACAAGAAGGACGCCGAGGGTTCCTTCGAGAGCGACCTCACCTCGAAGTACGCGAAGTTCCAGTACTTCGACGGCGAGAAGTGGTCCAGCGACCTGTCCGACGGCGGCACCATCGGCGGATTCCTGCCCGTGGAGGCCGGCGAGGAGATCTCCCTCAAGCTGCGGCTGAACATCTCCGCGTCCGCTCCGGCCGGCTCCGCGGTCGCGATCGCCTTCGGCCTGTACGGCGACGAGGAGAACTGCAGCTACGACGAGAAGTGGTACAACTTCGAGATCCTCGCCGCCGGCAAGAAGCCGCAGGGCGGTGTCGACGACGCCAAGCCGGAAGAGGGCAAGAGCCCCGTCGGCGTCAAGCCGCAGGGTGAGGTGAAGGAGTTCAAGGGACAGCTCGCCGAGACCGGTTCCTCCTCCGCCCTGCCGATGTTCGCCCTCGCGGGCGGTGCGGCCGTGGCGCTGGGCGCCGGTGCCGTGTACCTCGTGCGGCGTCGCAACGGTGCCGGGGTGGACACCTCCGCCACCGCGTGACGGCCTGACGGCGTGACGGCCCGAACGTACGGGCCACGAGAGTGATCGAGGGGTGGAGCGGCCGGGCCGCTCCACCCCTCGCGCGTATCGGGTCAGGCCCCCGCCGCTTCCACGTCCGGCTCGGTGTCCGGCTCGGCCCTCCTCGGCGGTACGGCCGGGACCGGCAGCAGCGGCAGCCGCAGCGCGGCGCCGAGATGCCGGGGTGTCCGTGGAGCCGGTGGTAGGGGTCGATGACGCCCTCCTCGGCGGTGGCGCCGATGGGGCAGCCGCCCAGGAAGTGCGCGGTCAACGGCATGCCCATCAACTCGCCGACGTTGGGCAGTCCCTTCCCCAGGCCCTTGGGCTTGCGGTAGGTGGTCAGGGAGTTGTCCAGCGACTGCATCACCAGACCGATGATCGTCCGCTCCGACCACCGGTAGTTGGAGAGCGTCCGCAGCGCCTGTACCGGGTGGCGCAGGCACTGCGCGGCGAAGGTCAGCAGCTTGGGGGCGCGTCCGCCGTGGGGCACCTGGAGGTAGGTGCCGGCGGCGAGGACGACCCGCTCGCAGCGCAGCACCGTCCGCCGGCCCCGACGGCGCCGGTTGGTCGGCACGGTGGTGACGGTGAAGCCGCCCCGGCCGTCCTCGGCGACCTCGGTGACGGTGGTCATCGGATGGACGACCGCGCCCGCCCGCTCGGCGAGGTGGAGGTAGTTCTCGGTGAGGCTGTTCTTGGCGCCGTGCCGGCAGCCGGTCATGCACTCGCCGCAGGCGCGGCCTTCGTCTTCCCCTCGGCGTCCTCGCCGTCGCCGAAGAAGACGCCGACCGGGGCGAGGTGGAAGGTGTCGCCCACGCCCATCCGCTCGGCGCCCACCCCGGCGCCCGCCAGGATCATCACCTTGTCCAGCGCCTCCAGGACGCCGACGCGGTAGCCCTTCTCGGTGAGCCGCAGCGCGGACACCGAGCCGCCGAAGCCGGAACCGACGACGATCACGTCGTAGTCGTAATCGGGCTCGTGGTCGTGACCGGGCTCGTGGTCGTTCCCGGACGTTCTCGCGGGTGTTTCCGTCATGGCGCAGACCTCCTCGTCCGCTCCGCGCGCCGGCCTGTTCGGCGCGTCACCGGTCGTAGAGGGCGTCGATCCGGTCCGCGTACGCGGCCGTCACGGCATGCCGCTTGATCTTCAGCGATGGCGTCAACAGGCCGTTCTCCTCGGTGAACTCCCCTTCGATCAGGCGGAACGCTCGGATCGACTCGGCTCTGGAGACCGCCTCGTTGGCGTAGTCCACGGCGTTCTGGACGGCGGCGAGGAGTTCGGGGTCGTTCTCCAGTTCGGCGAAGGGGGTGTCGGCGGGGCGTTTGCGCACCGCCAGCCAGTGCGCCAGGGCTTCGGCTTCGAGGGTGATCAGGGCGGCGACGAAGGGGCGGTTGTCGCCGACCACCATGCACTGGCCGATGAGCGGGCGGCTGCGCAGCCGGTCCTCCAGCACGCTCGGGGAGACGTTCTTGCCGCCGGAGGTGACCAGGATGTCCTTCTTGCGGCCGGTGATGGTCAGGTAGCCGTCCTCGTCCAGGGAACCGAGGTCGCCGGTGGCGAACCAGCCGTCCTTGAGGGCCTTCTCGGTGGCCTCGGGGTTGTTCCGGTACGAGGTGAAGACGATGCCGCCCTTGATCAGCACCTCGCCGTCGTCGGCGATCCGCACGGCGGTGCCGGGAATGGGCCGGCCCACCGTGCCGGGGCGCGGGTCCAGGGGCGGGACGAGGGTGGCTGCGGCGGTGGTCTCGGTCAGGCCGTAGCCCTCGTAGACGATGATGCCGCAGGCGGCGAAGAACAGGTTGAGCCGGCGGTCCAGGGGGGAGCCGCCGCTGATGGCGTAGTGGAGTCTGCCGCCGAGTTCCTTGCGGACGCGCCGGTAGACCAGCAGGTCGTACAGGCCCCGGGCCAGGCGGAGTTTGAGGTCGGGTCCGGGGCGACCGCGGAACGTCTCCATGAACGCCTCGCCGTAGCGCACCGCGATGCGGTCGGCGCGTTCGAAGGAGGCGCCGCGGCCGATCTTCTCGGCCGTGGCCCGTCCGGTGTCGTGGATCTTCTCGAAGAGGTAGGGCACCCCGACGACGAAGGTGGGCCTGAAGTTCTTCAACTCCGGCCGCAGTTCGTCGGGTTTGATGCTGGGGCAGTGGCCGAGTTCGATGCGCGCCTGGAGGCAGGCGATCTGGATGGTGCGGCCCAGGATGTGGGCCAGCGGCAGGAACAGCAGGGTGGACGCCGTCCGGTCGGTGACCTCCTCGAACACCGGGTGCAGCAGTTGGACGGTGTTGAGCGCCTCGGCCCGGAGGTTGCCGTGGGTGAGCACGCAGCCCTTGGGGCGGCCGGTGGTGCCGGAGGTGTAGCAGATGGTGGCGGGGGTGTCGGCGGTGAGGCCCGCGCGGCGCTCGGTCACCTCCTCGTCGGCCACGTTCCGTCCCAGGTCGGTCAGGTGGGAGACGGCACCGGCGTCGATCCGCCAGGTGCGCGGCGGTTCGGGGAGGGACACCGCGGCGGACGCGGCGGTGACGGCGTGCTCGTCGGTCTCGACCACCAGGAAGCGGGCGCCGGAGTCCCGCAGGATCCACTCGACCTGCTCGGCGGACGAGGTGGGGTAGATCGGCACGGTCTGTCCGCCCGCCGCCCAGGTGGCGAAGTCGAGCAGTTCCCACTCGTAGCGGGTGCGGGACATCAGGGCGACCCGGTCGCCGGGTCGGAGTCCGGCGGCGATCAGTCCCTTGGCCACGCCGGTCACCTCGCGGGCGAAGGCCGCGGCGGTGACCGGCCGCCACGCACCGGCCTCCTTGCGCCTGAGGACCACCGCGTCGGGGGCCTGTTCGGCGTTGGTGAAGGGGATGTCGGCGGTGGTGCCCGGGGTGGTGGGCGGCGGGGTGCGCCAGGAGGCCCGGGCCTCGCGGACGACGCCGCCTTCCCGGATCACCTCCACCGTCACGCGGTCGGCGAGATCGCCGCGCTTCTTCGCCCTCTTCAGGTCCTTGCGTACGCCCATGGTCGGCTCCTGTTCACGGGTGGGGAGGACTGGCCGGTGTAGGGGATGGGTGGGCGGGTGTGGGGGGTGGGCGTGGGGTGGTCGGGGGGTCAGCGTTCGAGGAGGGCGGTCACTCCCTGGCCGCCGGCGGCGCAGATGGAGATCAGGCCGCGGACGGTCGTCGTGCCGTCGTCGGCCGGGCCGCCGCGTTCCGCGGCCTTCTCGTGCAGCAGCTTCGCGAGGGTGCCCACGATCCGTCCGCCGGTGGCGGCGAAGGGGTGTCCGGCGGCGAGGGACGAGCCGGTGACGTTGAGCCGGTCCCGGTCGACGCTGCCCAGCGGTCCGGAAAGGCCCAGGCGACGGGTGCAGAAGTCCTCGTCCTCCCAGGCGGCCAGGGTGGCCAGCACCTGGGAGGCGAACGCCTCGTGGATCTCGTAGAGGTCGAGGTCGCCGAGGTTCAGGCCGGCCGCCTTCAGCAGTTCGGGGACGGCGTACACCGGTGCCATCAGCAGTCCGTCGGGACCGTCGACGAAGTCGACCGCGGCGGTGCGGGAGTGGGTGATCCAGGCCAGTACCGGCAGGCCGTGTTCGGCGGCCCACTCCTCGCTCGCCAGCAGCACCGTGGAGGCGCCGTCGGTCAGCGGGGTGGAGTTGCCCGCGGTCATGGTCGCGCCCTCGCCCTTGCCGAAGACCGGCTTGAGGCGGGCGAGTTTCTCCACGGTGCTGTCCGGGCGCAGGTTCTGGTCGCGTTCCAGCCCCCGGAAGGGGGTCACCAGGTCGTCGAGGAAGCCGCGGTCCCAGGCCGCCGCCAGGCGCTGGTGGCTGGTCGCCGCCAGGGCGTCCTGGTCGGCGCGGGAGATGCCCCACTCGGCGGCGGTGCGGGCGGCGTGCTCGCCCATCGACAGGCCGGTGCGCGGTTCGGCGTTGCGGGGGATGTCGGGGACGACGTGTCCGGGGCGCAGGCCCGCCAGGGCGGCCAGCCGCTTGGGGAGGGTGCGGGCCCGACGGGCCTTCAGCAGCAGTCTGCGCAGGTCGTCGTTGACGCCCAGCGGTGCGTCGCTGGCGGTGTCCACGCCGCCGGCGACGCCGCAGTCGATCTGTCCCAGGGCGATCTTGTTGGCGACGAGGATGACGGCCTCCAGGCCGGTGCCGCAGGCCTGTTGGAGGTCGTAGGCGGGGGTGCGGCGGTCCAACTCGCTGCCGAGGACCACCTCCCGGGCCAGGTTGAAGTCCCGGCTGTGCTTGAGCACCGCGCCCGCCACGAACTCCCCCAGCAGTTCGCCGCGCAGGTCGTACCGGTCGATCAGGCCGGCGAGCGCGGCGGCGAGCATCTCCTGGTTCGAGGCGGTGGCGTAGGGGCCGTCCGCCCGGGCAAAGGGGATGCGGTTGCTTCCGATGATCGCGACGCGACGCCCGACCGTTGCCATGGCCACCACTCCCTGTGGTAGGAACCCTCTACTTACTTCGGAGTAAACTTACTCATGCGTAAGGAGAAATCAATGGTCGATCGCTACCGGAAACTGACGTCCTCCGGTCCCGGCGCCTTCCTCGCCAAGCGGCTGGGCCTGCCACGCCCGGAGAACCTCGAACGTCACCGTCCGGGCCGTCCCGTTCTGTCCGGTCCCGTCGTCGTGGACGGCGCCGACGGCGGCCGGCTGACCGAGCCGCTGCGCGAGCTGGTCGCGTCCCTGCCGTCCGCCGAGCGCGCCGGCGCGGACGAGTCCCCCGCCGCGCTGGTCTTCGACGCGACCGGCATCAACGACAGCACCCGACTGCGCGCCCTGCACGCCTTCTTCCACCCGCGCGTCCGCTCCCTCGCCCCCTGCGGTCGGGTGGTGGTCGTCGGCACCCCGCCCGAACTGGCCCGTGACGCACGGGAGGCCGCCGCCCAGCACGCGCTGGAGGGCTTCGTCCGCTCGGTCGGCAAGGAGCTGCGGCGCGGGGCGACCGCGCACCTGCTGCTCGTCGCGCCGGGCGCGGAGGGGGCCGTGGAGTCCACCGTGCGGTTCGCCCTCTCGGCCCGCTCGGCCTACGTCTCCGGCCAGGTGGTGCGCGTCGCCGAGCCCGTCGGCCCGGCCGGCGTCCCGGCCGACTGGGAGCGTCCGCTGGACGGCAGGGTCGCCGTGGTCACCGGCGCCGCGCGGGGCATCGGCGAGGTGGTGGCCGAGACCCTGGCCCGGGACGGGGCGACGGTGGTCTGCCTGGACGTCCCCGGCCAGGCGGCGGAGCTGCGCGCGGTGGCGGAGCGGGTCGGCGGGGACGCGCTGCCGCTGGACGTCACCGCCGCCGACGCCGGCGACACCCTCGTGGCCCACCTGCGCGAACGCCACGGCGGGCTGGACGTGATGGTGCACAACGCGGGCATCACCCGCGACAAGACCCTGGGCCGGATGGACGCCGACCGCTGGGACGCCGTGCTGTCGGTCAACCTCACCGCCGTGGAGCGCGTGACGGAACGCCTGTTGGCCCCCGACGACTCCGGCGAACCCGTGCTGCGCGAGGGCGGCCGGATCGTGTGCACCTCCTCCATGAGCGGCATCGCCGGCAACGTGGGGCAGACCAACTACGCGGCGAGCAAGGCCGGTCTGATCGGTCTGGTCCAGGCCCTGGCGCCGACGGCGGCCGAGCGCGGGATCACCGTCAACGCCGTGGCCCCGGGTTTCATCGAGACGAGGATGACGGCGGCGATACCGCTGTTCGTCAGGGAGGCAGGTCGCCGTATGAACAGCCTCAGGCAGGGCGGTCTGCCCGTCGACGTGGCCGAGGCCATCGCCTGGTTCGCCTCGCCCGGCAGCGGTGGGGTCAACGGTCAGGTGCTGCGCGTGTGCGGCCAGTCCCTGCTGGGAGCGTGAGGATCGTGGGAAACCCGGAGAACGGGAGCACCGGGGAGCCGGAGACGCGGGAGCTGCCGTCGGCTCCCGGCACGGTGTCCCTGTACGTCCGTGCCCTGCTGTCCCGGCGCGGCGAGGGCCCGGTCCCGGCGCGGCGGCTGGTGCTGCGCGATGTGGCGGCCGATCCGGTCCGGTTGCGCCGCTACGCGGACGTCTGCGGTTTCGCGGACTCCTCCCGCCTGCCGGTGACGTATCCGCACATCGTCGCCTTCCCCCTGGCCATGTCGCTGATGACCGCCCGGGACTTCCCCCTGCCGCTGCTCGGCCTGGTCCACATCGCCAACCGGATCGAGCGGCTGCGGCCGGTGGAGGCCGGGGAGCGGCTCACCTACCGGGTGTGGGCCGACCGGTCGCGCCCGCACCCGAAGGGCACCGCCTTCGACGTGGTCGCCGAGGCCGACGACGGTTCCGTCCCGGTCTGGCGGTCCGTCAGCACCTACCTCCACCGCGAGCGTGCCGCGGAGGGCTCCCGACCGCGCGCCGACGTCTCCGCCGGCGGCCCCCGACGGGCGGGCGAGCCGGTCCTGGACGAGCGGTGGGAGGTGCCCGGCTCGGCGGGACGCCGCTACGCCGCCGTCTCGGGCGACCGCAACCCCATCCACCTCCACCCGGTGGCCGCGCGTCTCTTCGGCTTTCCCCGCGCCATCGCGCACGGCATGTGGACCAAGGCCCGCGCCCTGGCGGCGCTGGAGGACCGTCTTCCCGACGCCTACCGGGTGGACGTCTCCTTCCGGGCGCCGGTCCTGCTGCCCGCGCGGGTGCGCCTCACCGCCGCCCGGTCCGGCGCCGGTTGGGAGTTCGGGCTGCGGGGGGACGACGGGGCGCGCGAGCACCTGCGCGGCGAGGTGTCACCCCTCGGTTGACTCCTCCCCGGCCTCCTCGGAGGGGGGCGCCTCCGGGGTCCGCGGCGGCTCCGGAGGCTCCCAGAACTCCCCTCCGAGCACGTTGCGCATGCCCACCCACACCATGTTCATCAGGCGTCGGGTGACCCGCTCGGGGGTCTCGTCGGGGTGGCTCTCCATCCAGTCGGTGAGCGAGTCCGCCGCGCCCACCAGCACGTGCGCCACGAAGTCGGCCTCCTCGTCGCCGAGTCGGACCGATCCGGTGGCCTCCGCGATGCCGTCGCGGACCAGGCCCGTCACCTCCGCCATGACCGCGCGGCGGGCCCGGGCGACCTCCGCGGTGATGGCCGTGCTGAGTTCCGAGGTCTGCCGGTGGAGCACCACCCAACTGTCCCGGTGTTCGGTGACGAAGGCGAAGAACGCCGACAGCCCCGCCCACAGCCGCAGTTCCGGGGGGCCGACGTCGCGCGCCGCCTTCCGGAAGGCGGCCACCAGCCGTTCTGCCTCGCGGCGCAGGCACGCGAGGAACAGGCCCTCCTTGGAGTCGAGGTAGAGGTAGACCATCGGCTTGGAGATTCCGGCCAGTTCGGCGATCTCGTCCACCGACGCGGGGTGGTATCCGCGCCTGGCGAAGACCTGGACCGCCATGTCGATGATCTGCTGCTCCCGGACCTGCCGGGGGACCCTTCGCCTGCGCTTGTCGCTCACCTTGCCAGCCTACCTACCATCACGTAATCTTACTCGCCGGTAAACTTACTTCAGAGTAAGAATTGAGGGGTGCCCCATGGCCGACAGCGTCAAGGACGAGCTGGCCGCCCTCGACTTCGCGGCCGTCTCCCCCGAGGAGTTCGCCCGGATCGTCAAGGGCCTGTCCACCAAGGAGATCAACGAGATCATGCGCGGCGACCTGCGCCGGCGCGTGCTCGGCGAGGTCTTCCGGCGGATGGAGCGGCAGTTCCGCCCGGAGAGCGCCGGTTCGCTCGACGCCCTGATCCGGTGGAAGGTCACCGGGGAGAGCGACGTGGTGTACGACGTCGCCATCGCCGACGGGACGTGCACGGTCCACGAAGGGCGCACCGAGGCCGAGCCGCGCACCACGCTGATCCTGGGCGACGCCGAGTTCCTCAGGCTCGTCTCCGGCAACGCCAACCCGGTGACGATGTTCATCACCCGCAAGCTGCGGCTGGCCGGCGACGTCGGCCTGGCCTCCGGACTGACCCGGTACTTCGACATCCCCAAGGCGTGAGGAACGCCGACACACGGACGACGGACGACGACGGACGCGACAAGGGAAGAGACGGCATGAGTGGCTTCTCGCTCGACCTCACCGAGGAACAGAGGGACCTGCGCGACTGGGTGCGCGGCTTCGCCGCCGACGTGGTCCGCCCGGCCGCCGCCGAATGGGACGAGAGGGAGGAGACTCCCTGGCCCGTCATCCGGGAGGCCGCCCGGATCGGCCTGTACGGCTTCGAGTCCCTGGCCGACATGTACGGCGACCCCTCCGGTCTGTCCCTCCAGATCGCCAACGAGGAACTGTTCTGGGGTGACGCCGGCATCGGCATGGCGCTGTTCGGCACCTCGCTCGCCGTCGCGGGCATCTTCTCCTCCGGCACCCCCGACCAGCTCGCCGAATGGGTCCCCCAGTGCTTCGGCGACGAGGACGACCCCAAGGTCGCCGCCTTCTGCGTCTCGGAACCCGACGCCGGCTCCGACGTCTCGGCCATGCGCACCCGCGCCCGCTGGGACGAGGCCAAGGACGAGTGGGTGATCAGCGGTCAGAAGGCGTGGATCACCAACGGCGGCATCGCGAACGTCCACGTGGTGGTGGCCTCGGTGGAGCCCGAGCTCGGCGCCCGCGGCCAGGCCGCGTTCATCGTCCCGCCCGGCACCCCCGGGCTGGAGAGCGGCCGCAAGATCAAGAAGCTGGGGCTGCGGGCCTCGCACACCGCCGACGTCTTCCTGGACGAGGTCCGGGTGCCGGGCCACTGTCTGCTGGGCGGGAAGGAGAAGCTGGACGCCCGGCTCGCCCGTGCCCGGGAGGGCGGCCGGGCCAAGGGCCAGGCCGCCATGGCGACCTTCGAGGTCAGCCGTCCCACCGTGGGCGCGCAGGCGCTCGGCATCGCCCGCGCCGCCTACGAGTACGCCCTGGAGTACGCGGGCGGGCGGGAGGCCTTCGGCCGGCCCATCGTCGAGAACCAGGCGATCGCCTTCGCCCTGGCCGACCTGCGGACCGAGATCGAGGCGGTCCGCCTGCTGATCTGGCAGGCGGCCTGGATGGCCCGCAACGGTCGCGCCTTCGACGCGGGCCAGGGCTCGATGTCCAAGCTGCGCGCCGGCGAACTGGCCGTCAACGCCACGGAGAAGGCCGTCCAGATCCTCGGTGGCGCCGGATACAGCCGGGAGCACCCGGTGGAGCGGATGTACCGGGACGCGAAGATCTACACCATCTTCGAGGGAACCAGCGAGATCCAGCGGCTGGTCATCGCCCGCGCCATCTCCGGCCGGCACATCCGCTGACCTCCCCTCCCGTCTGCGCCCCGTCGGCGTCCCGTCCGCGTCTCACGGCGGCGTCTCACGGCGGCGGTGCGGCGGGAGGACCCGCGAGACCGGCCCGCCGGTGCCCGGGGCGGGCCGCCGGGCGCGCCCCGGGCACCGCCGACCGTGGTCAGTCGTACGGGACGACGGCGACGGGCGCGGGCGCGTGCTGCATGACCGCGTGGGTGATCGGCCCGACGCGGAAGCCCACCGGGGAGCGGCGCTTGCGGCGGCCGACGACCACCAGGGAGGCGTCCTTGGCGGCCTCCAGCAGGAGGCGGGCGGGCCGGCCGACCACGGCCTCCGCCCGCACCTCGACGTCGGGGTGCCTCTCCCGCCAGGGGCGCAGCGCGTCCCGCAGCGTCCGGGCGCTCTCCTCGGCCAGTTCCGTGGCCATGCGGGGATCTACGGCGACGGGGTCGATGCCGTAGACCAGCGGCGGGTTCCAGCCGTGGACGACCCGCAGCGCGGCGCCGCGCCGGGCGGCGACGTCGAAGGCGAACGCGAAGAGTTCGTCGCTGGGCCGGTACAGCTCCGCGCCCAGGACGACGTCGCGGTACGGGCCGTGGTCGGCGGCGTCCCCGACACCCTCCTTCCGCGCGTGCTCGTCGGTGGTCCCGGCCCGTACCAGGACGACCGGGCACGGCACGCGGGCCACGGTGCTCAGGGCGACGGAACCGACCAGGAAGCCGGCGACGACGCCCAGCCCTCGGGTGCCGATGACCAGCAGCTCGGCGTCCTTGGCGACATCGGTGAGGACCGCGGCGGCGTGGCCGGTGAGCTGGTCGGTGACGATCTCCAGGCCCGGGTGCCGGGCCGCCAGGTCGTTCGCCGCGTCGCGCGGGATCCGGCGGGCCCAGTGCTCCCGGGTCTCGGGGTCGGCGAAGGAGGCCGGAGGGGTGAAGGGGTCGGGTTCCCGCACGTGGACCAGCCTCAGCGGGACCTCGCGTCGCAGCGCCTCCCGGGCCGCCCAGTCGGCGGCGGCCAGGCTCTCGCCCGAACCGTCCACGCCCACGGTGACCGTACGCGCCATCACACACCTCCACACTCGGTGCGGCTCTCCGCCGTCTTCCTCTCCGGGCCTCCTCGGGTACCCGGGAAGACCCGGGGCCACCTGTCCCCTCGGGGGCCGTCCGGGCCCGCGGGGCCGGTGACCGCCGTGTGCGCGGACCGCCGGGGCGCTCGCCGTCCCCGACGAATCCCCCGCCGATCGGGCGCATCCCCACCGTCTCACGGTGGTACCGCGGCGGTGGGGGCCGAAGGTCCCGCCTCCGGTCCCCGTCCGGCCCCTGTCCCGGCGGGCGGGGCCGCTCGACGATGACGGTGAGGCCGCGTCCGCACCCGCAACGCGGCGCCCACGCGGACACCACACGCGAACAATCGACCGGACGGGAGGCTCGTCATGATCTCCGCCCCCACGAACCTGCTCGGAGCACTGCCCCCCGAGGGGCGCGAGCGGCTGATGGAATTCGCCCGCGAGGTGTCCTTCCCCGCCGGCGCCCGGATCTTCGAGGAGGGCCACCGCGCCGACCGGTTCTGGGTGATCCGGACCGGTTCGGTCACGCTCGACCTCCACGTGCCCGGTCGCCGCGCGGCCGCCGTCGAAACCCTCTCCCCCGGCGACCTGCTGGGCTGGTCGTGGCTCTTCCCGCCCCACACCTGGCACCTGGGCGCGGAGGCGCTCAGCCCGGTGCGGGCGGTGGAGTTCGACGCCGCCCGGGTGCGGGAGCTGTGCGAGGAGGACCCGGTGCTGGGGCGCGCGGTCTCCATGAAGGTGGCCGAGATCGTCGCGCACCGGCTGCAGAGCGCCCGCACCCGACTGCTGGACCTGTACGGGCCGTACGGCAGCGGCCCGCGTCCGTGAGGCCGCCGAACACCCGAACCGTCCCGGCCGCGGCCCGGCCCCCCGGCCCCGAGGAGGACACCATGGACGACACCCCCCGCATCGTCAGCGACGTGATGACCCACACCGTCGTCGCCATCGGCCGGGACGCCCCCTTCAAGCAGATCGTGGCCCTCATGGAGCAGTGGGGGATCAGCGCCCTGCCGGTCCTGGAGGGCGAGGGCCGCGTCGTCGGCGTGGTCTCCGAGGCGGACCTGCTGCCGAAGGAGGAGTACCGCGGCAGCGCTCCCAGCCGCATGGAGCAGCTTCGGCACCCGGAGGAACTGGCCCGGGTGGGGGCGGTGACCGCGGGCGAGTTGATGACGGCGCCGGCCGTCTGCGTCCGGGCCGGGGCCACCCTGGCCGAGGCGGCCCGGACCATGGCGCGCCGGCACGTCAAGCGGCTGCCCGTGGTGGACGCCGAGGGCAGGCTGGTGGGCGTCGTCAGCCGCGGTGACCTGCTCAAGGTGTTCCTGCGCCCGGACGAGGACATCGCCCGGGAGGTGCGCCGGGAGGTGCTCGTCCCCCTCTTCTCCGGCGGGGGCGACGACGTGGGGGTGCGGGTGTCGGACGGTGTGGTGACCTTCACCGGCCGCATCCGCGACACGTCCCTGGTGCCGTCGGCGGCCCGGATGGCCCGCGCGGTCGAGGGGGTCGTGGACGTCGGGTTCGACCTCGTCCGCTCGTCCGCTCCGGCCCGTTCCCCGGAGCCGCCCGTGGTCGGTCCGCTGGGTTCGCCGTCCTGAGCCTGTCCCGAGTCTGTCCCGAGTCGCCGTTCCGGGTGCCGTCGGGGACGTGCCGGTACCAGGGCCGTTCGGCCCTGGCGTCGAACGGCCCTCCACCGGCACGATCGAAGGGCGGGGGGTGTGCCCCGAACGACGGCGTGAAGGAACGGTATGACCCAAGGCCAGCAGTTCTCCCCACAGTCACCGATCCGGGTGTTCCTCCTCGACGATCACGAGGTGGTACGGCGCGGCGTGCACGACATGCTGGACGCCGAGCCCGACATCGAGGTGGTCGGCGAGGCCGGCTCGGCCGAGCAGGCCCTGGCGCGCGGTCCGGCCCTGCGTCCGCACGTCGCCGTGCTGGACGTGCGTCTGCCGGACGGCGACGGCATCACCGTCTGCCGTGAACTGCGCTCGCGGATGCCCGAGCTGGCCTGTCTGATGCTCACCTCCTTCGATGACGACGACGCCCTGCTGGACGCGATCATGGCCGGTGCCGCCGGTTACGTCCTCAAGCAGATCAGGGGCTCGGACCTGGTGTCCGCCGTCCGCACCGTCGCCTCCGGGCAGTCGATGCTCGACCCGGCCACCACCGCCCGCCTGATGAACAACCTGCGCGTCCAGGAGGCCCGGGAGGCCGCCGAGGAGCCGCAGGACGCCGCGCTGGCCTCGCTGACCCCCCGCGAGCGCGACATCCTGACCCTGATCGGCGAGGGCCTGACCAACCGGCAGATCGGCCGGCGGCTCTACCTGTCGGAGAAGACGGTCAAGAACAACATCTCCCGGCTGTTGGCCAAGCTCGGCGTCGAGCGCCGTGTCCAGGCCGCCGTCATCGCCACCCAGACCGCTCCGGCACACGGTCCGTCCTCCGGGCACCACACCCGCTGAGACCGCTTCCGCCGCCCCGCGTCCTCGCGGTGTCCTCGGGTGTCCTCGGGTGTCCTCGGGGGCGGCGGTGCCCTCCCCCTCCCCCGATGGGGACCGACCGGCCCTATCCCCGCCCGTGCCGGTGTCCGCACCATGGGGACATGCACCGACACGACGGCTTCCGCGAACTCGACCGGCAGGAGTGCCTGCGCCTGCTGCCGCAGGTCCCGCTGGGACGCGTGGTCTACACCGAGAACGCGCTGCCCGCCGTCCTGCCCGTCAACTTCTTCCTGGACCACGACCGGGCGGTGGTCCTGCGCACCTCGGCCGCCTCCCGGATGGCCCGCGCGGTGGACGACAGCGTGGTCGCCTTCGAGGCGGACTGCTTCGACGAGGCGACGCGCTCCGGATGGAGCGTGGTCGTCACCGGCCGCGCCGCCGTGGTGACCGACCCCAGCGAAATCGAACGGCTCGACCGGTCCGGCCCCGTCTCCTGGGCTCCCCTGGAGAACAGCGTCCACGTGCGGATCGAGCCGGGGTTGATCACCGGGCGCGTGCTGGAGAACGTGGCGGCGGCCCGTCCCGCCTCCCCCTGACCCGGCCCGCCACCACGTCCCTCGCCCGCCCCTCCGTCCGGCCCGCGTCCGGCCCCGCTCCCGGAGCGGTCAGCCCGGGCGGACGGTGAGCAGGACCAGCGCGTCGGTCTCCGCGTCCAGGCGGTGGGTCTCGGCGGGGATGGGCAGCAGATCGCCGTCCCCCAGCGTCCACGAGCGGTCGGCGGTGCTCAGCGTCGCCCGTCCGGTCAGGCACTGGAGGGTCGCCGGGCCCGGTGCCCGGTGGTCGTCCAGCGCGCGACCCTCGGCCAGCGCCAGCAGGGTGACGCGGAGGCCCGGCAGGGCGACGACCGTCCGTGCCGCCCTGCCGGAGGAGGCCGACGCGGCCTCGGCCAGGAGCTGCCGGCCGGTCTCCGACAGGGCGGTGACCTCATCGACCTCGTCGCCGGAGCGGGTGTCCGACGTGTGCTCCGCATTGTGGTGGGTGTTCACGGGTCGCTCTCCCATCCGCGTCGGGGACATGCGGGTCCACCTGCCCCCGGCCGCGGTGGACGATGCGGGGACAGGGGCAAGTAACCCGGCGGACCGTCAGAGAATCTTCTCGAACCAGTGGTCGGCGTACTTCTCGCCGTTGTAGTCCGGGATCTCCGCGTATCCGCTCCGGGCGTACAGGGCGCGGGCCTCGACCAGGTCGCCGCGGGTGTCGAGGCGCACCGCCCGCGCGCCCAGGAACTCGCGGGCCGCTCGTTCGACGGCCTCCAACAGCCGCCGTCCCCCGCCGCTCCCCCGCGCCTCCGGGCGTACGAAGAGTCGCTTCACCTCGGCGGTCTCGGCATCCAGTGCGCGCAGCCCGACACATCCGGAGGGCCGGCCGTCGTACCGGCCCACCAGGAAGAGCCCGGTGGGGGCGGCGAGGTCGTCGCTGGGCTCCTCGGCGAGCACCGCGTCGAGTTCCACGTCTGTGACCCGGCGTCCGTGGTAGCGGCCGACGATGTCGTCGTAGTAGGCGCGCAGCAGGGCGACCGAGTCGGGATGTGCCACGGACAGGGGTTCGATGTTCCACCGATCGTCCACGCGCACATCCTCACAGCCGCGCCCCGCCGAGTCCGGTAATTTTCCGCCGCGCCACGACTCGGCCTTGGCCATCGAGTCGATCCTCACGGCCGGCGGGAGCGACGGATCAGAAGCGGCGACTGCCGTGCGGACGCCGACGGTTGGACGCCGTGCACGGTCGGTGGCGGCTCGGGCCGCCGGGGCGCATCGCCCCGGCGGCTTCGACGCCCCCGTCACAAGGCGTCGTCACAGGGCGCGCCGCCACCCACCACGGGGCGGCGCGGGACCTCAGAGGGTGGCGAGCAGTTCGTTGCAGGCCTGCTCGCAACGGCGGCACGCCTCGGCGCAGATCCGGCAGTGCTCGTGCATGTCGGCGTGGCGCTCGCACTCCTCCGCGCAGGACTTGCAGACCATGGCGCAGGCCTGGAGCTGGGTGCGGGTGATGTTGGCGTCGTAGCCGGTGTGCCGCGAGAGGATCTTGCCGGTGGCCTCGCAGATGTCCGCGCAGTCCATGTTGGTGCGGATGCACTTGCGCAGCTCGGCGACCATGTCCTCCGACAGACAGGCGTCCGCGCACGCCGTACAGGCCTGCGAGCACTCGAAGCACGCGGAGATGCAGCGCTCCATGGCACCGCGGTTGACGCCGCCGAGATCGGCCGGGTAGGTCCGCAGCATGTCCTTGACCATCGTCGTCATCGTGGGCGCCTCTCTTCCGAGTACGGGTCTTCCGGGCACGGGGCCGGTGGCCTCGGCGCACCGACCCGCCGTGCGTTACGCCCACCGGGTGACCCGATCCCGGCACTGACAAACCAGTACACAAGCCTCGAAACGCCGGGGTCTTCCCGATGGACGTACGGCGCGCCGTCCGCCGTGTGCGGGGATTCCGGACGTCGGGTGCCACGGCGCCCAAACCGTGCGAAGAGTGTTTTTGATCAACCCCTAGGCAGCAGGGACATTGGCCGGTATTTTTCGCTCTCTGCCGCCTGAACGCGGCACGGCGGAGCGCGTCGAGGGGGTGCCGTGCGCGATTTCGGTCTTCCGCCCCTGGTGGAGCCCATGCGAACGGGAGGGCTCGCGGACTCGGTCCACGACAGGGCCGAACGCGACCCGGGGTTCACACAACTCGCCCGGCGGGGCGGCCCGGACGGCGACGAGTGGGTTCCGGTCACCGCTGCCGCCTTCCGGGACGAGGTGACCGCCCTCGCCAAGGGGCTGCTGGCCGAGGGCGTACGGTTCGGCGACCGGGTCGCCGTGATGGCCCGCACGCGTTACGAGTGGACGCTGTTCAACTACGCCCTGTGGACGGTCGGTGCGCAGGTCGTGCCCGTCTACCCCACCTCCTCCGCCGAGCAGGTGCGTTGGATCCTCTCCGACGCGCGGGTGGTGGCGATCGTGGTCGAGGACGAGGACCACGCCATGACGGTGGGCGCGGTGTGCGACGCGGTGCCGTCGCTGCGCCACATCTGGCAGCTCGACACCGACTGCGTACGGCTCCTGAGCGAGCGGGGGCGCGACGTTCCCGACGATCTGGTGGACGGTCACCGCCGCGGGGTGACGCCGGGGTCGGTCGCCGCCATCGCCTACACCTCCGGCACCACCGGGCGTTCCAAGGGGTGCGTGATCACCCATGCCAACCTCGCGGCCGAGTGCGACATCCTGTTCGCCGGGTGGTCCGAACTCCTCGCCGAGCCGGGCGAGCAGCCGTCGATCCTGGCCTTTCTGCCGCTGTCGCACATCTACGGGCTGATGGTGCAGGTGTTCTGTGTGCGGTGCGGTGTGACGCTCGGTCACCAGCCCGACATCACGCCCGCCGCGCTGCTGCCCGCTCTGGCGTCCTTCCGGCCGACCTTCGTCTTCGCGGTGCCGTACGTCTTCGAGAAGATCTTCCGCAGGGCGCGGCAGGTCGCCGTCGAGGCCGGGAAGGAGGATCTCTTCGACCGCGCGGTGGACGTCGCGGTGCGCTACGCCGAGGCCGTGGAGCGGCGGAACCTGGGCGAGGGTCCCGGTCCCGGTCCGGGGCTCCGGGCCTCGCACGCGATCTTCGACCGCCTGGTCTACCGGAAGTTGCGGGGGGTGTTGGGCGGGCGGGTGCGGTACGCCGTGTCGGGCGGATCGACGCTCCGACGCGAACTGGGTCTGATCTTCGCGGGCGCCGGGATCACGGTCTACGACGGCTACGGCCTCACCGAGACCACCGCCGCGGTGACCGGCCAGCCGCTGGGGCGCGTCAGGCACGGCACCGTGGGCCGCCCGCTGCCGGGGCACGCCGTCCACATCGCCCGGGACGGCGAGATCTGGGTGCGCGGCGACGTCGTCTTCGCCGGCTACCTGGACGATCCCGAGGCGACCGCCGCCGTGTTGCGCGACGGCTGGTTCGCCACCGGCGACGTGGGCCACCTCGACGACGAGGGGTACCTGGTCATCACCGGGCGGAAGAAGGACACCATCGTCACCAGCGGCGGCAAGAGCGTCGCCCCCCAGGTGTTGGAGGAGCGCGTCCGGGCCCATCCCCTGGTGTCGCAGTGTCTGGTGGTCGGCGACAACCGCCCCTACGTCGCGGCGTTGATCACCTTGGACCCCGAGGCGCTGGAGCAGTGGTCCCGGCTGCACGGCAAGGACCCCTCCGACCCTCGGGGAGCGCTCCGCGACGAGGAGTTGCGCGCGGAGGTCCAACGGGCGGTGTCCATGGCGAACCACGCGGTGTCGCGGGCCGAGTCCATCCGGGCGTTCCGCATCCTGCCGGCCGAGTTCAGCATGGCGGACGGTCTGGTCACACCGTCGTTGAAGATACGGCGGGCCGCGATCACGAAGATGTACGAGGCGGAGATCGAGGCGCTCTACACCTCCTGAGGTTCGTCCGGTGGCCTTCCGGCGGGGCTCGGGCCGCCGGGACGGCCGGCCCCGACCGTCGGCCGGGGCCGAACCGCGCCGCGCCGTGCGTTCAGCAGTTGCGGATGGACCAGACGGGCCCCCAGTCCTGCGACCCACTGGCCGGGGGCCTGAAGGACTTGAGGACCTTGCCGTTCCGGTCGTAGAAGTACGAAGTCGGGTTGCCGGTCTGGTTGTCGAAGTACTTGCCGGTGCCCAGCCAGTTGGACAGGCTGTACCGGTCGCAGGTGTAGAGGTAGAAGATCTCCCACTTGGACACCGTGGGGTCCCAGACCATGGTGCAGAGGTTTCCGCTACCGCAGGTGAAGTCACTGTTGGGCGGCACGTGGACGGACCTGGCGTACGGGGAGATCCCCGGGGAGGCCGCGGTCGCTCCCATGGCCGACATGGTCTTCGCGCCCTCCGGTGCCGGCGGTGTCTTCATGGTCCGGGCGGCCGGGCCGTGTTCCGCGGAGGCGACCGCCTGCGCCGATCCGGTGGTGGAGACGGCCGCCGCCAGCGAGGCTACGACAGCGGCCAGGCCGAGAGTCAGGCGCTTCATGCGCAACGCAATTCCCCCTTGTCGCAAGGGCAGCACGATGTCACGACATTCATGGATGCTGCCTTGATCGCACTCTCTGTGCGCGTACACGAGTCTGCCGGGAAGAAGATCGCGCACGGAAGGCGGAGAGCCATGACAAAACCTTCGACATCGATGCGGTGGACGCATGGGTGGTGGACGCATGGGTGAAGGCCGCCGGACGGTTCCCGTCCACGTCCGCACCCGCCGAACCGATCCACCGTTCGTCGGGCAACGCCCTCGTCATCCCACGGCGCCGGGAGTCTCTTCCCGCCGTGGCCACGCCGATCGCCGGCACCGGCCTCGGGTTCCCCCTTACGCGGGGGCGTCCCGTGTCCCGCCCTCCGCCGGTGGGTGGGAGCGGCGGGAGAACCAGGCCGCGACCAGGGCGCCCGAGACGTTGTGCCAGACGGAGAAGACCGCGGCGGGCAGGGCCGCCGCGGAGCTGAAGTGCGCCGCCGCCAGCGAGGCGGCGAGGCCGGAGTTCTGCATGCCGACCTCGAAGGTCAGCGCCCGACAGGCGGGGACACCGAGTCCGCCGAGCCGACCCGCCGCGTAGCCGAGGGCCAGGCCGAGTCCGTTGTGGAGGACGACGGCCGCGAACACCGTCCCCGCCGCCGACTTGACCGCGTCGGCGCTGCCCGCCACCACGATCGCGACGATGATCCCGATCGCCGACACCGACAGCCACGGCAGCACGGGCAGGGCGAGGGTGACCAGACGTCCCGCCAGCAGCCGTACGACCAACCCCGCGAGCACGGGCAGGAGCACGGTCTTGAGGATCGAGCCCATCATCGAACCCGTGTCCACCGGCAGGTACTCCCCCGCCAGCACCAGCGTCAACGCGGGCGTGAGAAGCGGCGAGACGACGGTGGACACGCTCGTCAGCGACACCGACAGGGCCACGTCGCCCCGCGCCAGGTACGTCACCACGTTCGACGCCGTGCCGCCGGGCGCACAGCCCACCAGGATCACGCCCGCGGCCAACTCAGGGGAGAGATCGAGCGCCTTGGCCACCAGCCAACCGGTCCCCGGCATGATCACGTACTGGGCGGTCAGGCCCAACGCGACCGCCCAGGGCCGTCGCAGCACGCCCTTGAAGTCCGGCGGGGTCATGGTGAGCCCCATGAAGAACATCACCACGCCCAGCAGGTACGGCACCGAGGGCGCCCATCCGGTGAAGGACGACGGACTCAGCAGCCCGACCGCACCCGCGAGCAGCACGAGCAGCGGGAAGAGGGTGACGGCGCGGAGGGAACCACGGTCCCCGGCGGTGGTGTCGGCGGACGGGGCGGGCGCCGTTCCGGGCTCCCGGTCGTCCCGGTGTTCGGATCGCATCCGCCCGATGGAACCCCCGCGGAAGCCCCTTCCGCAAGGCCCCGCCGCGTGTCCTCCGCCGCTGTCGGCCCTCGACGCGCCGCCGGGTGCTTCGCAAGATCGCCTGGCGGGAAATCCCCTGGGCCGTGTCGGGGCGGCACTGACAGGATGCGTCACATGACACCTTCCCCGCCGCGCCCCTCCCGCCGCGCCGCCGTCGGGGCCGAGGGGTGCGCGGGCCCGTGAGTCGGTGGCGAGCGTCCGGCGCCCTCCGGACGCGGCGGGTCGTCCGACCCTCACCGCCGTACGCCTCCCTTCACCGGAAGGAGAACGCATGACCACGGCCACGATGCCGGACGGACGTCCCGTACCGCCCCCGCGGGCGGACGAGCGCGCCATGCTGGAGAGTTGGCTGGAGTTCCACCGCTCGACCCTGGCGCTGAAGTGCTCGGGTCTGGACGACGAGCAGGCGCGACGGGCCTCGGTGCCGCCGTCGCCGATGACGCTGCTGGGGCTGGTCCGACACATGACGGAGGTGGAACGCGGCTGGTTCCAGCGCGTCTTCGCCGGGCTCGACGTGCCCTGGGTGTACGGGGAGAGCACGGAGACGGCAGGCGGGTTCACGGTCTCCTCCGACCACGGGCTGGAGGACGCGCTGACCGTCTGGCGTGCCGAGGTGGCGCGCTGCCGCGAACTGATCGCCACGGCCTCGCTGGACGACACCGGCCTGCTGCCCGAGTCCGACGCCGGATACTTCGGCGGGAGCCGGGAGGTGTCGTTGCGCTGGATCCTGATCCACATGATCGAGGAGTACGCGCGCCACAACGGTCATGCGGACCTGATCCGGGAGCGCATCGACGGCACCACGGGCGCCTGAGACCACGGCGACGACACACGGGGCGGCCGTACACCGGACTATGTCTCCACCTCCGCCCAGACCGTCTTGCCGATCGGGGCGCGTGGGGCCGCGCCCCAGCGGGTGGCGAGGATGTCCACCAGGAACAGGCCACGGCCCGACTCGTCCTCGCCGGATGACAGGGGCGGGACGGTGGGCGGCAGGACCGGGGAGGCGTCCGAGACCTCCACGCGGATCAGGTGTGCCCCCGCTTCGAGCCGGAGACGGAAGTCGCGTCCGGGTACACGGCCGTGCCGCACGGCGTTGGCGGCGAGTTCGCCGACCAGCAGGGAGACGGTGCACGCCGTGTCCGAGCCGGGGGACCACCCCCATTCCTCCAGACGTTTCAAGGCCAACCGTCGGGCGAGCCGCGCGCCTTTGGGCGACGACGTGAACTGCTGCGTGTAGAGCAGCGGTTCGGGTTCGGCGGTGCTCGCCGGACCGGGCTGTGGTTCCTCGTCCGGTGCGGTGGTCGTCATCAGCACGGCATCGCTTTCCTTCGTCTCTCCGTTCGATCCGCGCCGTATGCGGATCATTACGTTCTGTGCTCAAGGATCGGTCCACGCGCCTACGCTCGGAAGGGACCGCAGCCTTACCTTCCAGGCCGTAAGAAACGGAAGTGACGTCTTGGCCAAGGAAATCGATCCCCGTTCGTCGATGGCGGCGCTGTTCGGCTCACGAGTCCGCAGATTGAGAATCGCCGCCGGGCTCACCCAGGCCGAACTGGGTGAGAAGGCGTATGTGGTCGGCAGCCGGATCACCCAGATCGAGCGGGCCTCCGGCGCCAGACCGACGCTCGAACTGACGCGCGCGCTCGACGACGCGCTCGGCGCGGACGGTTTGTTGGTCGACTTGCTGCCGTACGTCCACCGCGAGGCCTTTCCGGACTGGTCACGGAGGTTCATCGCCCTCTCGGAACGCGCGGTGTCCATCGGGCAGTACGCGGCGCACGTGGTGCCCGGTCTGTTGCAGACCGAGGAGTACGCACGGGCCGTGCTGAGCCTCGACGTGATGCTCAGTGGTGAGGAGCAGTTGGAGGAGCGAGTCGCCGCGCGGCTGGGACGACAGGACCGTCTCCGCTCACCCGACCGTCCCGAACTCTGGGTCGTCCTGGACGAGGCGGTGCTGCGACGACCGGTTGGCGGACGGAACGTCATGCGAGGTCAGTTGACCCGACTGCTGGAAGCAGCCGCCGAACCCCACATCACCGTGCAGGTACTGCCGTTCGACCAGGGCGGGCACGGCGCGATGGGCGGCTCCCTGACGGTGCTGACCCTGCCGGACGGCACCGAAGCCGCCTACACCGAAGGTGCTGATTACGGCCAACTCATCGAGGAACCGGCCGAGGTCAAACGCTACGCGGAGATTTACGATCGGTTGCGGGCGGCAGCCCTGCCCCCGCTCATGTCGCTCGACATGATCCGATCCGTGTTGGAGGGCAACCGTGGAGCGAGTGTCCCGTCCCGATCCGAGCGGCGCCGCCTGGCGCAGGAGCAGCTACAGCAACCAGGCGGGTGGCGACTGCGTGGAGGTGGCCGACGGCTTCCCCGGCGTCGTCCCCGTCCGTGACAGCAAGGCCCCCGGCGGCCCGGTGTTGGCTTTCCCGGCGGCGTCCTGGGCTTCTTTCGTCGGTGGGTTGAAAAGCCGTCACCGTCCCTGATCCGCCCGTCTCCCGGTCGGTCGGGAACCGGTCGTCATGGGCTTCCGTGGTTCACCGGATCCTTGTTCACGAGGACCCGGTGAACCACGAACTCCCCCAAAGAACCTGGAGAAAGAACTCCCCACCCACCCACCCTTCCCTCGCTTCACCCGGACGGGTGATGGGCTTGCAGGTTTGGAATTCGGGCGGTTACGTTCACCACGACCACAAAAAGATGCGGCCCCCGGCCGGGACAGCCATCCCGCTCCGAGGGCCTCACCGATCAGGAAGAGCACAACTTCCCGATGGCTGACCCGCAGTTTAGCGCGCCCTCGCGCGCCGACACCGGGGTACCCACCTCCGGTGTGCCCCACGTCCGTACCCGTCTCACCGCCGACTTCACCGTCCTCGCCAACGCCCTTGTCCAGCGGCGAGGAAGCGCGGTCACCATCGGTGTCGCGGCCTACATCGCCTCCCTGCCGGACGGCACTCCCGTGAGCATCGCCGCCCTGTGCGAGCACTTCACCGAGGGGGAGGTCCTGATCTCCCGAGCGCTGAGGGAGCTGGAGGCGGCCGGCTACCTGGAGCGTCGGCGGGTGCAGGGGGCCGGCGGCCGGGTCCGCACGCGCACCTACTTCTACGATGTCCCACCCAGGGTCCCGCGCGGGGTCCCACGCGGGGAAGACACCCCGGCCCCCACGGCTCTGCCCCGCCCCCGGCGGCCACGGGCGGAGGCGTCTTCGGCACCCGAGCCGCTGCCCGCCACACCATCCGCCCCGTCCCCACCCTCATCTCCGTCCCCGTCTCCGTCCTCGCTCTCCGAGGCGGATCCACGGGCGGTCGCGCTCCTCGCCTCGCTCCGCACGGTCGATCCCCGGCTGCTCCTGTCCGGTGCGGAGGTGGCCCGACTCGCTCCGGCCGTCGCCCGGTGGCTCGCGGCGGGCGTCGAGCCGGCCCTGATCACCGAGACGCTCACCAGCAGACTCCCCGACCGTCTGTGGACCCGCCCGTCCGGCATCCTCGCCTTCCGCCTCGCCGAACCACCCCTCCCCGTCCCCGCCCCGCCACCGCCGCCCGCCAAGCCGGCCGTCCTGCCCTTCCAGACCTGCGACGGCTGCGAACGCGCCTTCCGCGCCGCCACCCCCGGCCTCTGCCGCGACTGCCGAACCGAAGGAGCCCTGCATGCCGCTTGCTGAGGCCGTCCTCGTCGAGGGTGCCCGCGCGGTCTTGAAGGCCAGGAAGGCCACATGATGGCGCGGGAACGGTTCGGGCGGCACCGAACCGTTCCGGCCCTAGCTTCGGGCCCATGACACACACCACGCACGAGTTCGACCGCTCTGCGGACGTGCGGGCGGCGCTCGCCGACCCGGCGCTCGTCCCGGAGCTGCCGGCCGGGGACGACGGCCCGGCCGGGGCGAGCGTCGCCTGGCTGCGCGCCACCGTGGCCCGGTTCAGCTCCGGGGAGCCGCACCGGCGGCGCCGGGCCCTGGTCGAAGCCGAACTCGCTCGGCTTGAGCCCGCCTCGCTACGGCGGGCGGCAGCCGCGGAGCCGGAGGGAGAGCCCCGGGCGCGGGTGGTGCGTACCCTCGCCGAAGCCCTGGGGATGCCGGAGCCCACAGCGGTGGCGGAGGCGGTGATCGTGGTGGCCGGAGCCTACTTCGGGGGTGGTGACGCGGCGGCGGACGAGGCGGTGGCCCGGCTGGTGGAGCGACTGGTGCCGGGGCCGAAGAGCGAAGCCGCTCTGGAGGCCGCCGCCAACCGCATCGGGTTGCTGGTCCAGGCGTGCGAGGCGACGGCCGCGCTGGTCGAGGCCACGGCCGACAGCGGCGACGTGCCACCGGCTCGGGTGCTCCGGGATTCTCCCCCGATACGGGTCATGCGTCGCGTCGCCGCCAGGGCCACCCGGGTCGCGGGCCGGGAGATCGCCGAGGGCGACGTGGTCCTCCTCGATCTCGCGACCGCCAACCGCGCGCACCCGGTGCCCCTCGCGTTCGGCGCCCCACCCCGCGTCTGCCCCGGCCGCACCCATGCCCTCGCTCTGGCCGACGGCCTGCGCGGGCGTCCGCTCACCCCCTTCGCCCGCCTCCACCACCAGGCCACCCCCCTGCTGCTGCCCAACGCCTGGGACCACGCCTCCGCCGCCGCTCTGGCAGCTCAGGGCTTCGCCGCCGTCGGCACCACCAGCCTGGGCGTGGCCGCGGCCGCCGGCCTGCCGGACGGGGCCGCCGCCACCGTCGACGCGACCGTGGCGCTGGCCCGCCGACTCGGACGGGGTTCCTTCCTGTTCACCGTCGACGCCGAAGGCGGCTTCAGCGACGACGTGGCGGACGTGGCCGAGCTGGCCCGGAAGCTGTACGAGGCGGGCGCGGCGGGGATCAACCTCGAAGACGGCCGCCCCGACGGAACGCTCGCCCCCGTGGGGCTGCACGCCGAGAAGATCGCCGCCGTCAAGGCCGCCGTTCCCGCGCTGTTCGTGAACGCGCGTACCGACACCCACTGGTCGGGCCGCCGGAAGGAGGAGACCGCGACGCGCCTCGCCCTCTACGAACAGGCCGGTGCGGACGGGGTGTTCGTGCCGGGGCTGTCGGACCCGGACGAGATCGCCGCGCTGACGGCGTCCCTCGTGGTGCCGCTGAACATCCTGTACACGCCGGCCGGTCCCTCCCTCTCCGAGTTGGCCGCGTTGGGCGTGCGCAGGATCAGCCTCGGTTCGCTGCTGTACCGCAGGGCCCTGGCGGTGGCCGTGGCCACCGCGACGGCCGTCCGGGACGGGCGGTCGGCGGACCAGGAGGCTCTGTCCTACGCCGAGGTACAGCGACTGGGGACGCCCACCGGGACGCCTCGAAGCCCCAGGTGACGTCGCACGGGCCGCCACCACACCGCATTGTCGGTGGCCTGTGCCAGGGTGGGCGGCATGCTTGAGATCACGGTACGGACGGAGCGCGGGGAGCGGCACGTCCGGCCCACCGCCGAGGAGTTCGCCGGGCTGGTTCGCCGGATCGGTGGCCGGGGCGACAACTACTTGGTGGTGCAGCGGATTCCCGACCTGCCCGAGGTTTTCGCCCAGGTGCGGCACAAGGAGGAG
The DNA here is from genome assembly GCF_000718985.1 of Streptomyces megasporus. Taxonomy (GTDB): domain Bacteria; phylum Actinomycetota; class Actinomycetes; order Streptomycetales; family Streptomycetaceae; genus Streptomyces; species Streptomyces megasporus. The sequence continues at coordinate 82,541 of NZ_JODL01000002.1, read as the reverse complement.
GAAGGGTACGAGCTGGAGCACCGCGACGGTGGGCCGGATCGACATTTCCGGGTGGAACTCGACGCCCCGGAGCGGGTGGTCGCGGCCATGACCGGCTGGGCACGTCGGGAGGGTGGCTGGGATTCCGGCTTGGAGTGGGCTCCGCTGGATCTGGGGCCGGCGCCGGATGTGCCTCCTCTCGAACTCGCCGACGAGGAGCACGAGGGACTCGAAGGTCTCCTCCGCGAGATGCTCGTCGCCGGCTACGCCACCCGGGCGGAACTGACCGAGTTCGCACAGGAGTACGCGCGGGAATACCTGACCCGCGAGGACGCCCCTCCGCCGATCTCCCCGGAACAGGCGCGAGTGTTGGTCGACCGGATGTGGCTGGAGCGCGTCGAGGAACAGGCCGGTTGGGAGGGCGAGACGGACCCGGAACGGGTCACCCGGGCCTTCGAGGCGCTGGAGGGGGCGGGCATCACGGCGCGGGAGGACTTCACCTGCTGCCCCACCTGCGGGCATGCGGAGATCGGCGGGGAAGCATCGCCGGGCTCCCGCGGTTTCGTCTACTTCCACTCCCAGAACACGGACTCGGCCGCGGCCGGGTACGGGCTGAGCCTCCAGTACGGCGGTTTCGACGGCTCACCGGAGACGACGGCGGCGATCGGACGGGAGGTCGTGGCGGCCCTCGTGGCGGCCGGACTGTCGGTGAAGTGGAACGGCATCCCCGATCACGCCATCGAGGTCACACCGCTGGACTGGCGCAAACGGCTCGTCGGTTAGGGGCCGCCCGGCCCGACGGTCGCGGACCGGACGTCATCACCGGCGCGGCTTCCGGCCGAGCGCCTTGGAGAAGACCGCCGTGTCGTCGGGGGTGGGGGCGGCGGTGCTGTCGCGGACGGTGAGGGTGGCGTCGGGTATCCGGCGGTGTTCGACGGTCCGTCCGCTCGCCACGTCGCGCAGGTGACGGGCCGCCAGCGCCCCGTAGGCGGCGATGTCGCGGCGGAGGGCGGTCAGACCGGGGTGGACCAGTTCGCACAGAGGAGAGTCGTCCCACGCCACCAGGGAGAGTTCGTCGGGGACACGGACGCCCAGGCTCTGGGCGGCGCTCAGTCCGGAGACGGCCATCACGTCGTTGTCGTACAGGATCGCGGTGGGGCGTTCGTCGCCCTCCAGCAGGGCTCGGGTGGCCGCGAATCCCTGTTCGCCGCTGTAGTCGGCCTCGACGTTCCGCCCGGTGACGCCCCGTTCGGCGGTCGCGGCGGTGAACGCCTCGGCGCGGGTGACGGAGTGTCGCAGGTCGGCGGGGCCGGTGACGTGCGCGATCGAGCGGTGGCCCAGGTCGGCCAGGTGGGTCACGGCGGTGCGCACCCCCGCCGCGTCGTCGCTCCACACCGTGGGCAGGCTTCCGGCGGCGCCGGGCGAGCCGATCACCACGGCGGGCAGGCGCAGTTCCTCCAGTGCGCGCACCCTGGGGTCGTCGACGCGCATGTCGACGAGGAAGACGCCGTCGACCTTGCGCTGCGCCCACCAGGTCCGGTAGGCGGCCGTCTCCGCCTCGACGCCGGCGGCGACGGTGAACAGCAGGGAGGTGCCGTCCTCGGACAGCTCGCTCTGGATGCCGGAGAGGAGTTGCATGAAGAACGGTTCGATGCCCAGGGAGCGGGCCGGGCGGTCCACGACCAGGCCGAACGCGCCGGCCTTGCCGTCCGACAGGGCCCTGGCCGCGCTGTTGGGCTGCCAGCCCAGTTCGTCCGCGATGGCCAGCACCCTGGCGCGGGTCGTCTCCGACACCCCCGGTCGGCCGTTGAGCGCGAAGGACACCGCGCTCTTGGTCACCCCCGCACGACGGGCGATGTCCACCATCGTGGGACGTTTCACCGCTCCTCCCTCCCGTCCGCGCCGTTGCGAACCGCGCCTCATCCTAGAGCGGGCGGGTACGCCCCGGAACAGTGGCCAAGGGGATGAACGGGCGCCCCCGTCCGGCGCCGGAACCGGTTCCGGGCCGCCTCCCCCGGACGGTCGACGAGCTGACATCAGCCGCACCCTCGGGGGTAGGAGGCAGACAGCACCATCACCGTTCGTGTGTCCGCCCGCCGGGCACGCACGACCACTTGGAGGAACCGTGCCGGGCATCCTGAGCAAGATCGCCGCGTTCGCCCGCACCCCGCAGGGGCGCCGACTGACCGCGCAGGCCAAGCGGGTCGCCTCCGACCCGCGCAAGCGCGCCGAGGCCAAGCGTGCGCTGAGCAGGTTCCGCGGGCGCCGCTGAGGCGGCCCTCCGTCGTTCCCCGTCCGTCGCCTTCGAAACGGTGACGGACGGGGGTTCGTGCTGCCAGGATGGCGCGCATGACCGAGGTCCGCACCACCAGCACCAGTGAGAACACCGGAAACGCCGGAAACACGCGAACCGTCCAGACCCTCCACACGGCCGATCTGGACACCGCCACCCGCGAGGCGGTCCGGAAACTGCTCGACGAGGCCTTCGAGGGAGACTTCGGCGACCAGGACTGGGAGCACTGCCTGGGGGGCGTGCACGCCCTGGTGTGGGAGGAGTCCGAGCTGGTCGGGCACGGCTCGCTGGTCCAGCGGCGGCTGCTGCACGGCGGACGAGCGCTGCGGGCGGGCTACCTCGAAGGCGTCGGGGTCCGCTCCGACCGGCGTGGGCTCGGGCACGGCAAGGCCGTGCTGGAGGCGCTGGAGCGGGTGATCCGCGGCGCGTACGAGGTGGGGGCGCTGAGTTCCGCCGAGGACGCGCTGGACTTCTACGCCTCGCGCGGCTGGCAGCGCTGGCAGGGCCCGACCGCGGTGCTCACGCCCACGGGCGTGGTCCGCACCGAGGGGGACGACGGCGGTGTCTTCGTCCTGCCGGTGACGGCACGCCTGGACCCGACCCGCGTGCTGGTCTGCGACTGGCGCGACGGCGACGTGTGGTGACCGCCTCGTAGCGCCCCTCCCCCTTCTCACCTCCTCCTTCTTCCGCGTTCCCCCTTCCGCGTCGTCGCCGAGCCGGACGTCCGGAACCGGCCTCGGCCGCCCGCTCGGGGTGGTCGGGGCCGGTTCACGTCGCCTCCACCGACGGATTGCCCGCGCACTCCGTGGCTGTCATGCTCACATCGTCCACCGGTAAACCGGCGGTAACCCCCCAGGCGGCACGAGAAGCACCGTGAGGAGCGCAGGTGAGCGATCCCCGAGCCCAGCGGCAGACGTCGTCCGACCGATCCCCCGACGAAGCGACCCGGCCGCCGGGCAGCAGCCGCCGCGGTGTGCTGCGCGCCGGGGCCGTCACGGCCGGCCTCGGCATGGCCGGCCTGCCGCTCTCCCCGGCGTCCGCCGCCGGGCGGACGCCCACGCGGACGCCCACGCGGACGCCCGCCGACGCGCGGGGAGCGGGCTCGTACCTGGTGGGCCGCGGCATCGCGGACGCCACCGGCGAGGTGGCCGAGGTCGGCCTGATGGGCTACGGACGGACCGACCAGCAGGCCGAGGGCCTCCACACCCGGCTGCGGGCTCGCGCCTTCGTCGTCGCCGAACGGACCCCGAACGGCGCCGCGGGCGAGCGGGTGGCCCTGGTCGTGGTCGACTCCCCCATGATCTTCTCCAGCGTGCACCAGGCGGTGCTGCGCGCCCTCGCCGAACGGTACGGCGACCTCTACACCGCCCGGAACACCATGATCACCGCCACCCACACCCACGCCGGGCCGGGCGGCCACTCCCACCACCTGCTGTACAACCTCACCACGCTCGGCTTCCACGCCAAGACCTTCGACGCCGTCGTCCGCGGCATCGTCGAGGCGGTCGGGCGGGCCCACGCCGACCTGGCCCCGTCCGACCTGACCCTCTCCCGCGGCGAGCTGCGCGACGCGAGCGTCAACCGCTCCCGCGCGGCCTTCGACCGCAACCCCGCCGACATCACGGCGCACTTCCCCGACGCCATCGACCCGCTGACCACACTGCTGCGCGTCGAGCGGCACGGGAGGCTGGTGGGGGCGGTCAACTGGTTCGCCACGCACTGCACCAGCATGTCCGGCGACAACCGCCTCGTCAGCGCCGACAACAAGGGCTACGCGGCCTACCACTGGGAGCGCGAGGTGTCCGGCGCGGACTACCTGGCCGACACCGCCCCCGAGGTGATCTGCGCCTTCGCGCAGACCAACGCCGGCGACATGTCACCCAACCTCGACCTGAGACCGCCCACCACACCGGAGGACTTCGAACGCACCCGCCGGCTCGGCCTGCGCCAGTACGAGGCCGCCGCCCGCCAATTGGAGCGCCCCGGCACCCCCTTGACCGGAGGCGTGGACTCCCGGTTGGTGTACGTGGACCTCTCCGACGTCACCGTGGAACCGGAGTTCACCGGCGACGGGCGCACCCACCGGACCGCCAAGCCCGCGGTCGGCGCGGCCATGGCGGCGGGCAGCCTGGAGGACGGTCCGGCGTTCCCGGGCTTCACCGAGGGCGAGAACCCGCTGTGGGACGCGATCTCCCACTCGGTGATCTACACCGTCTCGCCCGAACTCCGCGACGCCCACGCCCCCAAGGCGATCGCGGTGCCCATCGGGGAGATGAACCGGATCCTCCCCTGGGTGCAGGAGATCGTCCCCGTCCAACTGGTGCGGATCGGCCGGCTGTACCTGATCGGCGTGCCGGGCGAGGTCACCATCGCGGCGGGGCTGCGCCTGCGCCGCACCGTCGCGGGCATCACGGGCTCCGACCTGGACGACGTCCTGGTGGCGGGCTACGCCAACTCCTACTTCCACTACGTCACCACGCCCGAGGAGTACGACGCCCAGCACTACGAAGGCGGCAGCACCCTCTTCGGCCGCTGGCAGCTCCCCGCCCTCCAGCAGACGGCGGCGCGGCTGGCGCGGGCCATGCGCGACGGACGGGACCTGCCGGCCGGGACGCCGCCGCCCGACCTCTCCGGACGGGCCCTCGCCCTCCAGCCCCCGATCGTGCTGGACGCGCCGCAGCTCGGACGCTCCTTCGGCGACGTCCTGACCCAGCCGCGGGAGAGCTGCCGGGCGGGCGAACGGGTGACCGCCGTGTTCGCCGGCGCCCACCCGGGCAACGACCTCCACCGGGGCAGCACCTACCTGCGGGTGGAGCGGACCGAGGGCGGCGCCTGGCGCACGGTCGCCGACGACGGGGACTGGTCGACCACCTTCCGGTGGCAGCGCGACGGGATCGCCGCCTCCAAGGTGACCGTCACCTGGGACGTCCCCGCCGACGTCGAGCCCGGCATCTACCGCATCCGCTACCACGGCGACGCCAAGCCCCTGGTGGGCGCCGTCCGCTCCTTCACCGGCACCACGCGCGCCTTCACCGTCCTGGGCTGATCCCCTTCCCCGGCCCGCGGGCGTCTCCCCGGCCCGTGGGCGTCGATCAGTCGGACGACGGGACGGGTTCGGTCTCCGGGCCGCGGGAGGCGTCGAGGCACGCCAGGAACTCGTCGCGGTGCAGATCCGCGATCGGCGCCATCAGGTCGGGGTGCCGCAGCAGGGGCGCGGCCTGCCGGTCGAGGTCGTCGGGCCGGGTGAGCCTGCGGAAGTCGACGTGCATGCCCCGCGCGTGCTCGCCGCGCGCCACCTCGGCCACCGCGGCGTCCGCCAGTTCGGGGGAGGTCAGCAGGCAGGCCGCCCAGCTCGCCAGGACCTCGTCCACCCAGGTGCGCCAGGCGCCGTCCGAGTCGCCGGGCTCGCGGGGCGCGGGGACCCAGGGGAGAGCGGCCGATTCGGCGGCCTCCGGGGAGCCCGGGCCTTCCGGGGCCCCCGGGTCTTCCGGCCCCTCGGAGGACTCCGGGGGTTCCGAACCGGTGATCCGGTCCAGCCGTCGGGCGCCGCCCGGCCCGGCCACCGCGACCAGGGCGGCGTCCAGCGACGTCGGGTAGCGCAGCCACGCGGCCACCGTGACCGCCTGCCGGGCCTGCGCCTCGGCCAGGGACGCGCTGAACACGCCACCGGCGGTCGGGTAGGCCCTGACCAGCCACCGAGTGGTGGCGGCTATGACGGAGGAGAGATCTACAGACACCTTGGCCCCGCAATCGGACGAGCGGATTCCGGTTCGATGGTAGTACCGCGTGCGTTCAAGCGACCGGGACTGGTTCCGGCAGCGGCTCCGCCCCGGCCGTGGCTCCGGTCGCGCGCCGGGCGGGCGACGGCACCGGCGACGGCTCCGGCGACGACGGGCGCGCCACCGGAATCGCCCTCGGAAGCAGCCCGCGGCGGCCGTGGTACAGCGCTCCCGCGCCGATCGCGCCGACGACGATCAGACCGCCCGCGACCAGGGCCCCGCGCGCTCCGGCCACCTCCATGAGCAGGCCCAGCAGCGGAGGTCCGGCGAGCCCCCAGCCGGTGCTCGCGCTGCGCCACACCCCCAGCACCCGGCCGCGCAGGTGGGCGGGCGGGTCGGTCTGCAGCACGGTGGTGCCGGCGGTGTCGGACACCGACTCCACCACCGCCATCGGGGCCACCAGCAGGATCAGCACGACCAGGGACGGCGAGAGCCCGGCGGCGACCTGGAGCAGCGCCCCGCAGGCGGCCATGACGGCCACCAGGCGAACGGACGGCCTGCGCAGACGCCCGGCGAGCACGGCGCCGATCGTGCCGCCGACGGCCAGGACGGTGGCGACCGTCCCGAAGTCCCCCGCGCCACCGGCCAGCGGGCCCGTGACCAGGACCGCCAGGGTCAGCCCGTAGTTCCGTCCGAAGACCGCGCTCACGCCGGTGATCCCGGCCAGGGCCACCAGGCGGGGCCTGCGCAGGAAGAAGGCCAGGCCCTCGCGCGCGCCGCCGCGCCCCGCCGCCCGCTTCCTCCCGCCGCGCCCCCGCGCCGCGGCGGCGGCCGGCTCCCCGGCCCGCGGGGGCCGGGGGACCGGTTTCAGGAAGGGGATGACGGAGGCCACCACGAGGAACGACAGCCCGTTGGCGACGTAGGCGGCGGCGGTGCCGAACCAGGCCACCGCCGAGCCGGCGAGCGCGGCTCCGGCCAGCCGGCCGACGCTGTGCACCACCGAGCCCAGGGCGATGGCCGAGGGCACGTCCCGGGGTTCCACCAGGTCGTTGCCCAGCAGCGCGCACGCCGGACCGTCGACGGTGGCGATCAGGCCGGTGACCGCGGCCAGCGCCATCAGCACGCCCGTGTTCAGCAGGTCGGACGCCACCAGGGCGGCCGTGACGAAGGCCACGGTCCCCAGCACGGCCTGGCTCACCGTCGCGGTGACCTTCCGCGGCCAGGAGTCGACCACGGCGCCGCCCGCCACGCCGAGCAGCAGACCGGGAGCGGCCTGCACGGCCACCGACAGACCGGTCATCGCCGCGGAGCCCGTGACCTGGAGCACCAGCAGGTTCTGCACCGTGAGCTGCATCCAGGTGCCGGCGTTGGAGACGAGGTTGGCCGCCGACCACCACCGCATGCTCGGAACGCGCAGGGCGCGCCACGGCGTGCGGTCCTCCCCGCCTCCGGCCCTCCTCCGTCGGCGCCGGAGCGCGACGGCTTGGCGGGGGCGGCGGAGGGCGCGGGAAGCGGAGGGCGTGGGAGGGGGCTCGGAGGACCCGGGGGATCCGGAGGCGCGCGATGAGGAAGAAGACATGAGAGAGGGGGTGTCGATGGCCCGAGGGGCACGTGAACGGTCGGACGCCCGCGAGGCGAGCCGACGCCCGGGCGGCTCCGCGACGGTGCGGGCCCGGCGGTGCACCATCCTCACAGAGGATTTCCGCGGCCAAACGTCCCCGGCGGCGTGACGCTCCCCACCCGCCGTCAACCACCGTGCCGGACAGGCGATCCCACCGGCGGGTGGCGTTTCTCACAGCGCCGCGCGGCGGCCCGAACCGCCACGGTCCGTCAACACTCCGTCGCGGCACGCCCCGACGGGTGTGACGCCCGCCACCGGCCGGCGCGGCACGCCGGCCCGGACCGTCCAAGACCGGCCGTTTCCCCGGGAGTCGTCGAACGCCGTGCGGAGGACGGCATACCGAACACCGCGGCCGGGAAAGCCGGTACGCGGAGGCGTTCGCCCCCTCGGCCACGCGGACTACGGTGATCCATGAGAGTGTGACCCATGGCACCGACGAACGTCCCCCGGACATCCGGGCTTTCCGGACGTCCCCCGTATCCGGGCGGCCGAAGGACACGGACGAACGTGGCAGGAGACACGGCGGAAGGAGAACTGCCGGTGAACTGCACCACGTGCGGTGCCACGGTGATCCAAGGCCCCGACGGGGGCTGGTCCTGCGGCAACTGTGGAGCGAGCGGATGACCCCTTCCGAGATTCCCGCCCCCGACGTCGCCGTGATGCACTGCGCCCAGTGCGGCTGGGCGGTTCAGGAAGGACCTCGGGGCGGCTATGTGTGCGCCCAGTGCTTCCACACCGTCGAACCGCCCTCGGACGCCGTCCCCGGCGGGCGCTGAGCCCACGGTCCGCCCATCCGCCCCGCGGCGCCGTCGCGTTCCGCCGGCGCGGCCGGCACGCCGTCGCCGGGCACGGTCTCCCGGACGGGCTCCGGCGCCTCGCGGTCCGCGGCGCCGGACGGCGGGACACCCTCCCCCGGCGGGGGCAACAACGGGCTGCCGCTGCGCAACAGCCAACGGCGGTAGGCGGTGCTGGCCCAGGCCGCCTCGGCGTAGGAGGCCAGGAGGTCGGCGTGGACGCCGGCGATGTCCGCCGCCATGCCCCCGTCCGACCGGCAGACCAACAGCAGCCGGACCGTGAGCGGATCGCCGCGCAGTTGGCGGATGACCATTCCCTGGCGCGGCTGCGAGATCGGCTGGCACACGCTCACGGCCTCGCCCCCGGCTATCAACGCCGCGGCCGTGGTGTTGTCGGGGACGTGGACCATGCGCGGCTCCAACCCGGCCGCCTCCAGGACCCTGCGCGTCGCGAGCCACTCGTCGTCGGCCGTGAAGTCGACGATCCACCGGTCGTCGCCGAGGTCCGCCAGGTCCACCACCCGGCGCCCGGCCTGCGGATGGTCGGCGGGCAGGGCGACGAACTGCGGTTCCCGGGCGACCAGGACGTGCTGCTCCAACCCCGCGGGGAAGCGCAGTGGGAACCCCTCCAACTCGTGGACGAAGGCCACGTCCACCTGACCGTCCGCCAACGCTTGCAACAGTGAGTTGGCGGAGACGTCGATGTGGAGCGTGACGTCGGTGTCGGGGTGACGGGCCCGGAGCCTGCGGACCCATCCCGCCACGGCCCGGCTGGCCGTGCTGCCGACCCTCAGCCGGGCCTCCCCGGCGAGGGCGGCCGCGCTCCTCGCCTCGCTCACCAGAGCCGCCATGTCCGCGACAATCGGACGTGCGCGGCACAGCACGGTCTGTCCGAGGGCGGTCGGACGGCTTCCCGTGCGCTCCCTGGTGAACAACCGCCCGCCGATGGCGTTCTCGATGCGGCGGAGCTGGGTGGTCAGAGAGGGCTGCGTCATCCCCAGGCGCAGCGCCGCCTTCCGCAGACTGCCCGCGTCGGCGATGGCGCACAGCACGCGCAGATGCCTCACCTCGAGCTCCACGGCTGGAGGATAACGACACCCCAACCGAGTGCACCAGATGGCCAAACGCCGCTGAAACGGCATGCCAGACGTTCCCGGCGGACATGGCCGGAAGAGAGCGATGCCTTGGTGCTATCGCCGGTTGACATCATCCCGAACACGTGGAGGTCGAACAGAATTCTGCACGTCCGAAGTTCTTCCGCAGGAACCGGCCGCCCCCTCATCCCCCCACACCGGCGCCGGATTCACGGATGGCAAGGAGATCCCCCCACATGAAGTCCACCAGAGTCGTTCTCCCGGTCACGCTCGGCCTCGGCCTCGCCATGGGCCTGGCCTCCGTGCCGGCGTCCGCGGCCCCGGCGGCAGGCGCGTCCCAACTCCCGGCCTCGATCGCGGCGTACTCCGGCTCCGCCGAGGACAAGGCCAACACCGAGGCCTTCTTCCGAGCGGTGCTGAAGTCGGCGCTGTCCAAGCAGACGGCCACGGGCGCACAGGCCGTCACGGTCGTCTACGACGCCAGCCGGGCCCCCTCGTTCGCCACCCAGATAGCTCGCAGCGCCCAGATCTGGAACTCCTCCGTCAGCAACGTGCGGCTGGTGTCGGGCAGCAACGCCGACTTCCGGTACTACGAGGGCAACGACCCTCGCGGGTCCTACGCCAGCACCGACGGCCGCGGCAACGGATACATCTTCCTGGACCACCGGCAGAACCAGATCTACGACTCGACCCGTGTCACCTCGCACGAGACCGGTCACGTGCTCGGCCTGCGGGACAACTACTCCGGTCCGTGCAGCGAGCTGATGTCCGGTGGCGGGCCCGGCCCGTCGTGCACCAACGCCTACCCGAACGCCGCCGAGCGCAGCCGGGTGAACCAGCTTTGGGCCTCGGGCCTCAGCGCTCTCGAGAAGGAACTCACCGTCAAGATCCGCTGATTCGACCGCGGTTCCCGGTGGTTCCCCGTCGGTCCGGCATCTCCCCCCACGGTTGCCGGGCCGACGGCCTTCTCCCCCTCTCCACTCCTCTCCCCCACCCCCTCTCCTCTTCTCCCCGTGTCCTCCGGGCTCCTCGGCGCGGGGCGTCACGGTTTGAGGATCAGCCGGATCGGGTTGCCCTCCCTGCGCAGCAGACGGTCCACCGCTTCCCGGGCCTCGGTCAGCGGCAGCACGCCGCTGACCGACCGGGAGAGGTCCAGACGGTGCCGCCGCGCCAACTCCACGAGTTGCGCCACGTGCTCGTCGGCGGAGCCGTAGTGGCCCAGCACCTGCTGCTGGAAGTAGCTGAAGGCCGTGCCGTCGGCGACGGTCACCGGCCGGTCGGTGAGGCCGACCAGCACCAGCTTGCCGCCCCGGCCCAGGCAGGCCACGGCCTGCTCCCGCACGGCCGGGACCCCGGCGAAGTCGAACGCGACGGCCAGCCCCGCCCCGCCCGTCTCCGCTCGTACCAGGGCCGGGAGTTCGGGATCGTCCGGCGTGAGGACCACGTCGGCGCCGAAGGCCAGGGCCCGCTCCCGCGCCTCGGGCAGCGGGTCCACCGCGACGACGGGCGCCGCGCCGATGAGGCGCAGCAGTTGGACGGCGTGCGCGCCCAGGCCGCCCACGCCCCAGACGCCGGCCGGTCGCGCCGGCTCGGCGCGGGCGGTGGTGGTGATGGCGGCCCAGGGGGTGGACACCGCGTCCGGGATGACGGCGGCCTGTTCGAAGGGCAGGTCGTCCGGGAGTTCCACCAGCGTGGCGTCGGCGGCCACCACGTACTCCGCCCAGCCGCCGTCGTAGTCCACGCCGCGCGTCCACACCACTCCCCCGCGCTCCTCCCCGGCCTGGAGGAGGACGCGCTGCCCCGGCCGGCGGTCCACGCCCGCGCCCGGCTCGGCGACGACGCCCGACACCTCGTGACCGAGGGTGACGGTGTCCCCGGGCAGGTGGAGCGGGGTGAGCGTGCCGTCGATCAGATGCGCGTCCGACAGGCAGACGCCCGCGGCCTCGACCTTGACCAGCACTTCGCCCGGTCCCGGCCGCGGGGTGGGCACGTCCTCCACCGAGAAGGTCCGGGTCCTCACGTCGAGTCGTCCGGCGAGCACGGCGATCACCTGCTTTCCGCGTCGGCCACGGTCTCCGGGAGCCTCCCGGAGTACCCCGGGAGGCGGGGGAAACGCCGGCGGACGGTCGGCTACCGCGCGTCGGCCCCGCCCGGGGGCGGCACCTCCTCACCCGCGGGCACCGGGCCGGGCGGCGTCCCGTCCCCGAAGGGACGCCCGCCCAGTTCCTCGCGGTGGTGGGGGGTCGTCCAGGTGGAGAGGTCCGGGCCGAGCGGCACGATCCCCGTCGGGTTGATGTCGGTGTGGACCTGGTGGTAGTGCCGCTTGATGTGGTCGAAGTCGACGGTGTCGCCGAAACCGGGGGTCTGGAAGAGGTCGCGGGCGTAGGCCCACAGCACCGGGTCCTCGGCGAGTTTGTTGCGGTTGCACTTGAAGTGCCCGTGGTAGACCGCGTCGAAGCGGACCAGGGTGGTGAACAGCCGTACGTCGGCCTCGGTGATGGTGTCGCCGACCAGGTAGCGCCGTGTGGACAGGCGCTGGGACAGCCGGTCCCAGCACGCGAACAGGTTCCGGTAGGACCGCTCGTAGGCCCGCTGGGACTTGGCGAACCCGGCCGTGTAGACGCCGTTGTTGAGGTTCCGGTAGACGTCGTCCATCACCTCGTCGATCTCGTCGCGCAGCGGTTCGGGGTACAGGTCCGGCGCCCCGTCGCGGTGCAGCGCGGTCCACTCGCCGGCGAAGTCCAGGGTGATCCGCTGGTAGTCGTTGGTGACGAGCCTGCCGCTGGGGACGTCGACGATCGCCGGGACGCTGATCCCGCCGTCGTAGTCGGGCTCGCGGGCGGCGTAGGCCTCCCCCAGGAAGGCGATGCCCAGCACCGGGTCCCTGCCGCCCTCGTCCAGGGTGAAGCGCCAGCTCCGCTCGTCCTGGAGGGGATCGACGACCGCCAGGGAGATCGCGTCCTCCAGGCCGAGCAGGCGCCGCACGATCACCGCGCGGCTCGCCCACGGGCAGGCCCGGCTGACCACCAGCCGGTACCGTCCCGCCTCGACGGGCCATCCGTCCCCGCCGTCGGCCGTGATGCGGTCGGTGAAGTGGCTGGGGGCGCGCTCGTACTCGGGTGTCGTGCTGCCGGGGTTCCCCACGGTGGTGGTCATCGTCACCGTCTCTCGTGAAGCGGACGCGGAACGTGGACCGGTCGTCTACCCGTTTCCCGCGGCCGGTATCCGGGGCGACGTCGCGGGCCCGCGGCGGGCGCCTCCACCCGGCGCCGCGCGGGCCCGCGACGGGGGTCGGTCAGCCTCCTCGGACCGCCGACCGTGCCGGTTCCTTCCGCGGCGCGCCGCGGTAGGTGCCGAACTGCCAGCGGTTGCCCTCCGGGTCGCGCACGGTGAAGTCGCGGGAGCCGTGGTCGGTGTCGTACGGCGCCCTGACCACCTGGGCCCCGGCGCCGCGCGCCCGGTCGAAGAGCGCGTCGGGGTCGTCGGTGACGACGTACGCGCCGAAGCTTCCGGGCTCCAGCGGCCAGGGGTCGTCGTCCGCGTCGCGCACCGAGCCGAGCATGACTCCGCCGCCCTCGGGCCAGGCCAGTTCCGCGTGGTGGACGACGTCCCCGTCCGCCACGACGATCGTCGCCTCGAAGCCGAAGGCGTCGGTCAGGAAGCGGATCAGTGCCCGCGCGTCACGGGCCCGCAGCGTCGGCCACACCTGGGGCGCCGGTTTCGTGCCCTCCATCTCCGGTTGCCTCCTCATGGTCGCCCTCCGGTCGTTCCCGGTGGGATTCCGGCTCACCCGTTCGCGGTGAGCCCCTGCTCCTCCCACTCTTCCGTCCCGGCCTCCCGGTCGGCTTGTACGTTTCGGAACCCTCCGTGGACCTCCCGGGCCAGCCAGTGGCTGGGCGCGCTCCCGGCCAGCGCGCGGAACTCGCGGGCCAGGTGGGCCTGGTCGAAGTAGCCGCAGGCGGCGGCCACGTCGGCCAGCCCGAGTCCGCCCGTCGCGGGGGCCGCTCCGCCGTGCGGCCCGCCCGCGCCGAGCGCGGCGGCCCGGGCCTCCAGCAGGCGGCGCGCCCGGTCGAAGCGGATCACCCGGGCGGCGGCCTTGGGCGGCAGGCCGATCTCGTCGCGGAACCGGGCGGTGAGCCGGCGGGCGCTCCAGCCCGTCTCGGCGGCCAGGTCAAAGACCGTCGAGGTGCCGCCGGAGGACAGCAGCCGGCCCCAGACGTGGACGACCTCGGGGGGCGGCTCCCGCTCGGGTCCGAGCAGCCGGGGCAGCCACCGGTCCAGGACGGCGAACCGCTCCTGCCAGGTTCCGGCCTCCCGCAGTCGGTCGTGGAGTTCGGCGGCGTGCCGGCCCAGCACGGCGTCGGCCGGCACGTCGGTGTGGGCCAGTTCCCCGGCGGGCATCCCGAGCAGGGTTCGCGCGCCGAGCGGGCCGAGGGCGATCTGGACGCCCGACTGCCGGCCGCCGTGGGCGATCAGCGCGGGCGCCGTGTGGAGGCCGCCGAGCAGTGTGTCGTACCGGCCGGGCCGCTGCCGGGGGTCGGGGTGGCCCAGCACGGTCAGCCGGTCGTCGAGGGTGAGGATCAGCGTCAGGTGGGGGGGAGGGCAGACCCCGGTGGAGGCACGGCGGGACACCGGCCTGGCGGTAACCGGAGTACCAGGCCACGTACGGTCGCAGCGCGGCGGCGGGACGGCGGCGCAGGTACTCGTCGACCACGCCGTCCGTCCGCCCCTGTCCGGTCGCGTCCTCCACACCGTCCACGTCTCCCAGTATCGGCCCGGCGCCGGTCGGACGCGCCGGGCCGTGCCGGGTGTCAGTCGAGTCCGAGGGAGGCCAGGTGCTCCTGGAAGGGGACGACGGCCTCGGTGTCCGCCCCGGCCGTCTCGGGCCGGGTCCGCACCAGGTGGGCCAGTTCCCGCGCGGCCCGTCCGATCCGCGCGGACAGCTCGTCGTGCCGGGTGTCCCCGCCGCCCCAGTCCTCCGAGGCGGCGTAGACGGCGGTGGGCGCCACGGTCGCCCGCAGGTAGGAGAACATCGGACGCAGGGCGTGCTCCAGGGCCAGGGAGTGGCGCGGCGTGCCGCCGGTCGCGGCGATGAGGACGGGCTTGCCCCGCAGCGCGGCGTTGTCGATCACGTCGAAGAAGGACTTGAACAGGCCGCTGTAGGAGGCGGTGAAGATCGGCGTGACCGCTATCAGGCCGTCCGCCTCCGTCACCTCCTCGATCACCTCGCGCAGGGCGGGGGCGGGGAAGCCCGTGACCATGTTGTCGGCGATGGCGCCGGCCAGGTCGCGCAGCTCCACCACCCGCGTCTCGACCGGGCGTTCGCCGCTCTCCAGTTCCCGCCCGGTGGCCTCGGCCAGCCGGTCGGCCAACAGGCGGGTGGAGGACGGGCGGCCGAGACCGGCCGAGACGGCCACGATGCGGATGGGCTTCATCTTCTGCTCCTGTGCGTGGTCCCGTGGTGATCGACGGGGTGACGGTGGGCGGGCGTGCGGGGTGTGAGGGGGCGGCCGTCAGGCCGAGGCGGCCTCGGCCTCGCGGCGGGCGACGAGGGACTCGTGGGTCGGGGCGTCGGGGATGTTCGCCGGGCGGCCCGACGCGAACTCCTTGCGCAGCACGGGCACGACCTCCTCGCCGAGCATGTCGAGCTGCTCCAGCACGGTCTTCAGCGGCAGGCCGGCGTGGTCCATCAGGAAGAGCTGGCGCTGGTAGTCGCCGACGTACTCGCGGAAGGTGAGCGTCCGGTCGATGACCTGCTGCGGGCTGCCCACCGTGAGCGGGGTCTGCTCGGTGAACTCCTCCAGCGACGGGCCGTGTCCGTAGACGGGCGCGTTGTCGAAGTAGGGGCGGAACTCGCGCACGGCGTCCTGGGAGTTCTTCCGCATGAACACCTGGCCGCCGAGGCCGACGATCGCCTGCTCGGGGGTGCCGTGGCCGTAGTGGGCGAAGCGCTCCCGGTACAGGGCGACCATCTTCTGGGTGTGCTCCTTGGGCCAGAAGATGTTGTTGTGGAAGAAGCCGTCGCCGTAGTACGCGGCCTGCTCGGCGATCTCGGGGCTGCGGATCGAGCCGTGCCAGACGAACGGCGGGACGCCGTCCATCGGCCGGGGGGTGGAGGTGAACCCCTGCAGGGGGGTGCGGAAGCGGCCCTGCCAGTCCACCACGTCCTCGCGCCACAGCTTGTGCAGCAGCGCGTAGTTCTCGATGGCCAGCGGGATGCCCTGGCGGATGTCCTGGCCGAACCAGGGGTAGACCGGCCCGGTGTTGCCACGGCCCAGCATCAGGTCCACGCGCCCGTCGGCCAGGTGCTGGAGCATCGCGAAGTCCTCCGCGATCTTCACCGGGTCGTTGGTGGTGATCAGGGTGGTGGAGGTGGAGAGGAGGAGCCGCTCGGTGCGGGCGGCGATCCAGCCGAGCATGGTCGTGGGCGAGGACGGCACGAAGGGCGGGTTGTGGTGCTCGCCGGTGGCGAAGACGTCGAGGCCGACCTCCTCCGCCTTGAGCGCGATGGTGACCATCGCCTTGATCCGCTCGCGTTCGGTGGGCGTCCGTCCCGTGGTGGGGTCGGTGGTGACGTCGCCCACGGTGAAGATCCCGAATTGCACCGCGCTCACTGTACTCACATCCCGATAGTTGACCGTTCAATCACTTCGTCGAACACCCCACCGTACGCCCCTATTCCCGCGCCGATTCCCTCGCCCCGCCCACCCCGGGCGTCATCCCGCGCGCTTCCGACGCCCCGGCGGGCATGAACGCCGAAAGCCCGGGAACCGCATAGCTCGGTATCCACATAACGGGCATTTGACGCATGAGGTCATGCGATGAGTGCGGTGGCCGGGCGCCGGACGCCCGTACGGCACAGAGAGTTGGGACACCATGACCAAGCGCCACAAGAAGGACGAGAAACTCGACGAGGTCGCCAAGGAACACGTGCGCCACATCTCCGGGGAGACCGCCGCCGGCCGGACCGACCCGGCCGCGACCGACACCCCCGCGAAGAAGGGCGGCGCGTCGAAGCAGGCCCGCCACGACCGGATCGCCTCTCCCGGCGGCTCCGACGTGGAGGACACCGGCAAGAGCTGACCCCGCCACACCCCGACACCCTCATCACCTCGGGCCCCCTCCCATGGGTGTTCCCGCCCACGGGAGGGGGCCCGACGGCCGTCGAAGGACTGTCGACACGACAGCGCCGGCGCGTCAGTGGATGAACTTCAGGCCCACCACGCCCGCGACGATCAGCACCAGGCACACCACCCGTCCGACGGACGCCGGCTCCCCGAGCGCGACCATCCCGTACAGGGCCGCGCCGGTGGCTCCGATCCCCACCCAGATCGCGTACCCGGTGCCCATGGGGATCTCCCGCATGGCGTAGGCCAGCCCGCCCATGCTCAGGGCGAGGGTGACAAGGAACAGGAGAGAGGGCCCGAGACGGGTGAAGCCCTTCGACGCGGACAGCGCGGCCGCCCACACGGCTTCCAGGATCCCCGAGACGACCAGAACGAACCACGCCATGGCGCTACCTCCACAGTGATGACAGAGCGTGACCGCGTGCAACTGCGCCGTCTTGTCCTCACCGGGTACGGCGCGCTCGTCCGGGGCGTCCAAGCGCCGTCCTCCAACGTAGCACCGCTGATCACCGGGCCGACGCGGGTGGTCCCGGGGCCTTCCCGCCCATGCCCGTGCCCCGCCGGGGCACACGTGAGGCCACGCCGTCGACACTCGGCGGGACGAACCGCCGCGGGAGGCCCCTGCCATGCGTCACTACGCCGACCTGCACGTGCACTCCCGGTACAGCCGGGCCTGCAGCCGTGACAGCGACCTCGCGCACCTGGCCTGGTGGGCCCGGCGCAAGGGGATCACCGTGCTGGGCACCGGCGACTTCACCCACCCCGTGTGGGCGCGGACCCTGCGCGAGTCGCTGGTCCCGGCGGAACCCGGTCTGTTCCGGCTCCGGGACGACCTCGACCGCGAGGTCCTGCGCACCCTGCCGCCGACGTGCCACGGACCCCTGCGGTTCACGCTCCAGGTCGAGGTCTCCACCAACTACCGCCGCGACGGCCGGGGACGCCGGATCCATCACCTGTGCCACGTGCCCGACTTCGACGCCGCGGAGCACCTCTCCCGTCGCCTGGCCCCGTTCGGCGACCTCGCCTCGGACGGGCGGCCCGCCCTGGCGATGGACGCGCGGGACCTGCTGGAGGCCGTCCTGGCCAGTGGCGAGGGCTCCTACCTCGTCCCGGCCCACGTGTGGACCCCCTGGTTCGGCTCCCTGGGCTCGAAGTCCGGCTTCGACGGGGTGGAGGAGTGCTACGGCGATCTCGCCGGGCACGTCTTCGCGGTGGAGACCGGCCTGTCCTCCGACCCGGAGATGAACTGGCGGGTCTCCGCCCTGGACCGGTTCCGGCTGGTCAGCCACTCCGACGCGCACTCGCCGCCCGCCCTGGGCCGCAACGCCACCGTGTTCGACACCGAACTCGACTACTTCGCGCTCCGCCGCGCGCTGGAGACCGGCGAGGGCTACGTCGGCACCGTGGACCTCTACCCCGAGCAGGGCAAGTACCACCTCGACGGGCACCGCGGCTGCGGCGTGCGGATGGAACCGGCCGAGACCAGGGCGCACGGCGGGACGTGCCCGGTGTGCGGCAGGCGCCTGACGGTGGGCGTGCTCCACCGCGTCGAGGAGTTGGCCGACCGCCCCTCGGGGCGGCGGCCGGCCGGCGGCGGCGAGCCGCTGAAGATCATTCCGCTGCCGGAGATCACCGGCCGGCTCCTCGGGGTCGGCCCGAAGAGCAAGCGCGTGGCGCGCGCGGTCGACGCCCTCACCGCCGCCCTGGGGCCGGAGCTGCCCCTGTTGCTGGACGTCCCGCTGGCGGAGGTGCACGCGGCCGGCGAAGCGGAGACGGCCGACGCCCTCGGGCGGCTGCGCGCCCACCGGGTGCGGCGCGAACCCGGCTACGACGGGGTGTTCGGCACGATCTCCCTGCTCGACCCGGACGAACCCGCCCCGGCGGCGGGCCGGGGCGGGTGACGGCCCCCGGTCCTCAGCCCCCGGCCCTCAGTAGGTGACGGTGACGCGCCGCAACAGTCCGCGCTCGCCCATGCTCCACGGGACGCGGAAGACCTCCGCGGCGCTCCGGTTCCCGGGCAGCACCCGCCCGGCCCGCCAGACGTACGCCCAGCAGTGCCGCCCGTCGGTCAGGGGCAGCCGCCGCCGGTCGTACTCGTCGCCCTCGAAGGCGTCGAGGACGCGCCGCTCGGCGGGGGGTCAGGCCCTCCGGGAGCAGGCCCGTCGCCTCTCCCTCGGCGGGGACGAGACCGGGGCGGTCTCGTCAACGACGGTGCGGACCGCGGCTCCTGCGCCGCAGCGCGGTGTGCAGCGCGGCGCGGATCGGCTCGGGCAGGGGATCGCCGGCGGTGGTGGCCACGAGCCGGGCCGCCACCGTGTGCAGCTTGGTGTTGGTGTGCTGGGAGACCTCGACGAGCACCTCCCACGCGATCCGGGGAGTGCACCGGCCGGCCGCCATGACCATGCCCCGGGCCTGGTCGATGACCGGTCGGGTGGCCATCGCGCGACGCAACTGGGCCACCTCCGCGCGCAGCCGGTCGAGTTCGCCCACGGGTTCCAGGGCCAACGCGCCGGCGGCCAGTGCCGCGACGACGCCCGTCAGGACGAGCCGGTCCGCCCGGCCCGGGGCGGTGTTCCGTCGGGACGCCGACCTCATCGGCTCCCTCCCCCACGGCGCACCGCGTCTCTCCTCCCGCACCCGGCCGTCTCCGGCCGTCCATCCGCCCGTCCGACGAGGCGCCTGCCCACAACGGACCGTGTGACACACCGGGCACACGACATGATCGACATCACGTGCCCCCCTGTGTCGGCCCTCGTTCCGGGCGGCTGTTCCAAACCCTCCGGACGCGCATACCGGTCCCGTCGGCGGGTACCCCCGGCCGGGCACGGACGTCCGCAGTGTGGGAGGTAGCGATGCTCCCCGAGACCGAGACAGCCCGGATCGCCACCGGTTCGGGGGCCGTTCTGACCGGAGACCTCGCCGTGCCCCACGGGGCCCGCGGCGCCGTGGCGTTCGCCCACGGCAGCGGCAGCTCCCGACACAGTCCGCGCAACCGCGCGGTGGCCGGCGTGCTGCGGGACGCGGGCCTGGCCACGCTGCTGTTCGACCTGCTCACCGAGGACGAGGAGCGCACCGACACGGTCACCGCCGAGCACCGCTTCGACATCCCCCTGCTCGGACGGCGTCTGGTGGCCGCCGTCGACTGGCTCGCCGCCCAAACCTCCACCGCGGGGCTGCCGATCGGCTTGTTCGGGGCCAGCACGGGCGCCGCCGCGGCCCTGGTGGCGGCGGCGCAACGGCCGGAGAGGGTGCGGGCCGTGGTCTCGCGCGGCGGCAGGCCGGACCTCGCGGGGGACGCCCTGGAGCGGGTCGGCGCGCCCGTCCTGCTGATCGTCGGCGGAGAGGACCGGGAAGTGCTGCGGCTGAACGAGCGGGCCGCCGCGCGGCTGACCGCGCCGTGCTCGGTGCACGTGGTGCCCGGCGCCACCCACCTGTTCGAGGAGCCCGGCACCCTCGACCAGGCCGCCGAGGCGGCCCGCGACTGGTTCGTCCGCATGTCCCGGGAGACGGTCCCCCGGTGACGGGCCCCACGGTGGGCGGCTCTCGGGACTCGAAGGGAGAGAGACCATGCGCTTCCACGACCGCAGGGAGGCGGGCCGCCGGCTCGCCGAGCCGCTGCGCGACCTCCGGCTCGGCGGGGAACTGGAGCATCCGCTGGTCCTGGCGCTTCCCCGCGGCGGCGTCCTCGTGGGGGACGAGATCGCCCGCGTGCTGCACGCACCGCTGGACGTGCTGGTCGCCCGGAAGATCGGCGCCCCGTTCAACCCCGAGTTGGGGGTCGGCGCCATCGCGGGCGAGGGGCCCCCGCTCTTCGCCGAGCGGTCGCTGGCCATGCTCGGCCTGACGGTCGAGGGGCTCGCCCCCCAGGTGGAGCGGGAACGGGCGGAACTGCGCCGCCGCGAGGAGCTGTACCGCGGCGGCCGGCCGGCGCCCGACGTCCACGGTCGGACGGTGATCGTCGTCGACGACGGGCTGGCCACCGGCGTCACCGCGCGTGCCGCGCTGCGCGCCGTCCGCGCCCTCGGCCCGGCGCGTGTGGTCCTGGCCGTCCCGGTGTCCTCGCCGCAGGCCGCCACCGCGCTGGAGCCGGAGGCGGACCGGCTGGTGTGCCTGGCCCGGCCCCCGTCCTTCCAGGGGGTCGGTCAGTGGTACGCGGACTTCACGCAGGTGGACGACGACGAGGTGGTCTCCACCCTGCGCGCCTCCGCCGGCGCGCGGTGAGGGACGCCGGTCGGCACGTCGCGCGCCCGGGGCGCCCCCTCACGCCTCGATCGAGAGGTGAGGGGGCGCCCGTGCCCTTCGTGCTCGGGCCCTTCCCAAGGGGCCCTGGCCCCGAGGGGCCCGTCCCGTCGAAGAGGTCCCGTCGAGGGGGCTCGCCCGATCAGGCGTCGAGTCCCAGGTCGGGGCCGAAGGACTCGTAGTGGACGCGGGACGCCGGGACGCCGCGCTCCAGCAGTCGCGTCCGCACCGAGCGCATGAACGGCACCGGTCCGCACAGGTAGGCGCGGACGCCCTCGGGGATCTCCACACCGGACAGGTCGACGTACCCGGTGCGCTCGGCGGGCCACGGGCCCTCGGGGCGCTCGTACCAGACGTGGACGGAGGCGTCGGGCAGCTTGTCGGTGAGGAGTTCCAGCCGCTCGCGGTGGGCGTGGTCGGCCGGGCCGCGGTCGCCGTGCACCACGGTCACGGGGCGCGGGGAGCCGGTGTCGGCGAGGTGGGACAGCATCCCGATCATCGGGGTGCAGCCGATGCCCGCCGAGGCGAGCAGCACCGGGCCGTCCTCCTCGTCCAGCACCACGTCGCCGAACGGCTCGCCGACGGTGAGCACGTCGCCCTCGCGGACGTCGGTGTGCAGCCGGTCGGAGACCTCGCCGGCCGGGTCGCCGGCGATCCGTTTGACGGAGATCCACCACTCCTCGCCGCCGGGCGCGCAGACGAGGCTGTACTGGCGGATCTGCCGTGCCCCGTCCGGCAGGGGCACCCGCACGGAGACGTACTGGCCGGGCTTGAACGGCGGCACGGGACCGCCGTCGGCGGGGCGCAGCACGAAGGTCGCCACGTCGGCGGTCTCCTCCTGCCGGTGGACCACCCGCCAGGGCCTCCAGACGTCCCCGTCCTCGACGCCGGCGCCGGCGTACAGTCTCGCCTCCATGGCGATCAGGGCCCCGGCCATCAGCCAGTACACCTCGTCCCAGGCCGCCGCGACCTCCGGCGTCACCGCGTCGCCCAGCACCTCGGCGATGGCCTCGAACAGGTATCGGTGGACGATCGTGTACTGGTCCGCGGTGATGCCCAGGGATGCGTGCTTGTGGGCGATGCGGGCCAGCATCCGGTCGGGACGCTCGTCGGGGTGCTCCAGCAGGAGGCCGGCGAAGACCGCGATGGAGCCCGCCAACGCGCGGCTCTGGGTGCCGTTGGCCTGGTTGCCGCGGTTGAACAGGTCGCGCAGCAGCTCGGGGTGGGCGGCGAACATCTTCCGGTAGAAGAGCGGGGTGATGTCGGCGATGGCGGCGCCGACGGCCGGAAGCGTGGCTCGTACGACGGAGGTGGACTTCTCGGACAGCATCACTGCCTCCTTGATACGCATCTGACATGCGAATTTCAGAGCCCGGGGAAGCGGTCCCGTGTGACCACGGGACACTTCGGACTCATCGCATGTTCGTATGCCGGGTGTGTCTGTCCACTCACGTACCGTGTCCGCGCATCCTCGCGCGACGCCCGGTGCGTGGGCGGGGTTCCGAGGGCCGCGGAGGGCGGCCCTCGGGGGCTATGGCACGGGAGGCGGCCCGGTGAGCAACCGCACCAGCACGGGCCGGGCCGGTTCCCCGACCAGATCCCGCACGGTCAGCGGATCGAGGGCCGCGTAGAACGCCTCCTGCGCGTCGTGCAGCGCGGAGCGCAGCCTGCACGCCCCGCGCAACGGGCACGGCATGGACGGGTCCTCGCAGCCCACCACGTCACCGGTGCCCTCCAGTTGACGGACCAGCAGGCCGACCGAGGCGTCGCGACCGCGGGGGGTGAGTTCCAGCCCGCCGCCCCTGCCTCGCCTCGCCTCCAGCACCCCCAGGCGCCGCAGGCGGCTCACCGCCTTGGACACGTGCGTGTACGGCGCGGCCACGGCGTCCGCGACCTGACGGGAGGTGAGCGTCTCCGCCTCGTCCGCGACCGCCAGGCGCATCACGACACGCAGCGCCAGATCGGTGAACTTCGTCAACCGCATGCCCCGACGGTATCAATACGCATCTCACATGCCCATTTGAGGGTCCGGTGAAGGATCGGTTCGGGCCACGCGGAGACGGACAGGCGGCGCCGCCCCACTCCCGACCCCGCCCCCGACCCCGCCCGTGGCCGGCAGTCCGCGGCGGCCGGGGGTGATCGACCCCAGCACGGTGGCGTGGCGGGCGCCGGTGCAGGCCGGCACCGTGCCGGGCAGGCCGTGGACGGTCAGGAAGCCCAGGACCGCGAAGGCATACGCCTCCTTGGCGTCGGAGGGCAGGCCCAGGGCGTCGGAGGCGCGCACCGGGACGCCGTCCAGGGCCCGGCCGAGCGCGGCCATCAGGGTGGGGTTGCGGATGCCGCCGCCCGAGGCGATCACCTCGGTGCCGCCCGCGTCGCGCACGGCGTCGGCGACCGTCCGCGCCGTCAGCTCGGTGAGCGTGGCCAGCACGTCCTCGGTGGACAGGTGCTCGAAGCCGGTCAGCGCGGCCCGCAGGTAGGCCGCATTGAACAGTTCCCGCCCCGTGGTCCTGGGCGCGGGGCGGGAGTAGTACGGCTCGGCCGACAGCCGCTCCAGCAGGGGCGCGTGGACGGTGCCCGCGGCGGCCAGGGCCCCGTCCACGTCGCGGTCCGCCAGACCGCCGGTCGCCTCCCGGACGGCCGTGTCGAGCAGGACGTTGGCGGGTCCGGTGTCGTACGCCAGCGGTCCGCGCGGCCCGGTCGCCACCGTGATGTTGGCGATGCCGCCCAGGTTGAGGGCGACGGAAACACCCGGCCGGTCGCGCAGCCACATCACGTCCAGGGCGCTGACCAGCGGCGCCCCCTGGCCTCCGGCCGCGACGTCGCGCGGGCGCAGGTCGGAGACGACGGTGCGTCCGGTGCGTTCGGCGATCCAGGCGGGCTGTCCGATCTGGAGGGTGCCGCGGACCCGGCCGCCCTCCGTCCAGTGGTGGACGGTCTGCCCGTGTGAGACGACCAACTCGGCCCGCCCGTCGCACAGTTCGCGGTCGGCGCGGTCCGCCGCCGCCGCGAGGGCCTGCCCGAGGAGGGTGTCGAGCCGGCACACGTCGGCCATGGTGGTGGACGCGGGCGGCAGCGCGGCGAGCAGGTCGTGCCGCAGACGGTCGGGGAAGGCGCACTCCAGCGCGCCGAGCGGGCGCAGGACGACGGTGTCGGCCGCGTCGCCCTCGATCGTCAGGTCGGCCGCCGCCGCGTCGATCGCGTCGCAGGACGTGCCCGACATCAGCCCGATCACCCTCATCCCCACGGCTCCCTTCACTCGGTTCGCTCGGTTCGCTCGGTTCGCTCGGTGGCCGCTCGGCGGGCGCCCGACCGGCCCCGCTCGGCCTCCGGCGCACCCGTCTCCGCGTCAGTCGCGCAGCGCCCGCCGGTGGTCGTCGCCGCGCAGGGCGAGCAGCGCCGGCAGGCCCACGGCACAGACGAGCACCACGTACCAGGCGGGGATGTCGACGTCGCCGGTCCGCTTGATCAGTTCGGTGATCACCAGCCCGGCCGAGCCGGAGAAGACCGCGTTGGACAGCGCGTAGGCCAGGCCGAGTCCGGTGTAGCGGACCGTGGTGGGGAACATCTCCGCGAGCATCGCGGGGCCCGGCCCGGCCAGCAGCCCCACCGCCGCGCCGGCGGCGAACACCGCCGCCGACTTGGCCGCCGTCGAGGCGTCCGGGTCCTGGAGGAGGTTCAGCAGGGGGAAGGCGAGCACGATCAGCAGAACCGTTCCGGCGGTCATCACCGCCCGCCGGCCTATCCGGTCGCTGAGCGCCCCGGCGGGCAGGATGGCCAGCGCGAAGCCCGCGTTGGCCACGACGGTGGCGACCAGCGCCTGGCGGAAGGACGCGCCCAGGGTGGTCTGGAGGTAGGACGGCATCACGACGAGGAAGGTGTAGCCGGCCGCGGACCAGCCCATCAGACGGCCGACGCCCAGCGCGATGGCCCGGGCGGTCGCGGCCGGGGTGGGCGTCGCCGGCCGCGCGGCGGCCGGCGAGGGGGCGTCCGCCGCCGCGCGGAGCGGCCGGGCGGCGGACCGCCGGAAGGAGGGCGTCTCCTCCAGTCGCAGCCGCAGCCACAGCGCCACCAGCCCCATGGGCACCGCCAACAGGAACGGCAGCCGCCAGCCCCACTCGTTCAGGGCGGCCTCGTCGAGCACCGTGGCCAGCAACGCGGCCAGACCGGCGCCGGCGAGGAGGCCCAGCGCCACGGTGAACGACTGCCACGCCCCGTACAGTCCACGCCGGCCGGGCGGGGCGAACTCCGTCATCAGCGACACCGCGCCGCCGAACTCCCCGCCCGCGGACAGCCCTTGGACGACGCGGACGAGGGTCAGCAGCCACGGCGCGGCGGCGCCCACCGTGGCGTACGTGGGCAGCAGGCCGATCGTCGCCGTGGCCGCGGTCATCAGCGAGATCACGAGGATCAGTGTGGGGCGGCGGCCGATCCGGTCGCCCACCCGCCCGAAGACGGCGGCGCCCACCGGGCGGAAGAAGAAGGCCAGGGCGAAGGAGGCGTAGGTCTTCACCAGGGCCTCGAGGTCGCCCGTGCCCTCGGGGGCGAAGAACCGCGCGGCGATGATCGTCGCGAAGTAGCCGTAGACGCCGAACTCGTACCACTCGATGAAGTTCCCGACCGACCCCGCCACCAGCGCGCGGCGCGACGAGGGCGGTGTGCCGTCCTCGGTGCGGACCTTCGTGGTCGTCGTCATGTGGGTGCCTCCCGCTCGTCGCCCGTCCCGCCATGCCCTTCATGCCCCGCCGACGGGACGAGGATGTCCGGACTCCGGAACGAATTGTCGAGGGCACGTCATGCCGGACGGGTTCTCCCCGCCGGGGGCGTCGGCCGGGCGGGTGGTCGCGCTGCGCCGGTCGGAGACCGGGACCGCGTCGCGGCGGGAGCCCGGAGGACACCCGTCCCATCCTTGCGGCTGACCGACCCAGCGGAGGAGGAACGTTTCATGAGCGTGTGCGAGGTGTGCGGCAACGACTACGAAATGGCGTTCGAGGTGCACGCGGCGGGCGCCGTCCACGTCTTCGACAGCTTCGAGTGCGCGGCCCACAAGATGGCGCCCATCTGTGAGAACTGCGAGTGCCGCATCCTGGGCCACGGCGTGCAGTCGAGCGACGGACGGTTCTTCTGCTGCGCCCACTGCGCGCGCGTACAGGGGCACCGGGAACTGGTCGACCACGCCTGAGCCCGTCTCCGCGTCCCGGACGGGCCGGGGGCTCCCGGCCCGTCCGGGGCACGGAGTGTGCGACCATCACAGCCTGCCTCGCCGAGTGCCGTGAGGCGGAGGTCGGAAGGTCGAGACCGTCGACACACCATCGACACGCCGTCGACGGGCCTCGGCGGAGCGAGGGCGGACCGTGGAGGCTGTGAGGACCGTGGCGGATGTCGGACGGGGCGGCCGGACGGAAGGTCGGACGGGGGTGGCCGGACGATGAGGCTCGCCGTGCTGGGTGGTGGCGGTTTCCGGGTGCCGCTGGTGCACCGGGCGCTGCTCGACGACGCGGGAGGTCCCTCCTCCTCCCCCGACGGCGTCCACCACACCGTCCACCGCACCGAACTCGTCCTGTACGACACCGACCGCACCCGCCTGGACGCGATCGGCGCGGTCCTCGCCCACCAGCGGGAACAGCACGCCGGACCGGCCCCCGAGGTACGGACGACCACCGACCTCGACGAGGCGCTGCGCGGCGCCGACTTCGTGTTCTCCGCGATCCGGGTCGGCGGCCTCGCCGGCCGGGTCCGCGACGAGCGCGTTCCCCTCGCCGAGGGCGTGCTGGGACAGGAGACGGTGGGCGCGGGCGGGGTGCTGTACGGCCTGCGCACCCTGCCCGTCGCCGTGCGCATCGCCGAGCGCGTCGCCGCGCTCGCCCCCGACGCCTGGGTGATCAACTTCACCAACCCCGCGGGCATGGTGACCGAGGCGATGGGCCGGGTCTTCCGGGAACGGGGGCTGCCCGACCGGGTGATCGGCATCTGCGACTCCCCCGTCGGGCTCTGCCGGCGTGCGGCACACGCCCTGGGCGTCGACCCGGAGCGCGCCGGTTTCGACTACGTGGGGCTGAACCACCTGGGCTGGCTGCGCCGCCTGGTGGTGGACGGCGTGGACCGGCTGCCCGAACTGCTGGCCGACACCGCCGCGCTGGAGTCCTTCGAGGAGGGCAGGCTGTTCGGCGCCGACTGGCTGCGGGCGCTCGGCGCGCTGCCCAACGAGTACCTCCACTACTACTACTTCAACCGGGAGGCGCTGGCCTCCGTCCGCTCCGCCGCGGCCACCCGCGGGGAGTTCCTCCTCGACCAGCAGTCCCGCTTCTACGAGCGGGCGCGGCCGGACGATCCGGCGCAGGCGCACCGGGAGTGGGAGCGCGTCCGCCGCGAGCGCGAGGAGACCTACATGGCCGAGAGCCGCGAGGCGTCCGGCGGCTGGGAGCGCGCCGGCTGCGACCTGGAGGGCGGCGGCTACGACCGGGTGGCGCTGGCCCTGATGCGGGCGATCTCCCGGGGTGAGCGCACCACCCTGATCCTGAACGTTCCCGGCCGGGGCGCCGTGCCGGGCCTGGACGACGACGCGGTGGTCGAGGTGCCGTGCCTGGTCGACGCCACCGGGGCCCACCCGTTGGCGACCGGCCCCGTCGCCGCGGACCAGCTCGGGCTGATGCTCACGCTCAAGGCCGTCGAACGGTCCGCGATCGAGGCGGCGCGCGACGGATCGCGCCGGGCCGCGCTGCGGGCCCTGGCCCTCCACCCGCTGGTGGACTCGGTGCCGGTGGCCGAGCGGATCCTGGACGCCGCGGGCGGGTTCTGAGGGCGCTCCCACCCGAGCGGGCGGGGCGCGGCATGGATGCCCGGCCCCGATGGGGGTACGCCGTTCTGCGTCCGTGACCACCGAGACTTCGGGAGTGAGACCCGGTGAGCGAATACGAGCGTTCCCGCACCATGCCCGCCCTGCCCGAGCTGGTCTTCGACGAGGTGTCCGACCCGGACCGCCTCAACCGCTGGCTTCCGCTGGACCTCCACGCCCGTGTGGAGGACCCTCCGGCCGTCACCGTCCACGAGGACCGCACCGGGCACGACGTCCGGGCCCTGTTCCGCACCCGACCCGATCAGATGCGCGCCGAGTGGGGGACCCGCGACGAGGGCTCGTACTCGGGCTGGTTGCAGGTGGCGGGCATCGGCAGCGGCGCGAGCGAGGTGACCGTGCACCTGTCCTTCTTCGACGAGGAGCACGCTCCCTCGCGGGACGCCGTCCACGTCTCCCTCGACCAGAGCCTGGAGCGACTGGCCGAACAGGTGCGGATGCGTGTGGAGGACGCCGGCTGACGGCGTCCGGGCGGCGTGGACGGGCGCCGTTCGAAGGCCGCGGGCGGACACCGTCAGCCGTTTGGGGGCGCCTCTCGGGAACGGGGGAGGGGTAGTCCTCTCCGCATGTCGCCTTCCGAACAGGATCTGTACAGCGCCCAGGCCCGTTCCCGGCACGGCACCGGCCGTGTGGACATCTCCGGGAGGGCCGGCATCCCGGTCGGCGCCCCCAGCGAGTTGGGCGGCAGCGGGCAAGGGTACGACCCCGAGCAGCTTTACGCGGCGGCCCTGGCCACCTGCCTGCACCAGGCCGTGGTCATCGCCGCCACCGAGACCGGTGTCGATCCCACGGGCAGCGAGGTCACCGCCCAGGTCCGTCTCACCAACGGCGGTGCCCAGCACTACTCCTTCGACGCCACGGCCGAGGTGTCCCTCCCCGGCGCCGACGGCGACCGGCGGGAGCGCGTCATCGCCCAGGCCCTGCGCATCTGCCCGATCCGCGACCAGTTGAACCCGCCGCCGTCCTGAGGCGTCCGGCGGCGGGTCCGCTCCGGCCCGGCGGTCCTCAGCCCTCCGGGAAGATCGCTTCGACGAAGACCGGGTTCCCGTCCGGCTTCAGCTCCAGGATCGGGACGGCCTTCTCCACGGGGTTGCCGTCGTTCCGGAAGGACAGGAAACCGCTCGCGCCCGGCACCCGCTGCTCGCCGTGCATCTGGCGGAACATCGCGCCGACCGTCTCGCCCGTCACCTCGGCCTCGCCGCCGTCCGCCATCTGCGCCCCGGTGGCGGCCGTCAGCACGGCGTCGTGGGCCGTCATCGCCTGGCCGTCCTCGTGCCGGTCGCTGGGGAACCACTCGTCCATCGAGCCGCCCTCCTGGAAGGCCAGGATCGACGGTCGGGAGACCCGGTCGGGCCGGTCGGTCCACATGTCCGGGTGGGCCAGCCCGGTGTAGAGCACCCGAATGCCGCGCTTGGCGGCCTCGTCGAGTTCCCTCCTGGTGAGGTTGGTGGTGTCGTCCCCGGTCATCACCGTGAAGGTCCAGTCGGTGCAGGGCCGATTGGAGAGCCTCTGGATGAAGTGGGTGAGGTGCTTTCCGCGGCCGGCGAAGTAGACGACCTCGGACCGGTACTGGCACAACTGCTGGGCGATGAACGTCAACTCCGTCTCCCAGACGGCCTTCGAGCTGTCGAACGTCCTGGGCTCGGTGACCATCCGGTGGCCGTCGCCCCGGGGGAACTCCTCGGTGAAGTCCCGGCTCAGGGTGCGGGCGTACAGGTTCTCCCGCGCCACGTCCCTGACCACCACGGCGGTGCCGACCTTCTTCCGCCGGAGGTACGCCGCCGCGGCCCGGGCCTCGTCCCTGTTGGTGGGGACGACCCGCGCGAAGCCCTCTATGTCGCGGATGTTCGTGGCGGTCATCGTGCTGGCGACCGTGGCCAGACCCTCTTTCGACAGCCTCTTCAGGGCTGTGAGGTTGGGGGTGGTGCTGGGGCCGAGGCCCACCACCGCCACCAGGCGTTCCGTCTCCTTGCGGGCCACCAGTTCGTCGACGGTGTGCTCCCAGTGGCGGGACTCGCTGCCCGAGTTGGCGATCAGCAGTCTGATCCGGGGCACGCCCTTGAGGTCGCCCCGGTTGCTCCGTTGCTGGGCCAGGTAGGCGCCCTGGAGTTCGTGCCGCACCGACTCGGCCGAGTTGCTGTCCGCTTCCCCGAGCGTGAAGGAGGTGAGGTAGGCGACGCTCACATAGGGCTCGCCGCCCTTGACGAGCCGGTCGTTCTCCTCCTTGATCCGCTCGGTCACGCGCTGGAGGTGCTTCCTGAAGACGTACGTGCCGTCGGTCACCCCGACGCACTCGTCGGTCGGTCCCATCCTCACCACACCGTCGGCGCACCGGGAACTGCGCTCGGTGTGCCAGTCCCACAGGAGGATCGACGCCCCGGCCAGGACGGCCAGCACCACGGCCGCGGTGGCGGTGCGTTTGACGGTCAGCAGGGAGATTCGGCGTCCGGGCACGCGCCTCACCCCTCGTCCGGGGCGCTCAGCGGGTGGCGCCAGTGGCGGTAGCGTTCGGCCTCGTCGTACAGGGCCACGATGTCACTCCCCCTCATCTCGGACAGGCGGTCGAACCTGGCCGCTATCACACTGTTCAGTCGCAGCCCGGGGTCGCCGAGCGGATCGCTCCACAGCCAACGCGCGCACACCAGACCGCGGATCACCGAGGTGTCGGTGATCGACCGCGCGGGCTCCTCAGGAGCGAGGTCGCCCAGCAGCGCCAACGTCGGACGGTCGGACGGGAGCGGGTTGGGCGCGGAGGTGATCGCGTTCAACAGGACGATCCACTCGGCGGCGGTCCGGTCGCGGAAACGGTCGGTCAGATAGGCGACCACCTCGTCGACGCGGTGCGCCGCCAGCCGGTGGTACATCGCCTCCACCGGCCTGCCCTCCGCCTCGAAGTGGTCGGCCAGCAGTTCGTGGACGGCGTCCCACTCCCCCCGGTCGGCGGCCAGTCGCCACAGCAGGAGCCTGCGCAGCCACGGGTGGAGGCGCGGCTCGTTCCGGTCCGGTTCCAGCAGCCACCGCGAACGCACC
This sequence comes from Streptomyces megasporus, assembly GCF_000718985.1. Lineage (GTDB taxonomy): Bacteria > Actinomycetota > Actinomycetes > Streptomycetales > Streptomycetaceae > Streptomyces > Streptomyces megasporus. The sequence continues at coordinate 51,792 of NZ_JODL01000002.1, read as the reverse complement.
TCGTTGAAGAGCGGCTCCTCGGCCCCGCCCGGTGTCACGGCGCCCAGGACGCGGATGCCCATGGCCAGGTCGCGGGCGGCCGAGCAGCGTGTGAGCGCCTCGCGTTGGGCGGGCGAGAAGTCCTCCAGCAGGTGGTCGAGCGCCGCGTCGGCCAGGGTGGCGTGCGGGCTGTCGCGCACCCGGTGGCCGGGCAGGGAGCGCAGCCACCGGTCGAGCTCGCCGCCCCGACCGGGCGCGTTGGGCAGGTCCAGGGCGTCCATCACCTGGCGCACCGCCACCGGCAGGCCGCGGGTGAGCCGGTAGACGAACGGCGCGAGGCCGGAGTGCCGGGGCGAGGTCAGTTCGATGCCGGTGCGCACCTCGTCGAGGGTGAGGTCGCGCAGCCGCAGCGGGTACCACCAGGAGTCGCCGCTGTCGTGGCCGGGGCGGCGCTCGCGCCAGTCGGCGAGCGAGGCCCGGTCGGGGCTGCGCAGCCGCCAGGGCCACTGGTCGCCCGAGGACGAGCCCCAGTTGTCCAGCCAGCGGTTGGAACTGCCCACCACCGTCAGCGGGTCGCAGGGGGCGCCGGCCAGAGCGGCGTCGCGGCGGGCGCCGATCAGCAGTTCCAGGAACAGCCGCCCGTGGTCGGTGTGGCAGTTGTCCAGCAGCAGCAGGTGGGAGTTGGGCGCGAACCAGCGGGTGGTGGCGTGGCGCAGGTCGTCGAGGAAGGCGGCGAACAGCACCCGGTCGAGGTTCCGCTTCTCCTGCTCGGTGCCGCTGTGCCGCCACATGTTGAGTTCCAGCAGCGCGTCCCACGGGTTCCGGGAGGGCACCAGCGGGTGGTCGGCGAACCACTGGGGGGTGCCGGCGGAACGCCGTCCCGGCAGTCCGCGTCCGCCGCCCCGGGCGGCGTCCCGCAGGATGGTGGAGACCACCGCGGGGGCGCCGTTGGGGGCGCCCAGGGCGCTGCCCGCGACCTCCAGGAAGGCGGCGAGGTAGTCGCCGTAACGGTCCTCGGCCTGCTGCCGGAACTGGTCCAGTTGCCGGGCGATGGCGCGCCGCCCCTCCGAGCGGGTGGTCATCCGCAGTTCGCGGTCCGAGGCGAGCAGTCCGAGGGTGAGACGGGGGAAGCGCGAGACACGGTACTGCGGCAGCTTGCGCTCGAGTTGTCGGGCGATGAGGGCGAGGGCGTAGCGGGGTAACAGCGCCTGGCCGGCGGAGAAGTTGAGGTACGCGAAGGGGTGGTCCACCCCGAAGCGGCCCATGATGGCGCCGTGTGCCTCGCTGGCGCCGCTCCCCCTCGGGCCGACCAGCATCGTCACCGGCCGTTCCGTGCCGGGGGGCTGGTCGAGACACTCGGCGACGAGGGCCATGACACCGTTCCGCCCCCGCATGCCCATGCTCGTTCCGATGTCCGCCACCCGATCGCCCCTCCCCCGTGGCATCCCCCGCGCCGACGAACCGTCGGACACCAGAGAATGCCACGTTCGGTCGCCGTGTGACAGCGATCAGCGACGGTTTCGCCGGGCGCGGGGCCGGGGCGTCGTTCCGGCCCCGCCCGGGTCATTCCCGCCAGGTGTAGAAGCCCTGCCCGGTCTTGCGGCCCAGTTCCCCGCGGGCGACCTTCTCCCGCAGCAGCCGGGGCGGTGCGAACCTCTCGCCCAGGGTGTCGTGGAGGTACTCGGCGATGGCCAGGCGCACGTCGAGGCCGACCAGGTCGGTCAGGCGCAGCGGCCCCATCGGGTGCTTGTAGCCCAGGGTCATCGCGGCGTCGATGGCCTCGGGTTCGGCGACCCCCTCCTCGACCATCCGGATCGCCTCCAGGCCCAGGGCCACACCCAGCCGGCTGCTGGCGAAGCCGGGCGAGTCCTTCACCACGACGTCCCGCTTGCCCAGGGCGTGGGTCCACTCCAGCGCCGCCCGCACGGTGTCCTCGGCGGTCCGCTCGGTGACGACCACCTCCACCAGCGCGGAGGCCGGCACGGGGTTGAAGAAGTGCATGCCCAGGAACCGCTCCGGACGGTTCAGGGCGGAGGCGAGTTCGGTGACCGACAGGGAGCTGGTGTTGGTGGCCAGCACCGTTCGATCGCCCACCGCCTTCTCGGCGGCGGCCAACATCCGGGCCTTGAGGGCGGCGTCCTCGGGCACGGCCTCGACGACCAGGTCCGCGCCGGCCGGCAGGTCGTCCACCGAGGCGGTGACGGTGACGCGCTCCAGCACCCGCGCGGCCGGTCCGTCCAGCCTGCCCCGCTCCTCGGCCCGGCGCAGACCGCCGGCGACACGCTCCCGGGCGGCCTCGGCCGCCTCCCGTCCGCTCTCCACGACGACCACGTCCGAGCCGGCCGTCGCGAAGGACTGGGCGATGCCCGCGCCCATGCGTCCGCCGCCGACCACGCCGACGGTCCTCGGTGCCGCTGCCATGCCTTCTCCTTCTGTCTCCTCGTGCCCCCGGGCCGCTCGCGGCCTCCGTCGCACCCTTCCGGGGCCGGGGCGTGCGGGCCTTTCGCCCGCGGGCCGCCGCCGACCGTACCGGGTGGGCGTCACACCCCTTGACAGGCGGTCCGGGTGTTGGATTACCTGACGTCGCCGCAACGCTAACCGAATGGTCGGTCGGGCTCAAGGGAGGTGCACGGCCGCCCTGCCGGACCGACGGCGCATCGGCACAACCCGCGATGAAACCCGCGACGGAACCCGCGACGGAAATGGTGGAGGCGCATGACACGGGTCACGGACACCGACCAGGGCCCCGCTCATCTGATGTTCGCCGCCGACCGGGCCTCCCGGGGCCTGGGGATCGAGCTGCTCCGGGCTGGCGACGGCACGGCGGCCGTGCGGATGACGGTGACGGGAGCCATGGTCAACGGGCACGGTGTCGCCCACGGCGGCTACCTCTTCCTGCTCGCCGACACCGCCTTCGCCTGCGCCTGCAACAGCCACGGCCCGGTGACCGTGGCGGCCGGCGCGGACGTCACCTTCGTCGCCCCGGCCCACGAGGGCGACGTGCTGGTGGCCGTCGCCGAGGAACGCACCCGGTTCGGCCGCAACGGCGTCTACGACGTGACCGTCCTGCGGGACGAGCGGGTGATAGCCGAGTTCCGCGGGCGCAGCCGCACCGTCGGCGACCGCGCCCTCTCCGGTCGGAAGGAGACCATGTGATCAGCGATCAGACGCTCCCCGCGGGCCCGGCGGCCCACTCCCCCCGACCGGCCCCGACTCCGGCCGGGGAACCCCCGGACCCGGCCGAGCACATGGGCCGCGAGGAACTGAGGGCCCTCCAGGTCGAGCGCCTCCGCCACACCCTGCGACACGCCTACGACAACGTGGAGCACTACCGGCGCGCGTTCGACGAGGCGGGCGTCACCCCGGAGGACTGTCGCTCCCCGGAGGACCTGGCGCGGTTCCCGTTCACCACCAAGGCGGACCTGCGCGAGAACTACCCCTACGGCATGTTCGCCGTCCCCATGGCCCGGGTGCGGCGCCTGCACGCCTCCAGCGGCACCACCGGACGCCCCACCGTGGTCGGCTACACCGAGGGCGACCTGTCGGTGTGGGCGGACCTGGTGGCCCGCTCCATCCGGGCGGCGGGCGGCCGGCCCGGTCACAAGGTGCACGTCGCCTACGGGTACGGGCTGTTCACCGGCGGGCTCGGCGCCCACTACGGCGCCGAGCGGGCGGGCTGCACCGTCATTCCGGCCTCCGGCGGCATGACGGCCCGTCAGGTGCGGCTGATCCAGGACTTCCGGCCCGAGATCATCATGGTCACCCCCTCCTACATGCTCACCCTCCTGGACGAGTTCGAGCGGCAGGGCGTCGATCCGCGCACCTCCTCCCTGGAGATCGGCATCTTCGGCGCGGAGCCGTGGACGGAGGAGATGCGCCGCGAGATCGAGGAGCGCGCCGGGCTCCACGCGGTGGACATCTACGGCCTGTCGGAGGTGATGGGTCCGGGCGTGGCGCAGGAGTGCGTGGAGACCAAGGACGGCCTCCACATCTGGGAGGACCACTTCCTCCCGGAGATCGTCGACCCGATCACCGGCGAGGTGCTGCCCGACGGCGAGGAGGGCGAGCTGGTGTTCACCTCCCTGACCAAGGAGGCCCTTCCGATCGTCCGTTACCGCACCCGTGACCTGACCCGGTTGCTGCCCGGCACCGCGCGTCCCGCCTTCCGCCGCATGGAGAAGGTCACCGGCCGCAGCGACGACATGATCATCCTGCGCGGCGTCAACGTCTTCCCGACCCAGATCGAGGAGATCGTCCTCCGGGTCCCCGGCGTGGCGCCGCACTTCCAGATCCGGCTCACCCGTCGCGGCCGGATGGACCACATGACGGTACGGGTCGAGGCCCGTCCCGGCGCCGGGCCCGAGGGGCGCGAGGCCGCGGCCGACGCGATCGCGCGGGGCGTCAAGGACGGGATCGGCATCACCGTCGACGTCGAGATCGTGGCGCCGGAGACCCTGGAGCGCTCGGTGGGCAAGATCCGCCGGGTCGTCGACGAGCGGGGGAGGTGACCCGGGACCGGACGCCACCCGTCCGGGCCTCCCGGGCTGCGGGGCCGGGCGCGGACTGCGATGATCGCAGTCCGCGCCGAGGGGGAACGCCGAGGGGGGAACGGAGAAACGGACCGGACACCGTGCAGACGTTCCTGCCGCTCCCCGACTTCACCGGGACGGCCCACGTGCTCGACTGGCGGCGGCTGGGGAAGCAACGGGTCGAGACCCTCCAGGTGCTGCGCGCCCTGACCGTGCCGGGCTACGGCTGGGCCAGGCACCCGGCCGTCCGCATGTGGGCGGGGTACGAGGAGGCCCTCGTCCGCTACGGCATGGAGATCTGCCGCCACTGGCGTCTGGCGGGCCGCAGCGACACCTGCGAGGTGACGATGCTGACCGACCTGCGGCACGCGACCGGCATCTCCTCCCCCCGTTCCCAAAAGGAGCTGGCGCGAGCGGGCGAGCTGCCCCCCTGGCTCGGGGACCCCGCCTTCCACCGCAGCCACCGGTCCGCCCTGCTGCGCAAGGACCCCGACCACTACGGTCCCCTCTTCCCGGACGTGCCGGACGACCTGCCCTACGTGTGGCCGGCCTCCGACCGCGACACCGACCACAACACCGACCACAACACCGACCGCGGCACCGGCGCGTCGAACGCCGAGTGAGCGCGCGGGCGTCACACGGGGCGCGTGGGCGGGCGGTCGCCCGTGCGTCGGACGGGTTCGGTCCGGCGCGTGGGCGACCGCGCGGCCCGTGCGGAAGGGCGGCGGAACGCCGGGCGGTTACGGCTTGCGGCCCACGCCGCTGTAGGCGTGCGCCTCCGTGAGGACGCCCGTGGTGCTGGTCTCCGGACGCCAGCGCGAGCACGGCGTCACGCCGGGTTCGAGCAGCTCCAGGCCGTCGAAGAACCCGGCGATCTGCTCGGGGCTGCGGAGGTGGTACATGGACGCGCCGCCCTCGTTGTGGTGCTCCTGCGCCTCGTTGAGGGTCTCGTCGGTGTCGGTGCCGTCGCACACCACCAGATGGCTGCCCGACGGCAGGGCGTCCACCAGCCGCTTCACGATCGCCCGCGCCTCCTCGTAGTCGGCGAGGTGGCCGAGGATGCCGCTGAGGATGAGCGCGACGGGACGGTCGAAGTCCAGGGTCCGGGCCGCGTCGCGCAGGATGGCGTCGGTGTCGTGCAGGTCGGCGTCGAGGTAGTCGGTGACGCCCTCGGGGGTGGAGGTGAGCAGGACCCGGGCGTGCGCCAGCACCAGCGGGTCGTTGTCGACGTAGACGATCCGCGCCTCGGGGGCGACGCGCTGCGCGATCTCGTGGGTGTTGTCGGCGGTCGGCAGGCCGGTGCCGATGTCCAGGAACTGCCGGATGCCCACCTCGCCGGCCAGATGCCGGATGGCACGGCCCAGGAAAGGTGTCGATCCGCGGGGGCACCCGCCGCTCGGCGGTGGGCGAGACGTCTGCCATGGGAGGTTCTCCTGCCGTGCATGGTGTGAACGTGCGTACCAGGAGCACAACCTAGAGCGACACGGTGGGCCGCGACCAGTGCCTTCACCGTTCGCACCGTTCCGCGCGGCTCCGTGCCGTTCCGCACCGTTTCCCCACTCTTCCGCGCCGTTCTCCGCCCTTCCGCGCTCGCGGCGCGGAACAGTGCGGAACGGCGGTCGGCTCACCCGATCGAGGCCCCACGCCCCAACAGCAGCGCCACGTCGACCGCCGCGACCGCGACCACCGCCGTGAAGGGACCCCGGGGCCTCGACCGTCCCGTCCGCGTTCCGGCGGCGACCGCCCCGCCCAGGGCCGCGGCGACGACGACGGCGACGGCCGTCCGGGCGAGGACGCCCGCCGCGCCCGGCGGCGCCGGCACCAGCAGGGCCGTGGCCACCGCGGGCGGCAGCGGCACCAGCAGCCGCACGCCCCGCGGGCCGATCCGCTGGGGCAGGCCCCGCACGCCGGCGCGCAGGTCCGCGCCGATGTCCGGCAGGGCGTCGGCCAGGTGGGCGCCCACCCCCAGCAGGGCGGCGGCGCCGGTGGCCCACCAGGCGGGCCAGGGGCGCCCGGGCAGGCCGAGGGCGACGAACGCGGGCAGGGCGCCGAAGCCCGCCGCGTACGGCAGCCAGGACCACACGGTGGACTTCGCGCCGAGGTCGTACGCCCAGCCCGCCGCCACGAAGACCAGGTGCGCCGCGCCGGCGAGGGCGCCGCAGGCCAGCGAGAGCGGCACGCACAGGGCCAGGGCGGTCCAGGCGGCGATCCACACCGTGCGGGCGGTGACCGCGCCGGAGGCCACCGGCTTGTCCGTCCGGCCGGCGCGGAGGTCCCGACGGGCGTCGACGGCGTCGTTGCACCAGCCCACCGAGAGCTGGCCGGTGAGCACCGCCGCGGCCACCGGCACGCAGTCGGGCGCGGAACGTCCGGCCGACGCGGCCAGCGCGGTCACCAGCACCGTCACCGCGACGGTGGGGAGCGGATGGCAGGCCCGGGCCAGCGCCGCCGCCGACCGCGCGGCGCGCACGGCACCGCGCCCGCGGGCGCGCGGCGGGACGTGGGGGTCCGGTGGGCGTGCGGCGGGACGCGAGGGGCCGACGGGAGGACGCGTCCGGTCCGTGGGGCGCATCCTCCCGAGCGTAGGGACCGTCCCGCCCGTCGGAGCCGTCCGGCGCGTGCGGGGTGGCCCGGACGGGTGGCAGAAGCCCCGGGGGGACATGCGGCACACCCCGGGGAGGTAATTCGGGAGGTGTCCCAAGCCCTCGATCCGGGAAGCCGATGAGCCGCATCGCCGCCGTGCACTCGGTCCTGGCGCCGCACCGGTACAGCCAGCGCGAGGTCACCGACCTGGTGGCCCGCCTCTGTCTGCCCGAGGGCGCCGACCGCCGCCCGCTGGACCGTCTCCACCGCAACGCGCGGGTGCGTTTCCGCCACACGACGCTGCCGCTGGAGGACTACGCCGCGCCGGCGGACTTCGGCACGACGAACGACGTCTTCGTCTCCGCCGCCGTGGAGCTGGGGGCCGCGGCGGTCTCGGGGGCGCTGCGGGCGGCCGGCCTGACGCCGCGCGACGTGGACCTGCTGATGTTCACCTCGGTGACCGGAGTCGCCGCCCCGTCCGTGGACGCCCGGATCGCCGGGCTCCTGGGCATGCGGCCGAACGTGCGTCGCCTTCCCGTCTTCGGTCTGGGCTGTGTGGCGGGGGCGGCCGGCATCGCCCGGCTCCACGACCACCTCCACGGCCGGCCGGACCACGTCGCCGTCCTGCTCTGCGTCGAGTTGTGCTCCCTGACCTTCCAACGCGGCGACGCCTCCCCGGCGAACCTGGTCGCCACCGGACTGTTCGGCGACGGCGCCGCCGCCGTGGTGCTGTGCGGCGCCCGGCGTGCCGCCCCGCCCGGCCCGACCGTCGTGGACACCCGCGCCCACCTCTACCCGGACACCGGGCACGTGATGGGGTGGGACGTCACCGGGTCGGGCTTCCGGGTGGTGCTGGACCCCTCCGTGCCGAAGGTCGTGCGCGAGTACCTGGCCGACGACGTCGACGGCCTGCTCGGCGACCACGGTCTGAAACGGGAGGACGTGGCCGTCTGGGTGTGCCATCCGGGCGGGCCGAGGGTGCTGGAGGCGGTGGACGAGGCGCTCGACCTGCCGGACGGCGCGCTGGAGGTCACCTGGCGCTCCCTGGAGGGGATCGGCAACCTCTCGTCCGCCTCGGTGCTGCACGTCCTGCGGGACACCCTCGCCCGGCGTCCGCCCGGCGACGGGGCGCCGGGCGTGCTGCTCGCGATGGGGCCCGGTTTCTGCTCGGAGCTGGTCCTGTTGCGCTGGTAGGAGCCGGACCGCGGGGACGGGCTGTGCGGGACGGGCGGCGGGGGACGGCGGTGGCGGGGGTCGGAGCGAGGAGGCGGGAGCGCGGGTGTTCTGGTACGCGGCGTTGGTGCTCGCCGTCGGGGCCGAGCGGGTCGCCGAGCTGGCCGTGGCACGGCGCAACGCCCGCTGGGCCGCGGCCCGCGGCGGCGTGGAGCACGGCCGGGGGCACTACCCGGCGATGGTGGTCCTGCACACGGCCCTGCTCGTCGGGGCTCCGGTGGAGGTGTGGGTGGCGGGACGGTCCTTCGACCCCGCCCTGGGGTGGTCGATGCTCGCCGTGCTGACGGCCGCCCAGGCGCTGCGCTGGTGGTGCGTCCGCACGCTGGGACCACGCTGGAACACCCGGGTGATCGTCGTTCCCGGACTCCCCCCGGTCGCCTCCGGGCCGTACCGCCTGCTGCGGCATCCCAACTACGCGGCGGTGGTCGCCGAGGGCGTCGCCCTGCCCCTGGTGCACGGCGCCTGGGTGACCGCCGTGGTCTTCACCGTGCTCGACGCGGCCCTGCTGGCCGTCCGCGTCCGCTGTGAGGACGCCGCCCTGGCCTCGGCGGCCCGGGCGCCCTCCGGGGTCCCCGCCTCCCCGGCGGGTGCGACGTGATCGACCTGCTGATCGCGGGCGGCGGACCGGCCGGGCTGGCGGCGGCGGTCTGCGGGGCGTTGGCGGGCATGGAGACGGTGGTGGTCGAGCCGCGCGAGGCGCCGGTGGACAAGGCGTGCGGCGAGGGCGTCATGCCCGGCGGGGTGCGGGCCCTGCGGGAGCTCGGCGTGGACCTCGGCCCGGCGGGCGGCCGCGAGCTGCGCGGCATCCGCTACACCGACGGCGTCCACGAGGTCCGGGCGACCTTCCCCGACGGCCCCGGACTGGGGGTGCGCCGCACCGGGCTCCACCGGGCGCTGTGGCTGCGGGCCCGTGAGCTGGGCGTGCGGATCGTGCCCGGCCGGGTCGGGGACGTGCGGCAGGAGGACGACGCGGTGCTGGCCGCCGGATGGCGGGCCCGCTGGATGATCGCCGCCGACGGTCTCCACTCCCCCGTCCGTCGGGCCCTGGGGCTCCAGGGACGGTGGCACGGGGCGCGGCGGTACGGGTTGCGCCGCCACTACCGCGTCGCGCCGTGGACGGACTTCGTCGAGGTGCACTGGTCCGCGCGCGGGGAGGCGTACGTGACGCCGGTCGGGCGGGAGTTGCTGGGGGTCGCGGTGCTCAGCACCGAACGCCTCGGGTTCGACGCCCATCTGGAGCGCTTCCCCCACCTGCTCCCGCTGCTGTCCGGTCCGGCGGCCGGTCCCGTGCGGGGCGCGGGGCCGATGCGGCAGCGGGTGCGCGGCCGGGTGGCGGGCCGGGTGCTGCTGGTCGGCGACGCGGCGGGCTACGTCGACGCGCTCACCGGCGAGGGCGTCGCGCTGGCCGTGGCGTCGGCGCGGGCGGCGGTGCGCTGCCTGGCGGCGGGCCGGCCCGCCGCGTACGAGGCCGCCTGGCGCCGTCTGTCGCGCCGTCACCGCCTGTTGACCGGGGCACTGGTGCGCGCGAGCGGACACGAACGCACGGCGCGCCTGGTGGTGCCGGTGGCCTCCCGTTTCCCCCTGGTGTTCGGCGCGGCCGTCCGGGCACTGCGATAAGGGACGGAAGATCGTGTAGAGGTTGGGAGGACATCCGGTGTCGATCCGCTCCGGACGGGAAGGGTCCGAACGTGCCTGACGTCCCCGCACCCGTGGCCCAGTTGGTCAGGCGACGCAGGGAACCGGCCGTCGTCCAGGCGCTCCGCGCCACCGCCGCCGCCACGCTCTCCTACGTGGCCGCCCTGTGGCTGCTCGAGACCAAGGCGCCGCTGCTGGCCCCGCTGACCGCGCTGCTGGTCGTCCAGGTCACTCTCTACGCCACCATCACCAGCGGCATCACCCGGGTCAACTCGGTGGTGGCGGGGGTCACGGTCGCCGTCCTCTTCAGTTCCCTGGTGGGTCTGAGCTGGTGGAGCCTGGGCCTGCTCATCCTCACCTCCCTGGCCGTCGGCCACCTGGTGCGGGCGGGCGACTTCATCAACGAGGTGGCGATCAGCGCCATGCTGGTGCTGGGGGTGGCCCAGGCGACCGACCTGGCGCTGGCTCGGGTGCTGGAGACCCTGATCGGCGCGGCGGTCGGGTTCCTGTTCAACTTCCTCTTCGTTCCCCCGGTGTGGGTCCAACCCGCCGAGGAGGCGCTGTTGGACCTGGCGGGGCGGATGCGGCGGCTGCTGCTGCACCTGGGCGAGTCGCCGGGCGCCCACACCCCGGTGCACCGCGCCGCCGCCCGGCTCCAGGAGGCCCGGCGGTTGGACAACGACATCGCGCTGGTCGACCGCGCCCTCGTCCAGGCCGAGGAGAGCCTGCGCCTCAACCCCCGGGTGAAGGAGCCCCTGCTCTCCCGGGTCGTGCTGCGGACCGGTCTGGACACCCTGGAGATCTGCACCTCCGTGCTGAGGTCGGTGTCGCGGACCCTGACCGACCTGGCCACGCACCGCCAGGACGAACCGCTGTTCCCCCCGGACGTCGCCGAGGCGCTGGAGAAGCTGTTCGGGCACCTGGCCGAGACGGTGCGCAACTTCGCCGTCCTGGTCACCAGCCCCAGCAGCGGCAGTTCCGAGGAGGCGGAGGAGCGGCTGGCCCGCGAGCTGGAAGCGGGCCGCGCCGGCCGTGAGAAGGTCGCGCACCTGCTGCTCGGCCGCGTCAAGCGGCACCCGCGCCAGTGGCACCTGCAGGGCGCGCTGCTGGCCGAGATCGACCGGCTGCTGGACGAGCTGGACGTGGAGAAGCGCTCCACTCGTCTGGCCGAGGAACTCGACCGCTACACCCGCGAGGAACGGGACCGGCATCCGATGCTCTACGAGCTCAGGCGCCGGTTCCGGCTGCCCCGCAGCCGTCGCCGCCGCCGGTAGGGCGCCGGGTGCCCGGCGCGTCCGGCCGGGGGTGGCCCGCTTCCGGGGGCGATTGTCGGTGGGCGGTGGTTTGCTGGGAGTGGGTCGGTCGCGAGGAGGCGGCCGGGCACGGTCAGGCTCTCACAGGGGGACTCGATGGGTGACGTCGCGACGACGGAGAGTGCGAGGAGCACGGCGACGCGCGAGTCGGCGGAAGGCGAGCTGGAGCGGTACCGGAGGGAACTGACGGGCTACTGCTACCGGATGCTGGGGTCGGCCTTCGAAGCGGAGGACGCCGTCCAGGAGACGATGGTGCGGGCCTGGCGTGGTCTGGAGCGGTTCGAGGGCCGGTCCTCGCTGCGGTCGTGGCTGTACCGCATCGCCACCAACGTGTGCCTGGACATGCTCGGGGGCAGCCAACGTCGCGCCCGCCCCATGGACCTGTCGTCTCCGGGCGGTGCGGACCTGCCCCCGGGGCCGGCCCTGCCCGAAGCCTGCTGGATCGAGCCGATGCCCGACGGTCGGGTCCTGCCGGAGGGCGGCGATCCGGCCGAGACGGCCGTGGCACGGGAGTCGGTGCGGCTGGCGTTCGTCGCGGTGCTGCAACACCTCGCGCCCCGGCAGCGGGCGGTGCTGATCCTGCGCGAGGTGCTGAGCTGGCGGGCGAGCGAGGTCGCCGAGCTGCTGGACACCACGGTGGCCTCGGTCAACAGCGCGCTCCAGCGAGCGCGGGCGACGCTGGCGTCGAGCGACATCACCGCCGACGGCGGGGTGGACGCGATGGACGAGGGGCAGCGGGCCCTCCTGGCCCGCTACGTCAGCGCCTTCGAGGCGTACGATCTCGACGCGCTGACCTCGGTGTTGCACGACGACGCCACCCTGTCGATGCCGCCCTACGAGCTGTGGCTGCGCGGCCACGCCGACATCCGGGCGTGGCTCACCGGGTACGGCGCCGGCTGTCGGGGGTCACGGCTGGTTCCGGTCGCGGCGAACGGCTGCCAGGGGTTCGGCCAGTACCGGCCCGCTCCGGACGGTGGTCTCACCCCGTGGGCGCTGCAGGTCGTCGAGGTGTCACGGGGGCGGGTCACCGGGATCGTCTCGTTCCTGGACACCGCCGGACTGTTTCCGCTGTTCGGGCTGCCCCCGCGGCTCGATCCCCGCTGAGCGGGCCGGTTCCGGCCCGGTGGCGTCGCACGCCTCCTCGTCCAGCCCCGTCCAGGCGAGGAGACGCCGCAGGTCGGCGTCGGCGTGGCCCAACCGGATCCGGCGGCCCAGCCTGCGTGCGGTGAGTCGCAGCCGGGCCAGGGCCTCGACCGTGACCAGGTCCGCGGTGGAGCACTCCCCCACGTCCACGGTGACCGGGTCGGTTCCGGTGTCGCGCAGCAGGCGGCGCAGACGTTCGCACAGTGGGGGGATGTCGGCACGGGTGATCGGCCCGCGCACGGCGAACACGAGCCCGGCCGACTCCGGACGCGGCCGGCGCGCCTCCTCCGGGCGGGCTGTCCGCGGTTCCTCGTGCCGCGGTTCCTCGTGAGCGGCCAAGGCCGACCTCCTGTGGTGGGCGTCGTCAGGAAGGACCAGCGGGACGGTCGAAACTCATCGCGGCCCGTCGCCACCCGCACGGTCACCGGTACGGACGGTGACATCGACGGCGCCGCGCGGGCCCGGTGCGGAGAGCGGCGTGGTGGACCGATGAGTTCTCCGCCGCCGCGTCGTCCACCCCGTGTACGGGTGGACGGGCCGCTTCCCGGTACCGCGGGCCCCGAGCCGACGCTCCGAGGCGCCGGCGGCCCGCCGGAGGGAGCGGTGGAACCACCGGAACGACGGCCCACGACCGGCGGCGACCGTGAAGGACGCGGAGACCGCCGAAACCACTGGAACCACTGGAACCGCTGAAACAGCACAAACCCCGGAAAAGAGGCCATCGTGTCGAAGAACCTCTTCGTCAACCTGCCCGTGAAGAACCTGAAGCGGTCGACCGACTTCTTCACCTCGCTCGGCTTCTCCTTCGATCCGCGGTTCACGGACGACAACGCCGGCTGCCTCGTCATCGACGAGGGCGTCTACGCCATGTTGCTGACCGAGCCGTTCTTCGCGTCCTTCACCAACAAGAAGGTCGCGGACGCCTCCGTCGGCACCGAGGCCATCCTGGCGCTGAGCCTGGACAGCAGGGAGGAGGTCGACAGGATGGCCGACAAGGCCCTGGCCTCCGGGGGGTCGCCCGCGAACGAGCCCGCCGACCAGGGCTTCATGTACACGCGCAGCTTCCAGGACCCCGACGGCCACCTGTGGGAGGTTTTCCACATGGACATGGCCGCCGCGCCGGAGCAGACCGCCGCCCAGGGGTGACGGCGACCGCCGGGCGACCCGGCGGGGCCACCCCCTCACCCGTCCGGCCGACCTTTCGGGGTCGGCCGGAGGTTCGTTCCTCCGCACTCGGGTGCCCGGCCGTTTCCGCGCCCGTCGCCGGGGCAGTTCGGGCGGGGCAGCGATCCCGCCCCCGGCCCCGCCCGCTACCTCCCCGCACACGGTGGGTTCCCGGCGGCCGGGGCGGCCGAGCGAAGGAGGGAACGCCGTGGGCGGTTCCGCGCATGTGGACCTGACGGGCAGACGCGCGCTGGTGACGGGAGGCGCCCGTGGTCTGGGCGCGTCCATCACCCGCCGCCTGGCACGCGCCGGGGCGGCGGTGCGGGTGGTGGACGTACGGCGCGAGGAGGGCGAGAAGTTCTGCGCCCGACTGAGCGAGGAGGAGGGCACGGACGTCCGCTTCCTGGGGCTGGACGTCCGCGATTCCGATGCGGTCGCGGCGGCCTTCCGCTCGTTGGACGAGGCCCCGTGGCCGCTGGACGTCCTGGTCAACAACGCCGCCGTGGACGTCTCCAAACCGATCGAGCACCTGTCCGCCGAGGAGGTCACCCGGGTGATCTCCACCAATCTGCTGGGCCCGATGTACCTGTGTCTGGAGGCCTACCGGCGCATGGTGGCCCGCGGCGGCGGACACATCGTCAACATCCTCTCCACGGCGTCGAACCGGACCTGGACCGAGGCGGGCCCCTACTCGGCAGGCAAGTCCGGGCTGCGCGCCTTCACCCACACCCTCTTCAAGGAGGCGCAGCGCGACTGCCCCGGCATCGGGGTCACCGGGGTGATCGCGGGCGGCATGGAGACCCCGTTCGTGACCGAGCGCTTCCCCGACGCCGACACCTCCAAGCTGCAGAGCCCGGACGTGGTGGCCGACGCGGTCATGTGCGCGTTGTCGGTGCCCGAGGGCAGTGTGATGTCCGAGTTGGTCGTGGTGCCGCGGAGCGAGTCCTCCTGGCCGTGACAGGAGCGACCACGGTGGGCTCGACGGGGCCGGCCCGGCGCGTCCGACTGGTGCTGGCGGCCGTCGTGGTCGTGGCGACGGCCTGCGGCTGCGGGGCGCCTCGGGAACGGATCGACGGCGCCTCGGCGGTGGCGTCCTCCTTCGCCGAGGCGGCACGGTCCGGCGACGGCACCGCGATGTGCGCCCTGCTGGCCCGCGGGACGAGGGAGGAGTTGGCGCGCTCCGAGGGGACCACCTGCGACAAGGCGGTGGTCGAACAGCGGTTGTCCACCGTCGGCCCGGTGCGGGAGGTCGACGTCCACGGCCTGCGGGCCATGGCGAGGTTCGAGGGCGACACTCTGTTCCTGTCCCGGTTCTCCACCGGGTGGAAGGTCGTCGCCGCGGGCTGCGTCCCCCGCCCCGGGCAGCCGTATCGGTGCCGGGTCAAGGGCGGGTGAGGAGAGGTGAGGACGCTGTTCACGCTGTGCCTGCTGGTGGTGCTGGCCGGATCGGCGTACTTCATCGCGATCGGGCTGACCCAGCGATGAGCGACCGGCCCGCCCGGCGGGAGAGCCGACGTGGAAACCGACGCGGGCGCCGCGGCCCGGTGCTCGGCTTCCTCCACGACAACGGCCTGACCCTGGCCTTCCTGACCGGCTTCCTGGTCGTCCTGGTGGCCCAGGCGTTCGCCGGGCGGGCGGAGTTCAACGCCCAACTGGTCTCCGAGGGGCTGGAACCGGTCTCCTTCGGTTCCTACGTGACCTCCTCGGACTTCGCCGTGGACGTCACCGAGAACTGGCAGTCGGAGTACCTGCAGTTCTTCCTCTACGTCTTCGGCACCGTCTGGCTGGTGCAACGCGGCTCCCCCGAGTCCAAGGAACTCCACAGGGTCGGCACCGAGTCCGACGAGGACCAGAGGGTCGGCGCTCACGCCCGTGCCGACTCCCCCCGCTGGGCCGCCGCTCCCGGCCTGCGGGGCCTGGTGTACTCCCGCTCCCTGGGCCTGGTGATGGGCGGGATCTTTCTCCTCACCTGGCTGGCCCAGTCCGTCACCGGCGTGGCCGCCTACAACGAACAGCAACTGCGGCAACTCCAGGACCCCATCGGCTGGTCCCGGTATCTGACCTCCGCCGACTTCTGGTCCCGCACCCTGCAGAACTGGCAGTCCGAACTGCTCGCGGTGGCCTCCATGGCCATCCTCTCCGTCTACCTGCGGCAGCGTGGCTCCCCCGAGTCCAAGCCCGTCGGCGCCGCCCACCACGCCACCGGCGTCGAGGGATGAGGGCCGAGAGCGCCGGCGTGTCCGGCCCGGTCGTGGTGGGGAGCGGGTCGGACGCGCCGGGCGGATCAGGCGGGTGCGATCAGGCAGGTTTGATCAGGCAGGTTTGATCATGCGGGGGCGATCGGCTCCCGGAGTTCGGTCACCCGTGCGGCGGTGCCCTCGGGGCACTCCGGGCACAGTTCCCGCGCGTACCCGGCCGAGCGGTGGCCGCCGGCCGGGTCGGTCCGGACAGGGCGCAGCGGTCCGATCGCTTCGTGGTGCCGTCGTGGTGCCGTCGTAGTGCCGCGGCATGCGGATCGACACGGGCCGTGCTTGGCGAAGTCTCCGGTGGTGACCGTGGTGCTTCCCGGTCGAGCGCCTCACACGGTGTCAGGGTCGAGAGACGGCCTCCGCCACCGCGATCGACCGGCCGGCGAGGCTCGTCATGCGCCGGTTCCCGAGGGCGTGGAGGCGTCCGCGACGGGGCCGGCGGCGCGGGCCGCGTTGCGGGCCACGGCGTCGACGATGGTGGGCCAGAGCGGTTCGGGGAGGTCGTGTCCCATGCCGGGGAGCACCACCAGTTCGGCGTCGGGCACGGCGGCGGCGGTCGCCTCGCCGCCGTCGCGGTCGATGAGGGGATCGTCGGCGCCGTGGACGACCAGCGTCGGAACCGTGACGGCACGCAGGTGCGGCGTGCGGTCGGGCGAGGCCAGGATCGCGGCGTACTGACGGACGAAGCCCTCGGGCCGGTGGGAGCGATCGTAGGCGGCGGCCGCCCGTTCGCGCAGTTCCTCGTCGGGGGTCGGATAGGCGGGGGAGCCTATGACGGCGGCGGAACGGACGGCCCGCTCGACGGCCTCCTCCCGGCTGCCGGGCGGCGGTGCGGTGAGCGCGGCCAGGGCCTCCGAGGTGGCCCTGCCCACCGAGCGCGCCCCGGTGGTGGACATGATCGAGCACAGCGAGAGCACCCGGTCCGGGTGGTCGATCGCGAACTGCTGGGCGATCATGCCGCCCATCGAGGCGCCGACGACGTGCGCGGCCTCGACGCCCAGGGCGTCGAGCAGTCCCACGGCGTCCCGGGCCATGTCGGCGATGAGGTAGGGCACCGTGGAGGTGTCGCCCGCCAGAACGGCCCTGATGTCCGGCGTCGGGCAGTCGTCGAGGAACGTGGACAGGCCGCAGTCGCGGTTGTCGTAGCGGACGACGTGGAAGCCCCGCTCGGCGACGGCCCGGCAGAACTCCGGTCGCCAGGCGGTCATCTGCGTGCCCAGCCCCATGATCAGCAGCACGGTCGGACGGGACGGGTCGCCGAAGGTGTCGTACTCCAGCTCCATCCCGTTGGACAGGGCACGCGGCATGGGATTCCTCCTCGGGAGACGACCGGTCGGCGACCGGGCCGGGCATCCGTTTCCCACCGGCCGGTCGGCACGATATCGGGGAGGCGGTCTCCGGGGAACAGGCGTGTCCGCCTTCCGCGCCGCCTCTCCTCGTGCGCTCCGGCCCCTCCCCCGCTCGTCGCCGGTGTCCGCTCAGCCCCGCCCGTCGGGCCGTTCGAAGACCACGGAGATCCGCTCGAAGCCCAGGGATCGCAGCAGGTTCTCCAGCATCTCCTCGGTGTTCCGCTCGGCGCGCGCCGTCAGGCCGCTCTCCCGTGCCGCCTCCTCGATGCGTCGCACGGCGAGGCGGTGCACCTCGCGCTCGTCGCCCGGGTTGTCGGAGAAGAAGTCGCCGAGCCGGTCGAGCAGTCCGCGTTCCTTGGTCACGGCGTACGAGCGCTCGACGTCCAGCGCGGGCTTCTCCAGTCGGGCGCGCGGCAGCCTGATCGTCGCGCTCCTGCGGTCGTCCGAGACCGTGACGGCGTCCTCGTCGAGGCCGCCGAGGTCCACGTAGGCGCCGACACCGCCCGTGCCGACGAACAGCGTGCGGCTGCCGCGCACCGCGTCCGGCAGGAACTTCGCGTCCTTCTCCAGGTCCACGACGACCTGGAAGGTGCCGGAGGCGCCCTCGTAACGGCTCATGTCATTCAGGGACTTCAGCAGCGCGGGGCCGGTGCGGTCCTCGGTACGGGTGGCGAAGGGGTTCAACTTCTCCGGTAAGAGGCGGAGTTGGCCCGCCAACAGGACTCCGGCCACCGACAGCACCAGGATCGCCGGAACGAGGAGGAGGGTGGGCAACCGGGACGAGGAAGATGATCTGACGGATCGTGTCATCCGGTGTGCACCTCCGGGTCGGCGAGGGGTCTCCTCCCCGTCTTCCCGGAAAGCGCCGCTCCATGGGGGCGCGTCGGGGCACGGACGCGGTCGCGCGGTCGAGGGCGCCGTCCCCGCCCGCGACCCGACCGGCGCGCCCGCGCGGACACGAGGCTTCGACGACCGCGTCCACCACCGAGTGGCTGCCCGGCCGCCTCCGCCGCGGAGTCCGCCCACGCCCGCCCACGGGGGTCGAGGAGTTCGAACGGCACCATCCGCACCTCCCCACCCGTGGACCGGCGGAGTCGGCACCGCTCCCCTCCGCCGTGTCCGCGACGGACGATTGGAGAGTCATGTCCGGAGTCCTCCTCGCCGGCGGAGCGACCGCGGCGTTGCTCGTCTCGGCCCTCGTCGGCCCCGTCCTGGCGGCGTGTGACACCCCCCGTCGGAGGCGACGCGCCCCTGAGCGCGACGGGTGCCGCGCCCGACGAGCGCGGCACCCGTGCGCCGGTGACCGCGGACGACGGCGCCCGTTCACGGGGCGGGGGCCGGAACGGGCCGGTCCGCCACCGGACCGCGAGGGTCCGGGCGTCCGCGCACGGCGATCCGGGCCCCCGCCTCGTCCACGACCCGCATCTGCAGCGAGCCGCAGGCGCACCGGGTCCACACCGTCTGCCCGGTGGAGGTGGAGTGCCGGGAGACCACCTTGATCGGTCGGGCGTCCGGCCATCCGCAGTGCGGGCACTGGCTCGTCATTCGCTTCCTCCGATTCTCACGCTTCTCCGGCGCTTCTCGGCCGCCGTCACCGACCAGGGTCGAGGTCTCGCACCCTCCATGTCCAGGTTGACTTTCCGAACCCAACTGTTAAGCGTGGGCTACATGATTGATCTGCGTCGCCTCCGTGTCCTCAGGGCGGTGGCTCACTACGGAACGGTCACCGCCGCCGCGCGGGCCCTGCACTTCACGCCGTCGGCCGCCTCCCAGCAGATCCGGCAGCTCGGCCGCGAACTGGGCGTCGACCTGCTGGAGCCGCACGGCCGCCGGGTGCGGCTCACTCCCGCCGCGCGGACCCTGCTGGCTCATGCCGACGCGATCGAGGCGCGCTGGGAACAGGCGGAGATCGAGCTGCGCGCGCAGGGCGACGAACCGGCGGGTCCACTGCGGGTGTGCGGATTCCCCGTCGCCGTGTCCACGCTGCTCGCCCCGCTGGCGGCGGCACTGCGCACCAGCCGGCCCCGGCTGACCGTGCGGATCGTCGAGACGGAGTTGCGCGACAGCTTCGACCTGCTCTTCGAGCGGGAGGCCGACCTCGCGATCGTCGAGGCCGCCTCGGACACCCCGCCCCCGAACGACGCGCGGTTCGACCAACGGCCGCTGTTGGACGACCCCTTCGACCTCGTCGTCCCCGACGACCACCCACTCGCCCGCCTACGGCAGGTGGACCTGGCCGATGCGGCCGGCGAGGGCTGGATCGTCCCGCTGCCCGGCAGCACCTGTCACGCGCACACCCTCACCGCGTGCGGCGCGGCCGGGTTCACGCCGGCGATCGCGCACCACGCGCTGGCCTGGGACGCGATCGCCACGCTCGTCGCGCACCGGCTCGGTGTGGCGCTCGTGCCGCGCCTGGCGCACCTCCCGCCCCACCTGCCCGTCGTCCGCGTGTCCTGCGCCGGGAACCCCACCCGCAGACTGCTCACCTGCACCCGCCGCGGCGGACACGAGCACCCCGCCGTCGCGGCCGCGTTGGAGGAGTTGCGGCGCATCGCGCCGACCGTCGTCTGACCCCGAGCCGTTCCCGGGCCCGTGGCCGAGCCGCCGCCCGATCCGTCCGGAACCGCCTCGCGAGGCCCACACCACCGGCATCCACCGGTATCGAACGGTATCGAACCGCCGACGGCGGGTACCGGTGCTCTCGTGGAAGGCCGCCGGACCTGCCGGCCGAACGCCGGAAGAACCCGGCCGGGCGCCCGAGAGTCGGCACGCCGCCGCGCACGCGACACCGCGACGCGGCCGACGCGGCCGACACGGCGACCCGGTGGCGGGGAACGACGAGACGACGTGGAGATCGGAGTGACTGTGACGGAGCACCCGGGCGAGACGGCACCGGCGGGGCGGAGCGCACCGCCCGGACCCCGCTCGGCGGCCGCACCCGGCGGCGGGCGGGACCGCCGGGAGCCCGGCGAGGGCCTCGGGGAACTGCCCCCGAACCGCACCCAGGCCATCCTGGAGGCCACCAAGCAGGTGGCCACCCTGCTCAAGGCCGGAGGGCACCCCTTCGCCCTGGCGGGCAGTGTCGCCGTCTACGCGCACGGCGGCCCGGACAACCTGCAGCACGACGCCGACTTCTGCATCCTCCCCGAGGACGCCGAGGCGGTGGCCGCCACGCTGCGCAAGGCGGGGCTGGAGGTCTACACGCCTCCGGAGGACTGGCTGCTCAAGGCGAAGTGCCTGGGCGAGGACATCGACCTGATCTTCGAGCTGGCACACCAGCCGGTGACCCGTGAGCTGCTGGAGCGGGCCGACCAGCTTCCCGTGGAGTCGGTCCACATGCCCGTCCTGGCCGTGACCGATCTGGTCGCCAGTCTGCTGAACGCCTTCACCGAGCACCACTGCGACTTCGGCGCCGTCCTGCCGATCGCGCGGGCCCTGCGGGAGAAGGTCGACTGGGCCCGGGTGCGGCGCGAGTGCGGGTCGGACCCGATGCCCGCCGCCTTCCTGTACCTGCTGGAGCGCCTGCAGGTCATCGAACCGGAGGAGGACTCCCATGACGGACCGTGAGAACCGCCGGACGGACCCCGCTGAAGGCGCCGTCGCCATCGAGTACCGCATCGGCCACCTCCAGGAACGGCTCGTCCACGAGGAGATCGCCGAGCAGGGCATGCGCATCGAGGCCCGCGGCGACACGGTGGTGGTCACCGGCACCGCCCCCACCACCGAGTGCCGCGAGACCATCGAGCGCGTCGTGCGGGAGGAACTGGCCGGTGTGCCGGTACGGACCGACATCGTCGTGGCCGACTCCACGGCCCCCGACCGCTCGGAGGAACTCGCATGATCCGCATCGCAGCCGTCGGTGACATCCACATGGGCCCGGACAGCAGGGGGGTGCTCCGTCCGGCCTTCGAGACCCTGCACGAGTGCGCCGATCTCCTGCTGCTGGCCGGGGACCTGACCCGCCACGGCACCCCGGAGGAGGCCCGGGTCGTCGCCGACGAGGTGGCCGGGCTCCCGGTGCCGGTGATCGCCGTCCTGGGCAACCACGACCACCAGGACGAGCGGCCGGAGGAGGTCACCGCCGTCCTGCGCGAGGCGGGCGTGACCGTCCTGGAGGGCGAGGGCACGGTCGTCGACGTGGACGGGACCGCCGTCGGGGTCGCCGGCACCAAGGGCTTCGGCGGAGGGTTCGCCGGGCGCAGCGGCAGCGAGTTCGGCGAGCGGGTGATGAAGGACTTCATGCGCCACAGCCGGCACTGCGCGGAGGGTCTGCGGACCTCCTTGGAGGAGCTGCGGGACCAGGGGTGCGCCGTGCGCGTCGCCCTGACGCACTTCTCCCCGGTGCCCGACACGCTCGCCGGAGAGCCGCTGGAGATCTACCCCTTCCTGGGCAGCTACCTGCTGGCGGAGGCCGTGGACACGGCCGGCGCCGACCTGTTCGTCCACGGACACGCGCACGCGGGCACCGAACGCGGTCTGACCAGCGGCGGGGTACGGGTGCGCAACGTGGCGCAGCCGGTCATCCGCCGCGCCTTCGCGGTGTACCACCTGGAGCCCGGGGCGGACCGTCGGCGGAACGCCGACGCCCTGGCCGAGGCATCCCGCTGAGGTCCTCCCGCCGGTCTCCCGCCGAGACCCCTTCCGGGGGCTCGCGCTCCGCGCAGGGCCCCTGGGGCGGGAGGACCGGGCGCGCCGTCCCTCACGCCCCGGCGCTCTCGATGGAGAACAGGGCGCCCTGCGGGTCACGGATCACCGCCAGCCGCCCCGTCGGCGACTCGGCGGGGGGCGACACCACCTCGGCGCCCAGGGACGCCGCCTTCGCCGCCGACGCCTCGACGTCCTCGACGCGGAAGTGGACGTGCCAGTGGGGCCTGATCCGCGGGTCGGGCGCGTCCTCCACCGCTCCTCCGCTCAGCCCCGCCACGGTCTCCTTGTCGATGCGCAGGATCACCCGGTCGTGTTCGTAGCGGATGTCGTAGCGATCGGGATCGGCCAGGTCCCAGCCGAACACCTCGCCGTAGAAGAGGGCCGCCGCGAAGGCGTCGCGGGTCATCAGCTCCAGCCAGGCCGGTCCGTTGACCCTGCCGCCCACCCGCCACCCCGGGGTCGCCGCTCCCTCCCAGATGCCGAAGACCGCTCCCGCCGGGTCGGCCGCCCACGCCACGCGGCCCGCCCCGAACCTGACCGGGCCCACGGCGACGGTGGCGCCGCGTTCCCGCACCCGCCCGGCGACGACGTCGACGCTGTCGGCGGCGAAGTACGCGGTCCAGGCGGCGAAGGCCCGCAGGCTGTCCCGCGCCTCGCCCAGACCGGCGACCGGCACCCCCTCGGAGAGGGCGACCTCGTAGGGGCCGAGCCCCTGCGAACCCGGCCGGTAGTGCCAGCCCAGCAGCTCTCCGTAGAAGTGCCGGGCGGCCTCCAGATGGGGAGCCAGCAAGGTGACCCAGCAGGGGGCGCCCTGCGGCACGCGCGCGGTCTCCGTCACTGCCGATCACCACACTGTGTCTCGTTCGAGCCGACGGCTCGTGAAGGGTTGGTCGGGTTCCGGGAGGGGGTCGCGGACGGTCTCCTCTCGGGACACCGATGCTGCCTGTTCGCGCCGCCGCTGGAAAACCGGTGCCCACCAACCGGAGCAACGGCCGTCGGTGGGCAGCCGGTCAGGGGCGGCGCCAGGAGTCGTCCGGCAGGTGGGAGCCGGCCTGCGGGCCCATCCTCAGCATCCCGCCGTCGACCGCCCACGACGCGCCGGTGACGTAGGCGGCGTCCTCCTCCGTGAGGAAGGCGATCACGGCGGCCACCTCGCGGGCGTCGCCGGGCCGGCCCGCAGGGATTCCGGGTCGGGGCTCGGTGCGGACGTCGGTGTCCTCCTGGCCGGTCATCGGGGTGGCGATCTCGCCCGGCGCGACGGCGTTGACGGTGATGCCCTCCGCGGCCAGTTCCAGCGCCATGACCTGGGTGAGCAGCCCGAGTCCGCCCTTGGCGGCGCAGTAGGGGGCGGCGCCCACTCGCGGCTGGTGCTCGTGGACGCTGGTGACGTTGACGATCCTGCCCCCGCTCCCCTGCCGGATCATGTGGCGGGCGGCGTGCTGTCCGCACAGGAAGGGCCCGAGGAGGTCGACGTCCAGCACTCGGCGGACGGTGTCGAAGTCGAGGTCGAGGAAGGGGGTGGCGGTGCCCGTCCCGGCGTTGTTGACCAGGACGTCGATCCTGCCCAGCTCGCGGGCGAGCCGGTCCACCGCGTCCGCGGCGCCGGGCAGTTCGGTGAGGTCCATCCGCTCGATCGCGGCCCGGCGACCGTGGGCCCGCACCTCCTCCGCCGTCTCCCGCGCGCCCTTCTCGTCCTCGTGCCAGGTGATGCCGATGTCCATCCCCCGCTCGGCCAGGCGCACGGCGGTGGCGCGGCCGATTCCCGAGTCCGCTCCCGTGATCACGGCGACCCGGGCGGCGGATTCGTCCTGCGTGCTCATCGAACCTCCTCGATCGGCTTCGGCCGGATTCCGGTACCCGGGGGTCTCCCCGCGAAACGGCGGGAGCCAAGGGGGCGAAACGACGGGCTCGATCACCATTCGGCCTAATCGTGGTGACCTATGGGCGGATCGGGCGTTGGTCACGGCACCACCGCCGTCGGCCGGCGGTTGGGCGAATGTTCGCTATAAGGAGTGACTTTCCATGTCGCGTATTGCCAAGGCTGCCGCCGTGACGGCCGCTGCCGGTGCCGTCCTGGTCGGTTCCGCCGGGAGCTCCTCCGCCTACGACGGGGCCCAGGGCATCGCCGCCGGCAACCCCGGCGTCGTCTCCGGCAACGTCATTCAGGTGCCGATCAACATCCCGATCAACGCCTGCGGCAACACCGTCGACGTCATCGGCGTGCTGAACCCGGCGTTCGGGAACGTCTGCATCAACGACTTCGGCCGCCACCACTACGAGAAGAAGGACCACGACAAGAAGCACGACGGCGGCAAGAAGGACGACCACCGCGGCGGCCACGACGGCGGTAAGAGGGACGACCACCGCGGCGGCCACAACGGCGGCGGCCACAACGGCGGCGGCCACTGACATCGCCGGCGCCGGCTCCGGGCGGGCCCTCGTCCGCCCGGGTCGACGACCTCCGGGGAGGAGGCCCCTGTGGGCTCCCTCCCCGGAGGTTTCCGCGTTCCGACGCGGTGCCGGCTACGCCGTGGTGGACGGGACGGCGCACCGGGCGGTGCTGCCCCGGGGCACGCACCGCGCGGTGGGGGACCACCGCTCGGCCACCGGCACCCCGTCGAGGAGCTCCAGCACCGATTCGGCGACCAGCACCCCGTACTGGTGCACCTCCACGCTCATGGTGGTCAGCGGCGGGGACGCCAACCGGCACAGGGTGGAGTCGTCCCAGGCGATCAGACTGAGCCGCTCCGGCACCGGGACGCCCATCTCCTTCGCCGCGCCCAGTCCCGCGACCGCCATCACGTCGTTGTCGTAGAGAATCGCGGTGGGCGGGTCCGGCCGGCGCAGCAGGGCCTTCGTCAGCCTCGCGCCCGCCTCGTCGGAGTAGTCGCCCTCCACGACCACCGGTTCGACCCCGACCTCGCGGCACCCCTCGACCAGTGCCGCGGTACGGGCCCGGGTGTGCAGCAGGTTGGCGGGACCACTGACCCTGGCGATGCGCCGGTGACCGAGGTCGAGCAGGTGGGCGAGCGCCTCGCGCACCGGCCCGGCGTCGTCCGTGCGGATCACGGGCATGGCCGGGCCCCCGCCGTCCCCGGTGTCGGCGGCGTCACCGCCCGCGCCGACGAGGACGGCGGGCAGTCCCAGTTCCCGCAGGACGGGCAGCCGTTTGTCGTCGACGGTGCGATTGACCACCACGACCGTGTCGACCAAGCCCCGGTCCGCCCACCGTCGGTAGGCGGCGATCTCCGCTTCCTGGGTGGCCACGACGTGGAGCAGGACGGACAGGCCGCGTTCGGCGAGGCGTTCCTCGATGCCCGCGATGAATTCCATGAAGAACGGTTCGATGCCCAGCAGGCGCGCGGGACGCGCGAGCACCAGCCCGACGGCTCCCGAGAACCCGGTTCCGTTCGTTCCGCCGTGTTCCGTGGTGTTCACTCAGGATCGCACCACCGGAGCGCTCAGGGCATTGGCGGAGCGCAGCACCAGCGGCCCCGTCAACGCGGCGGGATCGATGTCGGCCTCGGTCCTGACGGTGAAGGACCTCGACTCCCCGGCCGGCATCGGCACCAGCATCTCGTCCACGACCGCGTCGGGTGCGACCCGGTCGGCCAGGACGGCGACGTCGCGCGCGAAGGACTTCGCGTACACGTCCACCCGGTAGCCCCCGGGGACCGCGACGGCCTGTGCCTTCAGCGGCTCGGGGTCGTAGGCCAGCTCCCGGTCCTCGCGGAAGAGGTGGACGGCGCGTGCGTCCGGTGCGGTCGCCACCAGCACCTCCTCCTGCTCGTTCTCCGGGCTGACCAGGGACGAGGCCGGCTCGATGCGGGCAACCGAACGGGCCGGTACGTCAAGGGAAAGCTTAACGCTCCGCAATATCCGGCCCGAGAACGTCTGCCGCTCCAGGAGCAGCTCTCCCCTCCAGGGCTCGTCGTGGTCGTTCACCGCGACCAGGACGAGGCGGCCGTCGCGGGGCTGTGGGGTCAGCAGCCGGGGCGCGTAGGCGTGGCGCAGCCCGTACCACAGCGGCTTGGGGCGCTCGTCGCCGTCGACCGCGGCCCAGGAGGTGACCGGCCAGCAGTCGTTGAGCTGCCAGACGACCGCGCCGGCCGTCCGCGGCCACCAGGAGCGGAAGTGCTCGATGCCGAAGGCCACCGCGCGGGCCTGGTTGAGCTGGGTCGCCCAGTGCCAGTCCTCGAAGGTCCTCGGTTCGGGCAGGTGGGGGGCCATGCCGCGGGCGAGCTTCTCGTTGCCCTCCTCTGCCTTCTGGTGCAGCAGGAAGGCGGGAGAGGTGGGGGTCAGCGGATCGTCGTGGATCCACTTCGTCAGGGTCGCCCAGGTCGGGGGGCCCTGGAAGCCGAACTCCGAGCAGAACCGCGGGATGTGGTCGCGGTAGTGGGTGTAGTCGACCCGGTTCCACACCTCCCACTCGTGCCGGGTGCCGTGGTTCTCGTCGTTGGGGTGGACCCCGTCGACCGGCATGCCGGGGTTGTAGGGGCTGTTGGCGCAGTAGAAGCGGGTCGGGTCGAGTTCGGCCACGATGGACGGCAGCAGCTCGGTGTAGTAGCCCAGGCCCCAGGTCCGTCCCTGGAGCTGCTCGGGCCATCCCCAGTCGCGGAAGCCCCACATGTTCTCGTTGGCGCCGTTCCACAGGGCGAGGGAGGGGTGGGAGGCGAGGCGGACCACGTTCTCGCGGGCCTCGGCCTCGACCTCGCTCCACAGCGGCTCCTCCTCGGGGTAGGAGGCGCAGGCGAAGGGGAAGTCCTGCCAGACCAGCATGCCGCGCTCGTCGCAGACGTCGTAGAAGTCGTCGGTCTCGTAGATGCCGCCGCCCCACACCCGCAGCAGGTTCATGTGGGCGCCGACCGCCTGGTCCACACGGCGCTCCAGGCGCTCGCGCGTGACGCGGGTGAGGAAGTGGTCGTCCGGGATCCAGTTGGCCCCCTTGACGAAGATCGGTCTGCCGTTGACGACGACGGTGAAGGGGGTGCCGATCTCGTCGGGGGCGGTGTCCACGGTGACGGTGCGGAAGCCGATGCGGCGCTCCCAGACGTCCAGCGGCTCGTCGGCGCCGGCCGTCCCCAGGGCGACCCGGAGGTCGTACAGGGGCTGGTCGCCGTGGCCCACTGGCCACCACAGCCGGACGTCGGGGACGGTGAGGGTGAGCCGCGCGCCGGTCTCGCCGGCCGGGACGGTGACGCGCTCGGCGCGGCCGGCCACGGTGGCGGTGAGTTCCACCGCGCCGCTCTCCGCCAGGCCGGAGCGCTCGATCTCGACGTGCACCTCGGCACGGCCGGTGCCGTCGGCGTCCACCGTCACCAGGGGACGCACCAGCGCCAGGCGGGCGGTGTGCCAGCGCTCCAGGCGCACCGGCTTCCAGATGCCCGCCGTCTGCAGGTCCGGGCCCCAGTCCCAGCCGAAGCTGCACGCCATCTTCCGCACCATGTTGAAGGGGTGCGGGTAGACGTGGTCACGACGGCCGAGACGGCGCTCGACCTCCTCGGCGTACTCCAGGGCGGAGCGGAAGGAGACCACGAGTTCGTGAAAGCCGCCGCCCTCCAGCGCGTCGCGGACGTCGAACCGGTGACTGCGGTGCATGTTGGCCGTCTCGCCCAGCACCCGTCCGTCCAACTCGACCGTGGCCACGGTGTCCAGCCCCTCGAAGAGCAGGTCCACCCGCTCGTCCGGCCCGGCGGGCGCCGTCTCGAAGGCGAGCGCGTACCGCCAGTCGGTGCGGTGCGCCCAGACCAGTTCCTCCTCGACGCGGTCCAGGTAGGGGTCGGGGATCAGGCCCGCCGCCAGCAGGTCCAGATGGGCGCTGCCCGGAACGGCGGCCGGGACGGTCCGTCCCGCGACGTGCTCCGGCACCGGTCCGGCGATCGCCGACAACTGCCAGCCGTCGTGCAGGGTTTGGCGGATCATCGGCGTTCACTCCTCGATCGGCTCCGCTGCGCGGAGTGCTGGGTCTGGGACGGTCCGAAGGGCCTTCGGGGTGCCCTCGGAGGGTCGAAGGGAGGGCGGCCGATCACCGGTGGATTTCTCCTTCGCCGGCCGAGTATCGTCGCCCGAGATTCTTACGCCACCGAACAAAGTAAGTCAACGGCGCCTCCGGCGTCCGCCTGGCCAGGACGGAGACCCACCGTGGCACCACGTTCCGCTCCCCCTCCCTCCCTTCCCTCCGAGCCGATCCACCTGCGCGCCGCCGGCGTCGGTCTCGTGCTCGACCCGACCGGCGGCACCCTCCCCCGGGTGCTCCACTGGGGAGCCGACCTCGGCCCCCTCGCCCCCGAGGAGCTGTGGGACCTGAGACTCGCGCGGGCGCCGCAGCCCATCGGCTTCTCGGTGGACGGACCGGTCGAACCGGCCGTGCTGCCCGAGCAGTCGGCGGGTTGGCTCGGCACCCCGGGCCTGGTCGGCAACCGCGGCGGGAGGGACTTCTCCACGGCCTTCGCGGTCCGGGAGGCCACCGTGACCGTGCCGGAGGCGTCCCCGGGAACGCCGCACCACTCCGCCGGCGGCGAGGCGGGCGGACGTGTCACCGTCCTCGCCCACGACCAGGAGGCCGCGCTGGAACTGGAGTTGACGATCGAGCTGACCGCGTCCGGCCTGGTGCGCCAACGCGCCACGGTCGTCAACCGCGGCCCCTCCCCCTTCGCCGTGGACGCCGTGCACCTCACCCTGCCGGTGCCCTCCGTCGCGACCGAACTGCTGGACTTCACCGGGCACCACCTGCGCGAGCGCGGCCCGCAGCGCACCGCCTTCACCCAGGGGCTGCGGATGCGGGAGAACCGCACCGGACGCACCGGCTACGACAGCGCCTACCTGCTCGCCGCGGGCACCGAAGGGTTCGGCAACCGCTCGGGAGAGGTGTGGGCGGTGCACACCGCGTGGTCCGGCAACCACCGCACGTTCGCCGAGCGCACCTTCCACTCCGTCTCGCTGCTGGGCTCCGGCGAACTGCTGCTCTCCGGCGAGGTGGAGCTCGCGCCGGGCGAGTCCTACACCTCGCCGTGGCAGTACGGCTCCTACGGGAGGGGGCTGGACGAGGTGTCCGCCCGCTTCCACCGCTGGCTGCGGTCCCGGCCCCACCACCCCTCCTCGCCCCGGCCGGTCACGCTCAACACCTGGGAGGCCGTCTACTTCGACCACGACCTGGAGCGGCTGCGCGCCCTGGCGGACGCCGCCGCGGCGGTGGGCGCCGAGCGGTTCGTCCTGGACGACGGCTGGTTCGGGTCGCGCCGCGACGACCGGCGCGGTCTGGGCGACTGGTACGTCTCTCACGAGGTGTGGCCGGACGGGCTGGGGCCGCTGACCGACCACGTCACCGGGCTGGGCATGCAGTTCGGCCTGTGGGTGGAGCCGGAGATGATCAACGAGGACTCCGACCTGGCCCGCGCCCACCCCGACTGGATCATGGCCACGGGTGGACGACTGCCCGGCGCGGCCCGCCACCAGCAGGTGCTCGACCTCGCCCGTCCCGAGGCGTTCGCGTACATCCTGGAGCGCCTGGACGAGCTGCTGACCGCGTACCCGATCTCCTACCTGAAATGGGACCACAACCGGGATCTGGTCGAGGCCGGCCACCGGCCGACCGGCCGCGCCGGTGTGCACGGGCAGACGCTGGCGGTGTACCGACTGATGGACGAGCTGCGCCGGCGGCACCCCGGGGTGGAGATCGAGTCCTGCTCCTCCGGCGGCGGACGGGTCGATCTGGAGATCCTCCAGCGCACCGACCGGGTGTGGGTCTCGGACTGCATCGACGCCCTGGAGCGGCAGCGGATCCAGCGCTGGACCAATGTGCTGATCCCCCTCGAACTGATGGGCACGCACGTGGGCTCCGACACCGCGCACACCACCGGGCGCCGCCATCCGATCGACTTCCGGGCGGGCACGGCCCTGTTCGGCCACTTCGGCATCGAGTGGGACCTGACCGCCGCGAGCCCAAAGGACCTGGCCCGACTGGGCGAGTGGGTGGCGCTCCACAAGGAGTTGCGCGGCCTGCTCCACACGGGCACGGCCGTCCACGCCGACCACCCGGACCCGGCCTGCCGCCTGCACGGCGTGGTCGCCGAGGACGGCTCGGAGGCGGTGTACGCGCTCGTCGCCACGGCCTCCTCCGAGCTGTACCCGCCGGGTCCGGTCAGGCTGCCGGGGCTCGACCCCGAGGCCGTCTACCACGTCCGGCCGCAGGCCCCCGGCGACCTGCCCGACGGCAACGCCCACCACTGGGGCGCGCACCTGCCGTGGTGGACGCCGGAGGGGGTCCGTCTACCGGGTCGGGTGTTGGACAGCGCCGGGCTCCAAGCGCCGGTGCTCTACCCCGAGCGGCTGGTGCTGCTGCGCGCGACGCGGGTGTGAGCCGTCTCCCTCGGCGGGGCCCGGACCGGAGGTCTCCAGGGGTCGGGCCCCGCCGAGAGGACGGCCGAGGGGACGGCTGCGGGGACGGCGGAGAGCACGGTGCCGGGCGGCCGTCAGGGCGGGCCCGGAGACCGTCAGACGGGTCGTCCGGCGGTCGTGTCCGCGCCGGTCGGCCGCGCGCCGTCGTCGTCGCCGGGCCGCAGCCGGCACCTGACGTGGTGGCCCTGGCCCACCTCGAAGTCCTCGGGCCTGCGGGCGCAGATCTCCATCGCCGAGGGGCAGCGGTCCCGGAAGGTGCAGCCGGGGTCGTCGCCGGGAAGGGCGGAGTCGCCCGCCGGCTTCAGGCCCAGCGCATCCCCGAGCCGGTCCCGGTCGCGCGCCTCGGGGTCGGGGGCCGCCGCCGCGAGGATGCGGGTGTACGGGTGCCGGGGGTTGAGGATGACCTCGTCCGCCGGTCCCCTCTCGACCACGCGCCCGCGGTACATCACCAGGATGTCGTCGGAGAAGTGCCGCGCGGTGGCGAGGTCGTGGGTGATGTAGAGGACGGCGAGGTCGTCCTCGCGCTGGAGACGGGCGAGCAGGTTGAGCACGCCCAGCCGGATGGAGACGTCCAGCATGGAGACCGGTTCGTCGGCGACGACGACCCGGGCGCCGGGCGCCAGGGCCCGGGCGATCGCCACGCGCTGACGCTGGCCGCCGGAGAGTTCGTGCGGGCGGCGTCCCGCGATGTCGCCGGCCGGGGTCAGGTTGACGCGCTCCAGCAGCCGCTCGACCTCGCGCCGGGTGTCCGCCTTCCCCTTGACCCGACCGTGGAGCTTCAGCGGACGCGCCAGGTGGTGCTCGACGGTGTGGAACGGGTTGAGCGAGGCGAAGGGGTCCTGGAAGACCATCTGCACGTGGTCGCGGTAGTCGCGGTCGGCCACCCGCGTTCCGTCGGACCGGGTGGCGACGATCTCTCCGGAGGTGGGCCGCTCCAGGCGGGCGATCATCCTCGCGACCGTGGACTTGCCCGATCCGGACTCGCCGACCAGCGCCACCGTCCGGCCGGGGGTCAGGGTGAAGGAGACGTCGTCGACCGCGCGGAACCTCGACTGTCGCAGGCCGGAGCGCAGGGAGAAGTCCTTGACCAGGCCGCGTACCTCCAGGGTCGTCATCGCGGACCCGCCTCCTTCACGGTCTTCACGGTCGTTTCGGTGCGCTCGCGGGCACCGGACTCCCCGGTGCGGACGAACGCCCCCCGCTCCCCGGTGAGGCTGGGGAAGGAGTCGAGCAGCTCGCGGGTGTAGGGGTGTCGCGGTCGCTTGTGGATCTCCTCGGCGGTCGCGTACTCGACCACCTCCCCGTCGCGCATGACGGCGATCCGGTCGCTGATTTCCAGCAGCAGCGGCAGGTCGTGGGTGATGAAGACGACGGCGAAGCCGAGTTCGTCGCGGAAGCGCAGGATCTCCCGGAGAATGCCGCGCTGGACCACCACGTCGAGGGCCGTCGTGGGCTCGTCCATGATCATCACCTGGGGGTCCAGCAGCAGCGCCATGGCGATCATGACGCGCTGTCGCATGCCCCCGGAGAGCTCGTGCGGGAAGGAGTCCAGTCGCCGCGGGTCGACGCCGACCAGGCGCAGTACCTCGGCGCACCGCTCGCGACGCTCCTCGGCGGACATCCCCGGCCGGTGCGTGGTGAGGACGTCCTCCAACTGCGCCCGGATGGAGATCACCGGGTTGAGGGCGTTCATCGCACCCTGGAAGACCATCGACAGCTTCGACCAGCGGAAGGCGCGCAGCTCCTCCTTCTCCAGGGCGAGCAGGTCGATGTCCGTGCCGTCGCGGTCGTGGAAGACGACCGTTCCCGAGGTCACCTCGGCCGGCGGCCGGTGCAGGCGGTTGATCGCGTAGGCGAGGGTGGTCTTGCCGCAGCCGGACTCGCCCGCGAGACCGAGGATCTCCCCGCGGCCGAGGGTCAGCGAGACGTTCTTGACGGCGTGCGTGGGCCTCTCGCCCCGGTAGACCACGTCGAGGTTCTCGACGGTCAGGACGGCGTCCCGGCCAAAGGCGTCGCGCCGGGGCGCCGGGCTCGCCTTCCGCTTCCGAGGCCCCCCGCCCTCGGCGGTCCGGCGGGCACGGCGGCCGGTCGCGGGGACCGTGCGCAGCCTGGGGTCGATGATCTCGTCGATGCTGAAGTTGATCAGGGAGAGGCCGCAGCCGAAGAGCGCGATGACCAGACCGGGCGGGCCGAACCACCACCACGCCCCGTACTGCAGCGCGAAGCCGTTCTGGGCGTAGTAGAGCATCGTGCCGAGCGTGGGGGAGTTGGAGGCCCCCAGCCCCAGGAAGGACAGGCCCGCCTCGCTGAGGATCGCCAGGATGACGGCGAACACGAACTGCGAGGCCATCAGCGGCAGCAGGTTGGGCAGGATCTCCACGGAGATGATCCGCCACGGCTTCTCGCCGGCCACCTTCGCCGCGGCGACGTAATCGCGGTTGCGCAGAGAGAGGGTCTGGGCGCGCAGCACCCGGGCGGAGGCCGCCCAGCCGGTGACCGCCAGCACGACCGCGATGGTCCACCAGCCGCGCCGCTCGACGGGGACGAAGCCCGCGATGACGATGACCAGCGGCAGACCGGGGATGACCAGCATGACGTTGGAGAACAGGGAGAAGCCCTCGTCCACCGCCCCGCCGACGTAGCCGCCGATGACGCCGAAGACCGCGGAGAAGAGGGTGGCCAGAACGCCCACCAGCAGGCCGATCTGCAGCGATCCGCGTGTGGCGTGGGCCAGTTGGGCCAGTACGTCCTGGCCGGTCTGGGTGGTGCCCAGCCAGAACTCCCCGCCGGGGGAGGTCATTCCGATGTCGCGGACCGTGTCGGGGTCGCCCACCGCCATCGGTCCGAGGACGCCGAAGAGGGCGATCGCCACGACCAGGCCGAGGCCCACTCCGAGCTTGGGCGACCAGCGCGGCAGCATGGCGCGCCAACCGCTGGTCCCGGTGCGTCGGACGGCGGGTCCGGCGCCGGAGGTCCCGCCGGGGGTGTCCGGCGGCGCACCGTCCTCGACGGCCCCGGCGGACGGGTTGATGTTCGTCACGGTGTCGGCTCCTCGGTTATCGGTTGCCGGCGCGGGTGCGGGGGTCGATCAGGCCGTACAGCAGGTCGACGACCAGGTTGGCGCCCAGCACCGCCACCGTGATGACCAGGAAGATCCCCTGCATCAGGGCGTAGTCGTTGTTCTCCACGGCCTGTAGGAGCCTCGACCCGATGCCGGGGTAGGAGAAGACCTGCTCGGTGATGATCGAGCCGGAGACCACGAACCCCAGGGAGATCGCGAATCCGGCGACCGAGGGCAGGACCGCGTTGCGGGCGGCGTAGCGGGTCATGATGCGGCTGTCGCGCAGCCCCTTGGCCCGGGCGGTGAGGATGTGGTCCTCCGAGACCGTCGAGACCATCATGTTCCGCATGCCCAGCAGCCAGCCGCCGACCGAGGAGATCACGATCGTCAGGGCGGGCAGGGTGCCGTGGTAGACGGCGGACGCGATGAACTCGCCGTTCCAGCCGGGGCTCAGGATCACGTCGTACCCGCCGTTGAGGGGGAACCACCTCAGGGTCGAGGCGAAGATCGCGACCAGGATCAGCGCCAGCCAGAAGTACGGCACCGCGGCCAGGACGGTGGTGGCCGGGACGAGCGAGTCGAGCCAGGTGCCGCGCTTCCAGCCGACGAGGGTGCCGAGCCCGACGCCGAGCAGGAACGAGATCAGGGTCGCGAGGCCCACCAGCACGATCGTCCAGGGCAGGGCGTCGGCGATGACGGTGGAGACGTCGGTCGGGAAGACGCTCACCGAGACGCCCAGGTCGCCGCGGAACATGTTGGCCAGGTACGAGACGTACTGGCCGATCAGGGGGTCTCCGGTGTCGGTTCCGAGGAGAAGCTCGTAGGACCTGCGGATCGAGGGATCGGTTGCGCCGCCGCGCTGTTGCAGCTTCGCCATGAGGGTGTCCACCGGGTTTCCCGGCATCAGCCTCGGTATGAAGAAGTTCAGGGTCAGCGCCGCCCAGAGGGCGACGAGATAGAACCCGAGCTTCCGGGCGTAGTACCTCACCGATGTCCGCCTATCATTCTGTCCGTCCCTCCGTCTTCCCCTCGGAACCGTTCACCGCCGCGGGGCCGTCAGCCGGCCGGCTTCAGGGCCTTGTAGATCTGCGCCTGGTCGGGGCGGCTCCAGACCGCCGGGACGGCGTAGAGGTTGTACTCCGTCGGCCATCCCTCGAACTTCGAGGCGTGGTACTCGCTGGTGGTGCCGCCGGTCAGGATCGGGATGTACGGCATGTCCCGCTCCAGCTCGGTCTGGATGACGTCGTACCGCTTCTGGCGTTCCTTCGCCGCGTCGGGGGCGAGCTTCTTGAGCTCCCGGAGCGCCTTGTCGACCTTGGGGTTGCTGTACCGGGCGAAGTTCGGGTTCGCCGTCTCGCCGACCTTGGCGGTGGTCTCGGTGCCGAAGAAGTAGCTGTAGACGTAGAAGGGGTCGGGTGCCGGCCCCGGGTACAGCGAGTCGATCAGCAGTTGGTAGGTGCCCTGACCGCGGGCCTCGGACCACTCGTTCCAGGAGGACTGCTGCGGGGTGACCTTGATGCCGACCTTCTTGAGCTGCTCGGCCAGGGTGTCGACCGCGGTGATGTAGTCGGTCCAGCCGGAGACGACCCGGACGGTCAGGGAGAGCTTCCGCCCGTCCTTGGCGTAGACGCCGTCCGAGCCCTTGGCGTAGCCGGCGTCCTCGAGGATCCTCTCCGCTTTGGAGGCACTCGCCCGCATCGGCGCCAGGCTCTCCCGGAGCTTGCCGGAGATGAGTTCCTCGCTGCTCTCCACCTGCGCGAATCCGGGGGAGATCTGGCTGGAGGTGTTCTGGAACGCCAGCGAGTTGAGCTGGGTGCGGTCCATGGCGTAGTAGATCGCCCTGCGCACCGCCGGGTCCGTCTGCGGCCCCTCGCAGCCCAACTCGGCGTTGGAGCAGGTCATCAGGACGGTCTGGTTGAGCGGGACCGTCACGGCCTTGTAGCCGGGGTAGTTCTTCTCGACGTTCTGCATGTCCGGGACGGGACCGGTCTGCCAGTCGATCTTCCCGGCCGCCAGGGCGTCCGCGCCGGCCTGGTTGCCCGACAGGGCCAGGTAGCGGACCTGCTTGACGGCCGGCTCGCCGTCCCAGTAGTCGGGGTTGGCCTTGAGGGTGAAGGCCTGGCCCTTGAACTCCCCCAGCGTGAAGGGGCCGGTGCCGACGGGCTCGCGGACGGTGTCCTTGGCGGGCTCCTCGACGTCCTTCCAGACGTGCTCGGGGACGATGAAGATCTTGCCGAGGATCTGCGGCCCGTCCATGTAGGACGGCTCCTCGAAGGTGATCTTGACGTGGGTGTCGTCGAGCGCCTCGGCCTTGCCCTGGTAGCCGGTGCCGTTCATCTCCTTGTGCCGGGAGATCATGTCCAGCGTGAAGACCACGTCGTCCGCGGTGAACGCCTCGCCGTCGCTCCACTTGACGCCCTCGCGCAGGGTGACCGTCAGCTCGGTGCCGTCCTCGTTCCAGGAGTACTCGGTGCCCAGCAGCGGCTTCGCGGGCTCGTCGCGGACCTGGTTGAAGTAGAAGAGCGACTCGAAGATCGTGCCCGGTCCCTCGATGAGCGTCGGCGAGAACGGGTTGAAGTTGGCCTGGTAGTCGCCCGCCTGCCCCGTGTAGACCACCAGGGTCTCGTTCCCGCCGCCGCCTCCGGCGCTCGACTCCGCCGAGCACGCCGTGGCCAGCAGGGCGATGGCGGCCATGCCGGTCGCCGCGACGCGCGCACGGCGGCGTCTTGCTTGCTGGGACATGTTGGATCGGTTCCTCTCGTGACTGGAGGGGCACGTCGGTGTGCCATCGGGCCGCCTCGTGGGCGGGCGGGGTCGCTCGCGTGGGGCGATTGTTAAGTCGGCGAAGAAAGAAAGTCAATACTTCTGTCACACTCCGTCGCCATGGAGTCTCACGGGGGAACCGTGACCGGGCGTGAAGCCTCACCAAGGCGTCGGGGAGCCGCGACGACGTCACGGGACGGCCGTCGCCGAAGTCGCGTCGGGGGTGGGGAGTCCGCGGGCGCTCCACGGGACGCGAGGCAGGATATGAGGGGAGAGAGAGGAACGAGGCGCTTTCCGGAAGACCGTTGCGGGGAAGAGGCCCGACGGCACGGA
The DNA here is from genome assembly GCF_000718985.1 of Streptomyces megasporus. Classification (GTDB taxonomy): domain Bacteria; phylum Actinomycetota; class Actinomycetes; order Streptomycetales; family Streptomycetaceae; genus Streptomyces; species Streptomyces megasporus. Next base: position 15,414 of record NZ_JODL01000002.1, on the reverse strand, counting down.
GAAACCCGGAAGGAACCGCGTCCGGCCACGCAGACCGGACACTTGCCCCCATTCATCAGGCAAATAAACTGACGGTTCGTGTCCGGGCGGCCCGTCCGCGCGGACCGCATCGACGGTGTGAGCGCCCGGACGGGGCGCGGGCGGAGGAATCAGTGAGCGGACCGGCGCGGGCCACGGCCCACGCGAGCAGCAGGGCGGCCGTGCTCGACGTGATCCGCGCGGCTGGCACCATCAGCCGGGTCGGCCTCATCAACGCGACCGGTTTCACGGGCGCGACGATCTCGACCGTCGTGCGCCGCCTCATCGACGACGGGCTCGTGGTCGAGACCGGCCGCGCCGAGTCCACCGGCGGCAAGCGTCGGGTGCTGCTCCAGCTCAACCAGTCGTCCCGGTACGCGGTGGGGGTCCACCTCGACCACGCCGGCCTCACCTACGTCCTGACCAACCTCGGCGGTTCGGTGGTGGCCCGGATGTCCCGGGCGGGCGTGGGCGCCGAGGACCCCCCGGCGGTCGTCGAGCGGATGGCGGGCGAGGTCGACGCGCTCATCGACGGCGTGGGCGTCAAACGCGAACGCGTCCTCGGTCTGGGGCTGGTCTCCCCCGGTCCCCTCTCCCCCACCAGCGGGATGCGGCTGACCCCGCCCCTGATGCGGCACTGGGAGGACTTCCCGCTCGACCGGGCCCTCCAGGAGGCCACCGGGCTGCCGGTCGTCTCCGACAACGATGCCACGGCGGCGGCCCTCGGCGAGCACTGGTCCGGCGGCGTCGGCGGCACCGCCACCTTCGCGGCCCTGTACATGGGCACCGGCATCGGCGCGGGCCTGCTGGTCGACGGGATCACCTACCGCGGCGCCAGCGGCAACGCCGGCGAGATCGGCCACAGTTGCCTGGACGTGGAGGGGCCCGAGTGCTGGTGCGGGGCCCGCGGCTGCGTCGAGGCGCTGGCCGGGCCCGCCGCGGTCGTCGCCGCCGCCCGCGCCGACGAGGCGCTGGCCCGCGCGGCGGGTCTGGACGCCGACTCCAGGCGCCATCGGCCGCCGTCCGTGACCGCGGACTTCGCCGCGGTCACCCGCGCCGCACGCCGCGGCGAGCCGGGGGCGCGCGCCCTCCTGGAGCGTTCGGCGCGGTACCTGGCGGTGGCCGCCCGCACGCTCGCCAACATCATGGACCTCGAACTGGTGGTGCTCACCGGTCCGGGCCTGGCGATCGCCGGCTCGGTGTACCTGCCCGTGGTGCAGGAGGAACTCGACCGCGCGTTCTTCTCCCGCGCGGCGCACCCGGTGGCCGTCCGGCTCTCGCGGTCGGCCGCCACCGCGCCCGCGATCGGCGCGGCGGCCATGGTGCTCCAGTCGGAGCTCGTGCCGCTGCGGCAGGGGTTGCGCCTGCCGGACAACCTGGCGGACTCCGAGCCCGTCGCCGTGCGGTCCGCGGGCGCCTGAGCGGCACCGAACGCACGGTCGGCGCCGCGGGATCGTCCGCGGCGCCGACCGTCCCCGTACCGCCGTCCGAGGTCCCCTCAGACGGCGGTGACCCTCACCCCCTCGTCGCCGGCCGCGCGGTGGGCGCGGTCGAACAGCGAACCCAGCGCCCACGCACCGGGACCGAGAGCGGCTATCAGCAGGAAGGCCCAGCAGAACATCGCGGCGGCCTCCCCGCCGTTCTCGATGGGGAAGAGCGCGCCGGGCTGGTGCTTGACGAAGTAGGCGTACGCCATCGAGCCGGAGCAGAGCAGCGCGGCGCCCCGCGTCCCCAGACCGAGCATCACCAGGACGCCGCCGACGAGTTGGATGAGCGCCGCCCACCAGCTCGGCCACTGGCCGACCTCCGGCACGTGGCCGCCGTGGGGGCCGCCGAGCACGTCGAACAAGGTCGCCGCGCCGTGGCAGGCGAACAGCAGCCCCACCACCATGCGGTAGAGCGCGAGTACGTGGTCCTTGTGCCTGTCCAACAGTTCCACGGAGTGTCCTCTCCCGACCGTCGTGCCGCCGTTCACCGTGCCCTCACCGGTGCCGCGACGGCCATGTCATAGGCGAGCTGGGGCATGAACCGGCCGGCCGGGCCCGCGCAGCCGTCGGCCTCGCCGGGGAGCTTGACCCACAGGAAGGCGTCGATCCGGGCGTCGCCCGTCCGATCGGTGCTCGGGGTGCCGATCGCCCGTCCGGACGGGTCGCACCACTGGCCTCCGGCGGGGCCGTTGCCGTTGCGGCTGGTGTCGATCACCGCTTTCAGACTCGGTGAGCCGATCGCGTCCAGCACCGCCCTGGCGTATGCGGCCTCGTCGGCGGTGCGGTTGTAGTTGGAGACGTTGGTGGAGATGCCGTCGGCGCTGTCGAGAATCCCGGCCGCCTTCAGCCGGGCGGCCATCTCCGCCGGCGGGTGCCAGTTGGAGTGGGCCGCGTCGAAGTACACCTTGGCCCGGGGCGACGCGGCCTTGAGCGCCTTGCCCGCGTAGGCCATGGACTCCCTGGTCAGGGCCTGCCGGCTCGCGTCCTGGCAGTTGCTCATCAGCGCCAGGACGTCGGGCTCGACGACGACGGCCGCCGGATGGCCCTCCAGACCGGCGGCCAGCTCGTCGACCCACCGCCGGTACGTCGGGTGGTCGGGCGCGCCACCGCCGCTGGCGCCGCCGCAGTCGCGGTTGGGCATGTTGTAGACCACCAGGATCGGGGTCTTCCCCTGCTGAGCGGCGGCGGTGACCAGCGCGTCCACCTGTGAGCGGACCGTGTCCGTGTTGGTCGTGGTGAACCACTGCCCCTGCGGGACGTTCGCGATCCGGTCGCGGATCACGGCGGTGCGCGGATCGCCCGGGTTGGCCGCCACCCAGCGGACCGCCTGTGTCTCGGGATTGACGTAGTAGGGCGATTCCGCGTACGGCGATTCGGCACGGGACGATTCGCCGTGCGCGGGATCGGCCGCCTGCGCGGTACCGCCCGGCGCCAGTAACGCCGCGACGCCGGCCGTCGCGGCGACGGCCGCCGCGAGCACACGGCTCGCCAGGGGGAAGGTCTTGCGGAGCATGCGTACTCCTCCATGGGGGACACGAACCACCGCCTCGCGGTGGCACGACGCTCCCACCCACTCGCCCCGATCCGTCTTCCACGAGACACCGGGATTGTTATGCCCATGCCATTAATGGAGGTGAGCGCGGATCACGGGGGCGCGGTCACCGGATCGGCGGTACGGCACCACGGTGGACGCCGACCGTCGGCCACCGACCGCCGACCCGGAGTGTGTGATGGGGGACACAGCGTGGGAGCGCTCCCAAAAAGAGTAGCCGCGCTGAGTTCCGCGTCAAGGGGAACTACCGGGTAAGTCGAACGTGACGCGCATGTGAACAGGCCCGAGGCCTCAGGCGGAAGAGTGCGCCACCCCGGAGGAGCGCGAAATCCCGTGCTCCCAACATGGGAGCGGTTCCATCAAGGGGCCGCGGTCCCCCGTCCCCTCCCCCGGCGCTCCGAGTGCCCGCCCCGAGGTTCCCGACGGGCGCCCGGGGTACTCGTCTCCTCCAGCGGTACGCGCCCGACGGAGCCCGCGCACGGACCGTTGTCGTCGTGCGCGAGGGCCCCGCTCGGGTTTGAATGGCCGAAGCAGCGTCGCACTTTCCCGGAGCGAGGCAATCGAGTGGACCCGACCACGCACCTTCACGACACCGGCCCCACATCGGACGGCGCGGTCGTGTTCGTGCTGGACGGACACGGCGTCGTGCTGCAGTGCACGACCCCGGTGCTGGACCTGACCGGCCACTCCGTGACCGAGCTCCGCGGGCGGAGCATGACGGACCTGGGCACCGAGCCCGCCTCCTGGCACGAGCCGTTCGGCATGGCCCCGGGCGGGTCCTCGGAGATCCGCACGGCTCTGAGGCACCGCGACGGCTCGACGGTCGACGTGGACGCCGAGGTGCTGGCGCTCCCCGCGGGGAGCGCGGCACGGTTCCTGGTCTGCGCCGTGCCCTCGGCCCTGGGACGGCGGCGGACGGAGGACCAGGCGCTGCTGCGCGCCCTGTTCAACCAGAGCCGCATCGGCCTGGTCGTCCACGACACCGACCTGCGGATGACCCGGGTGAACCTCGATCCGGAGTACTTCGGCCTGAAGGAGCCCCCCGACACCCCGAACAAGTGGTACGGCGCCAGGCTCGAACAGATCCTGGTGGCGGAGGACGCCGAAGCCATCGAGGAGAGGCTGCGGCGAGTCCTGGAGAGCGGCGAGCCGCTGATCGACTGGGAGAGTTCGGCACGGCGGCTGATCGCTCCCCAGGAGGACCGGCTGGTGTCCTTGTCGGCCTTCCGGCTCCAGGACACACGCGAGCGCGTCATCGGGGTCGCGGTGGTCCTCACCGAGGTCACCGAGCAGCGCACGACCCGCCGGCGGATGGCCCTCCTCCACGCCGCCGCCGCCCGCCTGGGGCAGACCCTGGACATCGTCCACAACGCCGAGGAGCTGACCAGGATCCTGGTCCCCGACTTCGCCGACCTGGCGTGCGTGGACCTGGTGGATGCGATCCTCCACGGGCAGGAACCCGGCACCTACTCCCAGGACACGCCGATGTGCCGGGTCGCGGTGGCCTCCGCCGACGGCGCCTGGCCCCCGGAGGTCCACCAGCGGCAGGAGAGGCTCCACCCGCAGGGGGCCGAGAACGACGCCATCCGCGGCGGGCGGCCCGTCCTCGCGACCGATCTGACCGCCTTGCGGCGGCAGGGGCCCACCACCCCGGAGTGGCGGCGGCTGGTGCTCCCCGACACGGCGACCTCGTTGCTGGCCGTCCCCCTGCGTGCCCGCGGCCACGTCCTGGGAGCCCTGGCACTGTGGCGCACCGGGAACCGCACGCCCTTCACCGAGGACGACGTCCCCCTGGTGGAGGAGATCGCCTCCCGGGCCGCGCTGAGCGTGGAGAACGCCCGGCGCTACACCTCCGAACTCCGCACCGTCGAGAGCCTCCAGCGCAGCCTGCTGCCGCCGGCCGGGGTGGAGCTCAGCGCGGCGGAGACCGCCGGGACCTACGTGCCGGCCGGCACCGCGGCGGGGGTGGGCGGCTGCTGGTACGACGTCATCCCGCTGTCCTCCTCCCGGGTGGCCTTCGTCATCGGCGACGTGGCCGGGCACGGCCTCGGCGCGACGGCCACCATGGGCAGGCTCCGCACGGCCGTCCAGACCCTCGCCGATCTGGACCTCGCCCCGGAGGAACTGCTCACCCACCTGGACGACCTCGTCGTCCGGCTGTCCGCCACCGAGTCCCAGTCGAACGGCGGTGAGAACAGCGTGGTCGGCGCCACCTGCCTGTACTGCGTGTACGACCCGGTCACCGGACGGTGCGCCATGGCCAGCGCGGGGCATCCGCCGCCCGTCCTGACCGGTACGGGAGGAGGGGCCCGCTGCGTGGACCTCCGGCCGGGACCGGCCCTGGGCCTGGGCGGCATGCCCTTCGACCCCCTCGAACTGCACCTCGGACCGGGCCATGTGCTGGCCTTCTACACCAACGAACTGATCGACCACGGCGCCGAGGGCCACTCCGGCGCGCGGCTGGAACGGTTGAACGAGAGCCTGGAGAGCGCCGTGGCGGCCGGCAGGCCGCCCACCGAGATCGGGCACGCCGTGCTCGACCACGTCCTGACCGAGCCGCCGACCGGCGATGTGGCCCTCCTGGTGGCCAAGGTGCGGGCCCTGTCCGACGACGCCACCGCCTCCTGGCGGTTCACGGCCGACCCCACCGTCGTCGCCCAGGCTCGTGACCTGGTCACCGACCAGCTCACCGCCTGGGGCCTGGAGGAGTTGACGTTCACCACCGAGCTGATCGTCAGCGAGTTGATCACCAACGCCATCCGCTACGCCGGTCCGCCCATCGGGCTGCGGTTGATCAGGGACAAGACGCTGATCTGCGAGGTCTCCGACCCCAGCCAGACCCAGCCGCACCTGCGCCGGGCCCGGCTGACCGACGAGGGCGGCCGCGGCCTGTTCCTCATCGCCCAGGTCACCCACCGCTGGGGCAGCCGGTACACCTCGTCCGGCAAGACCATCTGGACCGAACAGTCCCTCACGAGTTCCCTGTGAATTCCGTTCCGGCTCCGCCGCCGGTCTCCGTCCGGTACCGCGGCGGGCCGACGCCGTACGGGCGTCGGAAGGCGGTACCGGGCGCGAACGCGCTGCCGTAGCCGACCTGCCGGACCGCCGCGCCGATCGTGGCGTCCGTACCGCGCGGCAGGTCGGCGGCGGGCGACGGTCGCCGGGCATCCGGCGGGTGTCGATCAGCACACCCGTGCGTGCGTCCACGGACCCGGGTGTAGACGCGCGAACATGGGGGTGAGTCTCTCGACGATGGCCTCTCCCGCCGTTTCCGGATTGACTGGGCGTCGGCGGGGGAACGGTCCCCGCTCGCGTTTTCCGTTCCGTTCCCTCCCCTGACCCAGGAGGCCGTCGTGTTCGTACTCCGCACCGCCGCGCTGCTCGTGGCGGCCGTGACCACCGGACTGGTCGCGGGCCTGTTCTACGCCTACGCCTGTTCCGTCATGCCCGGTCTGGGAAGGGCCGACGACCGGACCTTCGTGGTGGCGATGCGGCGGATCAACGCGGCGATCCTGAACGGGTGGTTCGCCCTGTGCTTCGTCGGCGCGCCCCTGGCCTGCGGGGTCGCCGCGGCGCTCCACCTGGGCGACGACGGACGTACGGTGCTGCCCTGGACGGCGGTCGCGTTCGCGCTGTACATGGTGGTCCTGTCCGTCACCTTCCGGGTCAACGTCCCCCTCAACAACGCGTTGGAGGCGGCCGGGGAGACGGACCGCGTCGCCGAACTCGCCGCGGTCCGCGAACGGTTCGAGGCCCGGTGGGTGCGGTGGAACACCGTGCGCGCGGTGGCGTCCACGGCCTCGTTCTGCTGTCTGGCCTGGGCGCTCGTGCTGCACGGGCGCGCGGCGTAACCCGGGCGGAGGCGGGCGGAGACAGGGCCCGGCCCGGCTCGGTCGCCGGGTCGGGCCCTGTCTCCCTCGGGGGCTTCCCTCAGACGAGTTGCCCGTCCTCGGTGACGGCCACGGGACGGTTGAGGCGGCGGGACAGCTCGCACGCCGTGGCGATCTCCAGGGCGTGGAGTCCGTCGCCGGGCGGGCTGGGGTTCTCCGCCTTCCCCCGGATCACGTCGATGAACTCCCTGATCTGGGCCTTGTAGGCGGTGTCGAAGCGTTCGGGGAAGCCCTCGTGGGGCTCCGCGGGCGGCGGCGCTCCCTCCTCCAGGGACGCGATCGGCGTTCGGGAGTCGACGCCCGCGGCCAGGGTGGCGCGGTCGCCGAAGACCTCGATCCGGCAGTCGTACCCCTGTCCGTTGGCCCTCGCCCCGCTGACCAGGGCCCGGGCTCCGGAGGCGAGGGTGAGGACCGCCACGGCGGCGTCGGCGTCGCCGCAGTCGGTGTAGGGCGACCCGCTGAAGGCGTTGCCCTGGGCGTAGACCTCCACGACCCGCTCCCCCAGCACCCAGGGCACGGCGTCGAAGTCGTGGATGAGCAGGTCCCGCCAGATGCCGCCGGAGGTGGGGATGTACTCCGGCGGCGGCGGAACCCTGTCGTGGGCGACGGTGCGCACCAGTTGCGGACGCCCGACCGCGCCCGCGGCCACCTCCTTCCGCAGTCGGCGGTAGGCGGGGTCGTACCGGCGTTGGAAGGCGATCAGCACCGGCACTCCGGAGGCCCTCACGTCCCGGTCGAGGGCCACCAGGGCGGGGCGGTCCATGGCCGCGGGCTTCTCGCACAGCACCGGGACGCCCGCCGCGATCGAGGCGCGGATGATGTCGGGGTGGGTGGCGGTGCTCGTCGCCACCAGGAGCCCGTCGGCCTCGGCGAGCACGTCCTCCAGGGTGGCGCGGGCGGTGGCCTTCTCCCCCAGCGCGGCGGCCTCCCGCTCCGCCTTGGCGGGGTCCCTGCTCGTCAACAGCAGTTCGGAAACCTCGTCGTCGGCGACGGCGTTGGCCGCGTGCATCAGGCCGATCCGGCCCAGGCCGATGAGACCGATTCGCATGGCGTCCCTGTTCTCCCCTTCTCTTCCGCTTCTTCCGCGTCTCGCTCGCGTCCCGCTCGCGTTTCGTCCGTGTCCCGCCCGCGTCCCGTCCGTGTCGTCCTCGTGGCTCCCGCCGGTGCGCGGGTCGGGTCAGTGGGCTCGGTTGGGTTCAGTGGGCGGCGAGGGCCGCGTCCACACCGCCGAGGAAGCGCACACCGGCGCGGACGTCCGCCAGCGGCCCCTCGTCCTCCGGTTCGCCGGTGAGCACGGTGTCCTGCTCCATCACGTACCAGCCGGCGTAGCCGGACGCCTCCAGGATGCGGACGATCTCGGCGATGTCCACGTCCCCCTCGCCCAGGGGGCGGTACATCCCGGCGCACACCGCGTCGTAGTAGGGCAGTTCGCCGGCGCGGACCCGGGCGGCGAGGGCGTCGTCGACGTCCTTCAGGTGGGTGTGCGCGATCCGTTCGGGCACCTGGCGGGCGAGGTCCACGGGGTCGGTGCCGCCGGCCAGCAGGTGGCCGGTGTCCAGGCAGAGGGGCACCTCGCTGCCCTCCAGCACCCGGTCCACCTCCTCGCGCCGCTCGACGATGGTGCCCATGTGCGGGTGGAGGGCGAGGGAGACCCCGCGTCCCGCGCAGCGCTCGGTGATGCGGTCCAGGTTGGCGAAGAGGGTGGCCCATCCGGCGTCGTCGAGGGCGGGGCGCTCGTCGTAGCCGTCCAGGCCGGTGGTCGCCGCCAGGACGAGGGTGCCGGCCCCGGCGGCGACGAAGCCGTCCAGCGCCGCGTCGATGACGGGCAGCGGGTCGCGGTCCGGGTCGTGGACGACGGTGGGGACGAAACCGCCCACGGCGCGCAGCCCGTACGACCGCAGCAGTTCCGCCTTCTTCCCCGGTTCGTCGGGGAGGAAGCCGTCGGGGCCGAACTCCGTCGCGGCGAGGCCGAGTTCGCCCATCTCGGTGAGCACCCGGTGGGGTGTGAGCTGGTGGCCCCAGCCGGGCACTTCGCACACTCCCCAGGAGATGGGGGCTCCGGCGATGCGATCCATGATCATGTCGGTGTCCAGGTTCTCTCGGTCGGATGGCGCTGGGTCGGGGACTTCGTGGGGTCCGTCCGGTGCGGGGCCGGGCGTGGGCTCGGGGTGTGGTCAGCCCACCGCGACGGTCCGTCCGGTGCGCACGCTCTCGCGCGCGGCGTCGGCCAGGACGAGGGCGGCGCGGCCGTCGGCGTAGCCGGGGCTCAGCGGGGCGCCGCTCTCCACGGCCTCGGCGAACCACTCCAGTTCGCGGCGGTAGGCGTCCTGGTAGCGCTCCAGGAAGAACCGCAGGTACGGGGAGGCGGTCTCCACGCCGGAGGCCGTGTACGCGCGGACGCCGGTGGGTGTCCGGTTCGTGGCCTGGAGCATGCCCTTGGTGCCGAACGCCTCGATCCGCTGGTCGTACCCGAAGGCACAGCTACGGCTGTTGGCGATCTGGCACAGGCGCCCGTCGACCGAGCGGAGGGTGACCACGGCGTGGTCGGCCTCTCCGCTCCCCTCCGGTCCGCCCGCCCCCACCGGGGCCGCCATGGCGTGGACCTCGACGATGTCGCCGAGGAGGAACCGGGCCATGTCGAAGTCGTGGATCGTCATGTCCCGGAAGATCCCGCCCGCGACCGCGGCGTACTCGGCGGGCGGCGGCTCGGGGTCGCGGCTGGTGATCACCAGGTGTTCCAGCCGGCCGATCTCCCCGGCCGCGACGCGGGCGTGGAGATCGGCGAAGGACGGATCGAACCTGCGATTGAAGCCGATCATCACCCGGGGGTCGAACGCGGAGATCCTCTCCCAGCAGGCATCGACCCTCTCCAGGTCCAGGTCGATGGGCTTCTCGCACAGCACGGCCTTGCCCGCGGCCGTGGCGGCGGTGATCAGGTCGAGGTGGGTGGGGGTGGGACTGGCGATCACCACCGCGTCGACCGCGGGGTCCGACAGGACCTCCTCGGCCTCCTTGGCGGCCTTGGCACCGTACTGCCCGGCGAGCCGGTCGGCGGCGTCCGGGACCGGGTCACAGACCCAGGACAGGCGTGTCCGGGCCCCGGAGGCGATCGTGTCCGCGTGCACGCGACCTATGCGGCCGCTGCCGAACAGGGCGATGTCCAGCATGGGGTGCGCCTTTCGAGGTGGTTGGCGGGACGGGGGGCGGGGGTTCGGGGCGAGAGGCGAGGAGTCGGGGCGGGGTCCGCTAGACCTCCTCGGTCCTGCGCCGCTCGCCGTGGGCCGTCAGCCTCTGTCGCAGCGTCTCCGGCTCCCACTCCTCCCGCACGGCGCGGCGCAGCAGGTCGGCCTGGGTGTGGGGGGCCAGCCCGTCGACCGGCGGGTCGCGGTCGAGGTTGGTGGGGAATGCGTAGCCCTCGGCGCAGGCGGCGATGACGTTCTCCAGGGTGTCCTCGGAGGCGCCCGACGCCTTCATCCTCAGCAGCTCGGGGTAGACGGCTTTCGACATCCGTTCGCGGTCCACGCTCTCCATCGCGCGGCCGAACGCCGAGGAGATCTGGAGCAGGTTGGCCATGCGCCTGATGTCGGCGGAGCGGTTGTGCCCGGCGCCGTGGAAGAGGGCGGGGTTGAAGAACGCCGCGTCGCCCTTGTCCAGCGGGAGTTGGACGTGGTGCTCCTCGAAGTACTCGCGGAACTCCGGCAGTCGCCAGGCGAGGTAGCCGGGCGCGTACTTCTGGGAGTGCGGCAGGTACATCGTCGGCCCGCTCTCCACCGGCATGTCGCAGTGGGCGACCGCGCCCTGGAGGGTGAGCGCGGGCGAGAGCAGGTGCACGTGGGCGGGGAAGCGTCCGACCTGCTCGTTCGAGAGGAAGCCCAGGTGGTAGTCGCGGTGCGGGTCCTGGGCGGCGCCACCGGGGTTGACCACGTTGACCTGCGAGGTGATCTGGTAGCCCGGTCCGAGCCAGGCGGTGGAGACCAGCGCGACGATCTCGTTGGCGTAGTACTCGGCGAACACCGCGGGGGCGGTGACGGCCAGTTTCTCGGCGGCGTTCCACACCCGGTCGTTGGCGCCGGGCCTGGCGAAGTGGTCGCCCACCGCCGCGCCGGCCGCGTGCTGGTCGGCGATCAGGGCCCGGAAGGCCTCGGTGGCCCGGTCGACGACGGAGGTGTCGGCGAAGGCGCGTTTGAACACCACCAGGCCGGGGCCCTCCAGCAGGGCGCGGGCCAGTTCGGCGAGCACCTCGCGGCGCGCGTCCCGCGAGCGCAGGTGCTCGCGCAGTCGGTCGCCGTCGTAGACGAGGGCGTTCCGCTCGACCGCCGCGGCGTACGGGTAGTCCGCGGGATCGGTGACGGTCTCGACGACGGTCAGGAAGTCCTCCAGCCGGCAGTCGTCCTCCGTCAACCAGGAGGGGAGGCCGGTGAGGGCGGGGGTGGAAGCGGTCATGGTTCATGTCTCCTTCGTGGAAACACCGCGTGGTGTCTGACAGCCTAGGGAGACCAATCCATCATTCCAACGGCAGAAAGCCATCAAAAACCCCTCAAGGAGCGTGATGGGCAGCCATCCCTACCCGATCCGCGAGATCGCCCTCCAGGCCGGTGTCAGCGAGGCCACCGTCGACCGTGTGCTCAACGACCGCGGCGGGGTGCGGGCCAGTACCGCGCGGACGGTCCGGCAGGCGATCGCCGACCTGGACCGGCAGCGGAGCCAGGTGCGGCTGAGCGGGCGCACCTTCATGGTCGACGTCGTCATGCAGGCCCCCGACCGGTTCTCCTCGGCCGTGCGCGCCGCGCTGGAGGCCGTGCTGCCGGCCCTGCGTCCGGCCGTCATACGCTCCCGGTTCCACTTCCGCGAGACCGGACCGGTGGGCGAGTTGGTCGCCGCCCTGGACCGGATCGCCCGTCGGGGGTCGCAGGGCATCCTCCTCAAGGCCCCCGACACCCCCGAGGTCAACGAGGCCGTCCAGCGCCTGGAGGGGCGCGGGATACCGGTCGTCACCCTGGTGACGGACCTGCCCAGCAGTCGGCGACTGGCCTATGTGGGCATCGACGACCGGGCCGCCGGCGCCACCGCCGCCTACCTCGTCCACCAGTGGCTGGGCAACCGGCCCGGCGATGTGCTGACCACCCTCAGCCGCGGCTTCTTCCGCAACGAGGAGGAGCGGGAGATGGGCTTCCGGAGCACGCTGCGGGCCCTGGCGCCACGGCGGGCCCTGGTGGAGGTCGGTGACACCGACGGGCTCGACGCCACCATGCACGACCTCGCCCTCGCCGCGTTGAGGGAGAACCCCGACATCAGGGCGGTCTACTCGATCGGCGGCGGCAACAAGGCGATCGTGACCGCCTTCGACGACCTGGGGTTGGTCCGGCCCGTGTTCGTCGCCCACGACCTGGACGGCGACAACACCCGACTGCTGCGCGAGGGGAGGCTGTCCGCGGTGCTCCACCACGACCTGCGTCAGGACATGCGCCGCGCCTGTCAGCTCGTCATGCAGGCGCACAAGGCCCTCCCCGGCGAGCCGAGGTCCGTCCCCTCCGCCGTCCAGGTGGTCACCCCGTACAACATGCCGCCCGTGGCCGGGGCGGGGGGCTGAGCCCGGCGCGACGGGCCCGCGCGACCGGCCGGGACGCCTCCGAAGGTGTCATCGGCCCGTCACCGGATACCCGGAGAGGGTAACTCCCCACCGACGCCGACTCGTACGGGAAGACGTGCCGTGGCCCAGAGCCCGCCGAACACCGGACCCTCGCGCACCGCTCCGCCGATGTCCGCCCGCGTCCGGGCGGACCGCCCGGACGCACCGTCCCGCCCTGCCCGCGGCCGGGGCGCCGACCGCGCGGAGCGGGCGGCCCGCGATCTGCGGCGCCTGCTCCTGGTGACGTTCGCCGTACCGGTCGTGGGGTCGGCGATCGACTTCGCCGCGCTGTCGGGGGCGCCGGTGCGCGGCTGGTCCGACGCGGTGCTCCCCTGGCTCCGGTTGGCCTGCTCGGCGGCCACCGGTTGGTGGCTGGCCCGGCTGACGTCGCCCCGCTCGGCGCGGCCGGCCGCGCGACCGGCGTTACGAACCTGGGCGGTGCTCCTGTGCGCGGTCGTCGCCGTCGGCGCCCGGGTCGCCGACCTGGTACGGGTCGGCGAGACGCAGAGCGCGGTGGGGAGTCTGGCCACCACCGTCCTGTTGGCCTGGCTCTGCGGGGAGTTGGCCGTCCGGCACGGAGCGGGCCCGCGCGGGTTGGGCATCGATCCGCCCGGCGCGCGCACCCTGGCGGGGCGGCTGACGGCCGTGATGGTCTTCGGCGCCGTCTTCGTCGTCGCGTACACCACGGTCGCCTGGATGGCCCACCTCCAACTGACCCTTCCGGAGGTCGCCCCGGCGCTCCCCGTCCTGGACCGGGCCCAGGGCGCGGCGCTGGGCTGGAGCGGTCCCGTCGACATGGTGGCCAACGTCCTGTTCACCGGGGTCGCCGAGGAGATGGTCCTCGTCGGCGCCGTTCTCGTGCTGGGGCGCGCGGCGGGCCGCCCGCTGTGGGCCCTGTGCGCGCTCGGTCTGCTGCTCCGGGTGGCGGCACACCTGTACCTGGGGGCGCCGGGGGTGGCCCTCGTCCTGCTGGGGTCCTGCGCCCTCCTGCTGTACCTGCGCCACGGCAGGCTCACTCCGCTGGTGGTCGGACACGTCGTCTACGACCTGGCCGCGTACTGGGCGCCCTCCACCGCCGCGCTGAACACCTGGGCCTTCGCCGTCCTGCTGGTCGGCGGCACGGCGTTCGCGGCATGGCTCGCCTGGTGCGCGCCCGCCGCCGGGGCGGGGTCCGGCCACGGCCGCTGACGGCACCCCGTCAAACACCCCGTGTTTCATCCGCCGCCACGGGGTCACTTCCCCTTGACCCGCCCGCCCCGTACCGCGCTCTCGGCGGACACGGGCTCGATGCCGTTGCCGCCGGAGGCTCACGCGCGTATGACAGAGGAAGGACGAAAACCCTAAAGGCCCTGAAAGCCCTGAAAGCCATAGAAGCGGTATCGACATCAAACGCCCACCAAAAGACCAAACGCGAGCGGGACGGGCTTCCGGTGTTATGCACGTCGAGGCGGGCCCGCCCAAGCGGCCGTCCGCCGTCATTGGCGGGAATTCCGGGGCCGACAGGTGTACGCACACCGGACGGGGAACGCGTCCGGTGCCGGTCGGAGCTGGTGGGTCGAGAGGACGCGGGTCATGTCAGTGAGGACGGAAGAGGCCAGGCGGGAGGAGGCTCCCAAGAGGAGCCTGGGAGCGGTGGTGGTCACCTGGCTGACCACCACCGACCACAAGAAGATCGGCTCCCTTTACATCACCAGCTCGTTCGGCTTCTTCCTGCTCGGCGGGATCCTGGCCCTGGTCATCAGGGCCGAGCTGGCGCGCCCCGGCATGCAGATCCTCTCCAACTACCAGTACAACCAGGCGTTCACGATGCACGGCGCGATCATGCTCCTGCTCTTCGCGACGCCGATGTTCGCCGGGTTCGCCAACGCCATCATGCCGCTGCAGATCGGCGCGCCGGACGTGGCGTTCCCACGGCTGAACATGTTCGCCTACTGGTTGTACCTCTTCGGCGGACTGATCACGGTGAGCTCCTTCCTCACCCCGGACGGCGCGCCGGACTTCGGCTGGACGGCCTACACGCCGCTGTCCGACGACACCCGCTCGCCCCAGATCGGCGGCGACCTGTGGATCATGGGGCTGGGCCTGGCCGGCTTCGGCACGATCCTGGGCGCGGTCAACTTCATCACCACGATCATCTGCATGCGCGCGCCGGGCATGACGATGTTCCGGATGCCGATCTTCACCTGGAACGTGCTGCTGACCAGCGTGCTGGTCCTGCTGGCCTTCCCGGTGCTGGCCGCCGCGCTCTTCGCACTGGAGGCGGACCGCCTCTTCCAGTCGCAGATCTACGCCCCGGACGGCGGCGGCCCGATCCTGTGGCAGCACCTGTTCTGGTTCTTCGGCCACCCCGAGGTCTACATCATCGCGGTGCCGTTCTTCGGCATCATCACGGAGATCATCCCGGTCTTCTCCCGCAAGCCGATCTTCGGCTACATCGGCCTGATCGGCGCCACCATCGGGATCACCGGTCTGTCGATCACGGTCTGGGCGCACCACATGTTCGCCACCGGCGCGGTGCTGCTGCCGTTCTTCTCCTTCATGTCGTTCCTGATCGCGATCCCCACCGGCGTGAAGTTCTTCAACTGGATCGGCACCATGTGGCGGGGCTCGCTCTCCTTCGAGACACCGATGCTGTGGTCCATCGGGTTCCTGGTCACGTTCCTCTTCGGCGGTCTGACCGGCGTCATCCTGGCCTCCCCGCCGCTGGACTGGCAGACGCACGACAGCTACTTCGTCGTCGCGCACTTCCACTACGTGGTCTTCGGCACCGTGGTGTTCGCGATGTTCGCCGGCTTCCACTTCTGGTGGCCGAAGTTCACCGGCAAGATGCTCGACGAG
>NZ_JODL01000001.1 GCF_000718985.1 Streptomyces megasporus | reverse complement strand
GGATCCGCCGTCGGGGTGTCGGTTCCGGACGCGGTGTTGGAAGGCGCAGGAGCGGTGTGCGCGGGAGGTGCCGGTGTTGGCGGTGCCGGAGCGGTTCGTCGGGCGGGACACGCCGGCCGCGCATCCGTCGGCCTGCCACTTCGCCGAAGAACGGGACCGTGTCGTGGCGGGGGAGACGGCGGGCTGAGAAACGGCCTTCGGACCCGGCCGAATCGCCCCGTCCGACACCGGCGCACATGATTCTTTCTGCGCTTATGTCGAGGTTTACGGAAAGCTGTCAAGGGCTTGTCCGGCCTTTTTCCGAGAATGCCTCGGGTAGCATATCAACAGCCAGTGGTCTACACCAGTTTTGCCTCTTGACCCGGGCTCGATCTATTGCGAAAGTCCCCGCATCCGAAAAGCTTTCCAGACGTCCGGGGGTGGGTGCGCGATGGCCGGTGCGCGGCGGACCGAGCCGGCCGGCAGGTCGCCGGGACAACTGATGTGGCGGCGCTTCAAGCGCGACCGCACGGGTGTCGTGTCCGCCTGCGTCGTGGTGTTCTTCTTCGCCGTCGGCCTGCTCGCCCCCGTCATCTCCTGGCTGTACGGAAAGGACCCGTACACCCGTTACGGACAGGAACGCGAGGGGCTTCTCAACGAGTACGGCTATCCCGTCAAGCCGAATGGGGGCATCGACGGGGAATTCTGGTTCGGGCTCGAACCCATCCTCGGCCGCGACGTGCTCACCCAACTCGTGTACGGCATCCGCACCTCGCTGTTCATCGCCGTCGTGGTGACCCTGGCAGCCGTCCTGACGGCCATGGTGCTGGGCGTGCTCGCCGGCTACCTCGGCGGCGTGGTGGACTACGCCATCGGCCGCGTCACCGATTTGCTGATGGCGTTCCCCAACCAGCTCTTCTTCGTGGCCTTCATGCCGATCGTGGTCGCCCTCTTCGTCGACCCCACCGACGAGACCCCCACCTACGTCCGGGTGGTGGCGCTGGTCCTGGTGCTCTGGTTCCTCGGCTGGATGTCCCTGGCCAGAATCCTGCGCGGAGCCACGCTGGCGCTGCGGGAGAGGGAGTTCGTGGAGGCGGCCAAGGTCAGCGGGGCATCACCCTGGCGCATCGTCCGCAAGGAGCTGATGCCCAACCTGGTGACCCCCATCCTGGTGCAGGCGACCTACATGCTCCCGAACTTCGTCACCACGGCCGCCGCGCTCTCCTACCTCGGCGTCGGCATCGTCGAACCCACCCCCGACTGGGGCCGGATGTTCGCCACCGGTGCCGAGGTCTACCAGGACGACATCACCTACATGTTCTTCCCCGGCGGCGCGATGGTCCTGTTCATCGTGGCCTTCAACCTGCTGGGGGACTCGGTCCGGGACGCCTTCGACCCCAGGGCCGCACGTTGATCACGTTCCACCCGCGAGACGGACGAGCAGGGGGCACAGAACGATGAGAAGCCGGCGAATACGCAGAGCACGTCCCGTGGCCGTGACGCTCGCGGTGGGAGCGCTGCTCCTGGGAGGGTGCAGCGCGGGCGGGGGCGGCGCGTCGGACGACCGCGGCGGCGGCGAGCCCGCCGAGCAGCGGTCGCCGATCGAGTTCGCCGACGCCGAGGCGTCGACCGGCCCGGCCGAGGACGTCCCGGGCGCCCGGAAGGGCGGCACCCTGCGGGTCTACCAGCGCGACAGCTACGCCCACCTGGACCCGGCGCAGATCTACGTCCAGGACGAGATGGCCCTCGCCCATCTGATCCACCGCAAGCTCACCCACGTCAAGCTGGACAACGACGGCACCTACTCGGTGGTGGGCGACCTGGCCACCGACAGCGGCCGGCCCTCCGACGACGGGCGCACCTGGACCTACACGCTGAAGGACGACATCAGGTTCGAGGACGGCTCGCCGATCACCTCCAAGGACGTCCGGCACACCTTCGAGCGCCTCTTCGCCCCCTTCATCACCCAGGGGCCCACCTTCGTCCAGCAGTGGATGGCGAACAAGACCGGCGCCGCCTACCGCGAACTGCTGCCCGACGGCCCCTACGAGGGCGACCACCTGCCCGACTCCGTGCTGGAGACCCCGGACGAGAAGACGATCGTCTTCCACTTCTCCGAGCCGCGCAACGACCTGCCCTACGCCCTGGCCATGAGCGGCTACGCCGTGGTCTCCGCCGAGAAGGACACCCGGCAGAAGTACGACAAGGACCCGCTCGCCAGTGGCCCGTACAAGATCGAGTCCTTCCGGTCCGGCAAGTCGATGAAGCTGGTGCGCAACCCCGAGTGGGACCCGAAGACGGACGCCGCCCGCCACCAGTACGTCGACGGGTTCGACATCACCTTCAACCACCAGTACGAGGACTCCACCAAGCGGCTGCTCAACGACAGCGGCGAGGCGCGGACCGCCGTCAGCTTCACCAACGCCGTGGACGCGGGCAGTTACCAGCGGGTGATGCGCGAGGCGAAGGACCGCACCGTCTCCGGCTACCAGTCCTTCGTCGCCCAGTTGGCGATCAACACCGACCGCGTCGAGGACGTCAGGGTGCGGCAGGCCATCGCGTACGCCTTCCCCTCCAAGCCCTACCTGGCCCCGTACGGCGGACCGTCCGGCGGTGAACTGGCCGGTGGCCTGATCAGTCCGCTGCTGCCCGGCTACGAGAAGGACTACGACCCGTTCGGCAAGCTGAAGAAGCCGGGCGGCGACCCCGAGAAGGCCCGCGAACTGCTGGAGAAGGCGGGCAAGGTGGGGATGAAGCTCACCTACGCCTACCGGAACAGCAACGAGGAGCAGAAGGCGTCCATCGCGGTCGCGGACGCGCTGGAGAAGGCCGGCTTCGACGTCCAGCGCAAGGAACTGCCCACGGACACCTACTACGACCTCATCGGCGACGTCGACAACGGATACGACATCTACGTCAACAACTGGGGCCACGACTGGTCCAGCATCTCCACCGTGATCCCGCCGCTGTACGACGGCCGGGAGATCCAGGACGGCGGGTCCAACTACGCGCACGTCGACGACCCCGAGATCAACTCCAGGATCGACGAGGTCCGCGGCATCGCGGACCCGGAGAAGTCGGCGAAGGAGTGGTTCGAGCTGGGCAAGTACATCCTGGAGGAGGTCACCCCGGCCGTCCCGATCTTCTACTACAAGCACACCCAGATCGCCGGTTCCAAGGTCGGCGGGCTGGTCTACAACAACGACATGAGCAACCTCGACGTGACCAAGCTCTACCTCAAGCAGTAGTCGCGTCCCACCGCGGGGCGTGCCGGGACACACGGACCGGACACGCCCCGCCTCCCCCCGCGGCCGTGCGCCGCGCCGCGTCGCCTCCCTGCCTCCCCGCGTGAGGGCCACCCGACCATGCTGCGCTTCCTGATGCGCCGGACACTCGGCGCCGTCGTCATCCTGCTGATCATCAGCGCCTGCACGTTCTTCCTCTTCTACGCCATCCCGCGCGACCCGGCGCTGCTCCACTGCGGAAAGACCTGCGACCCCGAGTCGCTGGAGATCATCCGCAGGAACCTGGGCCTCGACAAGCCGCTGACGGAGCAGTACTGGGCGTACATGGCGGGCATCTTCACCGGCCGAGACTTCGCCGTGGGGCCCTGTCCGGCGCCGTGCTTCGGCTACTCGTTCGCGAGCAACGAGCCGGTCTGGGGCACCATCCTCGACCGTCTCCCCACCACCGTCTCGCTCGCCCTGGGCGGCGCCGTGGTCTTCCTCCTCCTCGGTCTGGGCGCCGGGATGCTCGCCGCGTGGAGGCGCGGCGGGTTCGTCGACAAGTTCCTCAGCTCGGTGTCGCTGGTCCTCAGCTCGCTGCAGATCTACTTCGTCGGCCCGCTGGCCATCGCCCTGCTGGTCTACCAGTTGGACCTGTTCCGGCAGCCCGAGTACGTGCCGATCACCTCCAGCCCGGTCGACTGGTTCGCCGGACTGCTCATCCCCTGGGTCGTGCTGTCGCTGATCTTCACCGC
Source organism: Streptomyces megasporus (assembly GCF_000718985.1). GTDB lineage: Bacteria > Actinomycetota > Actinomycetes > Streptomycetales > Streptomycetaceae > Streptomyces > Streptomyces megasporus. The sequence goes on along the minus strand of NZ_JODL01000001.1, from coordinate 390,899 downwards.
CCAGTACACCCGCATGTCGCGCTCCACGCTGATCGAGCAGCTCGGCGAGGACCATGTGCGCGCGGCCAGGGCCAAGGGGCTGAGCGGCCGCACGGTGTTCTTCCGCTACGCCTGGCGGGGCTCGCTCATCCCCATCGTGACCATCTTCGGCATCGACCTCGGAGCGCTGTTCGGCGGGGCGATGGTCACCGAGTTCACCTTCACCCTGCCCGGGCTCGGACGGCTGGCCGTGGACTCGGTGCTCGACACCGACCTGCCCATGCTGATGGGCGTGATGCTGTTCGCCGCCACCATGATCGTCCTCTTCAACATCCTGGTGGACGCGGTGTACGCGCTCATCGACCCCCGCGTACGACTGTCCTAGGAGGAGTTCGACCGGTGAGCACCTGGACCGAGACCGCGGGCTTCGAGGCCCCGCCCGACGGGGACGCCTTCCTGTCCGTGCGGGACCTGCGCGTCCGCTTCTCCACCGAGGACGGCACCGTCCACGCGGTCGACGGGATCTCCTTCGACCTCGCCCGCGGCCGGACCCTCGGCATCGTCGGCGAGTCCGGCTCGGGCAAGTCGGTCACGGGCCTGTCCGTCCTGGGACTCCACGACCCGCGCACCACCGAGGTCACCGGGCGCGTCCTGCTGGACGGGCAGGAGGTGATCGGCGCCCGGGAGAAGACGCTGGAGAGGCTGCGCGGCGACACGGTGGCCATGGTCTTCCAGGACTCGCTGACCGCGCTCTCGCCCTACCACACCGTGGGGGAGCAGATCGCCGAGCCGTACCGCAAGCACAAGGGCGCCTCCCGGCGCGAGGCCCGACGCCGGGCGATCGAGATGCTCGACCGGGTCGGCATCCCCAACCCCCGGCTGCGGGTCGACGACCACCCCCACCAGTTCTCCGGCGGCATGCGCCAGCGGGCGATGATCGCGATGGCGCTCGTCTGCGACCCCGACCTGCTGATCGCGGACGAACCCACCACCGCGCTCGACGTGACCGTGCAGGCGCAGATCCTCGACCTCCTGAAGGACCTCCAGCAGGAGTTCGGCTCGGCCATCGTCCTCATCACCCACGACCTCGGGGTGGTCGCCGAGACCGCCGACGACGTGCTGGTGATGTACGCGGGACGGGTGGTCGAGCGCGGCCCCGCCGCCGAGGTGCTGCGCTCCCCCCGACACCCCTACACCCGGGGGCTGCTGGGCTCCGTGCCGCGACTGGACGGCGACGTCGAGGAGGACCTGGTGCCCATTCCCGGTTTCCCGCCGAACCTGCTCGACCCGCCGACGGGCTGCGCCTTCCACCCGCGGTGCGCCTTCGTCGGGGAGGTCGGCGGAACGCGCTGCGTCGACGAGCGGCCCACGCCGCCCGCCGGGCGCGGCGCCGCCTGCCACCTCACGGCGGACCGGCGGCGCGTCCTCTTCGCCGAACAGACCGACGAGCAAGCCGCCGAGCAAGCCGCCGAACAGACCGAGCCCCGACCGAGGTGAGGCAGTCCATGACCGTGGAGACCGGAGCCGGCCCGCGTCCCGCCGCGTCCCGCGAGGGCGGCGAACCGTTGCTGACCGCCGAGGGGTTGACCAAGCACTTCCCGATCAAGGGCGGCTTCCTCTTCGGGCGGCGGGTCGGCACCGTCCGGGCGGTCGACGGGATCGACCTCACCGTGCACGAGGGCGAGAGCCTCGGCCTCGTCGGGGAGTCGGGCTGTGGGAAGTCCACCACCGGACGGCTCCTCGCCCGGTTGCTGGAGCCCTCCGGCGGCCGGATCACCTACCGGGGCCGGGACATCACCCACGCCTCCCGCACACAACTGGCGCCGATCCGGACCGAGATCCAGATGATCTTCCAGGATCCGTACTCGTCGCTGAACCCCCGCCAGACGGTCGGCACGATCATCGGCGGGCCCATGGAGATCAACGGGATCGACCCGCCCGGAGGCCGCGAGCGGCGCGTGCGGGAACTGCTGGAGACCGTGGGCCTGGGCGCGGAGCACTACAACCGCTTCCCGCACGAGTTCTCCGGCGGCCAGCGGCAGCGCATCGGGATCGCCCGGGCCCTGGCCCTCGACCCGAAGCTGATCGTGGCCGACGAACCGGTCTCGGCCCTGGACGTCTCCATCCAGGCGCAGGTCGTCAACCTCCTGCGGCGGGTGCGGCGCGAGATGGGCATCGCGTTCGTCTTCATCGCCCACGACCTGGCGGTCGTCAGGCACTTCTCCCAGCGCGTCGCGGTCATGTACCTCGGCAGGATCGTGGAGACGGGCGACCGCGACTCCATCTACGCCAACCCGCGCCACCCGTACACCCACGCCCTGCTCTCCGCGGTGCCCCGCGTCCGCCCGGAGGACGGCGGGCGGACGCGCATCCGCCTGACCGGCGACGTGCCCTCCCCGGTCGACCCGCCGTCGGGCTGCCGCTTCCGCACGCGCTGCTGGAAGGCCCAGGAGGTGTGCGCCGAGCGGGAACCGCCGCTGGCGCGGCTCGACGGGAACCGCGAGGGGCACCTGACGGCGTGCCACTTCCCGGAGGACGGGCCGCCCGGGCCGCCCCGGCCGCCCGGGGGAGACGGCGGGGACGGCGGGGACGGGGCCGGACGCGTGAAGCGGGCCGAATCCGACTGAGCCCCGGACACCGAACGTCAGGCACCGGGCACCGGACGCCGGGGAGGGCGCGGGCAGCCGTCCGGACGGCTGCCCGCGCGGCTTCTCAGGCCACGCCCAAGGCCCGCTTGAGGAACGCCACCTGGAGCAGCAGCAGGTTCTCCGCCACCTGCTCCTGCGGGGTCATGTGCGTCACCCCGGACAGCGGCAGCACCTCGTGCGGGCGGCCCGCGGCCAGCAGCGCCGAGGACAGCCGCAGGGTGTGGGCGGCCACCACGTTGTCGTCCGCCAGACCGTGGACGATCATCAGCGGCCGGTGCCGGTCGGCGGGCGCGGACAGCCCCTCGTCGGTGACCAGGGAGTTGGCCGCGTACACCTCGGGCCTCTCCTGGGGCAGCCCCAGGTAGCGCTCGGTGTAGTGGGTGTCGTACAGCCGCCAGTCCGTCACGGGCGCGCCCGCCACGGCCGCGTGGAAGACGTCCGGGCGGCGCAGGACGGCCAGCGCCGCCAGGTAGCCGCCGTAGGACCAGCCGCGGATGCCGACCCGTCCCAGGTCGAGCGGGTGGGTCTCGGCGAGCGCGTGCAGCGCCTCCACCTGGTCGTCCAGGGTGACGCCCGCCAGGTCGCCCGCGACCGCCTTCTCCCAGGCGGGGGAGTGGCCGGGGGTGCCGCGACCGTCCGCGACCACCACGGCGAAGCCCTGGTCGGCGAACCACTGCGAGGTCAGGTGCGGGTTGTGGGCGGCCACCACGCGCCGGCCGTGCGGCCCGCCGTAGGGGTCCATCAGGACCGGCAGCACCCCGTCGCCGTCGCGGTAACCGGTGGGCAGCAGCACGGCCGTGGGGATGCGCCGTCCGCCGACCCGCGACAGTCGGGGGCGGGCGGTCAGCACGGGCGTCTCGGCGTGGGACTCGATCACCGCCCGCGACTTCGGGGCGCCCTTGCCGCTCTCGGGCAGGCGCAGCGCCTCCACACGCGCGCCGGGACGGTCCGGGACGGCGGTGGAGAGCACCACCGTGTCCCCGCCGCGGACGGCGGAGGCGACGTGCGGGACGTCCTCGGGGGAGACCCGCTCCCAGCCGCCCTGGTCGCCGCTGCCGCGGAACCAGGCGCGGTAAACGGCGATCTCGCCCACCGGGGCGTCCTCGGGCGCCTCCGGCCCGGCGGAGGCGGAGAACAGCACGTCCTCCGCGCCGATGTCGAGCACCGCCTCCACGTGCAGCGCGGCGGAGGTGAGCGGGCGGTCCCCGACCATCAGGACCCGCGCCCCGCCCTCGTCCGCGATCCGCACCAGACGCCCGTCGGGCGTCCACGCCGGCACGCCGTGGAACAGCTCCAGCCACGCCGGGTCCTCGTCCGCGTGGAGCGGCGCGGTGCGGCCGGTGGCGGTGTCCACGGTCAGATGGAGCTGGGAGCGCTGGTCGCGGGACTGGACCAGCAGCAGGGGCGGCCCGGCGGCCGACCAGTGGACGCGCGCCAGGTACGGGTAGCGGTCCCGGTCCCAGACCACCTCGGTGCGGCCGGCGCCCGCCCCGTCGGCCCCGTCGGCTCCGTCGGCTCCGGCGTCGAGGTCGATCAGATGGAGCGTCACCTCGGCGTTGGGCGTGCCGGCGGCCGGGTAGGCCACCTCGGCCGGCTCGCTGCCGGGATGGGCCGGGTCGGCGATCCACCAGCGGCGCACGGGCGTGTCGTCCACTCGCGCGGCCAGCAGCCGGGTGCCGTCGGGCGACCACCAGAAACCGCGGGAGCGGTCCATCTCCTCGGCCGCGACGAACTCCGCCAACCCCCAGGTGACACGGCCGCCGCCCGGCGTGTCCTCGGGCTCGGCGAGCGCCCGGTCGGCCCCGCCGTCGACGTCGACCACCCGCAGGGCGCCGTGGACCGTGTAGGCGACACGCCGTCCGTCCGGGGACGGTCGGGGGTCCACCACCGGGGTGGGCGTGGGGATCTCACGCGAGACGGCCGCGCGCAGGTCGGCGGTGAACAGCCGTCCCGACAGGGCGAAGGCCGCCGTCTCCACCGCGGTGTCCGTCGCGTAGCCGACCACCCCGGCCGACCCCTCGCGGCTCCGCTCGCGCCGGGCGCGCTCCTCCGGGGACAGCTCCTCGTCCGCGCCGCCGAGCAGCGCCGCGGGGTCGGCCGCGGCACGCTCCCCGGGACCGTCCGGGGACAGCTCCCTCACCCACAGCAGGTTCGTCCGGTCGGTGCCGCCGCGGGAACGGAGGAAGACGATCCGGGAACCGTCCGGCGCCACGGTGAACGCGCGCGGCGCCCCCAGGGTGAAGCGCTGTGTCCTGGCGTGCTGGCGTGGAAACGACATGACCATGGCCCGAGCGTACGGCGTCCCGCCGCGCCGCCCCTCCCGATCCGCGCCGGGAGCCCTCCGCCGTGGTCGGGCGGCCCTCCCCGAGGCTCCGTCCGTGGCTTGTCCGTGGCTTGTCCGTCACCCGTCCGACGTCCGTTCCCCACCCACTCCGACACCCACTCCAACGCCCGTTCCGGGCCCGTCCCGACCGCCCGTCGCGCGTCGACGTGTCCAAGGTCACACGGGTGTGCGCCCCTCTTCTGCACCCGTGCACCGATCCATGCCGACTCACGGAAAGTTATGATCCGTTGCGCATCGTTCGCGATGGGGTATGTAGCTCCTGACAGACCCCGTCGTACAAACGTCCTGTTCCGTGTCGACCGCACGCTCTTGGAGGTGAACCGCCGTGGCACTCTCGATTTCGGCGGTGGTGCTGCTGGCGATCATCGTCTTCCTGCTGATCAAGAAATCGGGGCTGAAGGCCGGGCACGCCGTGGTCTGCATGCTCCTCGGCTTCTATCTGGCCAGTTCGTCCATCGCTCCCACGATCAGCGAGTTGACCTCCAGCGTCGCGGGCATGATCGGCGGCATCAAGTTCTGACGGCCGCGCGCGGCGTAGGCTCGGCTCCATGACCGAGCTTCCCGCGCGCCGCCTGATGCTGGTCCACGCGCATCCCGACGACGAGTCGATCACCACCGGCGTCACCATGGCGCGGTACGCCGCCGAGGGTGCGCTGGTCACCCTGATCACCTGCACGCTGGGCGAGGAGGGCGAGGTCATCCCGCCCGCGCTGGCGCACCTCGCGGCCGATCAGGAGGACGCCCTGGGGCCCCACCGGATCGGCGAACTGAGGCATGCCATGCGGGAGTTGGGTGTGGCGGACCACCGCTTCCTCGGCGGCCCGGGGCGCTACCGCGACTCGGGGATGTTCGGCACCCCCGCCAACGAGCGCCCCGACTGCTTCTGGCGCGCGGACGTCGACGAGGCCGCCTCCCACCTGGTGGCGGAGATCCGCCAGGTGCGTCCCCAGGTGCTCGTCACCTACGACCCGAACGGCGGGTACGGCCACCCCGACCACATCCAGGCCCACCGGGTGGCGATGCGCGCGGTGGAGCTGGCCGCCGACCCCGCCTACCGCCCGGGACAGGACGGACCGCACCGGGTCGGCTGCGTCTACTGGAACTGCGCGGCCCGTTCGGTGGTCGAGGAGGGGTTCGCCCGGCTGCGCGCCCGCGGCGACGGCCCCTTCCCCGCGTACGCCTCGGTCGAGGACGTGCCGGGCGTGGTGGCGGACGCCGAGGTGGCCGCCGTCATCGAGGGCGACGACACCGAGACGGCGGCCAAGGCGGCGGCCATGCGGGCCCACGCCACCCAGATCGTGGTGGCCGACTCCTCGACGGGGCCGCCCGAGTCCTTCGCCCTCTCCAACGGGCTGAGCCAGCCGCTGCTGCGCACCGAGCACTTCCGACGGGCCGACGGCGCCGTCCCGGCCGAACCGCTGCGCGACCTCTTCGCGTTCGCGGAGGTGGCGGGAGGCCCCCGGTGAGCGGGCGGACGGGACGGATCGTCGCGTACGCCGTGCTGGCGGTGCTCGGTGCGGTGGTGGCCCTGGCGGGCGCGCTCGTCCAGGCCGGCTGGTTCCCACTGGGGTTGCTGCTGGCCCTCGGCGGGACCGTGGCGCTGTTCATCGGCGGCGCGCGGCTCACCCGCACGAGGGCGGGCGCGGCGGCACCGGCGGGCGGATGGGCGCTGATGACACTGCTGTTGACGCCCGCGCGCCCCGAGGGGGACTTCCTCTTCGGCACGGCCGTGGGCAACTACGTCTTCCTGCTGGGCGGCATGTTCGCCGCTGTGATCTGCGCCACGTTCGTACCGTCCGAACACCTGTCCCAGGGTGGACGCGTCGATGTGGTGAAGCGGTTGTGAAGCGGTCGGCGGTGACCGGTCGGCGGTCGACAACAGGCCCGGACATGGCCCAGAATCCGCCGGGTGGTACGCCGGTATGACCCCGCCACGGGCCGCGTCGGGATGGTGATTCGGCACTCCCGGGGCCCGTGGCCGCGGCCCCCAGTAAGGTGGTGCGCGCCGGCGAGCCGCTCGTACGAGCCCATCGGAACCATGGCGGGCGGCGAATCCAACCGGGAGATCCTGCTTTGAGTCGTGAAACTGACAGTCCGTCCTCCGGCCCTCAGGCGCGGGGCGGCACCGCGTACCCGACGGGGACCGAGCCGTACGGCACACCGGCCGACGGCGTGTCGGGCGACCCCGCCGAGCGGGGCGTCGCGCAGCCGGGCGAGCCGAAGACAGAGACCACACTGACCACCCGCGTCCGGATCAACATCCCGGGTTCCCGGCCCATCCCCCCGGTCGTCGTGCGCAAGCCCGTCGGCGAGGACGCCACCGGCTCCGGGGAGAAGACGACGGGAGCCGGCGGCGCGGCGGCACCCGCCGCGAAGGCCCCGACCCCGACCCCGAACCCGAACCCGACCCCGAACCCGGCCCCGGGCGGTGCGAACGCCGCGGGCACGGGCGCGGGTCCGTCCGGATCGAGCGAGTCCGCCAACGGTTCCGGCGGCCGGCCGACCAGTTCCTGGTTCGCCCCGCGCAAGCCCCCGACGAGCGGCTCCTCCGGCACCCCGGCCTCCGGCACCCCGGCCTCCGGCACCCCGGTCGGGCCGCCGAGGCAGCGCACCGACACCCCGCCGCAGGGCTCGCCCATCAGCGCCCTGGCGGGCACCTCCCCGCTCGCCGCCGACGCCCCGGCCCGGAACGCGAACGGCACCCCTCCGGGACCGGGACACACCCCGCCGCAGGGCACCCCCGCCGTGGGCGTCCCCGGCGGCCCCACCACCGGGCCGGCCACCGGCGACATGCCGCTGCTGCCGCCCGGCTTCCGGCACCCCGGAAGCGCGCCGTCGCGGTCCGCGGAGACGTCCTTCCCGGCGGAGAGCGGTTCGCGGCCCACCGTGCCCGGGCCGGCAGGCGCGTCCGAGCCCCCGCGGACGGGCGGGCCGGCGTCCGACCTCGCCGGTCCGACCCGGACCGGCGACCGGGTCTCCGGCGACACCCTGGTCAGCGGCATCCCGCGGGTGCCGGCGGCCGACGACGACGGCCGGGCCGCCTCGTCCGCCGGAAGCGCCGGCGCCCCGGTGCCCCCGCCCGCGCAGGCCTCCGCCAAGCGGGGCCGCTCCAAGCTGGTCCTGGTCGGGGTCGCCGCCTTCGGGGTGCTCGGCGTCGCCTACGGCGCCGGGCTGCTGCTCGACCACGCCGACGTGCCCAACGGCACCACCGTGCTCGGCGTGGAGATCGGCGGCACCGACAAGCGGCAGGCGGTGGACAAGCTGGACGCCGTCCTCGGCGAGCGCGCGGGCAAGCCGCTGGTCCTCGACGTCGAGGGCGAGGAGAAGACGCTCAAGCCCAGCGTCGCCGGCCTGGCGCTCGACACCGAGACCACCGTGCGCAACGCCTCCGGTCGGGACTACAACCCCATCTCCGTCATCGGCTCGCTCCTGGGCGGCGCCCGCCACGCCGAACCGGTCTTCGTCGTCGACGAGGAGAAGCTCACCGCCGCGTTGAAGGACCTGTCCGCCGGGGTCTCGAACGGCGAGGCACAGGACGGCATGGTGAAGTTCGTCAACGGCGAGGCCGTCGGCGTCCCCGGCAAGCCGCACAAGAAGGTCGACCTCGCCAAGGGCGCCGACCTGGTGGAGGACGCCTACCGCGAACAGGTCGCCACGGGCGGGAAGGAGGCCGTCGCCCTGCCGGTCTCCCTCCAGCAGCCCGAGGTGGACCAGCAGGAGATCGACCGGGCGATCCGGGAGTTCGGCGAACCGGCGATGTCCGGGATGGTCACGGTCAAGGCCGGCGACAGGTCGATCCCGTTCAGCCCCACCGGGTCGCTGCCGAAGTTCCTGTCGATGAAGCCGGTGAACGGCAAGCTCGTGGACACCTACGACCTGAAGGTGCTCGAGGAGCTGTACGGCAGCACCTTCGACGGCGTCCTGATCACCCGTGGCAACGGGAGCAAGACCCCGGTCACCCCCCAGGACGTCGCGGGAGCGCTGCGCGAGGCGCTCCGGGAGACCGACCCCGCCAAACGGATCGGCGTCATCGAACTCGACCCGCAGTAACGGCCCTTGGGGACGGTCCCGGACGAGCGGCCCCGGCCCGGCACTTCCGACCCGGCGCTCTCGATCCGGTACTCCCGATCCGGCAGTCCGGGCCCCACACCGTCACCGGCGGCCCGCAACCGGCTAGTTGAGCCGGGCGCGGGCCGCTCGTGCCTGACGGCGGATGGCGTCGGCGGCGCTGGGCTCCATCGCGGCGACCGTGTCGGCGTACCGCTCCATCTCCCGGGCGCCGCCGACGAAGTCACCCCGCTCGACCAGCAGCCGCGCCCGCTCGTAGCGCAGCCGGGCCGGATGGTGCGGCAGCAGGAGCGACAGCTCCACCGCCCACAGTTGGACGTCGGTGTGCTCGGGACGGGCCGCCGCCCAGGCGCGGATGTTGTTCAACACGCGCAGCACGATCTCCAGCGGACCGGCGGGCTGGAGCATCGCCTCCGACAGGGCCGTGCCCGTGGAGCTCGCCACCAGCAGCTCCACGTCCCGCTCGTCCAGCAGCCGTCCGCCCGCGAAGGGATCGACGACGACGTGCTCGCCCGCCGGCTCCCCGAGACCCACGACGAAGTGCCCCGGCAGCGCGAGCCCGTAGACCGGCGCACCCGCCCGGCGCGCGACCTCCATCCACACCACCGACAGCAGGATCGGCAGGCCGCGCCGGCGCTTCAGCACCTCGCCGAGCAGCGAGGACTCCAGCCTGCGGTAGTCGTCGGCGGTGCCGCGGAAGCCGTGCTTCTCGCCGAGGAGGACGGCGAGGGCACGCGCCCAGTCGCGCGGGTCGCGCGCGGGTTCGTACGGCAGCAGCCCGGTGAGCCGGTCCAGCTCGATCTGCGCGGCGTCGATGCCCTCCTCACCCGACGCGGGGTCGGCCTCGGCGCCGATGAGGAGGCACAGCAGGGCCAGGTCGGGCCGCTCGGCCCGCGCGGCCTCCGCGAAGCGCTCCCGCACCGTGCGGCCGTCCCCGCCCTGTGCGGTGTCCCGGTTGTCATCGCTGTCCATGTGCCCTCCGTACCCGGGCTTCCGCGCCCACACTTCTCACGTTCGCGCTCGGTCGCGCGGAGCCCGGCGGTAGTGGTAACCGTGGTGGTCGACGAAACCCAGCCGGTCGTACAGAGCCAGGGCGTCCGTGTTCCCCGACTCGACCTGGAGGTACGCCGCCGAGGCGCCCTCCGCCAGCGCGGCGCGGGCCAGCTCCGCCATCACCGCCGTCGCCAACCCCTCGCGCCGCCGCTCGGGGGAGACCTCGACGGCGGCGAACCCCGCCCACCGGCCGTCCACCACGCACCGGCCGATGGCGGCCGGCGCGGCGCTCCCACCGTCCGCGCCCCCGTCCCCGCCGTCCCCGTCCCCGGGCACGGTGGCGAACCACACCGACGGGCCGCCGGCCAGCACCTTCAGGGCGTCCTCGGACGATCCCGCCGAGGAGCCGCGGCGGTAGGCGTCCAGCCAGACCTCGTCCGGCCGTCGCGACAGCCGCACCCGCGGATCGGGCTCCCGGTCGGCCAGCGGCGCGAGCGCGGCCGTGCGGAGGACGGTGAACCGCTCGGCCGTCCACCCGCGCCGCTCCAGCTCGGCGGCGAGCATCTCGTCGGTGTCGGCGCCGCCTGTGGCGACCTGCACCAGGGCGGGCAGCCCGCGTTCGCCGTACCAGTGGACGACCCTCTCCAGGGCCGTGTCCGGCGCCACGCCGGGGTCGCCCAGCGGCAGGACCGAGTTGGCGCGCCCGGTGAAGCCGCCGGACGCGCGGAGCGTCCACTCGCCCAGTCGGGCCGTCTCCACCGCGGGCCACCCCCGCGCCGCCACCTCCCGCAGCTCCCGCGTGGTCGCGGCCGGGCCCCTGCGCCTGGCGGGCGCGGCGGGCACGACCTTCCCGGCGACCAGGGCGGACTCCTCCAGCCGTACGCTCTGGCCACCGCGCCGCGTGATCGAGAGCACACCGTCCGTCCACGATGTGAGAACGCCGACCGTGTCGGTGAAGGTCGGCCCCGTGCCGCCGGAACCGGTCAGACTGCGCACCGAGACACGTTTGCCCACGTCATCGGCGCTGATGCGAAGTTCGAGTCGTCCGCCCATGGTGAACTCCACGGCCCTTGCCACCCCTCCTGTTCGTCTCCTGCCCGAGAACGGAGATACTAGGGGCGGGCATCGACGACGCCGCGCTCCCGCGCGCTTTCGCGGACCAGCCACAACCGGACCGGCTGCCGCGCCCTACCGAGGAGGAACGACAGCGTGACCTACGTCATCGCGCAGCCTTGTGTCGATCTGAAGGACAAGGCATGTATCGAGGAGTGCCCCGTCGACTGCATCTACGAGGGCCGGCGGTCCTTGTACATCCACCCGGACGAATGCGTCGACTGCGGGGCCTGTGAGCCGGTCTGCCCGGTCGAGGCGATCTTCTACGAGGACGACGTCCCCGAGGAGTGGAAGGACTACTACAAGGCCAACGTCGAGTTCTTCGACGAGCTGGGCTCGCCCGGCGGGGCCAGCAAGCTCGGCCTGATCGAGCGCGACCACCCGTTCGTCGCCGCGCTCCCGCCGCAGGAACACGACGAGTGATCCGACGGCGGCCCCAGAGCTGACCCCGGTCCCGCACGGCTCCGCGCCGTGCGGGACCGGGTTTTTTCCCGGAAAGAGAGCGAAGACACGTGCCACCCCTGTCCTCCCGTCTGCCGGTCTTCCCGTGGGACCGGCTGGAGCCGTACAAGAAGACGGCGGCCGCGCACCCGGACGGCCTCGTGGACCTCTCCGTGGGGACCCCGGTCGACCCGGTGCCGGACGTGATCAAGAAGGCGCTCGCCGCCGCCGGCGACAGCCCCGGCTACCCCACGGTGTGGGGCACCACCGAGCTGCGGGACGCGATCGTCGGCTGGAGCGAGCGACGGCTGGGCGCGCGCGGCCTGGCCCACACCCACGTCCTGCCGATCGTCGGTTCCAAGGAACTGGTGGCGTGGCTGCCGATCCAGCTCGGCATCGGCGCCGGGGACAAGGTGGCCTTTCCGCGGCTGGCGTACCCGACGTACGAGGTGGGGGCGCGGCTGGCGGGCGCCGAGCCGGTCGTCTACGACTCACCGCGCGAGGTGGACCCCGAGGGCCTGCGGCTGCTGTGGCTGAACTCCCCCTCCAACCCCACCGGCCGGGTGCTGCCGAAGGAGGAGCTGAAGGCCACCGTCGAGTGGGCCCGCGAACACGGGGTGCTGGTCTTCAGCGATGAGTGCTACCTGGAGCTGGGCTGGGATGCCGAGCCGGTCTCGGTCCTCCACCCGGACGTCTGCGGCGGCGTCCACGAGGGCATCGTCGCCGTCCACTCGCTCTCCAAGCGCTCCAACCTGGCCGGCTACCGCGCCGCGTTCCTGGTGGGGGACGAGGGCGTCCTCGCCGAGCTGCTGCGGGTGCGCAAGCACGGCGGGATGATGGTGCCCGCCCCGGTCCAGGCCGCCACGGTGGCGGCGCTCGGCGACGACGCGCACGTGGCCGAGCAGCGCGCGCGCTACGCGGCACGGCGCTCGGCGCTGCGCACCGCGCTGGAGGCGAGCGGCTTCCGCATCGAGCACAGCGAGGCGTCGCTGTACCTGTGGGCGACGCGGGACGAGCCCTGCTGGGACACGGTGGAGGAGCTGTCCCGGCGCGGTGTGCTGGTGGCGCCCGGCGACTTCTACGGACCGGCGGGGGAGCGGTTCGTACGGGTCGCCTTCACCGCGACGGACGAGCGGATCGGGGAGGCCGTGCGGCGTCTCACCGCGTGAGCCGTTCCGCAGGCGACCGGTGCGCGAGGCCGGTGCGTGAAGGGGCCCGGGGACCGTACGGTCCCCGGGCCCCTTCACAGCGGAAAGAGGAACGCGGCGCGGGCCGGTGTCAGCCCAGCGGCAGGTCCTTGAGCGGCAGCTTGTCGACGCTGGGCAGGACGTCCGTGGGCAGGGAGTCCGACTTCGTCAGTTGCTGGGTGGAGGGGAGCTTGCCCTTCCCCTTCTTGCCCTTCTTGCCCTTGGCGGCGGACTTGGCGGTGTCGCCGACGAGGGAGCCGGTGGCGCCGGTCGCGCTGCCGGCGGTCTTCTGCGCGGCCGGGAGGACGGACTTGCCCGTGGAGCCGACGGTCTCACCGGCGGCCGGGACGATGTTCCTGACGGCCTTGCCGCCGGTCTTGCCCGCCTGGTTGCTGATGTCGCGCGAGGTGTCGTCGATGGCGTCGCCCAGGTTCGCGCCGTCCAGGTTGCTCAGTCCGCCCAGGTCCTTGGTGGGCAGGAGCTCGGCGGCGTTCGCGGAACCGGTCGCACCGACGGCGGAAGCGGCGCCCGCTGCGAGCAGCAGCGCGGTCCGTGCGATCCGGCGCGAGAGGGGGAGGGACATGTTGCTCCTTCGACGGAGAAGAGGCTTGCGGATTTTTCCTACGGACTCGCGGGTCCGAGAGGCGTCGTGCGCATCCGGTCGGGGCGGCGCCCCCCGGACGCTGTGCCTATCGCGCCGGAAGCCTCGGAGGTTGCGGTCGCACGGGTAAAGGATTGGCAATGCGCGGTGCGCTCAGGAGGGGGCGAGAGCGGACAATTCGGCCAGAAGGAAGGGTGCCGGAAAAACCCCGGAACCCCGTGTTCCCAGGGGAGACGGCGGATTCTCCGCACCGTGGCGCGAGGCGTTCCCACAGCCCCGCACGGGCATGCCACGGCCCCCCGTTCGGGTGATGCCGGGGCATGCCGTGAGATGACGTCGGACGCTACCGGGCGGTGACGATGACGACCTCGGAACGGTGCGATTCCCCGGACGCGCGCCAGCCCTCCCGCGCCCGTGTCGCCTCCCAGACCCGGTCCCCGTAGGAGACGCGTTCGATCCCCAGCTCGGAGGAGTGGGCCACGGCCCAGTGCGCCACCTCCCACCCCCGTCGGTCGGCGTCCGCGCCGGTGCCGCGCGCGGGGGTGCGGACGGGAACGGAGAGGACCGGGTCGGGCGCGCTGCGACCGACCCCGCCGCCCACCCGGGCGGACTCCGGCAGGACGTCCTCGCCGAACTCGCGGATCAGCTTCTCCCGCACCCGCACCGGATCGCCCGCGGTCACGCTCTCGCCCCGGCCGGGGACACAGGTCAAGGACGCGGCTTGGCGGCCGGTGAGCGCGGCGGTGAGCAGCGCCGCCCTGGACTCGTGCTTGGCGTAGGCGTCGGGGAAGCCGCTGCGCTGCACCCGCTGCGCGGCCACGGTCAGCGGCAGGCGGGAGTAGCCGGGGATCTCCACCAGGTGGTCGTAGAACTTCCCGGCCGAGTACACCGGGTCCATGATCTGCTCCGGCGTCCCCCAGCCCTGGGAAGGACGTTGCTGGAACAGACCGACGGAGTCCCGGTCGCCGTAGTCGATGTTGCGCAGCGCCGATTCCTGCATGGCGGTGGCCAGGGCGATGGTGACCGCCCGCTCGGGCAGGCCCCGGGCGGAGGCGACGGCCTCGATGGTCGCGGCGTTGGCGGCCTGTTGGGGCTCTATCACGTACGGCTCGCCGTCGCCGGACGCGGTCACGACGCATCTGGCCGGTCCGGACCCGCCGGGATCGTGGCGCACCAGCAGATACCCGGCGAGTCCGAGCAGCACGACGCTCGCGGCGACGAAACGCAGCAGTCGGCCGCGACGTGGAGTGGAAGCTCGCTCGGACACGCGACAAAGGTACCGGTGTCCGCCGCGGATGTGGCCGGGCTGTGGAGAAGACCGGGTGCACGACGCGCCACGGGGACGGATAGGGTCGACGGCATGGAGCGTGTCCCCCTTGCCCCCGCCACCGGAGCCGACGTCGGAGCCGAAACCGGAGCCACCGGCACCGGCGCCGGAACCGACGTCGTCCTCGACCTGACGCAGGACGCGGCGCGGCTGACCGCGCGGCTCGTCGACGTCCCCTCGGTCAGCGGCGGCGAGAAACCGCTGGCGGACGCGATCGAGACCGCGCTGCGCGCCCTGCCGCACCTGCGCGTGGACCGGTACGGCGACAACATCGTCGCCCGGACCGAACTGGGCCGCGCCGAGCGGGTCGTCCTGGCCGGGCACATCGACACCGTGCCGATCGCCGACAACGTGCCCTCCCGGCTGGAGGACGGCGTGCTGTGGGGCTGCGGCACCTCCGACATGAAGTCGGGGGTCGCCGTCCAGTTGCGGATCGCCGCCACCGTCCCCACTCCGAATCGGGACCTGACCTTCGTCTTCTACGACAACGAGGAGGTGGACGCGCACCTCAACGGCCTCGGACGCCTCGCGCGGGCCCACCCCGACTGGCTGGCCGGGGACTTCGCGGTGCTGCTGGAGCCCTCCGAGGGGCAGGTCGAGGGCGGCTGCCAGGGCACGCTGCGGGTCAAGCTGCGCACCACCGGGCAGCGCGCGCACTCCGCCCGGGGCTGGATGGGCGAGAACGCCGTCCACGCCGCCGCGCCGATCCTCGCCCGCCTGGCCGCGTACGAGCCCAGGCGGCCGGTGATCGACGGGCTGGAGTTCCGCGAGGGACTGAACGCCGTGGGGATCGAGGGCGGTGTCGCCGGCAACGTCATCCCCGACGAGTGCACCGTCACCGTCAACTACCGCTACGCGCCCGATCTCACCGAGGAGCAGGCGCTGGAGCACGTCCGCGAGGTGTTCGCGGACTGCGGGGTGGCCGAACTGGTGGTGGACGACAGCTCCGGCCCCGCGCTGCCGGGCCTGTCGCATCCGGCCGCCGCGGCCTTCGTGGCGGCGGTCGGCGGCGAGGTGCGGCCGAAGTTCGGCTGGACCGACGTCTCCCGGTTCAGCGCCCTGGGCGTGCCCGCCGTCAACTACGGCCCCGGCAACCCCAACCTGGCGCACCGGCGCGACGAACGCGTCGAGACCGCGAAGATCCTCCACTGCGAGGAGCGGCTGCGCGCCTGGCTTACCGCCTGACCGCCGGGTATCCGTGGCACGGGCCCCTTTGGCGGCCCGGTCGCCGGAACGCGGTCGCGAGTTCCGCTCCGCGTCACCCGGACCTGCGTACCCTGGCGGCCGGTACGTCATCGACAGTCGAACGTCGATGACAGGGACAACGTCGACAACAGGGACAATGTCGGCAACAGGGAGGACACGTATGGGCAGTGCCGAGGAATTCGAGCGGGGCGAGCCGCGGGAGCGCCGGCTGGGACCGGTGGTGCGCCGGCGCGGCCAGATCCAGTCCAGCACCACCGACCAGCGGCTGCTGGACACCGCCGGCCCCTCGGACTGGGTGCACCAGGACCCCTGGCGGGTCATGCGCATCCAGTCGGAGTTCGTGGAGGGCTTCGGAACCCTCGCCGAACTCGGGCCCGCCATCAGCGTCTTCGGTTCGGCGCGCACCCCCGAGGGCACGTCCGAGTACGAGGTGGGGGTGCGGATCGGCCGGGCCCTGGCGGAGGCCGGGTTCACGGTGATCACGGGCGGCGGTCCGGGCGCGATGGAGGCGGCCAACCGGGGCGCGAGCGAGGCGGGCGGCGTCTCGGTCGGCCTGGGCATCGAGCTCCCCTTCGAGCAGGGGCTGAACCGGTACGTCGACATCGGCGTCAACTTCCGCTACTTCTTCGTGCGGAAGATGATGTTCGTCAAGTACGCGAGCGGCTTCGTCGTCCTGCCCGGTGGCATGGGCACGCTGGACGAGCTGTTCGAGGCGATCACCCTGGTCCAGACGCGGAAGGTCACCCGCTTCCCGATCGTGCTGTTCGGCACGGAGTACTGGCAGGGGCTGGTGGACTGGCTGCGCGACGCCGTCGTCGCGGGCGGCAAGGCCGGCCGGCACGACCTGGAGCTGTTCCACGTCACCGACGACGTGAACGAGGCGATCGAGCTGGTCACCAAGGAGATCGCCGCGCCGAACCCGATGGTGGAGCGGGAGCTGCCGGAGGAGCCCGCCTGACCGGCGGGCCCGCCGGGGCTCAGGCCAGGCCGCGGCGGGCGACGGCCGGCGGGCGCCGACCCGCGATGGAGGCGACCATGTCGAGCACCTGCCGGGTCTCGGCCACCTCGTGGACGCGGTAGACCCGCGCGCCCAGCCACGCGGAGACCGCCGTCGTGGCCAGGGTGCCGGTCAGCCGCTCCTTGACCGGCTTGTCCAGCGTCTCCCCGACGAAGTCCTTGTTGGACAGCGACACCAGCACCGGCCACCCGGTGGCCACCATCTCCTCCAGGCGGCGGGTGACCTCCAGGGAGTGCCGGGTGTTCTTGCCGAAGTCGTGCCCGGGGTCGATCAGGATCGCGTCCCGGCGCACCCCGAGCCCGACCGCGCGCTCCGCCAGGCCGACGGTGGCCCGCAGCACGTCGGCCATGACGTCCTCGTAGGCCACCCGGTGCGGCCTGGTCCGCGGCAGGGAGCCGCCGGTGTGGGTGCACACCAGGCCGACGCCGTACCGCGCCGCCACCTCGGCCAGCTTCGGGTCCACACCGCCCCAGGCGTCGTTGAGCAGGTCGGCGCCCGCCTCGCAGACCGCCTCGCCCACCTCGTGCCGCCAGGTGTCCACGCTGA
The DNA here is from genome assembly GCF_000718985.1 of Streptomyces megasporus. Taxonomy (GTDB): domain Bacteria; phylum Actinomycetota; class Actinomycetes; order Streptomycetales; family Streptomycetaceae; genus Streptomyces; species Streptomyces megasporus. The sequence continues at coordinate 373,428 of NZ_JODL01000001.1, read as the reverse complement.
TCACCACGTCCGGGTGACGCCGTCGCACCTCGGCGACGAAGCCGGCGGTGCGCCGCAGCTCCTCCTCGACCGACACCTCCTCGCCGGGGCCGGCCTTCACCCCGCCGATGTCGACGATGGCGGCGCCCTCCGCCACCGCCCGCTCGACCCGGTCCAGCGCCGGACCGTCGCGGAAGGTGGCGCCCCGGTCGTAGAAGGAGTCAGGGGTCCGGTTCACGATGGCCATGATCACCGTCTCGTGCTCGCCGAACTCGCGCCGTCCCAGCCGCAGCATCGCTGTCCTCTCCTCGCGGCCCGTGTGGCCACTGCACAGATGTCCCTCCGCCGACCCTAGCCCCCGGTGTCTCGTGGCACGATCACAGGAGACGGTCACGGAGCAGCCGTGCCCGTCGTCGGTGTGACGGACTCGGGGAGATGGCGTGTTCTGGTTTCTGCTGATCGCGTTGATCGTGGTGGTCACCGCGGTCGCGCTGGCCGTGGTGGGCGGCGGTGACGGCCCCGGTCGCACCGCGACGGGAGGGCTCGCCGACGCCCCGCCGGACCGGATCGAGGCATGGCTGCCCCCCGACCGTCCCGTGCACCGCGCGGACCTGGAGGCGCTGCGGCTGCCGATGGCCGTGCGCGGCTACCGGATGGCGGACGTCGACGACGTCCTCGACCGGCTCGGCGCCGAACTGGCCGAGCGCGACGCCCGGATCGCCGAGCTGGAGGCGTCCCTGGCGGGGGAGCGGGCGGCGGCGATGGGCCGTCCCGGCATGTTCGAGAAGCCCGGCGAGGCGCCCGAGGAGGCCCGGTGACACCCGCCGGCACGGCCCTGCCCGGACCGGACGGCCTGCTCCGCTGCCCGTGGGGCCTGGCCACGGAGGACTACACGGCGTACCACGACACCGAGTGGGGCCGCCCGGTGCACGGCGACGACGCGCTGTTCGAGCGGCTGTGCCTGGAGGCGTTCCAGTCGGGCCTGTCCTGGCTGACGATCCTGCGCCGCCGCGAGGGCTTCCGGGCGGCGTTCGCCGGTTTCCGGATCGCCGAGGTGGCGCGGTTCACCGAGGCGGACCGGGAGAGACTGCTCGCCGACCCCGGCATCATCCGCAACCGCGCCAAGATCGACGCGGTCATCGCCAACGCCCGGATCGCCGCGGAGTGGGGGCCGGGCGAGCTGGACGCCCTGGTGTGGTCCCACGCTCCCGATCCGGCCGGCCGTCCCGTCCCGCGCACGACCGCCGAGGTCCCCGCGATCACCCCGGAGTCCACGGCGCTGTCGAAGGCCCTCAAGAAGAGGGGGTTCCGCTTCACCGGCCCGACCACGGCCTACGCCCTGATGCAGGCGTGCGGCCTGGTCGACGACCACCTGGCGGACTGCTGCGCCCGCACCCGGCGCCCCGCGCCCTGACAGCGCCCTGACGGCGGCCGGTTCGACGGGCCGGTTCGACGGGCCGGTTCGACAAGCCGGATCGGCGGGGCGGGTGGGCCGGGGCGCGGGCGCCGGGTGCGGCGGAGGGCGTCAGCGGCCTCGGAAGACGGGCTTCTCCTTGTTGACGAACGCCTCCACCGCCGTCCTGTGGTCCTCCGAGGCGCCGGCACGGGCCTGGAGCTCGGCCTCCTTCTCCAGCGTCTCGGCCAGGGAGTGCGACGAGCCGTGGGCGAGGGACTCCTTCAGCGCGGCGTAGGCGGCCGTCGGCCCCTGGGCGAGCCGGCGGGCCACGGCCTCGGCCTCCTCGGCCAGCCGGTCGGCCGGCACGACCCGGTTGGCGACGCCCAGCTCCAGCGCCTCCTGCGCCGTCACGCTGCGCGGGAAGAACAGCAGGTCGGCGGCGCGGCTCGGGCCGACCAGCCGCGGCAGCGTCCAGGACACCCCGGAGTCGGCGGTGAGCGCCACGCCGGCGAAGGAGGTGTTGAAGGAGGCGGTGTCGGCGACCACACGGTAGTCGGCCGCGAAGGCGAACCCGGCGCCGGCGCCGGCCGCGACGCCGTTGACGCCCGCCACCACCGGCTTGGGCATGGAGGCGATCGCGAGGGTGATCGGGTTGTAGTGCTCCCGCACGGTGTCCAGGGCCCCGCCGCCGCTCGCGCGCAGTGCCTCGACGTGCTCCTTGAGATCCTGCCCGACGCAGAACGCCCGCCCCCTGCCGGTCAACAGCACCGCGCGCACGGCCGGATCGTCGGCCGCCTCCCGCAGGGTGTCCCGCAACTCCTCCTTGAGCGCGGTGTCGAGGGCGTTCATGGCGTCGGGACGGTTGAGGACGACGCTGGCGAGGCCCTCGGACACTTCGTAGAGCACGTTGTCTGCCATGGGGCCAGCATGGCAAGGACCGGCGGCTACCGATACATGGCCGCACATGTGAGCTGCGTCAAACAAACCCGAGCCGACAAGGGAAAGAAAAGCACGCAGTATCGCAGCTTGATCGCCGAATTGGGTGGTTTTGTGCGAGCGCGTTGCGCAAGGGATACGGAACGATGTTGGTCACGCGGTCATGTGATGCGGGATAATGGGAGGGAAGCAATGTGTTCGACGCCGATGACACCTGGGTTGTCGGCTGAGATCAGCTGGTTTCAGGAAGGGGAACGAGCATGGCGGCCATGAAGCCGCGGACGGGCGATGGCCCGCTCGAGGTGACCAAGGAGGGGCGGGGCATCATCATGCGCGTTCCGCTCGAAGGCGGTGGACGACTCGTCGTCGAGCTGACCCCTGACGAAGCGGATGCACTCGGCGAAGCTCTGAAGAAGGCCTGCGGCTGAGGAAGCCCTCGGCGCCGTTCTCGCCGTCACCGCCTTCGACCGAGGCCCCCGGAGCGCGACGCCCGGGGGTTTCGGCGTGTCCGGAGCACGTGCCCCGGACGCCGGGCGGCCGAAGGACCGCGAGGGGCCGAGGGGGCGTTCCGGGCCGGGAGAGCGGGCTCTCAGCGGCCCCGTTTGACCGCGCACAGCAGCCCGTCGCCCACCGGCAGCAGCGAGGGCAGCAGGGCGGTGCTGTCCCGGACGGTGCGCAGCAGCTCGCGGAGCCTGAGGACCTCGGCGGGCTGGGCCGAGGTGTCGACGGTGCGGCCGTCGGCGAAGACGCCCTCGAAGCAGACCAGCCCGCCCGGACGCAGCAGGCGCAGCGACTCGCCCAGGTACTCCAGGCACTCCATCCGGTCGCCGTCGCAGAACACCAGGTCGTACCCGCCGTCCGCGAGCCGCGGCAGCACGTCCAGGGCCCGGCCCGGAATGAAGCGGGCGCGGTTGGCCGCGAAGCCCGCGGCGCGGAACGCCTGGCGGGCTATCTGCTGACACTCCGGCTCGGTGTCCACGGTCGTCAGCACGCCGTCCGGCCGCATGCCGTGCAGCAGGTGGATTCCCGACACCCCGGTCCCGGTGCCGATCTCGGCCACGGCCTTGGCGTCCACGGCGGCGGCCAGCAGGCGCAGCGCCGCGCCCGTGCCGTCCGACACCGGGCGCAGCCCTGCCTCCCGGGCACGGTCACGAGCCCAGCGCAGTGCCGCGGAGTGCTCGACGTGCTCGACGTGCTCGGCGCCGTACGCGTCGGCGAACGCCCAGCTCGTCTGCCGGTTGCCGGTAATCGCCCTCTCCTGTCGCCGTGGTCCACGCAACCGTGACTGTATCGGCTGCCCTCGGGAACCCGCAGATGGGACCGCGCGTTGGTCAAGGACGGAACCGTGTGACGGGCGACGAGGGAAACGAGCGCGGCACAGGACCGAAAGACGGGCAAAGAAACTTATCCGGAGCTAACGGGCGAGGTGGCTATGGTAGGGGCTCCACTGGACACCACCAGAGCCGACAGGGGAGGTGCGGCTGCAGCCGGCGACCGAAGAGTGCCGAGGCGCTTTCGCGGGTCCCCCGGCGAGCCGAAATCCGTGAACGACACCGCTGACCGCCGCCACGCCGCCGACTCCGCGACCACCGCGACCTTCGCCACCGACGCGGGCGCCCCGGCGTGGACGCCTCCCACCTGGGAGGAGATCGTCAGCACCCACAGCGCACGGGTCTACCGGCTCGCGTACCGTCTGACCGGAAACCAGCACGACGCCGAGGACCTGACCCAGGAAGTCTTCGTCCGGGTCTTCCGCTCCCTGTCCACCTACACCCCCGGCACCTTCGAGGGGTGGCTGCACCGCATCACCACGAACCTCTTCCTGGACATGGTGCGGCGCAAGCAGCGCATCCGCTTCGACGCGCTCGGCGACGACGCGGCCGAGCGGCTGGCCAGCCGCGAGCCCTCCCCCCAGCAGCACTTCAACGACACCCACTTCGACGCCGACGTCCAGCACGCCCTGGACACCCTCGCCCCGGAGTTCCGGGCGGCGGTGGTGCTCTGCGACATCGAGGGGCTGTCGTACGAGGAGATCGCCGCGACGCTCGGCGTGAAGCTCGGCACGGTCCGCAGCCGCATCCACCGCGGCCGTTCCCACCTGCGCAAGGCGCTCAGGCACCGGTCGCCCGAGGCGCGCGCCGAGCAGCGGGCCCTGGCCGGGGCGGTCCCCGGCGTACCGAGTAGGGAGGGCGGCATCGAGTGAGCGGCACATACGACTCGCCCCACGGAGCGGAGCCGACCCCGGCCGAACAGCACCTGGGGGACCGCCTGGCGGCCCTGGTGGACGGCGAACTGGGGCACGAGACGCGCGAGCGTGTCCTCGCCCACCTCGCCACCTGCCACTCCTGCAAGGCCGAGGCCGACGCGCAGCGCAGGGTGAAGAGCGTCTTCGCCGACACTCCGTCCCCGCTGCCCTCCGAGAGGCTGCTCGCGAGGCTCCAGGGGCTGCCCGCGGGGCTGGAGGACGATCCGGGGCCGGACGGGCCGATAGGCCCGTCCACGTCCCCCTGGGACTTCGAGTACCTGCCGTCCCGCAGCGCGCTCACCCCCGAACGCGGCTTCCGCATCCACGAACCGGACCGGGCGGCCTCGCGTGGTCGCCGCTTCGCTTTCGCCGCCGCCGGCGCCGTGTCGCTGGCGGCCTTCGCCATCGGCGGCGCGCTCACCTCCACCACGACCGGCGGCTCCACGTCGGTGGCGAGCGGGGACGGCGCCACCGCTGGCGCCCCGCGCACGGCCACGGTCGGCGTGGTACGGGACGGCGGGCGGTCCGGCGAGGGGGAGCGGGGCGACACCGGCCCGACGGGCGAGCCCACGGCGGTGCCGCCGCCGGTGCCCTCGCCCGCGCAGTCCGTGTCGCGGCTGGAGGCCGATCACGCCGCCCGGCAGTACGGGCTGATGACGGCGCCGGTGCTGGACGTGGTCTCCGCGCTGCACCCGCCCCTGATACGCCCGACGTACTACACCCCCCGGCCGCTGGACATGGGGTCGCCGATGACGTACGGGCCGGTGGAACGACCGCTGCCCGGCGCGACCCCCTCGGCCACGTTCACCGCCCCGGTCCCCGCGGCCGACCCCGCGACCGACCCCTCGGTGTCTCCTCTCACGCTCCCCTCCACCTCCCCCGCCGGGTCGCGGATCGGTCACTGACCGGCTGCGTCCGCCCGGTGGACGCCCGGTGGGGCGCGGACGGAACGGCGGGTCTGCCCGCCCCCGAGGTACGGACCTGGTTGAATCGTGGGGATGTGGTGCGAGTCCGCGCGTGAGGACGGCGCGGGCGAATGTGGGGAGAGCATGGACGAGGGGAAGGCCGCCAGGCCGCAACCGACGTGGTGGAGCCGTCCACGCGGGACCTCCGCCCCGCGCCCGGTGGGAGGCGTCCAGGCCGCCGGCCCCGTGCCGAGGCCGTTGCACGGGGAGGACCCGTACGGCACGCCCCCCTACGGCGGTCCGGGGCCCTGGGCCCCCGCTCCGCCCGTCCAGCGCCCCGTGCCGACGCCCGCGCGGGGCACCCGACTGCCGGCGCAGGCCCAGCCCCCCGCTCCGGAGAGCGCGGCGGCCCCGAGCGGGCCGTTCGCGCGGTACGACCCGTGGGCGCCGCCGTCGCCCCCCTCGGCGGTGCCGCCGCCCCCGCCCGCCCCCGACGCACCGCTCTCCCAAACCCTCCCGGACCTCCCGGCCCCGCGGACCCCGTCCCCCGCCGGGCCGCGCCGGGTCCGTCGACGGACGGCCGCCGCGCTCGCCGCGCTGGCACTGGCGGTCGGCGGCGTGGGCGGGTGGGTCGGATCCCACCTGGAGCGCACGGCCGGATTCGGCACCATCGAACTGTCCCAGGCGCCCGTCGAGGACACGGAGCGCGATCCGGGCAGCGTGGCCGGGATCGCCGAGCGCGCCCTGCCCGGCGTGGTGACCATCCACGTGCGGGGCTCCGGCGAACAGGGCACCGGCACCGGCTTCGTCCTCGACAAGCGCGGCCACCTCCTGACCAACCACCATGTGGTGGAGCCCGCCGAGGGCGGCGGGGACATCAGGGTGACCTTCCACGGCGGGGAGACGGCCGCCGCCGAGATCGTCGGCACCGACAGCGGCTACGACCTCGCCGTGCTGAGGGTGAAAGGCGTCCACGGACTGCACCCGCTGCCACTGGGCAACTCCGACTCCGTGCGGGTGGGCGACCCGGTCGTGGCGATCGGAGCGCCGTACGACCTGGCGGGCACGGTCACCGAGGGCATCATCAGCGCCAAGGAGCGCCCCATCACGGCGGGCGGCGACAGGGGCGGCGCGGGGAGCAGCGACATCAGCTACGTGGACGCGCTGCAGACCGACGCCCCCATCAACCCCGGCAACTCGGGCGGCCCGCTGATGGACGCCAGGGGTCGGGTGATCGGCATCAACAGCGCGATCCGCGCCGCCGACAACGGTCTGCCCGGGTCCGGCCGCGGCGGCAGCATCGGTCTGGGCTTCGCCATCCCCGTCAACCAGGCCAAGCGGGTGGCCGAGGAGCTGATCAACACCGGTCGGGCCACCCACCCCGTGATCGGCGTCACGCTCGACATGGAGTACACCGGGGAGGGCGCCCGCGTCGCCCTCGGTTCCGGCGGGGAGGGCACGTCCGTCGTCCCCGGCGGGCCCGCGGACCGGGCGGGCATCGAGGAGGGGGACGTCATCACGGAGGTGGACGGCACACCGGTCCGGGGCGGCGAGGAGCTGATCGTGAAGATCCGCAGCCACCGGCCCGGCGACCGGCTGGAGCTGACGGTCGAACGCGGCGGCCGGGAGCGGACGGTGGAGGTCGTGCTCGGATCGGCGACCGGGTCGTGACGCCCGGGACGGCGCTCGGGACGGCGCTCGGGCGGCGGTGGGGACGGCGCCCCGGGCGACGGCTGTTGTTCGCGTCGCCGACTCCCGCCCCGGGGGTCCGGGCGGGTACCGTGACTGTGGCCGGACGGGCCGTGGACGTATCTGAGGGAGCTGCACGGTGTTCTTCGACATAGGACCCCTCGAGCTGGTCGCGCTCATCATCCTCGCGGTCCTTGTCTTCGGGCCGGAGAAGCTGCCGAAGGTGATCCAGGACGTCGCGGGGTTCATCCGCAAGGTGCGGGAGTTCTCGGACAACGCGCGCGACGACATCCGCAAGGAGCTGGGGCCGGAGTTCAAGGACTTCGAGTTCGAGGACCTCAACCCCAAGAACTTCGCCCGCAAGCACCTGCTGGACAACGACGACCTGGGTCTGAAGGAGATCCGCAACAGCTTCGACCTCCGCCAGGAGCTCGCCGAGGTCACGGACGCGGTCAACGGACGGGAGATCACCTCCGGCGGCACGTCGGACGGGTCCGACGTCACCCCCGCGAAGGCTTCGGAGAGCGCCACTCCCGACCGGCTCCGCAAGGCGGACCCGGCGCCCCGGCACGATCCTCCGCCGTTCGACGCCGACGCGACCTGAGACACTCCTCGCCGGTGAACCGTGAGGGCCACCTCCCGTAGTGCACACCCGGTTCTGTCCGGTTCGGGGTACGGGGCCGGCTATTCTCCCTGTGTCCGAGGTCGGGCCCCAGGGGGGCGGGTCCGCCACGACACGGGGCACACGAGGAGGCGTCGCGCAGATGGAGACGACGGGCCGGGCAGAGCCACAGGACGCGACCGCGTCCGGGGCGGACCGGGGGATCGACGGCTACCTGATGGCCGATTTCCCCTGGTACGGCCTCGATGAGGCCTTCACCGGCCCACGCTGGCTGACGCGGGTGGGGAGGGCGGCCGACGGCACGGTCGAACACGGCGCGACCGGACACGGGGACGAGCCCTCCTACCGCTCTGAGGCCGGCCCGGACCACCAGCGCTTCGCCATCGTGGTGACGGTCGCCGACCGTCCGGTGCGCAGCAGTCCGGACGGCACGGGCGTCCTGGACGCCACCTCGGTCTCGTCGGCCGCCTGGCTGGCCGGATCGGGGCTGCTGTCGTGCACCTGGCCCGCCCGGATGGAACGCGGGCTCAGGCAGCAGTGGCTCGACCAGCAGACGGCGATCGCCTGGGAGCTGGCGGACGACCTGGAGAACTCCGCCTGGACCACCCTGACGCTGCCGGTCGACGGCATCCCGGCCGAGTTCCGCTACCGGGAGTCCGAGTACGGCTGGGTCCTGGCGGGCCCGGCCCACGAGAACGTGCACATCGGCGCGTACGGGCGGGGGATGAGCGCCTACGGACTGGGCTTCTCGGTGATCAAGGACATCACCGCCTACCGCCACTGACGGCGGGGCCCGCCGCGGCCGGAACCGCGCGAAGGCCGTGACCGGATACGACGGACCGGATACGACGAACCGGATACGACGGAAGGCGGCGCGCCCGCGAGCACACCACCTTCCGTGTGGGAAGCCCACGGGGCCTCGGAGCCCCGAAGGCCGCCTCAGAACTTGTTGCGCGGGGTGATCCCCAGCGACATCCCGGCCAGTCCCCGCTGCCGTCCGCCCAGCTTGCCGGCGATCGAGCGGATCGCCGCGCCCGCGGGGGACTCCGGGTCGGTCAGCACCACCGGCCTGCCCTCGTCACCGCCCTCGCGCAGCCGCACGTCGATCGGGATGGAGCCGAGGACCGGGACGCCGGTGCCGGTGGTCCGGCTCAGCCCGTCGGCCACGCGCTGACCGCCGCCGGTGCCGAAGACGTCCACCATCTCGCCGCAGTGCGGGCAGGGCAGCCCGGACATGTTCTCCACGACGCCCACGATCTTCTGGTGGGTCTGCACGGCGATGGAACCGGCGCGCTCGGCGACCTCGGCCGCCGCCTGCTGCGGGGTGGTCACCACCAGGATCTCGGCGTTCGGGACGAGCTGTGCCACCGAGATGGCGATGTCGCCCGTGCCCGGCGGCAGGTCCAGCAGCAGCACGTCCAGGTCGCCCCAGTAGACGTCGGCGAGGAACTGCTGGAGCGCGCGGTGGAGCATCGGCCCGCGCCACACCACCGGGGCGTTGCCCGGGGTGAACATGCCGATCGAGATGACCTTCACGCCGTTCGCGGACGGCGGCATGATCATGTTCTCGACCTGGGTCGGCCGGCCCTCCGCGCCCAGCATGCGCGGCACCGAGTGGCCGTAGATGTCGGCGTCCACGACGCCGACCTTCAACCCGTCGGCCGCCATCGCCGCCGCCAGGTTGACCGTCACCGAGGACTTGCCGACACCGCCCTTGCCGGAGGCGATCGCGTACACCCGGGTCAGCGAGCCCGGCTTGGCGAACGGGATCTCGCGCTCGGCCTGACCGCCGCGGAGGGTGGCCGCCAACTCGCGGCGCTGCTCGTCGCTCATCACGTCCAGGGACACCGTCACGTCCGTGACGCCCGCCACACGGCGGACCGCCTCGGTCACGGAGGAGGTGATGGTCTCGCGCATCGGGCAGCCGGCGACGGTCAGGTAGACCGCGACCGCGACCGCTCCGTCCGCGCCGATCTCCACGGACTTCACCATGCCGAGATCGGTGATCGGGCGGTGGATCTCCGGGTCGTTCACGGTCGCGAGCGCGGCGCGGACCGCTTCCTCGGTGGGGGCTCCGCTGCGTGCCGCGGACGTGTCAGTAGCCATGCCCCGATGGTACGGCGCGGCGGCTGCCGTGCCGAAGGCGGCGGACGAGACACGGATCACCGCACTCCTGTGGGCGGATCGCGGGCAAGGCGTGGGTGGATCGCGGGCGGATCGCGGGTGGGGGGACGTCAGCGCTCCCGGTCGGGGGAGGGCTCCACGGCGCCGCGCTGCTCCAGCTCCTTCAGCAACTCCTGGAGCTCCGAGCGGATCCAGTCCCGGGTGGCCACCTCGCCCAGGCCCATCCGCAGCGCGGCGACCTCACGGGTGAGGTACTCGGTGTCGGCGATGGAGCGCTCGTTGCGCTTGCGGTCCTGCTCCAGGTTGACCCGGTCCCGGTCGTCCTGCCGGTTCTGGGCCAGAAGGATCAACGGGGCCGCGTACGACGCCTGGAGCGACAGCACGAGCGTCAGGAAGATGAACGGGTACTCGTCGAAGCGCAGCGCTGGCGGGGCCGCGACGTTCCAGACGACCCACACGACGATGGTCACCGTCATCCAGACGAGGAACCGTCCCGTGCCCAGGAAGCGGGCGATCCGCTCCGACAGCCGCCCGAAGGCCTCCGGATCGTACTCCGGCAGCAGACCGCGGCGCGGCACCATCGGCTGGTCCAGCCGGGTCCGGCGCTCCCGCCCGGTGAGCGGCGGCAGGCTCCGCTCACGTTCCCGGCGCTCCCTGCGCCGTTCCCGGCGCTCGTCCCGCTCCCTGCCGGTCGTCGGCCTATCGGTCACCGGCGACCCCCCGGGCGTCCTCCAGCAGGTCGCCCCTCCCGATCGCCTGTCGGGCGGCGGCCTCGCGCCAGTCGTCCGGCAGCAGGTGGTCCAGGACGTCGTCGACCGTGACGGCGCCCAGCAGCGAACCGCTCTCGTCCACCACCGGCACCGACACGATGTTGTACGCCGCCAGATAGCTGGTCAGGGTGGGCAGGGGGGTGTCCGGCGGCAGCGGCCGCAGATCGGTGTCCACGACCGAACCGACCAGCGTGCCGGGCGGCTCCCGCAGCAACCGCTGGAAGTGCGCCAGGCCCAGGTACTTCCCCGTCGGGGTCTCCTCCGGCGGCCGGCACACGTACACCTGCGCGGCCAGCGGGGCCGGCAGGTCCTCCACGCGCACCCTGGCCAGGGCGTCGGCCACCGTGGCGTCGGGGCGCAGCACGATCGGTTCGGTCGTCATGATCCCGCCCGCGGTGTGTTCCTCGTACGTCAGCAACCGCCGCAGCGGAGCGGCGTCCTGCGGCTCCATCAGGCGCAGCAGCCGCTCCATGTCCTTCTCCGGCAGCTCGGAGAGGAGGTCGGCGGCGTCGTCGGGGGCCATCGCCTCCAGCACGTCCGCGGCGCGCTCGTCCTTGAGCTTGCGGAGGATCTCCACCTGGTCGTCGTCCGGCAGCTCCTCCAGCACGTCCGCCAGTCGGTCGTCGTCCAGCGCGGCGGCCACCTCGCCCCGGCGCTTGGCCGACAGGTGGTGGAGCACGTTGGCGAGGTCGGCGGGGCGCAGCCGGTCGAAGACGGCCAGCAGGTTGGCCGCCCCCTGTTCCTCCTCCTCCAGCGAGAAGCCGGTCACCGCCGACCACTCCACGGTCAGCGTCTCCCCGCGCCGCCGCAGCGCACCGCCCCTGCCGCGCCGCACGAAGACCTTGTCGATCAGCCAGTCGCGGCGGGACGGCAACCGGGTGAGGCCCACGTCGAGCACGGTGACCTTCTCGCCCGTCTCGACCAGCGTCACCTGCCGGTCCAGGAGTTCCCCCAGGACCAGGGTCTCGGCGGGGCGCTGCTCGAAGCGTCGCAGGTTGACCACGCCGGTGGTGATCACCTGTCCCGACTCCACGCCGGTCACCCGGGTCATGGGGAGGAAGACGCGCCGCCGGCTGACCACCTCCACGACCAGCCCGAGCACGCGCGGCGGCAGGTTGCCGACGCGCAGCATCGCCACCACGTCCCGTACGCGTCCCACCTGGTCCCCGACGGGGTCGAAGACGGCGATGCCGGAGAGGTGCGAGACGAAGACCCGCGGGGCACCCAGCGCCATGCCCGTCCTCCGCTCCTCGCTCGTGCCGTTCCGTGTCTCGTGCGTCGTGTCTCGTGTGTCGTGCGTCGTGCGTTGTGTCCGTCGTGTTCGCGTGTACCCGCGCGAGGCCGAGTGCAGCACGGTGACATGGCCCGAAAGTGTCCTTCAGGCTAACGCGCCCACGTCCGCGCCCCCTGCGCGCCGTCGGCCGGACGGCCGCTTTCCGTCCGGGGCCGGTACCCCCGGTAAGGTGCGATCCTGCCTCGACTTCAGGAGGAAGAGCGGACGTGACTGTGTGGGTCCACGGTGTTCGTGCCCGGAGCGCGACGGTGGTGGGGGCGGTACTCACGGCGCTGGTGGTCGTGCTCGCGGGATGCGGCTCGGAGGACCCGGACGCGGGGACCAACGGGATCGGCAAACTCCCCGCCGCCAAGATCGAGGAGAGGGCGCGCAAGGCCGCCGAGTCGGCCGAGTCCGTTCGGCTGTCGGGCAGCGTGATCAGTCAGGGCCGCACGTACCGGCTGGACATGCGGCTGAAGGACAACGGCGGTCTCGGCGAGGTCTCCGCCAAGGGCGGCCCGCACTTCGAGCTGCTGCGGGTCGACGAGGACCTCTACCTCAAGGCCGACGCGGGCTTCTGGGTCCGGCAGGAGCAGGGCGACGAGGAACCCACCGAGAGCGACCTGGCGGCGGCCCGCAAGCTGGAGGGCAAGTACGTCAAGGTCCCGCCGGACGACCCGGCCTACGGGCAGCTCAGCGGTTTCACGGACAAGGACGTGCTGCTGGACGGGCTGCTCGCCCTCCAGGGCGAGCGGGAGACCGGCGACCGCGGCGAGGTCGAGGGCGTGCGGACGATAGAGGTGCGGGCCGCGCAGGGCAACGGCGGGGTCCTCAGCGTCGCGCTGATCGGCAGGCCCTACCCGCTGCGGCTGGAGCGCGGCGGCGACGCGGGCGTGGTCGAACTGCTGGAGTGGGACAAGGAGTTCACCCTGCGGGCCCCGCAGGACGACCAGGTCGTGGACTACGGCAGGAAGCTCGCGGTGACGGAGTAGGACGGACCCGCCCGCCCCTCACCCCTCCCGCCGGCCCTTCCGGCGGCCCGTCCCACCGGCCCGCCGCGCCAAGAGCTTCGGCAGCCCGGCCGGAGCCGGCCGCCGCGTGGTCGCCGCCGTCGGCAGCGGGACGGCGGCCCGCGAACCGTCCGGCATCGAGCCGGGCCCCTCGACGAGCGCCCCGGCGGGCTCCAGCCGCACCACGCGGCACTCCCGTGCCCAGCGCTCGGCGATCGTGGTCGCGTCCGGCGCGTTGAGCCGCTTGCCGGCCAGCTCGGCCACCGCGGATCGCCACTCCTCCCCGCCGGGGGAGAGTTCCACCACCCGAGCGGGCCAGACGACCAGCCGCCCGCCCTTGTCCTTGCTGCGCGCGGTGACCGTGGCGGTGCCGCCGTGGACGAGCCCGAGGCCGTCCAGCGGCTGCTCCCCGGGGCCGTCGCCCACCACGCAGACGGCCCCGTCGTGCCAGACGTGCCACAGGGGACGGTCCGGCCCCTGCGGGCCGCGCACCCACACCAGGGCGGACTTCTTCGCCGACTCCTCGATCAGCGCCCGATCGAGCGCGGGGGTGGACACGGAGGTGGAGGATGTGGCCATACGCCGACCCTACCGCCGTCCCTCCCCGCCGAGGGCGCCGAAGGCCCGGCGCCCGGAGGGTCAGTACCGCGACCGGTCCACGCGCCTTACGCTGGACGGGTCGCGCCCGTACCCGGCGGACGTCCCAGACCCCGAAGCCCAGGAGAGAAGCCCCCGTGCGCACCGCCGAGACACCCACCTCCCTGACGAACCCGGTGTCCGGCGCATCCCCGACCAGGCCCCTGGGTACCGGCCCGGACCTCTTCCTGCTGGCCGTGGCCGTCTCGGGCATCTCCCTGTCCGCGCCCCTGATCGCGGCCACCGCCGCACCGGCCCTGGCCATCGCCTTCTGGCGCAACGCGATGGCGGTCGGGGCGCTCGCCCTGCCGGCCCTCACCCGCCACCGGGCCGAGCTGCGTTCCATGGGCCGCCGGAACGTCCTGCTGGCCGTGGCCGCCGGAGTGCTGCTCGCCCTGCACTTCGCGCTCTGGCTGCCCAGCCTCCACATGACCTCGGTCGCCTCCTCGACCGCGCTGGTCACCACCACCCCGATCTGGACCACCCTGCTGCTGCGGCTGCGCGGACACCGACCGCCCGCGCTGGTCTGGGCGGGCACGGCGGTGGCCTTCGCCGGCGTGGTGCTCCTCACCGGCGTCGACCTGACGCTCTCGCCGCGCGCCCTGGCCGGCGACGCCCTCGCGCTCGGCGGCGGCATGGCGGCGGCCGGATACGTCCTGCTCGGCGCCGAGGTGCGCCGCACGGTCTCCACGACCGCGTACACCTTCGTCTGCTACACCACGACGGCCGCGATCCTGCTGGCCGCCTGCCTGGCCCTGGGGACGGACCTCGGCGGCGGCTACAGCGCGGAGACCTGGGTCAAGTTGGCCCTGCTCACCGTTACCGCGCAACTGCTGGGCCACTCGCTGATCAACCGGGTGGTGCGGGGACTGGGACCGTCGACCACCTCCACGGCGATCCTGCTGGAGACCCCGGGCGCGGCCCTGATCGCGGCGCTGTGGCTGGGCCAGACCCCGCCCCCCGCCGTCTACGCCGCGCTGGGGGTGATCGTGGTCGGTCTGGTCCTGGTGGTCCGGGCGAACACCAGGACCGGCGGGACCGCCGAGGCCGGGCCGACCACCGGCTCCCGCGCCTCCTGATGCCGACGCGGCGCTAGAGCCAGCCGTTCCGCTTGAAACCGCGGTGGATGGCGTAGCAGATGCCCAGGATCACGGCCATGACGGTCGGGTAGCCGTACTTCCACTCCAGCTCCGGCATGTACGCGAAGTTCATGCCGTAGATCCCGGCGATCATCGTCGGGACGGCGAAGATCGCCGCCCACGAGGTGATCTTCCGCATGTCCTCGTTCTGCGCGACCGTCGCCTGGGCGAGGTTCGCCTGGAGGATGGAGTTGAGCAGGTCGTCGAAGGACAGCACCTGCTCGTTCACCCGGGTCAGGTGGTCGGCCACGTCGCGGAAGTACTTCTGGATGTCGGGGTCGATCAGCCGCATCGGCCGCTCGCTCAGCAACTGCATCGGCCGCAGCAGCGGCGAGACCGCCCGCTTGAACTCCAACACCTCGCGCTTGAGCTGGTAGATCCGTCCCGCGTCGCGACCGCGGCGACCGCGGCCCGCGCTCTCCGAGAAGACCTGGATCTCCACCTCGTCGATGTCCTCCTGCACCGCGCTCGCGACCGCCAGGTAGCCGTCCACCACCTGGTCGGCGATGGCGTGCAGCACGGCCGAGGGGCCCTTGGCCAGCAGCTCGGGGTCGTCCTCCAACCGGTGGCGCAGCGTGCGCAGCGACCCCTGCCCGCCGTGCCGGACGGTGATGATGTAGTCCCGGCCGGTGAAGCACATCACCTCGCCGGTCTCCACCACCTCGCTGTTGTCGGTGAGTTCGTCGTGGTCGACGTAGTGGATGGTCTTGAAGACGGTGAACAGGCTGTCGTCGTACCGCTCCAGCTTCGGCCGCTGGTGCGCGTGGACCGCGTCCTCGACGGCGAGCGGGTGCAGACCGAACTCGCGTGCGATGCCCGAGAACTCCTGCTCGCTGGGCTCGTGCAGGCCGATCCACACGAACCCGCCGTTCTCCCGGCCGTCCCGCGCCCGCAGTTCGCGCAGGGCGTCGGTGGGGGTCGTGTGTCGGGACGCGCGACGACCGTCCCGGTAGACGGCGCAGTCGACGATCGAGCTGCCGGCGGCGGGGGCGTCGACCGCGCCGTGGGGGTAGGGGTGGAGGGGACGACCGCCCCGGCGGAGGGTGGGGCGGACCGCGGCGCGCAGGTCACGGATCATCGACATGCTGGGCTCCTTCGCGTGCCGAGCCGCCGCCGGACGGGCGCAGCGCTGCCCGGAATGGGGACCTACGGGCAGGGGGAAGGCCGGAGGTCTGCAAAGCGGGCACCACGCGAACCGCACGTACGAGCGGCAATCGTTGAGAACGACGGTCGAACGGGACTCACACGCTCTTCCACGCATCCGGTCCGCGGGGAGAAAGCCGGCCTACCGGGGTTTCACCGCTGGAAAGCGGGGGGAGGAAGGCCCTCAGACGCGGGGACGGAACTGCCGTACGGAAGAGCAGCCGGTACTGCACGGTCGACTCGGATCCATCGCAGCCCCACCTCCTCCGGCCGGTCCCCGCTGGGGGAAACCACGTACATGCCTTGACCAGCAGTCAACGGTAGCACTCGCGGAACCTCTTCCGGTCCACGCCAAGGCCTTTCGCGTACCCTCTTTGCCTGATCCATACACGATCTATGCTCGCCGTATGGCACACGTTCTCCAGTTGGTCGAGGCCAGGCTGCGTACCGCCCTGGGAGAGCCCGACGCACGGGCCGCCGTGACGTTCCTGGGCACCGACCGGATCGAGGTGTTGCGCTTCCCGGACTTCGACGGCGACGGGAACGGCGTGGTGAGGTACGCCACCCTGGGCATGTCCGCCGCGCCGATGGCCGACCCCACCGCCACCCTCGCCGACCCCGAGCGGGGCCCCCGCGCCGAACTGGTGCTGACGGTGCGGGCCGGGCTCGCCGACACCGACAAGGTGCTGCGCCCGCTCGCCGTGCTCGCCGCGTCCCCGCAGGTCGAGGGCGTGGTCGTGGCGCCGGGCGCCTCGCTGGACGTGGGCGAGCCGCTGTGGCCCGGGGCGCCCTTCACCTCCGTGCTGGTCGGCGAGCCCGGCGGCCTGGTGGAGGACCTGGAACTGGACGCGCCGATGGACCCCGTCCGCTTCCTGCCCCTGCTGCCGATGACACCCAACGAGGCCGCCTGGAAACGCGTGCACGGCGCGGCGGCGCTCCAGGAACGGTGGCTGGCGCACGGCACGGACCTGCGCGACCCCCGGCGCGCGTCCGTGCCGCTGGCGGACTGACCGACCGCCACATCCCCGATCGACCACCGACCGACCACCGACCGACTGCCGATCGACCGCCGGGGCGCCGGCGGAGCGGAACCCGCCGGGCAGGACCGGGCGGCGGGCGAAGGGAGTTGACGGGGAATCGGACGGAGAGCGGGACCGTACGATCCGTCCGAGTGATCGTCCTTGACGGAAGGCCGCCCGGGTAGGACCGTGGTGCTCCATGAGGGGCGAACCCAGTTGCCCGAAGTGCGGTGGCCGTGTCCGGGCACCCGGTCTCTTCGCCGACTCCTGGCAGTGCGGCACGCACGGCGCGGTGCAGCCGCTGCAACCGGTCCTCCCGCCGAGCGTCGAGGCGCTCGGCGTCGTCCTCCACCGGGCCCGGGTCCCCGTGTGGATGCCCTGGCCCCTCCCGATCGGCTGGCTGTTCACCGGGATCGCCCACGCGGGCGACGACCGCGGCGGCGGCCGGGCCACCACCGTGGCCTGCTCGGGACCGGGACCGCTGGGCGGCCCCGGCGAGCTCCTGCTCGTCGCCGAGGAACCGGGCATCGGACTCGGCGCGCGCTACGCCGGGGTGCCCGGCCCGGACCCCGGACCCCTGATGGACGTCGACAGGCCCCCGCACACGAAGGTCCTCGCCGCCGGCCGACCCACCCCGCTGTGGCACGTGGGCGGGGCCCCCGACGACCGCGCGGTGTTCGCGGGCGAGGCGTGCGGGCTGTGGCTGTGGGCGATCGCCTGGCCCGAACAGTCCGGGCTGCTGATGTACGACGAACTGGTGCTCACCGATCTGAGGGACGCGGGCGCCGAGGTGGAACTGGTGCCCTGCGGAGCGCTGTCCCCCCGGCTGTTGGACGGGCCCGCCCACGCCTGACCCGCGGTTCCCGTGGGAGGCTCCCACCGTCGGGCCGCGGTCGGGCCACCGTCGGGCCGCGATCGGGACGGACGCCCGCCGCCGAAGACGCCGGACGGCGGTGCTCTATTCTGAAGATTCTGAAGTGTCCGTTTCAGCCGTTCACCGTGGGAGCCCCGACGTGCGCATCGACCTGCACACCCACTCCACCGCGTCGGACGGTACGGACACCCCCGCCGAGCTGGTGCGGGCCGCCGCGGCGGCCGGACTGGACGTGGTGGCGCTGACCGACCACGACACGGTCGCGGGCCACGCCGAGGCCGCCGAGGCCCTCCCCGAGGGCCTCACCCTCGTCCCCGGCGCCGAACTCTCCTGCCGGCTGGACGGCGTGAGCCTGCACATGCTGGCCTACCTGTTCGACCCGGCCGAGCCCGAGTTGGCGCGCGAACGCGAACTGGTCCGCGACGACCGTGTCCCGCGCGCCCGGGGCATGGTGGCCAAGCTCCGGGAACTGGGCGTGCCCATCACCTGGGAGCGGGTCGCCGAGATCGCCGGGGACGGCTCCGTGGGCCGCCCGCACATCGCGACCGCGATGGTGGAACTGGGCGTGGTCGGCACCGTCTCGGACGCCTTCACCTCCGAGTGGATCGCGAACGACGGCCGGGCGTACGTGGAGAAGCACGAACTGGACCCCTTCACGGCGATCCGCCTGATCAAGGGCGCGGGCGGGGTCGCGGTCTTCGCGCACCCCCTGGCCGTCAAGCGCGGCCGGTGCGTGCCGGAGAGCGCCATCGCCGACCTGGCCGCCGCCGGACTCGACGGCATCGAGGTGGACCACATGGACCACGACGCCGCGACCCGCGACCGGCTCCGCGGCCTCGCCCGCGACCTCGGCCTGCTGGCCACCGGCTCCAGCGACTACCACGGCACCCGCAAGACCTGCCGGCTCGGGGAACACACCACCGATCCCGACGTCTACGCCGAGATCGCCGCCCGGGGGTCGGGCGCGGCACCCCTCTCCGCCTGACCCACCGTCCACGTCCCACAAGGCCCCGAGCAAGGCACCAGACAAGGCACCACCGTGTTCGACTTCGCTGTCTTCGGGTCCGTGTTCGTCACGCTCTTCGTGATCATGGACCCGCCCGGCATCATCCCGATCTTCCTCGCCCTCAGCTCCGGGCGTCCGGCCAAGGTCCAGCGGAAGATGGCCCTCCAGGCCACCGCCGTCGCCTTCGGGGTGATCGCGGTCTTCGGCCTGCTCGGCCGGCAGATCCTCGACTACCTCCACGTGTCGATCCCCGCGCTGATGGTCGCGGGCGGGCTCCTGCTGCTGCTGGTCGCGCTGGACCTGCTCACCGGCCGGAGCGACGAGCCCCAGCAGACCAAGGACGTCAACGCCGCCCTCGTCCCCCTCGGCATGCCCCTGCTGGCCGGGCCCGGCGCGATCGTCTCGGTCATCCTGGCGGTGCAGCGCGCGGACGGGGTGCCCGATCACCTCTCGGTGTGGTCGGCGATCCTCGTGCTGCACCTCGTGCTGTGGCTGGTGATGCGGTACTCGCTGCTGATCATCCGGGTCATCAAGGACGGCGGCGTGGTCCTGGTGACACGCCTGTCCGGGATGCTGCTGTCGGCGATCGCGGTCCAGCAGATCGCAGGCGGCGTCACGCAGTTCATCCAGGGAAACGGCTGACCGACCGGGCCGTGTCCGCGTCGGCCGCCCGGCAGTCGTGCCAGAAGGCCGCCAGGGCCTGTGCCGTCTCCTCGGGGCGCTCGGCGTTCGGGGAGTGCTCGGCCCCCCGGATCACCGTGCGCCGCGCGTCCAGCCGCCGCGCCATCTCGTCCATCAGCGACACCGGCCAGGCGTAGTCCACCGCCCCGGACAGCACGTGCTTGGGCAGGGGGACGGCCGCCAGTTCGGCGACCCGGTCCGGCTCGTCGAGCAGTTGGCGGCCGGTGGCCACGAGCTGTTCGGGGACGTTCGCCAGCCAGCGACGGTGCAGGAAGTCCCCGACGTCGGACGGGGTGGCGGCGTCGGCGGCCTCCGGCGGGTCCAGGTCGCGCATCGCCTGCCAGACCGCCTCCATGTCCATCACCGCCAGGGCGTCCATCAGCATCCTGGTACGGGCCTGCTGGGCGGGGGAGATGGCGGCGGGACCGGAACTCATGATGGTCAGGGACGCGAAGGGCGCCGCGTCCCGCAGCACGGCGGCGCGGGCGATCAGCCCGCCCAGGGAGTGCCCCAGCAGGTGGATGTCCCCGCCGAGCGCCTCGGCCTGGGCGAGCACGTCCCGCGCCAGCTCGTCCTGGGCGTAGGCGTCCTCCCGGCGCGGGCCGCCGGTCTCGTGCTGTCCGCGGCCGTCCACGGCCACCACCCGGAAGCCCTGCCGCGCCAGTGGGGCGAGCAGGGCGATGAAGTCCTCCTTGCTGCCGGTGAAACCCGGCACCAGCAAGGCCGTTCCGGCACGCGGCTCGCCCGCGTCGTGCACGGCGAAGTCGCCGCGCGGGGTCGCCAGTCGGTACGCCCGCGCGCCGCGGGGCAGGGTGAGGGTCGGCGGCTTGCTCATGCGGTGAGGCTAGCGACCCCGCGCCGACCCCGCGCCGGCGGCGTCCGGGGGGAGGCGCCGTCAGCCCTCCTGGGAGGTCTCCGCCGACACCGCCGAGCGGGCCGCACCACCGCGGGTACGGCGCCGACGGCGCGGCCTGCGGGGCTCGGCGGAGGACTCCGCCGGACCGTCCGCGGGCGCGCTCTCGCCGCCGGACGCGGTCCGGGCGCCCGCCTCCGGCTGCACGGGGGCGCCGGCACGGGTGCGGCGACGTCGACGCGGCGTGCGAGGCCCGCCCGAGGCGGCCTCGGCGCCGTCCACCGGAGCGGACCGCTCCGACGACTCGCCGGCGGCGGAACCGGCGGGATCCACGGCGGCGCCGGCCCGGGTGCGGCGACGTCGACGCGGGGCGCGCGCCGGCCGCTCCTCGACGGCCTTGGGGCCCCGGCCACGGCCGCGGCCTCCCGTCTCGCCCAGGTCCTCGACCTCCTCGGCCGCGAGCCCGGCGCGGGTGCGCTCCGCCCTCGGCAGCACTCCCTTGGTGCCCTCGGGGATGTTCAGCGCCTCGTACAGGTGCGGAGAGGTGGAGTACGTCTCCGGCGGGTCGTTGAAGTCCAGCTCCAGCGCCTTGTTGATCAACTGCCAGCGCGGGATGTCGTCCCAGTCGACGAGCGTGACGGCCGTACCCGTGTTGCCCGCGCGGCCGGTGCGGCCGATGCGGTGCAGGTAGGTCTTCTCGTCCTCGGGCGTCTGGTAGTTGATCACGTGCGTGACGCCCTCGACGTCGATGCCGCGAGCGGCGACGTCGGTGCAGACGAGCACGTCGATCTTGCCGTTGCGGAAGGCGCGCAGCGCCTGCTCGCGCGCCCCCTGGCCGAGGTCGCCGTGGACCGCGCCGGCGGCGAAACCGCGACGGGAGAGCTGATCGGCGACATCGGCGGCCGTCCGCTTGGTCCGGCAGAAGATCATCGCCAGTCCGCGGCCGGTGGCCTGCAGGATGCGGGCGACCATCTCCACCTTGTCCAGGGAGTGCGCCCGGAAGACGTGCTGCGCGGTGTTGGCCACCGTCGCGCCCTCGTCGTCCGGCGAGGTGGCACGGATGTGCGTGGGGTGCGACATGTAGCGGCGGGCGAGGGAGATGACCTGGCCCGGCATGGTCGCCGAGAACAGCATCGTCTGGCGCTTGGCGGGCAGCAGTTGGATGATCTTCTCGACGTCCGGCAGGAAGCCCAGGTCGAGCATCTCGTCGGCCTCGTCCAGCACGAGCGTGCGGACGTGTGCCAGGTCGAGCTTCCGCTGGCCCGCCAGGTCCAGCAGCCGGCCCGGGGTGCCGACGACCACGTCGACGCCCTTCTTCAGGGTCTCGACCTGCGGCTCGTACGCACGGCCGCCGTAGATGGCCGTCACCCGGACGTTGCGGACCTTGCCGGCGGTGAGGAGATCGTTGGTGACCTGCTGGCACAGCTCGCGGGTGGGGACGACCACGAGGGCCTGCGGGGTGTCGGTCAACTGCTCGGGCGTGGCCCGGCCGGCCTCGACGTCGGCGGGGACGACGACGGAGTCCAGGAGGGGCAGGCCGAAGCCGAGCGTCTTGCCCGTTCCGGTCTTGGCCTGTCCGATGACGTCGGCACCGGAGAGGGCGACCGGCAGGGTCATCTCCTGGATGGGGAACGGGGACGTGATGCCGACGGCTTCCAGGGCCTCGGCGGTCTCGGGAAGGATCCCGAGCTCTCGGAATGTGGTGGTCAGGATGCTTGCCTCTTCCGTGAGACGCGGGACGGGAGGGAGCGAGGGCGCACCCCAGCGGAGCAGGGCGGGTCGTACCGCGCCGGACGCCGTCGGCCCAGAGGGCTGCCGGCCGGCCTCGCGGCGCGGGACCACGGGCTCTCGCTCAAGCGCTCGTACCGCGCGAGCGGGCCCCTCACCACGGTCCGAACGGAAGATCGCGGCTCGGTGCCGTGCTTCCGTGTCCGGTCCGCGCGGAGGGCGGTCGTGTCGGAGCCGATCGGGCCACCGACCGGGCATCCGCTGCGTGGGCCCGGGGAACGTCCCGAGGGCCCGGGGAACACACTGTGCGTCGAACCCGCTCTCGGTGAGCGGGCCAATATCACTGTACCCCCAAACCGTGCATGTGTACCTGGGCCTTCGCGGTCCGACGGCGTGCCGAGGGCCCTTCGAGGGCCGCCCTGAGCGCCTCCGGGGCAGGTCGGGCGGACTATTGTGCGCACTATGGAGACGTCTGACACATCCCCCGCCGAATCCGAGGGGCCCGTGGGCATCGCCGCCCAGGACTGGGCCCGGGCCTCGGCCGATCCCCGGTACCGGGCGGCCGTCGTGGACCTGCTGGGCGTGCTGGCCTACGGCGAGCTGGCCGCGTTCGAACGGCTCGCGGAGGACGCCAAGCTGGCCCCGACCCTCGAGGACAAGGCGGAACTGGCCGCCATGGCGTCGGCGGAGTTCCAGCACTTCGAGCGGTTGCGGAACCGGTTGTCGGAGATCGACGAGGACCCGACGGCGGCGATGGAGCCGTTCGCCGCCGCGCTCGACGACTTCCACCGGCTGACCGCGCCGTCGGACTGGCTGGAGGGTCTGATCAAGGCGTACGTCGGCGACTCGATCGCCTCGGACTTCTATCGCGAGGTCGCGGTCCGGCTGGACTCCGACACCCGAGCCCTGGTGCTGGGGGTGCTGGACGACACCGGACACTCGGGCTTCGCGGTGGAGAAGGTGCGCACGGCCATCGAGGCCGATCCCCGGGTGGGCGGCAGGCTCGCCCTGTGGGCCCGCCGGCTGATGGGCGAGGCGCTCTCCCAGGCCCAGCGGGTGGTCGCGGAGCGCGACGCGCTGTCGATGATGCTGGTGGGCGGGGTCGCCGAGGGCTTCGATCTGGCGGAGGTGGGTCGGATGTTCTCCCGGATCACCGAGGCCCACACCAAGCGCATGGCGGCGCTGGGGCTGGCGGCCTGACGGGACCCGAGACGAGCCCCGACGGACCGGCGCGGGCGGCCGGGATCAGACCGCGCCCACGCTCGGAGCGCCGGGGGCCGAGGCGCCGCGCGGGCGGATCAGCAGGGAGAGCAGGGCGCCCGAGACCAGGATGGCGACGGTCAGTGTGGGGAGCGGGTGACCCGGACCGAGCACCACATGCGTGATCACGCCGCCGGCGAGGGCGGCGGCCGGCCCCGTGGCCAGCACCAGGGAGCGGTCGCGGAACCGGTCCGCGAATCGGTGGGCGGCGACGAGGGCGATCGCGAGGCCGAGGAGCGCGGAGCCGAGCACTTCCCAGATCACAGAGTCCTCCCGCGGGCCGGTGGGGTGTGTGCGCATCGGGCTATCCGGTCCTACCCCGTGGGAGCGGAGGACCAAACGGCGACCGGACGGGAATCCCGTCCGGTCGCCGTTTCTCCGAATCTCCACGGGACCCTCACCGGTCCCGGACGCCGCGCTCGCCTCAGATCGCCCCGAAGCCGACCTTGCGGCCGCTCGGCTCGCCGATGTCGACGTAGGCCAGCCGGTCGGCCGGGACGACGACCCGGCGACCGCGCTCGTCCGCCAGGCTGAGCAGCCGCGACTTGCCGGTCAGAGCCTCGGCGACGGCGCGTTCGATCTCCTCGGCCGTCTGCGCGCTCTCCAGAACGATCTCGCGGGGCGCGTGCTGCACGCCGATCTTGACCTCCACGGCTATGTCCCTCCGAACGATGTGTGATTCCCCCTGGCGGAGCCGGGGCGGAGTGCGCGGTCGGCCGCGCCGTACCCAGCCACATTAGCCCGCACCGGGACACGGAACCGCCCGGAGCCGCACGCCGACAGCGAACACCGGAGGACCGGCGCCGTGTTCCCCGCCCGAGGTCTAGTCGTGCTTGGGGAAGCCCGCGATACCCCGCCAGGACAGCGACGAGATGAGCTTCGCCGCGGCGTCGCGCGGGATCTTCTGCCCGTCGCTCAGCCAGTACCGCGCGGTGATCTGGGCCATCCCGCACAGCCCCATGGCGAGCAGCATCGCCTCGTTCGGGGGCAGGTCGGTGTCCTCGGAGATGACCTCGCTGACCGCCCGCGCGCAGTCCACGCTGACCTTGTCCACGCGGTCGCGCACGGCGGGCTCGTTCGTCAGGTCGGACTCGAAGACGAGACGGAAGGCCCCGCCCTCGTCCTCCACGTACCGGAAGTACGCGTCCATGGTCGCCGCGACCCGCTGCTTGTTGTCGCTGGTCGAGGCGAGCGCCGCGCGCACGGATTCGACCAGCGCCTCGCAGTGCTGGTCGAGCAGGGCCAGATAGAGGTCGAGCTTGCCGGGGAAGTGCTGGTACAGCACCGGCTTGCTGACACCCGCGCGCTCGGCGATGTCGTCCATCGCCGCGGCGTGGTAGCCCTGGGCGACGAACACCTCCTGCGCCGCACCGAGCAACTGGTTGCGTCGGGCCCGGCGCGGCAGGCGTGTGCCACGCGGGCGTGCCTCGGTCTGCTCGATGGCTGTCACGCTCGCCTCCTGGGTTTCCCTGGGGACACCTTCCGGCCGGGACCCGAGCGGGGTCGCGGAGGATGGGGTCGCTCCGCGCGCGGTGTGCGCTGCGTCCGCCATCGTACTTTTGGGTAAACCTCCCGTGCGCGGGATGGGCACGGAAATCCGGCCCTCGAACGCGCGATATGACGGTTTAGCGGTAATCGTCCTCGTCGAGTTCGACCACGCGCGCCTGCTCGGCGGCGTCCGCGGGGTCGACTTCCGGCGAGTCGGAGCCGAGCAACGGCGCGTCCTTGTGGCGGAACACGTCCGCGCGCTGTTCGGCGGCGTCCACCTCCGGGGCCTCGACGCCGAACAGCTCGGCCGCGGGCCGCTCGACTTCCTCGTCCTCGAAGGTGTCCGGGTCGGTGGGGTCAACGGGCATGACGGACCTCTTTCCACGGTGAGGGCGTTCCACACGAGCCTAGGAGAGATGATTTCCGGAAGCGAAGCGGGTGTGGTCCCGGGCACGTGAGGGTGACAGTGATCGTCTCGTAACATTGCCTCCATGTCGTCGACCGAGCAGTCGGACGCGCATGCCGCGGCCCCGATCGAAGTGCCCCCCACCGGACCGTCGTCGCGGGCGGGGGAGGGCGAGACCCTGCGGTCGGTGTCGCTGCCCGGCCTGACGCTGGCGGTGCGCGGGCGCCCGGCGACACGCGCGGGCCTGCCCCCGGCGCTGTACGTCCACGGCCTGGGCGGTTCCTCGCAGAACTGGTCCCTGCTGATGAGGGAGCTGGCCGACACCGTCGACGGCGAGGCGGTCGACCTGCCGGGCTTTGGTCACTCGCCGCCCCCCGACGACGGCAACTACTCGATCTCCGGGCACGCGCGGGCCGTCATCCGCCACCTCGACGCGAGCGCACGCGGTCCGGTGCACCTGTTCGGCAACTCCATGGGCGGGGCGATCGCCACCCGGGTCGCGGCCGTCCGCCCCGACCTGGTGCGCACCCTGACCCTGGTCTCGCCGGCCCTCCCGGAACTGCGTCCGCAGCGCACCGCGATCCCCACCGCCCTGCTGGCGGTGCCCGGGGCCGTGGCGCTCTACGAACGGCTCACCAGACACTGGACCGCCGAGCGGCGCACCCGCGAGGTCCTCGCCCTGTGCTACGGCGACCCGGCGTCGGTGTCGGCGGAGGACCTGGAGGTGGCCGTGGCGGAGTACGAGCGCCGGCTGGCGCTGCCGTACTTCTGGGACGCGCTCACCCGGTCGGCGCGGGGCATCGTGAACGCCTACACCCTCGGCGGCCAGCACGCGCTGTGGCGCCAGGCCGAACGGGTGCTGGCGCCGACGCTGCTGGTGTACGGCGGACGGGACAAGCTGGTCGCCTTCCGCATGGCGCGCAAGGCGAGCGCGGTCTTCCGCGACTCCCGCCTGCTGGCACTGCCGGAGGCCGGGCACGTGGCGATGATGGAACAACCCGAGGCGGTGGCGGGCGCCTTCCGGGAGCTGCTGCGGGACACCGAGACGGTCAGGGGGTGACGAGGGGTGGGACGTCACAGCCGCCGGGGCCGACCGAAGGCCGACAAGAAGGCCGACAAGAGGACCGAGGAGCCGACGGCCACGACCGGGGCCACGACCACCACCACGGGGGGCCGCCCCGACGTCCGGGAGGAGGTCCCGCGGCCCCGTCCGGCGTACGACGCCCCCCGCGGCGCCGTCGCGCCGCCTCACGAGCCGTATGAGCCGCCGTACGAGCCGTACGAGGGGACGGGGGTTCGCGGCGGGCACCCCGAACAACGCGAACCGGGCGGCGCCTGGGGAGTCCCGGCGCAGCGCGGGGGCCCTCCGGACGCCACGCGGAGGCCGTCGGCCGGAGCCCCGGCCAGGGCCTCGAACGGGCCGCCGCGGGACGCGGTGCGCGAAACCGGGCCTCCGCGGATGCCGCGGCAGGAGTACATCGACGCCTTCGACGACGACGTCTTCGGCACGGCCGGCGTGCCGACCGGCGCCGCCGTCGCGCCCCCCACCGCGGCAAAGCCCGAGGGCGCCGGTTCCCCGCCGGACCCGGACGGCGGCGCCGGCCGCGAGGTCGGCGGGACCGCCGGCGAGGACGACGGGCGCGGGAGGAAGGACAGGGGCGGCCGGGGCCGCGCCTTCACCGGGGTCGCCGCCGCGGCCGTGACCACCGTCCTCGCCGTCGTGGTGGCCGGACAGGTCGCCGATTCCCGCGGTGACGTCCGGGAGCGGATCGAGGCGGACGGGAAGGGCGAGCGCATGAGCGCCCAGGACTCCTCCCGCTCCGACGCCCGCCCCACCCCCGAGCGGACGCGGGCCCCCTCGAGCAAGGCGACCACCGCCACGTACGACGATCTGATGAGCCGGCTCTACGACCTGGCGCCGGACGAGGGCGGCTCGGGTGAACTCGTCACCGTCCCCGGGCGGGACGAGGCGCCCGGGGAGGGACCGGTCATCCGTTACCGGGTGGACGTCGAGAAGGGACTTCCGCTCGACGGGAGGCTGTTCGCCGAGGCCGTCCACCGCACGCTCAACGACGACCGCAGTTGGAGCCACGCGGGCGCCCGCGCCTTCGAGCGGGTCTCCGAGGGCGAAGTCAGGTTCGTGATCACGCTCGCCGGCCCGGCCACCACCGCCCACTGGTGCGCCAAGTCGGGCCTGGACACCACGATCGACAACGTCTCGTGCGACTCGGCCGCGACCGAGCGCGTCATGATCAACGCCTATCGGTGGGCACGGGGCTCGGAGACCTTCGGTCCGGAACGGATCCGGGAGTACCGGGAGATGCTCATCAACCACGAAGTGGGCCACCGGCTGGGCAAGGACCACGTCGGCTGTCCGAAGGACGGCGCCCTGGCGCCGGTGATGATGCAGCAGACGAAGTACCTGACCACGGGCGGGGCGACGTGCCGCCCCAACGCCTGGCCCTTCCCCGACGCATAAGGACGCCGGGGCGCCGGACGTCCGGACCCTCGAACGCCCGGATCTCCGGACGCGCGGCCCGCCCCGGAACGCGGGACCCTCGGGTGCGCGAGGCCGCTCGATAACCGGTCGAACGTCCAATCGCGCCGAAAGTCACGCTGGTTCACCCCTTCCGGTGGTGTGACGGACAACCGTCCATCATGCCGCCCTTTCCCGCGCATAACGTCTTTCCGCAACGCCACGGGGACGACCGGTGGCCTGGAGGATGGAGCGGGGGTGAACGCGTGCGCATCGCACTCCTCACGGAAGGCGGTTATCCGTATCCGGACGGTGATTCCGTCGTGTGGTGCGACCGGCTGGTGCGTGGGCTGGGAGGCCACGAGTTCGAGGTCTACGCGCTCGGCCGAGGCGAGCGACAGCGGGAGGGCGTCTGGCCTCCGCTGCCGGAGAACGTCGTGCGGGTGCGCACCGCGCCGCTGTGGGGTCCCGTCCCTTGCGCGGACGGACGCCACGGGAGACGCGGGAGCGGGTACGGGCGGCGTGAACGACGGCGGTTCGGCGAGCACTTCGCGGAACTGCTCGGTGCCGTCTGCGCGGATCCGGGGGACGAGGGGCACACCCTCCAGGCGGACCGTTTCGCCAACGGGCTCCACGGACTCGCCGACCTCGCCCGGGAACGCGGCGGGCTCCCCGCCGCCCTCCGCTCCGAACAGGCGGTCCGCCTGCTGGAGAGCGCCTGCCGCGCCCACGGCTCGCTCCGCGCCGTGCGCACCGCCGCGCCGACCGACCTGCTCACCGTCACCGAGCAGTTCGAACGGCTGCTGCGTCCGCTCTCCCTGGACTGGTACGGCGAACCGGGGCGGGCGGCCGGTCCGCGGCCCGCGCGCCGGCCCGGCCGCGGGCTGGCGGCGGTGGACGTCTGCCACGCGGTGGGCGGCGGACCGGCCGCGCTGCCGGGACTGCTGGCCGCGCGCCTCTTCGGGACACCGCTGCTGGTCACCGAGTACGGCGTGCGGCTGCGCGAGCACTACCTCACCAGCGCCGCCCACGCCGTCGCCTCGGACGCCGTGGGCGCACCCGTGCGCGCCCTGCTCGCCTCGTTCCACGCCCGCCTGACGCACGAGGCGTACCGCCGGGCGGAGCTGATCACGTCCGGCAACACCCACACCCGGCGCTGGCAGCTCAGGTGCGGGGCGGAACGGGACCGGCTGCGCACCGTCCACCCGGGGATGGACGCCTCGCCGTTCGCCGAGATCGAGGAGGACGCCGGGGAGGAACGGCCGCACCCGCTGCTGGTGTGGGTCGGGCGGATCGAGCCCGCCAAGGACCTGGTGTGCCTGCTGCACGCCTTCGCCGAGGTCCGCAGGGCCGTGCCCGGCGCCCGACTGCTGATCGCCGAGCGCCCCGACGGCCTCGACGCGCCGGCCGGCCGGGACCCGGAGGCGGAGGCGTACCTGGCGCACTGCCGGGCCCTGGCCGCGCAGCTCTTCCCCGACGAGGCGGCGGACCCCCTCAGCGTCGGCGACAACCCCGTCTGCTTCGCGCGGATCGGCGACCCCGAGGTGCCCCGGCTCTCCGACGCCTGGGCCGCGGCCGACGTCGCCGTGCTCTCCAGCACCGTGGAGGGCTTCCCGGTCCCGCTCGTCGAGGCGATGCTCTCCGGGCGGGCCACGGTCTCCACGGACGTCGGCGCGGTGTACGAGGCCATCGGGGGCACGGGACTCGTGGTGCCGCCGCGCAACCCCCGGGCGCTGGCCGCCGCCTGCACGGCCCTGCTGGGCGACCCCGCCCGGCGCGCCCGGCTGGGCGCCGCGGCCCGGGCCAGGGCGCTGGAGCTGTTCACCACCGAACAGAACGTGGCGGCGTTCCGCGGCATCTACCTGGAGCTGCTCTCGCACCGTCCGGACCCGGACGAACGGCCCGCCGAGCCACTGCCCTTCACCCGCCCGCCCGAGGCGCACCTCCCCGGTCGCCGGGCGTCGGCCACGGGCCGGCCGGCGACCGGCTCGCGGCCCCACGGGCGGCCCGCCCGAAAACCGAGCTGGGCCGACCCGGGCACCGCGCCCGGCACGACCGCCGCCGGCCCGTCGGGGGTCCCGGTGGGCGTGCCCGCCGGACCGGGGGAGGGACGCCGATGAGCCGCCCGCCGGGACCGTACCGGTCCGCCGACCCGGTGCGCGCCCTGCTGCACCGGCACCGGGAACTGTGTGAACGGGCCGTGGACCCGTTGGAGATCGCCGCGGCCCTGGAGGCACATGGGATCACCGACCGCACCGCGGCGCGCTACCGGCACCGGGACGTCTTCTCGCTCGCCGAGGAGCTGTACGCCAGGACGCCCCGTGCCGACGAGCCCCCGACCGCCCCTCCCGCACCCTCTCCGAACCCCTCCCGGGAGCCCTCCCGGGGTCGGCGGGCGGAGCGGGCACGGACGGTACTGCTGCCCCTCCTGCCCGCCGGGGCGTGCGCCGCGACGCTGGGCGCCGTGACCCACACCCCGGACGCCCCGCACTCCGTCCGGCTCGCCGTCGTGGCGGCGGGGGCGCTGTCGGTGGCGGTGTCGGTGTGGCTGTGTCTGCGCCTGTGCCTGCGCCTGCGCCCGGGGCCGAGGGGAGCGGCCCTGCCCCGGAGCGCCGTGTGGGGAGGCTGCTGGCTGGCCGGCTACGCCCTCGTCGGCGACCGGCTGCTGGCCGAGGTCCTGGGCGGCGGGACGCCCACCGCCGCGCCGCTCGCCGAACGGTGCGTGCCGCTCGGCCTGACCGCGGCCGTCGCACCCGCCGTGTGGTGCGCCCGCTGGTTCGCCGCGCGGGCACGGCGACGGCTCCGCGCCGGCCGCAGTCTGGAGGAGTTCGCGACCCGGACGCGCCCGCTGGTCGTCGGGGTCGTCGCGGTCTTCGCCGCCCTCCTGCTCGCCGTCCTCACCGCCGCCCACGTCACCGTGGACGGCGGCACCGTGGCGGACGCGGTCGGCGTGCCCGCCGCCGCCACGACCGCGCTCGGGGCGCTGTTGTTCACCGCGGTGCTGCTGGCCGCCCACGGCTTCCCGACCGCCGCCGCCGGCGGCGTCGTCGCGGCCTGCGCGCTGGAGGCCGCGGCCCTCGCCGCCGCGGCGGTCGAGCGGATCGGCCCCGTCCACCCGGCCCGTCTCGTGGAGGCGGCCGTGACCGCCTGGGGACCGGCCGGCATCCCCGCCCTGGCCTGCGCCGCCGCGGCCCTCGCCCTGCTGGCCTTCGCCGGCGGCGCCCTCACGGGCGTCTCAGCCCACCACCGGGACGGACCGTGACCCCACACCGACCCGTCCCCTCACGCCCCGCGCCGGCGCACCGTCCGTGCCCGTCGCGCACCACCGATGAAGGAGCACACCCCATGACCGTTCCGCGCGCCACAGGCGTCACCGCACCAGCGCGGGAGGACGCCCGATGAGAGTGCTGCTGATCGGAGCCAACGGATACCTCGGCCGCCACGTCGCCGACCGTCTGCTCGCCGACCCCGCCGTCCAGCTCACCGCGCTCGGCCGGGGCGACGACGCCGACGTCCGCTTCGACCTGTCCACCGGCAGCCCGGGGGCGCTCACCCGCTTCCTGGACGCGGTGCACCCCGGCGTCGTCATCAACTGCGCGGGCACCACTCGCGGCGCCGCCCGGGAACTCATCCGGCA
This sequence comes from Streptomyces megasporus, assembly GCF_000718985.1. Taxonomy (GTDB): domain Bacteria; phylum Actinomycetota; class Actinomycetes; order Streptomycetales; family Streptomycetaceae; genus Streptomyces; species Streptomyces megasporus. Next base: position 342,133 of record NZ_JODL01000001.1, on the reverse strand, counting down.
CAACACCGTGGCCACCGCCACCATCTGCGAGTCCCTGCGCCGCAGCGGCTGCGGGGCCCGGCTGGTCCACCTCGGCTGCGCCGCCGAGTACGGCCCCTCCCCGGCCGGCTCCTCGACCGGCGAGGACGCCGTGCCACGCCCAGGCAGCCCGTACGGCGTGAGCAAGCTCGCCGCCAGCGAACTGGTCCTGGGCTCCGGCCTGGACGCCATCGTGCTGCGCGTGTTCTCGCCGACCGGCCCCGGCACCCCCACCGGCTCGCCGCTGGGGCGGCTGGCCGAGGCCATGCGCCGGGTGATGCAGCAGGGGGAGGGCGAACTGAGGCTCGCCGGACTCGGGGTCCAGCGCGACTTCGTGGACGTGCGGGACGTGGCGCGCGCCGTGCACGCCGCCGCGCTCTCGGCCGCCCAGGGCGTGGTCAACATCGGCACCGGACGCGCGGTGCGGCTGCGGGAGGTGATCTCCGTGCTGACCCGCGTCGCCGGATACACCGGGGCGGTGTACGAGCCGGACGAGACGCACCCGATGGGCGGCGGCGCGCAGTTGCCCCCGCCGTACCCCGACGGCTGCGGCCCCTGGCAGCAGGCGGACGTCCGCAGCGCGCGCGACCGGCTCGGGTGGCGACCCCGGATCGGTCTGGAGGAGTCGCTGGCGGACATCTGGATGGAGGCGGCGTGCCGTATCTGACCAGCTCCGGCAGACGCCGCCCGGCCGCCGGGGCCCCCGGACGGCTCGGCGTCGGGGCCCCCGGTCACGCGCACCCGTTGGTGGCCCCCGGCGAGTGGGCCGCGCTGGCCCGTCCGGGGGCCCCGGTCCACTGGGCGGTGCTCGACGTGTCGGACGGGCCGGGGACGTGCCCCGACCCGCACTGCGTGGCCGCGGCGTCCTCCCTGCACACGGCCGGGATCCGGGTGCTCGGCCGGCTGGACCTGCGGTACGGCGTCCGCGACTTCGGGCCGCTCGTCTGCGAAGCGCGCCGCTTCCTCGACTGGTACGGGGTGGACGGCTTCTACCTGGACCGCTGCCCCGGCGACCGCGCGACCCTGCCGGAGGTGGGCCGGGTGGCGATCACGCTGCGTGCCCTGCGCGACGACGCCCACCTCGTCCTCGGCCACGGCGCGCACCCCTTCCCCGGCTACGCGGAGGTGGGCGACCAGCTCGTGACGTTCTCCGGGCCGTGGACGGACTACCGCTGGTCACAGGCGGCGGAGTGGACGGCGGACCACACGCCGGACCGCTTCTGCCACCTGGTCCACGGCGTGCCGCGCACGCATCTGGAGGAGGCGGTCCGCATCGCCCGCTGGCAGGGGGCGGGCACGGTGTGGTTCACGGACCGTACACACCGCGGACGGCGCGGGGAGGCCGTGGACCCCTGGGAGGCGATGCCCGGGTACTGGGATGAAATCGTCTCGCGCCTCGGACCTGGAGTCTCGGAATGAGACCGGGCGTGGCAGTGTTACGAGAGGAACAACCGTCCACCGACCAACCCTGTTGAGGTCTCCGTGTCGCTGCCACCCCTGGTCGAACCGGCCTCCGAACTCACCGTCGACGAGGTCCGCAGATACTCCCGCCACCTGATCATCCCGGATGTCGGGATGGACGGGCAGAAGCGGTTGAAGAACGCCAAGGTCCTCAGCGTGGGCGCGGGCGGTCTCGGCTCGCCCACCCTGATGTACCTGGCCGCGGCGGGTGTGGGCACTCTGGGCATCATCGACTTCGACGAGGTCGACGAGTCCAACCTCCAGCGCCAGGTCATCCACAGCCAGGCCGACATCGGTCGTTCCAAGGCCGAGTCCGCGCAGGAGACGGTGCTCGGGATCAACCCGTACGTGAAGGTCAACCTCCACAAGGAGCGGCTGGACTCCTCCAACGCCCTGGAGATCTTCGCCCAGTACGACCTGATCGTGGACGGCACCGACAACTTCGCCACCCGCTACCTGGTCAACGACGCGTGCGTGCTGCTGAACAAGCCGTACGTGTGGGGCTCGATCTACCGGTTCGACGGCCAGGCGTCGGTCTTCTGGAGCGAGCACGGTCCGTGCTACCGCTGCCTGTACCCGGAGCCCCCGCCGCCCGGCATGGTCCCGAGCTGCGCCGAGGGCGGCGTGCTGGGCGTGCTGTGCGCGTCCGTCGGGTCGATCCAGACCACCGAGGCGATCAAGCTCCTGGCAGGCGTCGGCGACCCGCTGGTCGGCCGCCTGATGATCTACGACGCCCTGGAGATGTCCTACCGCCAGGTCAAGGTCCGCAAGGACCCGGAGTGCGCGGTCTGCGGCAAGAACCCGACGGTCACCGAACTGATCGACTACGAGGCGTTCTGCGGTGTGGTCTCCGACGAGGCCCAGGAGGCGGCGATGGGCTCGACCATCACCCCGCAGCAGCTCAAGGAGTGGATCGACGAGGGCGAGAACCTCGACATCATCGACGTCCGCGAGCCCAACGAGCACGAGATCGTCGCGATCCCGGGCGCCCGTCTGATCCCGAAGGACGAGTTCCTTATGGGCAACGCCCTGGAGAAGCTGACGCAGGACAAGCGGATCGTCCTGCACTGCAAGACGGGTGTCCGCAGTGCGGAAGTGCTCGCGGTCCTGAAGAACGCGGGCTTCGCCGACGCGGTCCACGTCGGCGGCGGCGTCATCGGCTGGGTCAACCAGATCGAGCCGGAGAAGCCGGTCTACTGAGCCGGCGGGCGGTGTTCCACCGCGCCGGCGCGCGAGTACACGCCGGACACGGCCCCGGAGGTTCGCCTCCGGGGCCGTGTCCGCATGCCGTGGTCGGGGTGCCGAGGGGCGTCGGGGGTGTGTCACCGGGCGTGTCCCAGCCACCGGCCGCGCAGGGCGACCAGGACGGCCGCCGCCACGACGAGGAGCAGCAGGGAGACCGAGGTCGCGGCCGACGGGTCCCGCTGGAGGAGCAGGTACACCTGGAGCGGCAGGGTCTGGGTGACCCCCGGCAGGTTGCCCGCGAAGGTGATCGTCGCGCCGAACTCGCCCAGCGCCCGCGCCCAGCACAGCGCGGCGCCCGAGGCCAGGGACGGCATCACCATGGGCAGGGTGACGTACCGCAGCGTCTGGGGAAGGGTGGCGCCCATGGTGGCGGCGGCCTCCTCGTAGCGCGGGTGGATTCCGTTCAGGGCGCCCTCCAGGCTGATCACCAGGAACGGCATCGCCACGAAGACGGCGGCGACCACCGCGCCCGCCGTGGAGAACGGCAGCGTCACCCCGAGCGCCTCCAGCGGCCCGCCCAGCAGCCCGTTCCGTCCGAAGCCGCGCAGCAGGGCGGTGCCGGCGACGGTCGGCGGCAGCACCATCGGCAGCAGCACCAGGGCGCGCACCAGCGCCTTGCCGGGGAAGTCCACCCGGGCGAGCAGCCAGGCCAGCGGCACGCCCACGGCGAGCGAGACCAGCAGGGCCCACCCGGAGACCAGCAGGGACAGGCCCAGGGCTTGGGCCACGGCGGGGGAGGAGAGCTGTCCGGCGAGGTCCGGCCAGGGCGTGTGGGCCAGCACCCCGGCCAGGGGCACGGCCAGGAAGACCGCCGCGAGCACGGCGGGCAGCGCGAGCGCGGCGGGCGGGCGCGTACGACGACGGTGATGACGGTCGGCGCGGCCGGGGACGCCGCCGGGGGCGGGGGTCACGGCAGCGAGAAGCCGGCGTCGCGCAGGATGCGGCGGGCCGGCTCGGAGCCCAGCCACGCGATGACGTCCTCGGCCTCCTCGGGGTGCGGGGCGTCCCTCAGCGGGGCGGCGGGGTAGCGCACGGCGGCGCCTCTCTCGTCGGGGAGGGGCACGGTGTGGACCGCGTCCCCGGCCGCGGCGGCGTCGGTGACGTACACCAGCCCCGCGTCGGCCTCGCCCAGCTCCACCTTGCTCAGCACGGCGCGGACGCTCGGCTCCCGCGAGACCGGCCGCACGGTGACGCCCCGCCTCTCCAGGAGGCTCTGCCCGTACCGGCCGGCGGGGACCTCGGAGTCGGCGAGCACGACCTTCACGTCCGCGCGGGCGAGGTCGTCGAGCGAGTCGACGCCCAAGGGGTTGCCGGGGGCGGTGGCGATGGCGAGCCGGTTGTGGGCGACCACGGTGGCCGGGCCGGTCACGTCCCGCAGGGCGTCCATGGTGACGGTGTCGGCGGTGACGATCAGGTCGGCGGGCATGCCCTGGCGGACCTGTGCGGCGAGTTCCTGGGAACCGGCGAAGGAGAAGCGGAGTCGGACGTCGGGGTGCTCCTCCTCGTAGACGCCGCCGGCCTCGGTGAGGACGTCGGTGAGGGAGGAGGCCGCCAGCACCGTCACGGTCGTCCGCTCGCCGCCGGCCGGGCCCGCGAGCGCGCCGCCCCCGCAGGCGGACACCAGGAGGGACACCAGGAGGACCGACAGCGCCGACAGCAGGACCGGGAAGGCCCGCAGGGCGGTGGCGAGCCGGGCCCGAGGACGCGCGGCGGACGGGGCGGGAAGGACCACGGGCCGCCTCACACCCGGTCGACGTGCACGTTGGTGGCCTTCACCCGTGCCACGGCCTCCACACCGACCTCCAGCCCCAGCTCCTCCACGGCCTCCCGGGTGAGCAGGGAGACCAACCGGTGGGGCCCGGCCTGGATCTCGACCTGGGCGGCGACGTCGCCGAGGGTGACGGCGGTGACGATTCCGGGGAAGGCGTTGCGGGCGCTGGTGCGGGGCTCGGCGTCCCCTCCGCCGCCTGCTCCGTCCGCGGCGAGCGCGACGGCGAAGGCGGCGAGGTCCGCTCCCGCCACGAGCCGTTTGCCGGTGTCGTCCCGGCGCGTCGGCAGTCGCCCGGAGTCGGCCCAGCGGCGCACCGTGTCGGCGCTGACCCCGAGCAACCGGGCCGCCCGGCCCATGGAGTAGGAAGGCATGTGCAAGACGTTAGGGCATATGGACCGGCAGGAGCAAGGCGATACCGGTCGCTCGCCTGGCATCCGCGAGCCGGGAGCGGACCGTTCCCGTGCCGTGCGTCGCGGTACGGCTCAGAGCGCTTCCTTGCGGGTCAGGTGGGTGAAGGAGAGCCAGCCGGGAAGGACGGGCAGCCAGAAGGTCATCAGTCGGAAGAGCAGGACCGCCGGGGTGGCGATCTCCTTCTCCAGGCCGAAGGCGATCAGGCCCGCGATCAGGGCCGCCTCCACCGCGCCCAGACCGCCCGGGGTGGGCGCGGCGGACCCCAGCGCGTTGCCGGCGAGGAAGACGACGGCGATGCTCGCATAGCTCAGCTCGCCGCCGAAGGCCCGGATCGAGACGTCCAGGCACATCACGAACGAGACCGTCAACAGCAGCATCCCGCCGATGCCGCTGAGCAGTTTCTGCGGGCGCTGGACGACGTCCAGCATCCGCGGGACGACCCCCGCGAACAGCGCCCGCACCCGCTCGACGACGAACTTCCGCAACACCGGGACCGCCGCCACGACCAGGGCCAGCACGGCCGCCGTCAGCAGCCCCGCGATGACCGCGCGGGACGGGGAGAGGGTCGGGGTGTGCTCCGTGCCCGTCAGGTAGCCGAAGACCAGCAGCAGGATGATGTGGCAGCCCAGGCCGAAGAGTTGGGAGGCGCCGACGCTGGCGACCGCGTGGCCGGGACGGACCCCGGCGCGCTGCAGGAACCGCGTGTTGAGCGCGACGCCGCCGACCGCCGCCGGCGCGACCAGCTTGACGAAGGAGCCCGCCACCTGGGCGATCACCGTGCGGACGAACGGGACCCGCTCCGGCACGAAGCCGAGCAGGCTCAACGCCGCCGCGATGTACGTCAGCGCGGCGAAGAACAGCGCGGCGGCCACCCACGCCCAGTTCGCCCCGCCGACGACCTGCCGGGGGTCCACGTGGGTGAGCTGCGAGAGCAGGAAGTACGCGGCGAAGCCGCCCGCGACGAAACTGACCACGGTGCGCGGCCTGACCCGTTCCAGACGGGCCGGCTGGATCGGCGCCTGCGGACGGACGAGCAGCACCTGCCGGCGGATCTGCGCCAGGAGATCCTCCTCGCGGACCTCCTCCAGCGCCTCCGTGACGGCCTGCTTCTCGGCCCGCTCGGCGTGCTTCTCCGCCCGCGGGGACCTGCCGCCGGCGGCCTCCAGCTCCCCGGCCTGCGCCTCCCGGCCGGCGCGGGACGCCTCGATGGCCGCCTCCCGCTCGCGCTGGGCGCGCTCCTTGGCCAGCCGGCGCAGGGTGGCGCGGGTGTTGCGGTTGAGGGCGATGGGCTGGAGCAGCGGGAGGCTGTCGGCCACCGCGTCCGGGCCCAGCACCGCGACCGCCGCCGCGACCGAGCGCTCGGCGCCGACCCGCAGACCGAAGGTGGTCAGCAACTGCGCGACGTCCATCCGCAGCACGAGGTCGCCGGCCGCGATCTCGCCGCCGCTGAAGTCCGTGAGGAAGACCGTGCCGGAGCGGTCCACCAACACCGCGTCGTCCTCCAGCCGCCGGTGGGCGATCCGCCGTGACTGGAGCGCTTTGACCTGCCGCCACACCGCGCACATCAGCTCGTCGGTGATCTCCTCGTCCGGCAGGGCGTTCAATCCGCGACCGTCGATGTGCTCGTAGACGAGCATCACCGCGTCGGGTCCCAGCTCGGAGGTGGCGATCAGACGGGGGGCGTTGGCTCCGGCGGCGATGGCCGCGTACGCCAGCAGGGCCTCCTGCTCCAGGGCCTGGCGCAGCGACTGGAGGCTGCGGCGCTGAGTGATGCCGCGCAGCGCGAAACGGCGCCAGGCGCGGTAGTAGAAGCCGTGCGCCTGCTGCTCGCGGTCCACGAGGGTGACGTCGAGCGGCGGGCCGTCCTCCAGGGTGACCAGATAGCGGCGTCCCCGGTCGTTCTGGTCGGCGCGGTCGGCGTCCGGCGGGTCCTCGCGCAGCGCTTTGACCGGTTTGAAGCCGACGCGCCGCAGCCCGCCCAGCAGTTGTCGGGCGGTGGGGCGGACGTTGGGGGAGCCGACCGTGTAGAGCGTGCCGTAGGCGACGGTCCACCCGATCAGCACGGTGACCAGGATCGAGAACGGCGTGGTGTAGCCGCCGACCAGCACCGCGAAGGAGTCCAGCAGCAGCACCGCCCACAGCAGGACGCGCCACCGGGGGCGCCGCGCCATGCCGACGGCCGTCATGTAGGCGATGACGGGGGCGAGGTAGCCGTGCACCGGGTCGGTGAGCCCGCCGCCCGGGGCCGGCTCGGTCAGAGCGTTCTGGATGGACACCGGGGCCTGCTCGGCCACCCACAGGTCGGTGGCGAGGGAGACGCCGTGCGCCAGGACGGCGGCGAGCACGCCGTCGGCGATCCGCAGCCCGTCCCGTTTGATCAGCCGCTCGACGGCGAAGGCGACCGGCACGATGAGCACCGCGACGCTGGAGGCGAACCCGGCGAAGCTGATCAGCAGCGGCGGGGCCTGACCCGCGCCCTTCTCGATGTCCTGCTCCAGACCCGCGGTGGTGCCGTGGGCGAAGGCCGCGACGATCAGCACGATCGCGATGCCGAGGATGCCGAGCAGCAGCCGCAGCAGGTCCGAGGGGCGGTGCACCCGGGCGGGGAGGATCGGCTCGTGACCCTCCAGGTGGTCCTGGGACGCCTCGTCCTGCCCGGTGGCCTCCCCACCCGGTTTCCGCACGGCGGAATCGGAGCGGGGCCCTTCCCGCGGAGGGGGCTCGCTCTGGTGCTCTTCGGTCTCTTTTTGCTCGCGTATCACCTGTCACCGCCGGGACGAATGGTGGCACGAGGGGGGAGGGGGAGGACGCACGAGGTCTCTTTTCTCCACCGAAGGCGGATTTTGCGTGTGTCGTGACGGACTCCGTACCCCGCCCGCGGCACCGGGACGCCCGGGCCCGACAGCGGAACCGGCACGGGCCGTCGGTGGCATGGGGCACCATGGCCGCCATGGACGGACCCGTCGGCGAGCTGCCGGAGTACGCGGAGAGGGTGCTGGCCGTGGTGGAGAGCATCCCGCCCGGCCGGGTGATGACGTACGGCGACATCGCCGAGTGGCTGGGGGAGGGCGGGCCGCGGCAGGTGGGGCGGGTGATGGCGCTCTACGGCGGAGCGGTGCCCTGGTGGCGCGTCGTCCGGGCCGGCGGGGCGCCGCCCGTCTGTCACGAGGGACGGGCGCTGGCCCACTACCGCGAGGAGGGCACTCCGCTGCGCACGGGGGCCGGCGGCGCGCCGGAACGCGACCCGGCGGCCGTACGGATCGACATGCGCCGTGCCCGTTGGGACGGAGGCGTGGACGACTTCGCCGCCGGCGACGACGGGGCCGGACTCTGACACCTCCCGCATAGGACTCCTCACACGTACCAGCTTCCGTCATGGCGTCGCCGTCCAGGGGGCGAGCCGTCCGAACGTGGTACGAACGAGACAAGCCGCGCCCCAGGGGGCGACCGGTGTACCGTCCGCACCATCCAGCACAGCGACCAGGACCGGCGATCCACGTGAGTTCCTCCCACACGTCCACCACGTACCGTCTGGTGCGCACTCCGCCCGGCGCGACGAGCCCCCCTGCCTTGGACGCACGGCAGCGCGCGGTGGTTGACCACGCCGGCGGACCGCTGCTCGTCCTGGCCGGTCCCGGCACCGGCAAGACCACCACCCTGGTGGAGTCCGTCGCCGAGAGGCTGCGGCGCGGCGGCGACCCGGAACGCGTCCTGGTGCTGACCTTCAGCCGCAAGGCGGCGGTCGAGCTGAGGGACCGGATGGCGACCCGGATGCGGGGCGTCACCCCCCAGGCGACGACGTTCCACTCGTACTGCTACGCGCTGGTCCGGGCCCATCAGGACGCCGATCTGTTCGCCGAACCGCTGCGCCTGCTCTCCGGCCCCGAGCAGGATCTGCGCATCCGCGAGCTGCTGGCGGGACAGGCCGAACTGGAGGACGCCGGTCGGGACCGGGCCGGGTGGCCCGACGAGCTGCGCGCCTGCCTGACCACGCGCGGTTTCGCGGACGAGCTGCGCGCGGTGCTGGCCCGCAGCCGGGAGCTGGGCCTGGGCCCGGACGCCCTGGACGACTTCGCCCGCCGCGCCGGCCGTCCCGACTGGCGGGCCGCGGCGGCCTTCATGGCCGAGTACCTCGACGTGCTGGACCTGCAGGGCGTGCTCGACTACGCGGAGCTGGTGCACCGCGCGGTGCTGCTCGCCGAGCGGGACGAGGTCGGCGCGCGGCTGGCCGCCCGGTACGACGCGATCTACGTCGACGAGTACCAGGACACCGACCCGGCGCAGGTGAGGCTGTTGCGTGCGCTGGCCGGGGACGGCCGCACCCTGGTCGCCTTCGGCGACCCCGACCAGTCGATCTACGCCTTCCGCGGGTCCGACGTGAACGGCATCCTCGACTTCCCGCGGATCTTCCGGCGGCGCGACGGCGCCCCGGCCCCGGTCCGGGTGCTGCGCGTCAACCGCCGCTCGGGCTCGACGCTGTTGGAGGCCACCCGACGGCTCGCCCGCCGCATGCCGCTCACCCGGCTGCCCGTCGAGGCCGTCCGCGCGCACCGCGAGCAGACCGCCGTGCGGGAGGGCGGCCGGGTGGAGGTCCTCACCCACCCCACCCCGGGCGCCGAGTTGGACAACATCGCCGACCTGCTGCGCCGCGCCCACCTGGAGGAGGGCGTCCCGTGGCGGGAGATGGCCGTGCTGGTCCGCGCCGGACACCGCACCCTCCCCTCCGTGCGGCGCGCGCTGACCTCCGCCGGCGTCCCGGTGGAGATGGACGGCGACGAGGTCCCGCTGAGCCGGGAGCCCGCCGTCGTGCCGCTGCTGACCGCGCTGCGCGTGGCGGCTCGGGCCGCCGTGTCCGACGCGGCGGGCACCGGCACCCCGCGGCGGTGGATCGACGTGGAGACCGCGCTCACCCTGCTGACCTCCCCGCTCGGCGGCATGGACGGCGCCGACCTGCGCCGCCTGGGCCGCGCGCTGCGGGAGGAGGAGCGGGTCGCGGGCCGTGCCGTGCCTCGCCCCTCGGACGAGCTGCTGGCCGAGGCGCTGGCCGAGCCCGAGCGGCTGGTCGTCCACGACCCGTCCCACGCGCACGGCGCCCGGCGGCTCGGGCTGCTGCTGCGCGCCGCGCGCGAGGCGCTGGCGAAGGGAGCCACGGCGGAGGAGGCGCTCTGGGGACTGTGGGACGGCACCCCGTGGCCGGACCGGCTGGAGCGGGCCGCCCTGCGCGGGGGCCCCGCCGGCCGCAACGCCGACCGCGACCTGGACGCCGTCTGCGCCCTGTTCGCCGCCGCGGCCCGCGCCGAGGAGCGCGTCGGCGGGCGTGGCGCGCTCAACTTCCTGGAGGAGCTGGACGCCCAGGACATCGCCGGCGACACCATCGCCCCCCGCGCGTTGCGCCCCGACGCGGTACGGCTGATGACCGCGCACCGCTCCAAGGGCCTGCAGTGGCGGCTGGTGGTCGTCGCCGGCGTGCAGGAAGGACTCTGGCCCGACCTGCGGCGCCGCGGCTCCCTCCTGGAACCCGACCGGATAGGCCGCGACGGACTGGCCGAACCGCTCACGCCCGGCGCGATGCTGGCCGAGGAGCGCCGGCTGTTCTACGTGGCGGCCACCCGAGCCGCCGACCGCCTGGTCGTCACCGCCGTCAAGGCCGCCGCGGAGGACGGCGACCAGCCCTCCCGCTTCCTGACCGAACTCGGCGTCGAGCCCAGGGACGTCACAACCCGTCCCAAGCGTCCGCTGTCCGTCTCCGCGCTGGTGGCCGAACTGCGCGCCGCCACCGTCGACCCCAAGTCCTCCCCCGCGCTGCGCGAGGCGGCCGCACGGCGACTGGCGAAGCTGGCGGCGCTGCGCGACGACGACGGCAGCGCCCTCGTCCCCGCCGCGCACCCGCACCGCTGGTGGGGCCTGTACGAGCCGACCCGCTCGCGGGTGCCGCTGCGCGACCGCGACAAACCGGTCGTCCTCTCGGGCAGCGCCCTGCACCAACTGGCCGACACCTGCGCCCTCCAGTGGTTCCTGGGGCGCGAGGTGAAGGCCGAGCCGCCCGCCACCGCCGCCCAGGGGTTCGGCAACGTGCTGCACGTCCTGGCCGACGAGGTCGCCTCCGGCGGCACCCCCGCCGATCTGTCCGTGCTGCTGGAACGGCTGGACTCGGTGTGGGACTCGCTCGCCTTCGAGGCCCCCTGGAAGTCGCGGCAGGAGAAGGAGAACGCCCGCGCCGCGCTGGAGCGCTTCCTGCGCTGGCACGTCATGGAACGGGACCTCGGGCGCGAGACGGTCGCCACCGAGCACCGCTTCGACGTGACGCTGGAGGCGGGCGGCCGGCAGGTCCGCGTCCGCGGCACCATGGACCGCGTCGAGCGCGGCCCGGACGGCCGGGCGTACGTCGTCGACTTCAAGACGGGGAAGAGCAAGCCGACCGCCGCCGAGGTCGAACACCACCCCCAACTGGCCGTCTACCAGCTCGCGGTGCGCGAGGGCGCCCTCGACGACGTCGGCGAGCGGATGGAGCCGGGCGGCGCGGAACTGGTCCAACTGCGGATCGGCGCGCCGAAGAAGGAGGGCGGCGACGAGTTCCCAGCCGTCCAGCGACAGCGGGCCCTGTCGTCGTACGGCGAGGACGGGGACGGGGACGGGGACTGGATCGGCGACCTGCTGGCCGACGCCGCCGGCCGCGTCCTGGACGAGCGGTTCACGCCCTCTCCCGGACGGCACTGTGACACCTGCTCCTTCAAGGCCGCGTGCAGCGCCCGGGCGGAGGGCCGGCACGTGGTGGACTGACCCCGGTGCGTCCGATATCGGTGCGGTGTGCTCCCAGATGGGGAAAGTGCGAGGCATGCGAGGAGAGGGGGCGCGACCGTGGCGGCCAAGAGGAGAATCCCGACGGCGACGGCGGTGCCGGCCCTGACCCCGGGAGCCGCGGGCTGTTCGAGCGAGGACAGCGGGGCAGGGTCGGACGCATCGGACAACGGCGCCGAAAGGGTCGCCACGGAACTGGAGAAGAGCTCTCCCCGCGAGACGGCCGACCGGGCGGTCAAGGCGACGAAGGCGGCCGATTCGCTGCGCGTCGAGGCCGAGATCACCACCGACGAGGGCAGGCTCGACATGAACAGGGGGCTCGCCAGGGACGGCAGGTGCACCGGATCGGTGACGGTGGACGGCGCCACCGCCGACGTCATCGGCGTCGGCGTCGGCGAGTTCCGCGACCTCGAAGCGCTGCCGGACGACATGGACTCGGGCGACCTCGACATCGCCGACAAGGGCGAGGTGACCGACCTCGACGGTCGGCCGGTCATCCCGCTGACCGACGAGGGGGACGGCGGCACCGCCACGGTCCACGTCGCCAACGACGACGACAAGCCCTACATCCTCCGGGCGAAGAACGAGGGCGGCGACGAGCCGGGCGTGATGGACTTCACCGACTACGACAAGCCGCTCGTCATCGAGGAGCCGGACCCGGACGAGGTCGTCGACACGAGCGAACTCCAGCGCAGGTAGAGGGAGTTGGCCGCCGGACGCGCGCACGTTTGGCGGTCGGCGCCCGTCCGCTCGGTCCACCGCGCCGCCACGGGCGTCGGCGAAGGGCGCTAGCGTCTTGCGGGTGCCCGTTCAGCTCACCGACCCCGACGACCTCAGGCGGCTGCTCGACATCCCCTTCACCGCCGAGCAGGTGGAGTGCATCACCGCCCCGCCCGCCCCGCAGGTCATCGTGGCCGGAGCCGGGTCGGGCAAGACGACGGTGATGGCCGCCCGCGTGGTCTGGCTGGTGGGCACCGGGCAGGTCGCGCCCGACCAGGTGCTCGGCCTGACCTTCACCAACAAGGCGGCCGGTGAACTGACCGACCGCGTGCGCAAGGCCCTGACCAGGGCCGGGGTGCTCGACCCGGACCCGGCCGACCCCGACCAGGCGCCCGGCGAGCCGCGGATCTCCACCTACCACGCCTTCGCCGGACAACTGCTGACCGAGCACGGCCTGCGGCTGGGCATCGAGCCGTCCGCCCGGCTGCTGGCCGACGCCACGCGCTACCAGCTCGCCGCCTCGGTGCTGCGCACCGCGCCCGGCCCCTTCACGGCGCTCACCAAGTCCGTCGGCGAACTCGTCCGCGACCTGCTCGCGCTCGACGCCGAACTCTCCGAGCACCTGGTGGAACCCGAGAGGCTGCGGGAGTACGACACCGAACTGCTGGCCCTGCTCACCGGCGGCGAGGTGAAGCTCACCAACGCCGCCCTGCGCAAGGTGCCCGAGACGGCGCGGGGCCGCCTGGAGCTGCTGGAGCTCGTCGAGGAGTACCGCCGACGCAAGCGGGAGCGCGAACTGCTCGACTTCGGCGACCAGATGGCCCTGTCGGCCAGGCTGGCGCGCGACGCCCCCGAGGTCGGGCGGATCCTCCGCGAGGAGTACGCGGTGGTGCTGCTGGACGAGTACCAGGACACCTCCGTCGCCCAACGCGTCCTGCTGTCCGGCTTGTTCGGGTCGGGCACCGGCCACGCCGTCACCGCCGTCGGCGACCCCTGCCAGGCGATCTACGGCTGGCGCGGCGCGTCCGTGGCCAACCTCGACGACTTCCCCGAGCACTTCCCCCACGCCGACGGCACCCCCGCCCGCCGGTACGCCCTGAGCGAGAACCGTCGCAGCGGCGGACGGCTGCTCCACCTGGCCAACACCCTGGCCGCGCCGCTGCGCGCCCGCCACGCCGGAGTGGAGGCGCTGCGCCCCGCCCCCGGAGCCGAACACGACGGACTGGTGCGCTGCGCCCTGCTGCGCACCCACGCCGAGGAGATCGACTGGCTGGCCGACTCCATCGCCCACCTGGTGAACACCGGCACCCGGCCCGGCGAGATTGCCGTGCTGTGCCGCACCGCCGGCGACTTCGCCGAGATCCAGGGCGCGCTGGTGGCCCGCGACGTCCCCGTCGAGGTCGTCGGCCTGTCGGGGCTGCTGCACCTGCCGGAGATCGCCGATCTGGTCGCCATGTGCGAGGTCCTCCAGGACCCGACCGCCAACGCCTCCCTGGTGCGGCTGCTCACCGGGCCGCGCTGGCGCATCGGCCCGCGCGACCTGGCGCTGCTGGGCCGGCGCGCCCGACTGCTGGTCCCCGGCGGGCCGCGCACGGAGGACGGCGAGGTGGACGTCGAGAGGCGGCTGGCCGCCGCGGTGGAGGGCACCGACCCGGCCGAGGTGATCTCGTTGGCCGACGCGCTCGACACCTTCCTGGACCCCGGCGGCCACGAGGACGAGCTGCCCTTCTCGCCCGAGGCGCGGGTGCGCTTCGCACGGCTGGCCGCCGAGATCAGGGAGTTGCGGCGCTCCCTGGCCGACCCGCTGATGGACGTCCTCCACCGGGTGCTGTCCGTCACCGGCCTGGAGGTCGAACTCTCCGCCTCGCCACACGCGCTGGCCGCCCGTCGCCGGGAGACGCTGGGCACCTTCCTGGACATCGCGGCCGGATTCGCGTCGTTGGACGGCCAGTCCACCCTCCAGGCGTTCCTGGGCTTCCTGCGCGCGGCCGTCGAGTACGAGAAGGGGCTGGACGGTTCGCTGCCCGGCGGCGAGAACACCGTGAAGGTGCTCACCGCGCACAAGTCCAAGGGACTGGAGTGGGACGTGGTGGCCGTCCCCGGACTGGTGCGGAAGAACTTCCCCAGCGAACAGGCCCGCGAGTCGTGGCTCAGCCGTCCCAGGGTGCTGCCGCCCGCCCTGCGCGGCGACGCGGCCACCCTGCCCGAGTTGAAGGGGTGGACGGCCAAGGACCGAAAGGACTACGACGAGGCGGTCAAGGAGCACCAGTACACCGAGGAACTGCGCCTGGGCTACGTCACCTTCACCCGACCGCGTTCCCTGCTGCTCGGCTCGGGCCACTGGTGGGGGCCGAGCCAGAAGACGCCGCGCGGCCCCTCGTCGTTCCTGGAGGCCCTGCGCGAGCACTGCGAGGCCGACCCGTGGCACGGCGAGGTCGAGCACTGGGCCGAGGAGCCGGAGGAGGGCGAGGAGAACCCGGCCCTGGCGGAGGCGGCCGAGGAGCGGGCGTGGCCCCTGCCGCTGGACGAGGACGCCCTGGCGCGCCGCCGTGCCGCCGCCGACCTGGTCACGGCCCATCTGGACGGGTACCGGAACGGGCCCTTGGAAGGGAAGGAAGGGGAGCGGGCACCGGACGGACCGGACGCGCGGCCGGCGGACCGGAGGCTGCCCCGACCCCGGACGGCCTCGGCGGACGAGACGGACGGCCCGGACGGCACGGAGGGCACAGCGGGCACGGAACCGGCGGAGCCGGATTCGGAGAGGCCGGAGCCGGAGGGACTGGACCCGGATGACGCGCGGACCGTCGCCTCCTGGGACCGGGACCTGGACGCGCTCGTCGCGGAACTGCGCCGGGCGCGGTCGGGGGTGCGCGAGGTGCCGCTGCCCGCCTCGCTGTCCGCGACCCAGCTCGTGCGTCTCGCCGCCGACCCCGAGGGCTTCGCGAAGGACCTGATCCGGCCCATGCCGAGCCCGCCGCGGCCCGCCGCCGCCCGACGCGGCACCCGGTTCCACGCCTGGGTGCAGTCCCGCTTCGAGGAGCTGGAACTGCCTCTGCTCGGCCCCGAGGAGCTGCCGGGCGGCGAGGAGGACGAGGGGGCCCACGGCTCCGGCACCCCCACGGAGATCGCCGACGAACAGGACCTGGCCGCGCTCAAGGAGGCGTTCGCCCGCACCCCCTACGCCCACCGCACTCCGTACCGGGTCGAGGTGCCCTTCCGGATCGTGCTCGCCGGGCGGGTGATCCGAGGCCGGATCGACGCGGTCTACCGGGACGAGGACGGTCGGGGCTTCGAGATCGTCGACTGGAAGACCGGGCACTCCCGGACGGCCGACCCCCTCCAGCTCGCCGTCTACCGCCTCGCCTGGGCCGAGCGGCGCGGGCTGCCGCTTCGGGCCGTGCGCGCCGCCTTCCTGTACGTGCGCACCGGTGAACTGGTCCACCCCGCCCACCTGCCGGACAGGGCGGAACTGGAACGGTTGCTGCTGCACGGGCCGCAGGAGCACGCTCCGGACAGAGGTGCCGAAGGCAGGGAGACAAGGGAGACAAGGGAGAACAGGGGCGAAGGGGGCGGAAGCGGCGGGAACGGCGGTGCGGTCGTGAGCGAGAGCGGGGAGCCCGACGCCCGGGAGGGCACGGCGGCCGATTCCAGGACGGGTGGGACGGCCGGATAGGCTCGGAGCATGAGCTCCGCCCCGGCCGCTCGCGGACACCGCGGTCCGAGAGCACACCACAGGCCGGTACCCCGTCCGCGGGGTGCGCGGGCGCCCTGCTCTCCCCACGGTCGGGCACCGGCCCGTCGCAGCACGTACACGAACCACCGCTCACGCCGCAGGGGAAGTTGGAAGCAGCCGTGATCACCTGGCCCGACCGCGCCGCAGCTCACCGTCCGATCACGCTCACCGCCACCGGCGGCATCGACCGCGCCGTGCACCACCGCATGGACGAGGCCTGGCTCGCGGCGGCCTGGAGTCACCCCACGACCCGCTGCTTCGTGGTCTCCGGCGGACGGGTGCTGATCGAGGACACCGGCGACGGCGGGGCCGAGCTGGTGACCATGCCCTCCTTCGACGCCCCGCTGACCGAGGCGCACCGCTACTTCCTCGGCGTCGACGAGGACGGCGTGCGCTACTTCGCGCTCCAGAAGGACTCCCTGCCGGGCCGGATGGACGACGCGGCCCGCCCCGCGGGACTGCGGGAGGCGGGCGCGCTGCTCTCCGAGCGCGACGCGCGCCTGATGGTGCACGCGGTGGCCCTGGAGAACTGGCAGCGGATGCACCGCTTCTGCTCGCGCTGCGGCGAGCGCACCGTCATCGCCGCGGCCGGCCACGTCCGCCGCTGCCCGGCCTGCGGGGCCGAGCACTACCCGCGTACCGACCCCGCCGTGATCATGCTGGTGACGGACGCCGACGACCGCGCGCTGCTGGGCCGCCAGGTGCACTGGCCCAGAGGCCGGTTCTCCACGCTCGCGGGCTTCGTGGAGCCGGGGGAGTCCATCGAACAGGCGGTCGTGCGGGAGGCGGGCGAGGAGGTCGGCGTCGAGATCGGCGAGGTGGAGTACGTCGCCAGCCAGCCGTGGCCCTTCCCCTCCAGCCTGATGCTGGGCTTCGTGGCGCGCGCCACCTCCACCGAGATCCGGGTGGACGGCGAGGAGATCGAGGAGGCCCGCTGGTTCTCGCGGGAGGAACTGCGCGCCGCGTTCGCCTCCGGCGAGGTCCTGCCGCCGTCCGGCATCTCCATCGCGGCCCGTCTGATCGAGCTGTGGTACGGCGAGCCGCTGCCGTGACGGCCGCGTGGCGGCGACGCGCCACGGGGCGGCCGTCACGGCCGGCAGGGCCGTGGCGACCGCCGCGTGGCGGAAACCTCGCTCCGCTCAGGCGCCGACCTTCTGCTTGACCTGCGCGATCGACGGGTTGGGGAGGGCCGAGCCGTCGGGGAAGAGCACGGTCGGGACGAGCTGGTTGCCGTTGTTGACCTTCTCGACGAAGGCCGCGGCCTCCGGGTCCTGCTCGATGTTGACCTCGGTGTACGCGATTCCCTCGCGGTCCATCTGGCCCTTGAGCCGTCGGCAGTAACCACACCAGGTGGTGCTGTACATCGTCACCGTTCCCGCCATGGGTCCTCGCGCTCCTTCGTCTCGACGTCTTGGCATCGTTGGAACGTTCAACCGCCCGGGACCATTCCCGGACCGGGCCGATCATCGCCGTGAGGCGCGTCTCCCCCGCGCCCTCCGGGGCCCCTCGCGCACCCTCGAACCCCACGCGGGCACCGGTACGACGAACTCCCACCGCCTGTGGACGACGGTTATGGACGCCCTCGGCGACCTGGCAGCATGGCGGGGTGACAGCAGCAACGCCCTCCCCTCTGTTCCCAGCCGTCCCCGACTCGCCGGACGCGGTGCTCGATGGGCTCGACCCCGAGCAGCGCGAGGTGGCCACGGCGTTGCACGGCCCGGTGTGCGTGCTGGCGGGGGCGGGCACGGGCAAGACCCGGGCCATCACGCACCGGATCGCGTACGGGGTGCGGGCCGGGGTGTACCAGCCGGCGAGCGTGCTGGCCGTCACCTTCACCAACCGCGCCGCGGGGGAGATGCGCGGGCGGCTGCGCGGGCTCGGCGCCAATGGCGTCCAGGCGCGCACCTTCCACTCCGCCGCGCTGCGACAGTTGCAGTTCTTCTGGCCCAAGGCGGTCGGCGGCGAACTGCCGCGCCTGGTGGAGCGCAAGGTGCAGCTCGTCGCGGAGGCCGCGGCCCGCTGCCGCGTCCGGCTCGACCGCAACGAGCTGCGCGACGTGACGGCGGAGATCGAGTGGGCCAAGGTCACGCAGACCGTGCCGGAGGACTACCCGGCCGCGGTGGCCAAGTCCGCCCGCGAGGCCCCGCGGGACGCGGCCGAGATCGGCCGGATCTACGGGCTCTACGAGCAGCTCAAGCGCGACCGCGCGGTGATCGACTTCGAGGACGTGCTGCTGCTCACGGTCGGCATCCTGGAGGAGCGCCCCGACATCGCGGACACCGTGCGGCGGCAGTACCGGCACTTCGTCGTGGACGAGTACCAGGACGTCAGCCCGCTCCAGCAGCGACTGCTGGAACTGTGGCTGGGGGACCGGGACTCGATCTGCGTGGTCGGCGACGCCTCCCAGACGATCTACTCCTTCGCCGGCGCCACCCCCGACCACCTGCTGAACTTCCGCACCCGACACCCCCACGCCACGGTGGTGAAACTGGTGCGCGACTACCGCTCCACGCCCCAGGTGGTGCACCTGGCCAACGGGCTGCTGGCCCAGGCGCGGGGCCGGGCCGCCGAGCACCGGCTCGAACTGGTCTCCCAGCGCGAGGTCGGGCCGGAGCCCGTCTACACCGAGTACGCCGACGAGCCCGCCGAGGCCGAGGGCGTCGCCCGCCGCATCCGGGAACTGTTGGACGCCGGGGTCCCCGCGAGCGAGATCGCGGTGCTCTACCGCGTCAACGCCCAGTCCGAGATCTACGAACAGGCCCTCGCCGACGCGTCGGTTCCCTACCAGTTGCGTGGCGCCGAGCGGTTCTTCGAGCGGCCCGAGGTGCGCGAGGCGGGCCTCGCCCTGCGCGGCGCCGCGCGCGCCGGGGGGAACGACACGCTGCTGACCGACGCCGTCGACCTCCCCTCCCAGGTCCGGGCGGTGCTCGGCGGCATCGGCTGGACGCCCGATCCCCCCGCCGGATCGGGCGCGGTGCGCGATCGCTGGGAGTCGCTGGCCGCCCTGGTGCGGCTCGCCGAGGAGTTCGCCCGGGCCCGGTCGGGGGCGACCCTGGCCGACTTCGTGGCCGAGTTGGACGAGCGGGCGAACGCCCAGCACGCCCCCACCGTCGAGGGCGTCACCCTCGCCTCGCTGCACGCCGCCAAGGGCCTGGAGTGGGACGCGGTCTTCCTGGTCGGGTTGACGGACGGAACGGTGCCGATCACCTACGCCAGGACCGACGAGCAGATCGAGGAGGAGCGCCGACTGCTCTACGTCGGCGTCACCCGCGCCCGGCGCCACCTGTCGCTGTCCTGGGCGCTGTCCCGCTCGCCGGGCGGTCGGGGAGGGCGCCGCCCGAGCCGGTTCCTGGAGGGGTTGCGCCCCGGTTCCCCGACGGGGGGCGGCCGTACGGGTGGAGGCGGCGGCGTCGAGCGCGCCGGCGCCGGGCGGACGCGCAGGCGGCGCGGTCCGGTGCGGTGCCGGGTCTGTGGGCGTACCCTCACCGACCCGGGCGAGATGAAGCTGATGCGCTGCGAGGGGTGCCCCTCGGACCTGGACGAGGAGCTGTACGAGCGGCTGCGGGAGTGGCGTTCGATCCGGGCCCGGGAACTGGGGCAGCCCGCGTACTGCGTGTTCACCGACAAGACGCTCATGGCGATCGCCGAGAACCTGCCCGACAGCGAGGCCGAACTGGCGCGGATCCCGGGCGTGGGCGGGCGCAAGCTCCAGCGGTTCGGCGCCGACGTGTTGGCCCTGTGCGCCGGTGAGGAGATCGGAGCGGACGACCGCGCGGACGCCGGGGAACACACACACGAACAAGCGGACGAAGATGTTCCGGAAAGTGTCACAGAGGCTGTTACGAACCTGCCCGAAAAATAGTTTGCGCGCGCCGTGTGAAGCCTCATAGCCTTCCGAGCGTGGATGAGGCGGGGCTGTTCGCTCCACCACATCCATGCTGTACTAACCCTTGAACGCCCGGATCGACACACCCGGTCGATCCCCCGAGACGCCGAGAGGAGGCGAGCTTCGATGACCACCCTGACGACCAAAGAGCTGACCGGTCTCGAGGCCATTGCCTCCTGCCTGCTCGGCTCCTGCCTGTCCGGCACCGGTGTCTCCGGTGTCACGGTCGCGCGTCCGGCGTCCCGTGTGGTCCTGCCGACCCGTGAGCGAGCCGCTGAGCGACCGATCCAGGCACTTGAGGCAGCGGTGGAGGCACAGGCGGATGCCTATGTCTTTACCAGCGTGGCCAATGGTGCCGAAAACGGACAGAAGCAGTCGCACCACCGCACGATGTGGGCCTTCCGTGGGCTCGAACCCTGGAGAGATCCAGCCTGATCGGCACGATCAGGTCGGCACCTTCCAGGGCCGCGGAACCCACACCGGGATCCGCGGCCCTTCTGTTTTCCCCAAGTGGCCCGGCCACCAGCCGGGGCGAAGAGACGACACAGACGAGGAACTTCACCGCCGTGCACATCCAGACGCACGCCCCGTCAGTACAGCCCGACCCGATCCGCCCGTCCGACTCCACGGAGGACTCCTTGACAGCCCTCACCACGCTCACCGAGCTCGACGACGCGATCGAGCGTCTCGGTGTGGCCGTGCCCTGCCGCAGCTACGACCCGGAGGTCTTCTTCGCCGAGTCGCCCGCCGACGTCGAGTACGCCAAGTCCCTCTGCCGGACCTGCCCGCTGCGCGAGGCCTGCCTCGCCGGCGCCAAGGACCGCCGGGAGCCCTGGGGCGTCTGGGGCGGCGAGCTGTTCGTCCAGGGTGTCGTGGTGCCCCGGAAGCGGCCGCGTGGTCGCCCCCGCAAGAACCCGGTCACGGCATGAACACCGCCGGCACGATCGACCGACCCGCGACGCACGATCCCGCGCTGCGTCCCTTCCCTGATTGGGAGCCCACGATGACCCTCAACGCCGAGAACCGCGCAAGCAAGCCCTCCGACGCGACCGCCTCCCACCAGAACAGGACCCGTGACATGCAACTCATCCCAGAAGCCATGGCCCGCGCCCATATGCACGAACGCATGCAGGAGGCCGAGTCCGAACAACGGGCTCACCGGCTGCTGGCCGCTCGCCGCATGCAGCGCCGCGCCGAACGGGCCTCCCTGCGGGCCCGCCGCGCGCTGGCCATGGCCGTGATGCAGTGACCGGCGACGGCCGCCACTGACCGCCGGTTCCGGTGACCGGCGCCGACAACCGATCACGGGGGACGGAGGGACCGGGGCGACACCGCCCCGGTCCCTCCCGTTGTCGGGCACTCGTCGGGTGCTTGTCGGGCGCCGACGTCTTGGGACGTCCCGGCGCCCACGGCGAGGACCGGACTCCGGGGCGGGCCGTTCAGGCGGAGGTCTCCGTCACCTCCGCTGCCTCCTGTTCTTCCTCGTCCGAGCCGTCGAAGTCCGCCTCGGCGTCCTCCTCCGGAAGGAGACCCGGCACCCACTCCTCCATCTCCTCGCGCATCCGGACCCGCGCGCCGAGCTGGCACAGCACTCCGATCGTGCTGAGCGTCACCCGGTGGATCAGCAGGTACGAGGGAGGCAGGTTGAGCTGCTTGCCCAACTGGTAGGCGGGGGACCGCGGATCGGCGAGCCGTGCCGCCTGCTCCCGCATCCAGTTCCGGGAGAAGGCGAACTCGTCCACCTGCGCGGGTTCGATGATGGGCAGGAGGTAGTCCAGCACCGCCTCGGGGTCCAGCTCGACCGTCGGCTTGACGAAGCCCTCGTCGCACAGCAGCTCGTACACCGTCTCGGCGTCGCCGTCGAGCGCCATCCGCAGCGCGACGCCGATCGTCGGCGGCAGACCCTCCGGAAGTCGGTCGACCGTGCCGAAGTCCATCACGCCCAGCCGCCACTTCTCCGGGGGGCCGTCGGGGGCGTCGTCGGTCAGCAGCCGGAAGTTCCCCGGATGCGGGTCGGCGTGGAGCAGCCCTGTCCGGGCCGTGCCCGAGAAGAGGAAACGCGCCAGGAGCTGCCCGGCCCGATCCCGCTCCTCCCGGCTGCCGTCACTGATCACCTGGGACAGGGGCACTCCGTCCATCCACTCGGTGATCAGGACCTGGTCGCACTGGTACACCACGTCCGGCACCCGCACGTCCGGATCGTCGGCGAACTCGGCCGCGTACGCCCGCTGCGCTCGGGCCTCCAGGTCGTAGTCCAACTCCTCGCTGATCCGGTCGCGCAGCTCGGAGACGAGCGGCTTGATGTCCACCCCGGGAATGAGCGGGCCCAACAGCCGGACGAAGCGCCCCAACTGGTTCAGGTCCGACAGCAGTGCCTCGCCCGCCCCCGGGTACTGCACCTTCACCGCCACCGAGCGCCCGTCGTGCCAGACGCCGCGGTGCACCTGTCCTATCGAGGCCGCCGCCGAGGGCTTGTCCTCGAACTCCTCGAACAGATCCCGCCAGTCCTCGCCCATCCGCTCGGCCAGCGCGGCGTGCACGGTGGACACGGGCATCGGCGGCGCGGCCTCCTGGAGCTTGGTCAGCGCCGCGCGGTACGGCTTGGCGACCTCTTCCGGGAGTGCCGACTCGAAGACCGACAGCGCCTGGCCGAACTTCATGGCACCCCCTTTCAACTCCCCGAGGACCTTGAACAACTGCTCGGCGGTGCGCTGCTGCAGCTCGCTTCCGACCAACTCCGCGGAGTAGCCGCCGATCCGCTTGCCCAGCCCCCAGGTCGCGCGTCCCGCCATCCCCAGCGGCAGCGCGGCCAGCTTGGCGGTACGGGTGACGGCCTTGCGTGGAAGATCCGACATGTGCCCCTCCAACTTCCCGACAGCACGACCAGGTGGCAGCGCCGAGGACAGCGGTCATGTGGCCATTGTGGACCTCCGACCCCCATCCGCCGAGAGCGGGCGGTCACCGGAGACGGAAGCCGCGCCGCACGGGCACCCCGCGTGGGCGGGCACCGGATCCGACTCGGAACGCAACTCCGGCAGAACCCACTGGCGGCGGGTGTTCGCCGCCCAGGTCTCGTCCCCGTCCAGGAATCCCAGGGCGCAGGAGGCGGTGGCCCCCGCGACCACCGTCGCCAGCGCCACGTCACAGGCGGGCACCCCCGACCGCCGTGCCGACCGCCACTGCGCCACCAGCAGCGGCCACGTCGGCTCCCGGTCCGAACGCCCGCGCACCAGGCACTCCGCACACGCGGTGGAGCCCGGCAGCACCAGTGGCCCCACGAAGCCGGTGCCCTCGACCACCCCGGCGTAGAGGTGGGGGTGACCACCGGCGACCAGTTCCTCGGCGGCGGCGGGATCGGGGGCGTAGGCGGAGAGTCCGTCGCGCGGTGCCAGAACGACCAGACCGAGACCCGCTTCGGGCTCCCCGGGGCCGGGGCGGGACGACCGCCCGCCCGCGGTCGCGCGCCGTACCGCCCTGGTCGCCGCCGAGGCCCGCCGTTCCCCGGTCCGCTCGGCCGCGATGCCGCCCGGCGCGGTGTCCCACGGCGCCACGCACCCCCCGTCCACCACGTCGACCTGCCCCACCCCGGCCGCCGACAGCAACGCCGCCACCGTCGCCCCGACGCGGCCCGCACCGCGCACCTGAACCCGGGCCGCCGCCCGGGCGGCCAACCGTCGCACTCCTCCGCCCGGCTCCGGGTGGAGCACCGAGAGCGACCCCAGATCCGGGCGCAGCCGATCCTCCACCCGGAACGCCGTCTGTCGGTGCGCGGTGGCGTCGTCCAGCAGTCCGGCGGCCGTCAGCCGCGCGACCATCCGCTCGGCCGTATCCGCCCCGAGCCCCATCGCCTCCGCCGCCTCCCGCAACCGCGGCAGACTGCGCGTGCCGTCGAACAGGTCCAGGAAGCTGCCGGTCGCGGTGTCCACCGGCCCCAGCAGCACCGCGTGCGCGGGGGTCACCCCGTACTGCACGGTGTGCCTGTCCCGCCACGCGCGCCGCAGCGCGGGCTTGATCATCGGATGCATGTCGGACCCTCTCGACCCCATGGACGCCGCGGACGGACCACCTCCGTGGCCCCCGTGATCGCCCACCGAACACCGGACGGGCCCAGCATGCGTCCCCGACCGTGATCGCCGCGGAGAGTTGTCCACAGCCGACGGCGTTCGTCATACCGCGTCTCCTGGACGTCATACCGGCCCGGCGCACGACCGGGGCCCGAGCGCCCCGGGGGCGCGAGGCGGCTCACATGGCGTGGCGCGGTGTGGCGGGGTGTGGTGTTTCCCGATGAAGCGTCCCGGAGGGGAGACTTCCGCCGACGCCGGCGGGTAACGTCGTGACGTGTCCGTCGACCCGCTGAACAGCGTCGAACCACCGCACCACGGAGCCGAGCCGAACGGTGCGGTGCCGAACGGTGCGGTAGCGGACGGCGCGGTGGCGGACGGGGTGGGCGCCGCGCCGGGCGAGGTGGAGGTCCGCCGCAGCTCACGCCGCCGACGCACGGTCTCCGCCTACCGCGAGGGCGGTCGCACCGTCGTCCTCATCCCGGCCCGGATGTCGAAGGACGAGGAGCGGCGCTGGGTGAGCGTCATGCTCGACAAGCTGGCCGCCCAGGAGAGCAGGAGGATGCTCGACGACGGCGAGCTGGCCCGGCGCGCGGACCGGCTCTCCCGGCAGTACCTCCAAGGGCGGGCCCGACCGGCCACGGTGCGCTGGGTCACCAACCAGAACACCCGCTGGGGCTCGTGCACCCCCGCCGAGGGCAGCATCCGCCTCTCGCACCGGCTGCAGGGCATGCCGGATTACGTTCTGGACTACGTCCTCCTGCACGAGTTGGCGCATCTGTTGGTTCCCGGCCACGGCCCGCGATTCTGGCGGCTGTTGGAGGCCTACCCGCGCACCGAAAGGGCCCGCGGATTCCTGGAGGGCGTGGTCGCCGCCGACAGGCTGCCGAATGTTCCCTCTCCCCGGGGCGAGTGAGCCGGCAGAGGGAGCGGTTAGCCTGGCGCAACGCACATCATCGCATCGGATGGGGGACGGTCGTTACGTATGGCCAGGGAATTCCAACGCGGCCACAAGGCCAAGATCAGCGATCTTACCGCGGGAACGGATCTGTATGTGGGAGTTCGGATCTCGGCTCCGGGACTGACCTTCGACATCAGTTGCTTCGGCCTCGACGCCGATGAACGGCTCTCGGACGACCGTTACTTCGTCTTTTTCAACCAGCCCAAGTCGCCCGAGGAGGCGATCCGACTCCTGGGCCCGCAGGCGGGCGACACCGAATCCTTCAGAGTGACGCTGGACCGCATTCCCGGGCACATCCAGAAGCTCTCCTTCACCGCGACGATCGACGGTGCCGGGCAGATGTCCCAACTCGACCCCGGTTATCTGCGGATCGTCGCCGGGGGCGAGGAAGTCGCCCGTTACGCGTTCGACGGCTCTGAGTTCACCACCGAGCGGGCCGTGATGCTCGGCGACATCTACCTCAAGGACGTCTGGCGTTTCGCGGCGGTCGGGCAGGGCTTCGACGGCGGGCTGGAGGCGCTGCTGAAGAACTTCGGCGGCGAGGTCCTGGAGGAGGAGCCCGCGCCCACGGCCCCCGCCCCCGCCCCCGGTCCCGCGCCGGGCTTCGCCCCGCCCGCGGGACCGGCGCCGGGCTTCGCCCCGCCCGCGGGACCGGCGCCGGGCTTCGCTCCACCCGCGGCCCCCGCGCCGCAGGCCCCCGCGCCCGCACCCGTCCCCCCTCCGGCACCGGCGACGCCTCCCGCACCGGCGACGCCTTCGGCTCCCGCCCCGGCCTTCGGACAGCCCACCCCGCCCCCCTACGGAGGCGGGCCGGGCATGCCCACCCAGCCGGGCTTCCCCGGGCAGGCGGCTCCGCCCGGCCCACCGCCGGCTCCCGCGCCGATGCCCCCGGCGCCCACCGTCCCCGGCCAACCCCTGCCCAACCCCTTCGGGCAGCCGCAGGCCCCGCAGCAGCCCTTCGGCCCACCCCACCAGCAGCCCTTCGGACAGATCCCCGGCCAGGCGGTGCCCCAGGGCCCCGCGGCCGGAATCGGCGTCGCGCTGCAGAAGTACCGGGAGGCGCCCACCGGCCAGCGCTGGACGCTGCAGAACGCCTCGCTCATCCGGGCCGACCTCGGCCACGACGGTCAACCCGTCCTCGCCCGTCAGGGCAGCATGGTGCTGTACCAGGGCAAGATCGACTTCTCCTACAAGGGCGCCGGGCTCGCCGGTCGGATCGTGGGCAACGCCACCGGCCAGGAGCTGCAACTGATGCGTTGCAGCGGTCGCGGCCAGGTGTTCTTCGCCGAGAACGCCGCCCACGTCCACCCCATCGAACTCCAGGGCGACGCCGTCTGCGTCTCCGCCGAGAACGTCCTGGCCTTCGACGAGACCCTCCAGTACGAGGTCCGCCGGATCGAGGGCCACGGCATTCCCGGCGGTGCGCTGTTCACCATGCAGTTCCAGGGCACCGGCACCGTCGTGGTCAAGACGCAGGGCACCCCGGTCGTCCTGCCCGTGACGCCGACCACCTTCGCCGACTGCCAGGCCGTCGTCGCCTGGTCCGCCGGCGCCCAGGTGATCATCTCCAGCCAGGTCCGACTGCGCCGCAACGCCTACCCGGGACACAGCGGCGAGACCGTGAACCTCCAGTTCCGCGGCGCGCCCGGAAACTTCATCGTCGTCCAGCCCTACGAGGTCTGAGGGAGCCCGCAATGAACCAGCCAGTGATCTCGGGCCACGCCCCGACCCCGCCCGCCGCCCGCATGGAGAACCATGGCGCGCACATGGTGAAGATCGCCATGGCCACCGGCCAGGACGTCTTCGCCCGCACGGGATCGATGATCGCCTACGAGGGATTCGTCCAGTACGAACCCAACCCGCCGGCCGTCCGTCAGATGGCCTCGCAGTGGCTCACCGGCGAGGGCGCCCCGCTGATGAGGTGCAGCGGCGACGGGCTGCTCTACCTCGCCGACTACGGGGCCGACGTCGTCTGCCTCAACCTCGACAACGAGGCCATCTCCGTCAACGGCACCAACCTCCTCGCCTTCGACGCCCACCTCCAGTGGGGCGTCGAGCGCGTCAAGGGGCTGGCGAAGTTCGCCGGACAGGGCCTGTTCAACGTCGGGATCTCCGGTACCGGCTGGGTCGCCCTCACCTCCCGCGGCACGCCCATCGTGGTGGACTGCGGACGCGGTGAGGACGAGACCTACGTCGACCCCGACGCCCTCGTCGCCTGGTCGACCGGTCTGAGGATGAAGAGCAAGCGGACCATGAAGGCGAGCGCGCTGATCGGCCGCGGCAGCGGAGAGGCGTACCAGATCGCCTTCTCCGGACAGGGGTTCGTCGTCGTACAGCCCAGCGAGGACAGCACCGACCGGCTGCGCGTCCGGGGCTGAGGGGGAAGGAAGACATGCAGAGTCCGCTCTTCGGCCACACCGAGGTCCAGACCCAGGACCGCTACGCCCTGCAGAACCCACAACTGCTGCGGGTCCGACTCGACGGCCAGGACGATGTGCTCGCCCGCAAGGGCGCGATGGTGGCCTACCAGGGGTTGCTGGAGTTCGACGGCGAGTACCAGTCGCGCGAACAGCGCCGCAGGCGCGCGAGGACCGGCGAGAACCTGGAGCTGATGCGCTGCTCCGGGCAGGGCACGGTCTACCTGGCGAACCTCGCCCAGTACGTCCACATCATGGACGTGGAGCCGGAAGGACTGACGGTCGACAGCTCCTACGTCCTGGCCCTCGACTCCTCCCTGCACTGGGAGGTGATCGCGGTGGACAGCCAGTTCGGCATCTCCGGCTCCGGCGCGTACAACCTCAACATCACCGGGCAGGGCAAGGTCGCCCTGATGACGTCCGGCCTGCCGCTGGCCCTCCAGGTCACCCCGGACAGGTACGTCAACGCCGACTCCGACGCGGTGGTCGCCTGGTCCGGCTCACTGCGGGTGCAGATGCAGGCCCAGACCAGCTCCCAGAGCGTGTTCCGGCGGCGCGGCACCACGGGAGAGGGCTGGGAGCTGAGCTTCATGGGCCAGGGGTACGCCCTCGTCCAGCCCAGTGAGCTGCTTCCCCCGCAGAACGCGGTGAGCGGTCAGGGGCTGCGCGCGCAGTACGGCGTGCACGGCCAGAACCAGAACAACCGCTGGGGCTGACCAGGGCGCGTGGGCCGCACCCACGCGCCCTGCCTCACAGCAGTGCGCGGGTGCGGTCCACCAGCCGTACGACGGAGTCGTCGGCCACGGACGCCACCTCGTCGTAGGCGAACCAGCCGAGCTCCAACGACTCCTCGCCGACGACCTCCGACACCCCCTCGGGCGCCAGGACGGCGTACTGCACGTCCAGGTGCCAGGCGCAGGGCGTCAGATGCCGGTCCAGCCGTACAGGGCCGCCCGGCAGCAGGGTGAGCCCGGCGATGCCCGACTCCTCGGTCGCCTCCCGCAGGGCGGCGCCGGCGAGCGTGGTGTCGCCGGGTTCGCAGTGTCCGCCCGTCTGGAGCCACATCCGCAGTTTGCGGTGGTGGGTGAGGAGCACCCGGCCGCGGCGAGGGTCCACCACGAGCGCGCTCGCGGTGACGTGGCCGTCCGCGCAGGACCTCCACATCCCGTCCGGACGGGCGGCCAGGTGATCGCCGTACGCCAGGCGCAGCGCGTTCTGCGCCTCGTCGGGCGCGGACCACTCCCGGAGGACCCGCACCGCGTCCCCGTGCAGGCTCACCGGGCGCCGCCGTCGCCGCCGTTCTCGTCCTCCGCGTCGGTGTTCCCCGAGTCGGCGTCCCCGCGGCCCTCTTCGCGCTTCTCGCCGTCCTCGCCCTTGCGGAGCAGCCCCTCCAGCTCCGAGAAGTCGAGCTGCTCGCGGTGGACGAAGCCGTCGGGGTCGTCGAGGTCCTGGGCGGTCGGCAGCATGTCCGGGTGGGCCCACAGCCCGTCGCGGCCGTCCAGCCCGCGGGCGTCGGTGAGCGAGGCCCACAGCCGGGAGGCGTCCCGCAGCCGCCGGGGCCGCAGCTCCAGGCCGATCAGCGTGGCGAAGGTCTGCTCGGCCGGCCCGCCGGAGGCACGGCGGCGGCGCAGCGTCTCGCGCAGCGCGGACGCGGACGGCAGGTGCGGTTCGGCGGCGGCGTGCACCACCGCGTCCACCCAGCCCTCGACCAGGGCGAGCGCCGTCTCCAGCCGGGCCAGGGCCGCCTTCTGCTCGGGGGTGTCCTCCGGCTGGAACATGCCGTGCTGCAGCGCCTCCTGAAGCTCCTCGGGGCGCGTCGGGTCGAGCTGCCCGACGAGGTCCTCCAGCCTGGCGGTGTCCACCTTGATGCCGCGGGCGTACCCCTCGACCGCGCCGAACAGGTGGGAGCGCAGCCACGGCACGTGGGCGAACAGCCGCTGGTGCGCCGCCTCGCGCAGCGCCAGGTACAGCCGCACCTCCTCCAGGGGGACGCCCAGGTCCTTGCCGAAGGCCGTGATGTTGATCGGCAGCAGCGCCGCCTTGCCCTTGGGGCCCAGCGGCAGGCCGACGTCGGTGGAACCGACGACCTCGCCGGCCAGCACGCCCAGCGCCTGCCCGATCTGGGTGCCGAACATCGCGCCGCCCATGGAACGCATCATCCCGAGCAGCGGGCCCGCCATGGAGCGCATCTCCTCGGGCAGCACGTCGCCCATGGCCGCCCCGACCCGCTCGGCGAGCGGGTCCACCAGGTCCTTCCACACCGGAAGGGTGGCCTCCACCCACTCGGCGCGGCTCCAGGCGACCGCCGAGCCGGCTCCGGAGGGCAGCGAGGTCACTCCGTCCAGCCAGAGGTCGGCCAGCCGCAGGGCCTCCTCCACCTCGCGGCGCTCCCGCGAGCCGACGCTGGCGTCCTTGACGCCGTCCTTGGTGCCCGCGGAGACGGTCTGCCGGGCGATCTCCTTGGCCATGTCCCAGTTGACCGGCCCGCCCTCGTAGCTGAGCATCCGGCCGATGCGCTGGAACGCGGCGCCCAAGTCGTTCGGGTCGAGGCCGCCGGGGCCGCCGAACGAACCGAACATCGCCGCGAACGGGTTCTCGGCGCCGCCCTGTCCGCCGCCGAACCCGAAGGGGTCCGGTCCCTGACCGCCCTTCTTCCGGCCGTCGTCGCCCTCCTCCGGCTCCTCGGGCGGAAGGCCGAATCCGAATGGGATGTCACTCACGGGGTTCCTCGGATCTGGTGGATGGGACGGTGGGATGGTGTGCGAAGTGGTGGGCTTTACGTCCAGCCTAGACACCTCTCGTGCAGGATGGACCCTGCGCACGTCGTACCAGAGACAACCGCGGGAGAAACCCGGTGAGTTCCCAGGAACCAAACGTTCGCGGTCCGCGTAACGGAGCCGCGCGGCCCACCGTCGCGGTCACCGGCGCCGCGTCCGGGGTGGGCGCGCTGCTCACCGAGCGGCTGGTGGCCTCGCCGGAGGTGGGCCGGGTGGTCGCCCTCGACGAGCGTCGCGGGGACGTGGAGGGCGCCCAGTGGCATGTCCTGGACGTACGGGACCCGGCCATCGCCGACCGGCTGCGCGGTGACGGCGACCCGGTGGACGTCGTGGTGCACCTCGCCCTCGACCTCGATCTGGAGACCGACCCCACCGCCCGTACCGCCTACAACGTGCGCGGCACCCAGACCGTGCTGACCGCGGCCGCCGCCGCGGGGGTCCGCCGGGTCGTGCTGTGCACCTCGGCGATGGTCTACGGCGCGCTGCCCGACAACGACGTGCCGCTGGCCGAGGACGCCGATCTGAGGGCGACCGCCGAGGCCACGGGCGTCGGCGATCTGCTGGAGATCGAACGGCTCGCCAAACGCGCCCCCCGCGCGCACCCCGGCCTGAACGTCACCGTGGTGCGCCCCACCGTCCTCGTCGGCGGTACGGACACCGCCCTGACCCGCTACTTCGAGTCACCGCGTCTGCTGGTCGTGGCCGGTTCCCGGCCGTGCTGGCAGTTCTGCCACGTCGAGGACCTGGCCAGTGCCCTGGAGTACGCGGCGCTGGAGAAGGTGGACGGCGAGCTGGCGGTCGGCTGCGACGGCTGGCTGGAGCAGGAGGAGGTCGAGGAGCTGTCCGGCATCCGCCGCATGGAGCTGCCCCCGTCCGTCGCGCTGGGCGCGGCCTCCCGACTGCACCGCCTGGGCCTCACGCCCTCCCCGGCCGGCGATCTGGCGTACACCATGCACCCCTGGGTGGTCAGCGGCTCCCGACTGCACGAGGCGGGCTGGCGGCCGAAGTGGACCAACGAGGAGGTGCTGGCCGAGCTGCTGGAGGAGGTCGCGGGCCGGCACACGGTCGCCGGACGCCGCCTGGGCCGCAAGGACGCCACCACCCTCGGGGCCGCGGGCGCGACCGTGGCCCTGGTGGGCACCGCCGCCCTGGTACGCCGAGCGCGCAAGGCACGCCGCCGCGTGTGACGCGGGACACGCCGTCGACGGGGTGGTGGCGAACCGTCCCTGCGAGGCCGGCTCCGTACGGCACCATGGCCTCATGGCACAGACGTACGACCACCCCGGTGAGCGGGCGGCGCCCGATCCGATCCGCCTCCTCGCGATCCGCGACACGCCGCTCTCCGTGGACGAGGTCTTCGCGGCCGTCGGCGACGCCGCCGCGGGCGGCACCGCACTGTTCGTCGGCACCGTGCGCGACCACGACGGCGGTGCCGACGTGGCCCGACTCGGCTACTCCTCGCACCCCACGGCCGAGGCCGAGCTGCGGCGCGTCGCCGAGAAGGTGGCCGCCGACTTCCCCGTACGGGCGCTCGCCGCGGTCCACCGTGTGGGGGACCTGGCGATCGGTGACCTGGCCGTGGTCGTCGCCGTCTCCTGCGCGCACCGGGCCGAGGCGTTCGACGCGTGTCGCCGCCTGATCGACGACCTGAAGCACCAGGTGCCGATCTGGAAGCACCAGACCTTCGCGGACGGCACCGAAGAATGGGTCGGCGCGTAGCGCCGTCCTTTCGGGGGTGGTGGTCGGGTGACGGGAGGGTGGGTCGGCGCGTAGCGCCGTCCTTTCGGGGGTGGTGGTCGGGTGACGGGAGGGCGGGTCGGCGCGTAGCGCCGTCCCACCGTCCGGGAGGAGTCCGGGGCGTTCGAGCGGGTGTGCCGTGTCCCGGTGGGGAATGCCGGGGCGGTTGTCGGGAACAGTCCACGCAAGGTCGGCGCCGAGGAGCGGACGTCCTCCGGTTGCGGAACCGCGTCCCGACCGGAACCGTTGGTCCTTCCGGGGTCCAGTCTGCTCATAGGCCGGTCTGGCGCATTCGAGGGATCGGGAGGTCACTGTGGCGGCACTCGCCTGGTTGCTGATTCCGTTCGCCGCCGCGGTGGGGGCGGCCGTGTGGGCCGTGTGGGTCTCACGGAAACCCAGCGGCTTCGGCGACGCCGAGGGCGTCGCGGGCTACGAGGCCTTCCGCGCCGCCATGGAACGCCCCCATGACCACGGGCGCGGGCGGCAGGAGGGGCAGGAGGCGGACGCCGACTCCCGGCCCGCCGCCGCCGCGCAGTGACGTGTGGGCCTCGGACGGACGGGCCCCACGGCCGACCGGGGCCCGGTTCCCGTACTGTCGTGGCATGCCACGCCGGACCGCGACGATGCTCACCTCCACCCTGCTGCTCATAGCCGTGCTCTGCGCCGGTGTCCTGATCAGGGTTCCGTACGCAGAGATGTCCCCGGGCCCCACCGTCAACACGCTCGGTGAACACAACGGCGAACCGGTGCTGAACATCGAGGGCAGAAAGACGTACGAGGCTTCCGGCAACCTCAACATGACTACCGTCCGGGTCACCGGCGCCGACTACCGGATGAACCTGGTGGAGGCCCTCTACGGCTGGCTGGCGGACGACAGCGCCGTCGTCCCGCACGCCACCCTGTACCCGGACGACAAGTCCGCGGAGGAGGTGCGGGAGGAGAACGCCGAGGAGTTCAGCCAGTCCCTGGAGAGCGCCAAGGTCGCGGCCCTGAGGGAACTGGGGATTCCGGTCGGCGAGCGGGTGGTCGTCGCCTCCGTGATCAAGGGCGGGCCGGCCCAGGGCCGGCTCCACGCCGGGGACGTGATCGAGGCCGTGGACGGCGAGCCGGTGAAGGAACCGGGCGACGTCGCCCGGCTGGTGACCGAGCACGACCCCGGCGAGGACGTCGTCTTCACCGTCATCCCGGCCAAGCGGGCCGAGGCGGCCGAGAAGAGGGGCGAGGAGCCCACCGGAGGCCGTGAGGTCACCGTCCCGACGATCGCGGCCGACGACGACAAGCGGGCGATCGTCGGCATCCAGGCGGGGCTCGACCACACCTTCCCGTTCGAGATCGACATCAAGCTCGCCGACGTCGGCGGCCCCAGCGCCGGTCTGATGTTCGCCCTCGGCATCGTGGACAAGCTCACCGAGGGCGACCTCACCGGCGGCGAGTTCGTGGCCGGCACGGGCACCATCGACGGGGAGGGCGAGGTCGGGCCGATCGGCGGCATCCGGATGAAGACCATCGCCGCCCGCGACAAGGGCGCCGAGTACTTCCTCACCCCCGAGGCCAACTGCGCCGGCGCGCTCCGCGACGTTCCCGACGGCCTGACCCTGGTGAAGGTCGGCACGATCGACGACGCGCTGGCCGCCCTGGAGGACATCCGGGAGGGGAACGAGGCCGACCTGCCGCGCTGTACGGCAGGCTGACCCGTCCCGTCCTGTTCCGTCCGGTTGTGTATGCGGCCCGAGGCCGTCCGCCCGACCCTCCGCGGGCGCGGCCGGCGGGTGATCGGCCGGCGGCCGCGGTCGGCGACCGGCAGGTGAGCAGCCGACCACAGCCGGCGACCGGCCGGTGGTTCAGTCGGAGAAGGTGGCGGCGAGCGCCTCCGTGAGCCCCGGCACCAGGTCCGGGCCGGTCAGCACCTCGGTCGGCGAGTCCTTCTCGCGCAGCCGCAGCGCCGACTCGCGGGCGCCGTCCCGCAGCACCGCCACGGTCATCCGCACCTCCTGGCGGTCGGGGTGCTCGGCCACCCACCGCGCCAGTTTCTCCTCGGCACCCTCCTCCTGGAGGTCCTCGGGGACGGACGCCTCCGCCGACGGGGGCAGCATCAGCCGCTCCACCGTCATCGCGCACCCGGCGACCGCGTCGGGCCAGGCGACGGTGCCGAGGAACTCGTCGAGGGGGACTCCGGCGGGCAGCTCGTCCTGCTCGACCGGGGTGAGAGAGGCCGGGGCGGGGGCGTCGGCGCCCTCGCCGTCGAGTCCGAGCTGTTCGGCCAGGGCGGGCTCCTCGGCGCGCAGCCGGTCGGTGTCGACCAGGGCGAACAGGCGGGCGGGCTGGTCCCAGCCCAGGCCGGCGACGTACTCGTCGATCTCGAGCACGGCACGGGTCAGTGGGTTGGCGGCGAGAGGTGTGCCGTCGATGGGGAGGTTGTTCATCCTCATATCGTGCCGTCGAACACCCCGGGACCGGGAACTGGGTAAAGCTTGAGTAAGTTGCATGGGTGGGGCCCTAGCATTTCGGGTCCAGTTTCATCCGCTGCGAATCTTCGAGGTGCGCACCTTGGCTTTCCAGATGCCGGACCGGGGCTCAGGCGGGCCCACCGGACCACGGATCAGTGTCGGCAGGCCCTCCAGGCGCGCCAAGACCCTGCTCATGACAGCGGGCGTGCTCGCCGTTCTGGCCATGCTCTTCGTCATGTTCGCGGGGTTCTGGACCGACTGGCTGTGGTATCGATCGGTCCGCTATACCACCGTGTTCACCACCACCCTGTGGACCAGGATCGGCATGTTCGCCGTCTTCGGTCTGCTGATGGCCGCGGCCGTGGGCTTCAACATCTGGTTGGCCCACCGCCTCAGGCCTCCGCTCAGCGCGATGTCGCTGGAGCAACAGAGCCTGGACCGGTACCGGATGAGCATCGCGCCCTACAAGAAGTGGGTGCTTCTCGGGGTCACCGCGCTGGTCGGGCTGATCGCCGGCGCCTCCGCCGCCGGCCAGTGGCGCACCTGGCTGATGTGGGTGAACGGTGTCCCCTTCGGCACCACGGACCCCCAGTTCGGCAAGGACGTCTCGTTCTACGCGTTCGACCTCCCCTGGTACCGCTTCCTGTTGAGCTTCGGGTTCGCGGCCACCGTGCTCTCGCTGCTGGCCGCGGCGCTGGTGCACTACCTCTACGGAGGGCTGCGGGTCACCACCCCGGGTGCCCGGGCGACGTCCCAGGCCACCGGTCACCTCTCGGTGCTGTTCGGGATCTTCGTCGCGCTCAAGGCGGTGGCCTACTGGCTCGACCGCTACGGTCTGGCCGTGAAGTCCGGTGACTTCAAGGCGACCGAGAACTGGACGGGTCTGCGGTTCGTCGACGCCAACGCCTACCTCCCGGCGAAGACGATCCTGTTCTTCATCGCCGTCATCTGCGCGGTGCTCTTCTTCGCCACCCTGTGGCGGCGGACCTGGCAGCTTCCGGTGATCGGTTTCGGCCTGATGGTCCTCTCGGCGATCCTGATCGGCGGGCTCTATCCGGCGATCGTGCAGAACTTCCAGGTCAAGCCGAACGAGCAGGCCAAGGAAGCGCCGTACATCGAGAAGAACATCAAGGCGACCCGCGAGGCCTACGACATCGACGACGCCAAGGTCTCGAACTACTCGGGTGAGAGCGAGGCGAGCAACGAGGAGCTGCGGCAGGCGGCGAACACCACCGCCAGCATCCGCCTGCTCGACCCCAACGTCGTCTCGCCCAGCTACCAGCAGCTCCAGCAGGTGCGCAGCTACTACCAGTTCCCGGCCACCCTGGACGTGGACCGGTACACCAACGAGGACGGCGAGGAGCAGGACACCGTCGTCGGTCTGCGCGAGATCAACATCAACGGCATCACCGAGCGGAACTGGATCAACGACCACTTCAAGTACACCCACGGCTTCGGCATGGTGGCCGGCAAGGGCACCGAGGTGGCGTCGAACGGCGTGCCCGACTTCGTGGAGAAGGACCTCCCGCCGGAGGGAGAGCTCGGCGAGTACGAGCCGCGGGTCTACTACGGCGAGAAGACCACGCAGTACTCCATCGTCGGCGGTCCGCAGAAGGAACTGGACTACATCTCCGGCAACGAGGAGAAGACGTACAGCTACAAGGGCGACGGCGGGGTGAACCTGTCCAACCCGCTCAACCGCGCGGCGTACGCCGTGACCTTCAACGAGCCGCAGATCCTGTACTCGGGCGCGATCGGCGAGGGTTCGCAGATCCTGTACAACCGCACGCCCAAGGAGCGCGTCGAGGCGGTGGCCCCCTGGCTGACGATCGACGGCGACCCGTACCCGGCGGTGGTGGGCGACCGCATCCAGTGGATCGTCGACGCCTACACCACGACGAACCAGTACCCGTACTCGTCCCGCACGACCCTGGGCGAGACCACGGCCGACGCGCTGACCGACGGCCAGCGTTCGGTCATCGCCCAGCAGAACCGGGTCAACTACATCCGCAACTCGGTCAAGGCGACGGTGGACGCCTACTCGGGCGAGGTGAAGCTGTACCAGTGGGACACCAAGGACCCGGTGTTGAAGACCTGGATGAAGGCCTTCCCGGGGACGGTGGAGCCGAGGAGCGAGATCAGCGATGAGCTGATGGACCACCTCCGGTACCCGCAGGACCTGTTCAAGGTCCAGCGCGAGCTGCTGACGCGCTACCACGTCACCAGCGCGAGCCAGTTCTACAGCGGCAGTGAGCGCTGGCAGGTGCCGGACGACCCGACGCACAAGGGCAACGCGGTTCCGCCGTACTACCTCAGCATGAAGATGCCCGACCAGGAGGAGCAGACCTTCTCCCTGACGACGACCTTCAACCCCAGTGGTCGCGAGACGCTGGGCGCCTTCATGGCGGTCAACGCGGACACCCGCAGCGACGACTACGGGACGATCAGGATCCTCAAGCTGCCGTCCAACACCACGGTGTCCGGCCCGCAGCAGGTGCAGAGCCGGTTCAACTCCGACACCGAGATCGCGAACGAGATCAACATCCTCCAGCGCGGCGACTCGGAGATCGAGTACGGAAATCTGCTCACCGTGCCCCTGGAGGGCGGCCTGCTCTACGTCGAGCCGGTCTACGTCCGAGGCGCGGGCACCAACTACCCGCTGCTGCGGAAGGTGTTGGTCACCTACGGCGAGAAGACGGCGTTCGAGAACACCCTCGACGAGGCTCTGGACGCGGTCTTCGGAGTGGACGACGGCGCGTCGGAGGAGGAGCGCGGCGAGGAGCCGCCGGCCGAGGAGGACGCCACGACGCCGCCTCCGTCCGAGGACTCGACGGTGCAGGAGGCCCTGAGGGACGCCCAAGAGGCGTTCGAGGCGGGCCAGAAGGCGCTGAGCGAGCAGGACTGGCAGGCGTACGGGCAGGCCCAGGAGGACCTGGAGGACGCCCTGCGGCGGGCCGAGGACGCCGAACAGGCGGCGGGCGGCGACGGGAAGAACTCCGACGCCGGCGACAATGGCAACAGCAAGGGACGCAAGGAAGAGTGAACCGGTGGTGAGCGAGCACCTCCCGCGCCGTGCTAAGGTTGTGAACACAACGGCGCGGGGTGGAGCAGCTCGGTAGCTCGCTGGGCTCATAACCCAGAGGTCGCAGGTTCAAATCCTGTCCCCGCTACTAGGAGAAACGGGCCCGGAGTCACTGACTCCGGGCCCGTTTTTCGTATGTCAGGAGAGTGGGAACAGGGCGCATGACAGCGCTCCGTGTTTGGGTGGTAGCCGTATCGGGAAGTCGACAAAACGCCGAAGTGACTTCCCTGGCGGCTGTATACCAGGTGTACGCGGGGTACGGGTGGTGCGACGATGGGCCTCATGGGGGACAAGGCAAGGTTTGAGGGAGTGGGTGGTGGTGTGAGCGGAGCCGCCCCCCACGACATCGACGCCATCAGCGCGCTCGGCGCCCGGCTGCTGCGCCGGGGCGATCTGGAGGGCGCCGAACCGCACCTGCGCGCCGCCAGTGCCGCCGGGGACCGAGCCGCCGCGAACAACCTGGGCGTCCTGCTCCACCAGCGCGGCCGGGTCGAGGAGGCCGCGGGCTGGTGGCGCGTCGCCGCCGTCGCCGGATCGGCCGCGGCGGCCCACTCCCTGGGACGCCACCACCGCGAGCGCGGCGACGAGGCAGCCGCCGAGTACTGGCTGCGGCAGTCCGCGGAGTCGGGGCACCCCCTCGGTGCGTACGCCCTGGCCGACCTGCTGGAACACCGAGGTGAGGACGGGGCCGAGGAGTGGTTCCGCGCCGCCGCCGAGCGGGGGCACCGGGAGGCGGCCTACCGCGTCGCGCAGATTCTGATGAGGCGACGACCGCCGGCCACCGCCCAGGCCGAGCAGTGGTACCGCCAGGCCGCGGCGCGCGGTCACGGCCGCGCCGCGCTGCGTCTGGGCACGCTCCTGGAGGAGCGGGGCGAGACGCAGGAGGCGGCCCGTTGGTACCTGACGGCGGCCAAGGAGGGCGAGACGCGCGCCGCCTGCGCGCTGGGTTTCCTGCTGCGCGACGCGGGCGACACCGAGAGCGCCGCCGAGTGGTGGCGCCGCGCCGCCCAGGACGGTGACGGCAACGCGGCCAACGCGCTGGGCGCACTGCACGCCGAGCGCGGCGAGCGGCAGTCCGCCGAGCGCTGGTACCGCGTGGCGCTGGAGGCGGGCGACATCAACGGAGCCTTCAACCTCGGGCTGCTGTGCGCCGCCCAGGGGCGATCCGCGCAGGCGGAGCAGTGGTACCGGCGAGCCGCCTACGCGGGGCACCGGGAGGCGGCCAACGCGCTCGCCGTCCTGCTGCTCCAGCGCGGCGACGCGGAGGGCGCCGAGCCCTGGTTCTCCAAGGCCGCCGAGGTGGGGAGCGTGGACGCCGCGTTCAACCTCGGCATCATCCACGCGAGCCGCGGCGAGGAGGGAACCGCCCGACAGTGGTACGAGCAGGCCGCGGCGGCCGGCCACACCGAGGCCGCGCTCCAGGTGGGCATCGCCCTGCTGCGCGAGGGCGACACGCACACCGCCGAGCGGCACCTGCGCCGTGCGGCGGGCGGCGGCAGCGTGGAGGGCGCCTTCCACCTCGCGGCGCTGCTGGAGCGCCAGGCGCCGACGAGCACCGTCGACGCACACGGTCCGCCCGAGTACGAGGAGTGGTACGAGCGGGCCGCCGAACAGGGGCACCGGCGCGCGCAGGTCCGGCTGGGCATGTGCGCGGCGGCGCGTGGCGACGTGGTCCGGGCCGCGCACTGGTACCGGACGGCCGCGGAGGCGGGCAGCCGCAACGGAGCCTTCAACCTCGGGCTGCTGCTGGCCCGTGAGGGCAGCGAGCCGGAGGCCGCGCTGTGGTGGACCCGCGCCGCCGAGGCGGGCCACGGTCGCGCCGCCCTGCGCCTGGCGCTGCTGAGCGCCCGGCGCGGCGACCTGACGGCGGGCCGCCACTGGTGCGCCCGCGCGGTCGAGTTGGGGCCGCCGGAGGTCGCCGAGCGCGCGGCCCGGCTGAGCGAGGCCCTCCACGAGGAGCTGTCCGCCTGAGCGCGGCGGCTCCTCGCGCCCCGTTTGGCGGAGCCGGCATCCGGCCTGCTCCCGTGGGGTGGGCGGCACCCGTCCGCACTCGGAGGACACGATTTGCGCTGCTCGGGGGAGTGGGGTTACTGTTGAGCCACAACGACGCGGGGTGGAGCAGCTCGGTAGCTCGCTGGGCTCATAACCCAGAGGTCGCAGGTTCAAATCCTGTCCCCGCTACTGATACGGCGGTGGCCCGGATCCCAGGATCCGGGCCACCGCTGCTTTTGCGTTCACGGCTCCGTGACCGGCGCGCGGGGTGATCGGTCCGACGGCGATCGGTGTGATCTACCCGACATCCCCCGGACGTTCCATGTCCGGTGGGCGCGTCGAGATGGGCACGGGCGCCCCGTGCCCACGGGGTGCCCGTGCGCGAAGAGACAGAAGAGAGAGGCGGAGGGGCGCCGACGGGAACCGCCGACGCTTCGGGCGCGCGGCTCAGCCGGCGGACGCGCAGGAGGGGCAGATCCCCCGGTAGGTGACCGTGGCCTCGGAGAGGGTGAAACCGAAGCGCTCCTCTTCGGGGAGCAGGGCGAGCGGGTCGCCCGAGGGGCGGACGTCCCGGATCACGCCGCACCGCGAGCAGACCAGGTGCTGGTGGGTGTGGTGGGCGTTCGGGTCGTACCGCTTGGCCCGGCCGTCCGTGCTGACCTCGATGACCTCGCCGAGCGAGACCAGTTCGCCGAGGGTGTTGTAGACGGTGGCGCGGGAGATCTCCGGAAGCCGCTCGACCGCGCGCGCGTGCACCTCGTCCGCGGTGTAGTGGACATGCTCGCCGTCGAGGACCTCGGCGACGACTCGCCGTTGGGCGGTCAGACGCCAGCCACGATCCCGAAGACGTTGAAGCAGGTCACTCATGGTCCCACTTTAGCAAGTGCGTCTCCACGGCCGGATTCCGTACGGCCCTCAGTGTCTTCTTGACTTGGATAATGTCCAATGTAAGATCGCGTTCAGTCTGAGCCGCGAGGAGCAGGACGGCTCGGGGGAGGCGCACGTGAGCGTGCGGAGAGAGGCCGACGGGCCGTCGGGAACTCCCACCGGGCCGGCGAGACCACGGCAGGCGGCCAAAGGCCGCGATCAAGGCCCTGCGCGGCCGACGCCCCTGCCGTCGGCGGTGGGTGCCCCCACCGACCGCCGCGATCCCGGAGGGACCGGACGCCACTGGGCTCCGGTCCCTCCGGCGTGTCCGGGTGCGCCGGAGGGGGCGGAGCGGAGGGGACGTCAGGCCGCCGCGCCGGACGAGGCGGCCTCGCGCTCGTGTGCGGACGACCAGCAGCGGACGATGTCGCGGACCGACACCACTCCCACCGGTTCGCGGTCGTCGAGCACGATCAGGTGGCGGAAGCCGCCGTGCGTCATGGCCCGCGCGGCGTTCTCCAAGGTCCATTCGGGGGCGGCGAAGACCACGTCGGTGGTGGTGTGCAGGTGCGCCGGCTCCCGGTCGGGGTCCTGGCCGGCGCCCACGGCGTCGAGGACGTCGCGTTCGGTGAGGATGCCGATGCCGCAGGTGTCGGGGTCGAGGACGACGGCCGCGCCGACCCGACGGGCGGACATCAGCCGGGCGGCCTGGCGGAGGGTGTGGTCGGGGCCGATGGTGAGGATCACCGTGCTCATGGCGTCACGGACGAGGGTGGGCATGACGGCGGTGCCACCTCCTTGGAGGAATCCCCCCACGAGAAGGGATTCACAAGGTCACAAGCGGGGGGATTCTCATGTTCACATGCCGCCTGAACCCCAACAAGGGGCGTATGGAGCCAAGTTGGCCGAGCGGCGCCCACCGCGCCGGTCCTGCGGTGCGCCCGCGCACGGGCGCACCCGGCACCCCTACCCGCCCAGATAGGCGAGCAGATCCTCGTGCAGCAGCCCGTTGGAGGCCGCCGCGTCCCCGCTGTGCGGGCCCTCACGGCCGTCCAGGCCGGTGAAGGTGCCCCCGGCCTCCTGCACGATGACCGCGTTCGCCGCCATGTCCCACAGGGACAGCTCCGGCTCCGCGCACATGTCCACCGATCCCTCGGCGACCATCATGTACGACCAGAAGTCGCCGTAGCCGCGCGTCCGCCAGCAGTCCCGGGACAGGTCGAGGAAGCCGCCCAGCCTGCCGCGTTCCTCCCAGCCGGTGAGGGAGGAGTACGCGAACGACGCGTCCTGGACGCGGCTCACCCGCGAGACCGACAGCCGGGTCGCCGAGGACAGGCTGCGGCCGGTGTACGCGCCCAGCCCTGCCGCCGCCCACCAGCGCCGGTTCAGGGCGGGGGCCGACACCACGCCGACCACCGGACGGTCGCCGCCCTCGCCCCGCTCCATCAGGGCGATCAGCGTGGCCCAGACGGGCACGCCCCGCACGTAGTTCTTGGTGCCGTCGATCGGGTCCACCACCCAGCGACGCGGCCCGTGCCCCTCGCTGCCGAACTCCTCGCCCAGCACCGCGTCACGCGGCCGTGCTCGCTGCAGGGAGGTGCGGATCAACTCCTCGGCGGCCTTGTCCGCCTCGCTCACCGGCGTCATGTCGGGTTTGGTCTCGACCTTGAGGTCGAGGGCCTTGAACCGCTCCATCGTCGTGGCGTCCGCGGTGTCGGCCAGCACATGGGCGAGGCGCAGGTCATCGTGGTAGTCGGGCATGACGGAACAGTATCCAGCGGGCGCGGAGACCGGCCACAGGGGAGTGGCCAACCGAGTGGCCGCCCGCCGTACCGGTGGGTTCCGCGCCGGTCAGTCCCCCTCGTGGCGCTCCCGCGTGGCCAGCAGGCGGCGTAGGGAGTGCAGGCGCGCGGGATCGGCGTGGCCGTCGGCGACCCAGTCGTCCAGGGCGCAGTCCGGTTCGTCGTGGCCGCAGGCGCGCGGACAGTCCACCGTGCCCGGCTCCAGATCGGGGAAGGCGTGGATCACCCGGGACGGGTCGATGTGGTTCAGACCGAAGGACCGCACGCCCGGGGTGTCGATCACCCACCCCCCGTCCTCCGGCGGCGGGAACGACGCCTCCCCGGGCAACGGCAGGGCCAGGGCCGAGGTGGTGGTGTGGCGGCCGCGTCCGGTCACCGCGTTGACCTGCCCCGTGGCCCGCCGGTGCTCCGGGACGAGCGCGTTGACCAGGGTGGTCTTGCCGACGCCGGAGTGGCCCACGAAGGCGGTGATCCGCCCCAGCAGCATCGTGCGGACCCGCTCGGCGCCGCCGTCGGCCAGCTCCTCGCGGCTGGTCACCACGTGGCGCACCCCGAGCGGGGCGTACGTCTCCAGCAGCGGATCGGCCGGGGCCAGGTCGGCCTTGGTGAGCACCAACAGCGGTTCCAGACCCGCGTCGTAGGCGGCGACCAGGCAGCGGTCGATCAACCGGGGACGCGGCTCGGGGTCGGCGAGCGCGGTGACGATGGCGAGCTGGTCGGCGTTGGCGACGACGACCCGCTCGTAGGGGTCGTTGTCGTCGGCCGTGCGGCGCAGCACCGAGGAGCGCTCCTCGACCCGCACGATCCGCGCCAGGGTGTCCTTCGCCCCCGACAGATCGCCGACGAGTGCCACCCGGTCGCCGACCACCACGCCCTTGCGTCCCAGCTCACGGGCCTTCATGGCGATGATCGTGCGGTCCTCGACCAGACAGGTGATCCGCCCCCGGTCGACGGTGAGGACGAAGCCCTCGGCAGCGTCCTCGTGCTTGGGACGGATGTGGGTGCGCGGCCTGCTGCCCCGGCGGCTGGGGCGGACCCTGACATCGTCCTCGTCGGTGTGCTTGCCGTAGCGACGCATGACGGCCGGCCTCTTACGCTCTCTCCCCGGAGCCTTCGAGCATGGCACTCCACAGGTCGGGGAAGTCGGGGAGCGTCTTGGCGGTGGTCGCGACGTTCTCGACCTCCACTCCCTCGACCACGAGGCCGAGCACCGCGCCCGCGGTGGCCAGCCGGTGGTCCTCGTAGGTGTGGAAGATCCCGCCGTGCAGTGGACGCGGGCGGATGATCAGGCCGTCCTCGGTCTCGGTGACGTCGCCGCCGAGACCGTTGATCTCCTTGGTCAGCGCGGCCAGCCGGTCGGTCTCGTGCAGCCGCAGGTGCGCCACGCCCCGCAGCCTCGACTCGGACTCGGCCAGCGCCGCGACCGCCGCGATGCCCGGGGTCAGCTCGCCCACGTCGCTCAGGTCCACGTCGATGCCGTGGATCCGGCCGGTGCCGGTGAGGGTCAGACCGCGCTCGTCCAGCTCGCACCGGCCGCCCATCTCGGTGAAGATCTCCCGCAGCGCGTCACCGGGCTGCGTGGTGTGCGCCGGCCAGTCGGGGATGGTCACCCGGCCGCCGGTGATCAGGGCGGCGGCGAGGAAGGGCTGGGCGTTGGACAGGTCGGGCTCGACGACCAGGTCCCGGCCGAGCAGCGCGCCGGCCGTGACGCGCCAGACGTTGGGCTCGCCGCCGGACTCGGGGGTGTCCACCCGGGCACCCGCGGCGCGCAGCATGTCGACCGTCATCCTGATGTGCGGCATGGACGGCAGGGGGCCGCCGACATGGCGGACCTCGACGCCCTGGTTGAAGCGGGCGCCGGAGAGCAGCAGCGCGCTGACGAACTGGGAGGAGGACGAGGCGTCGATCTCCACCGTGCCGCCGGTGAGGGAGCCGTTGCCGTGCACGGTCAGCGGCAGGCTGCCGCGTCCTTCGTCGTCGACGCGGGCGCCGAGCGCGCGCAGCGCGTCGATCACCCCGTGCAGCGGACGCTCGTGGGACCGCTTGTCGCCGTCGAAGTGGATCGGTCCGTCGGCGAGGGTGGCCACGGGCGGCAGGAAGCGCATCACGGTGCCCGCGTTCCCGACGTCCACGGTGGCGGGACCGTGCAGTCCGGCGGGGATGACGCGCCACGCCTCGCCGGTGCCGACGGGGGCGCCGGGGACGGAGGCGGAGCTGGACGAGACCGTCTCCTCGATGCCCACTCCCATGGCGCGCAGCCCCTCGGCCATCAGCAGGGTGTCGCGCGAGCGCAGCGGCCGGCGCAGCCAGCCCGGCTCGGAGGCCAGGGCGGCGAGCACCAGACCGCGGTTGGTGACCGACTTCGATCCGGGCACGGTGACGGTCGCGTCGACGGCGCCGGAGGCGAGGGGAGCGGGCCAGAGA
This sequence comes from Streptomyces megasporus, assembly GCF_000718985.1. Lineage (GTDB taxonomy): Bacteria > Actinomycetota > Actinomycetes > Streptomycetales > Streptomycetaceae > Streptomyces > Streptomyces megasporus. Next base: position 297,523 of record NZ_JODL01000001.1, on the reverse strand, counting down.
GCGGTGTTGTCGGTCATGGCCCCAACTTTAGTGGTTCGCTCGGCGAGGCCGGCATGGGCGACGGCGGAGGGGAGGCCGACGGACGCGGAGGCGCTCCGGGGAGAGGCAGGGGAGGACCGGGAGGGAGGAGTTCGAACCGGGCGGGGGACGCGGGGCGCCGGTCGCCCGGGCGCTGCGGAGCCGGTGGGAGCCGGTGGGAGCCGGTGGCCTCAGAGCCCCAGCAACCACCGTCCGCCACCGGTCAGCGAGCACAGCGCGACGGCGTGGAAGAGCGCCAGCCACAGCACCGCGGGCGCGTTCGTCAGCCGTGCGAGCTGGTCGGCGTCGGAGTCCGGCGCCTCGCCCCGGCGCCGCTTGCCCTGGAGCTCGAAGACGGGCCGCACCCCGCCCAGCAGCAGGAACCACACCACCCCGTACGCGAACGCCGCCTGCACCTCGGTCCCGGCGAACCACGACACCAGGAAGAACACCGCGCCGGTGACGACGACGGACAGGACCCCGTAGGCGTTGCGCACCATCGGCAGCATCGCCAGCAGCAGCGCCGTGGCCCCCCACAGCAGCGCGGTGACGTGTCCGTCGGCCAGCAACCACGCCCCGGCCAGCCCGAGCAGCGAGGGCGCCGTGTACCCGGCGGCGGCGGTCAGGATCATCCCGACCCCGGTCGGTCTCCCCCGTGAGACCGTCAGGCCGGAGGTGTCCGAGTGCAGGCGTATGCCCTCCAGTCGGCGCCCGGTCAGCAGCGCGACGAGCCCGTGTCCGCCCTCGTGGGCGATGGTCACCGCGTTCCGCGCCACCCGCCAGGGCCTCCGCGCCGCGACCACGGCCAGGGCCACGAGGCCGGTGGCCACGACGACCGCCGTCGGCGGGTCGGGTTGCGTTCCGACGACGCGGTCCCACACCTCGGCGATGCTGTCCGTCCCCATGCCCCAACGGCCTCCTCTCGTGTCGCCCCCGTCGCCCGGCCCGTCTCCCCCGGCCTCTCGCCCCGCTCCCGCCGAGACGGTGCCTCGCAGTGTGTCACGGCCGCCCCGACGCCCCGGCGGCTCGTCCGCCCCGAGCGGTTCCGCCCCGATCGGGGCGGTCACCGTGCCGGTCGCCGGGGGAACGTGGCAGGGTGGCAGACATGTGCGGACGGTTTGCGGCGAGCCGCGGAGCAGAGGAACTGGTCGAGCTGTTCGGCGTGGAGCGGTGGGATCCGGCCGAGACCCTGGCCCCCGACTGGAACGTGGCCCCGACCAAGCAGGTGTACGCGGTCCTCGACCGACCGCTGAAGGACGGCGACGACCCGCGGCCCGTGCGGCAGCTCAGGGTGCTGCGCTGGGGGCTGGTGCCCTCCTGGGCGAAGTCCCCGGACACGGCCTCCAAGATGTTCAACGCGCGGGCCGAGACGGTGCACGAGAAGCCCTCCTACCGCCGCGCGTTCGCCGCGCGACGCTGCCTGCTGCCCGCCGACGGCTACTACGAGTGGGTCACCGGCAGGGACGAGCGGCAGGAGGAGGAGAAGGGGAAGCGGAAGCGGCCCCGCAAGCAGCCGTACTTCGTGACGCCGGCCGACGGCTCGGTGATGGCGCTGGCCGGGCTCTACGAGTTCTGGCGGGACAGGACGCTGCCCGACGACCACCCCGAGGCGTGGTGGGTGACCTGCTCGGTGATCACCACCGAGGCGGAGACCGAGCCGTTCGCGGGCGCCGACGGGAAGGCCGGGGACGAGGGCGGTCCGAGGTCGCTCGCCGACATCCACCCGCGGATGCCGCTCGTGCTCACCCCCGACCGCTGGGACGCCTGGCTCGACCCGGCCCGCACCGATACGGAGCAGGTGCGCGGACTGTTGGCCCCGCCGCCCGCCGGGGCCCTGCGGGCCTACCCGGTGGGCAGCGGGGTCAGCAACGTGCGCAACAACGGCCCCGAACTGCTCGCGGAGCTCGACGGTCCCGAGGCCGGGACGCTGTTCTGACGCCATGGACACCAGGGACGGCATGATCGACGGCGCGGTGGTCGACGGCGCGGCGATCGACGACGCGGTGGTCGGCGACGGAGACACGGCCTCGACGGCATCGGGGACGCAGACGGTCGAGACGGTGGACACCCCGGCCGGTCCGGCGCGCGTCACCTGGCACCGCGCGGCGCGTCCACGCCTGGTCCTGGCGCTCGGACACGGGGCGGGCGGGATCGAGGCGCGGGACCTGCGGGCCCTGGCCGCGGAGCTGCCCGGGCACGGGGTCACCGTCGCCCTGGTGGAGCAGCCGTGGCGAGTGGCGGGGAAGAAGGTGGCCCCGGCCCCCCGGACCCTGGACGCGGGATGGCGGGAGGTGTGGCCCACCTTGGCGGGGGAAGGGCCGCCCGTCGTCTCCGGCGGACGCAGCGCCGGGGCGCGCGTGGCCTGCCGGACGGCGGGCGAACTCGGGGCGCACGCCGTGCTCGCTCTCGCCTTCCCCCTCCACCCCCCGGGCAGGCCGGAGCGGTCCCGGGCCGACGAACTGCTCGGCGCCGGGGTGCGGACGCTGGTCGTCCAGGGCGGACGCGACCCCTTCGGACGGCCCGACGAGTTCCCGGAGGGCACGGAGGTCGTCGAGGTGCCCGGAGGCGACCACGGCTTCGCCGTGCCGAGGAGGGGCGCGGACCCGGGCGCACAGGAGGCCGCGCTCGCCGTGATCACCGAATCCGTACGGACGTGGCTGGGACGGGAATGATTTCCGAGGCGGGTGTGTTGCCGCCTGTACGGAACACGTACAGGCCACACACGCGCGAGGAGAGGGAGTCCACCCACCATGGGTTCGATCGCATGTCCGTCCCGCCCTGTGGGTACACCGACGACCGCGGCGGAGACGGACTGGGCGACGGCGAAGCTCGCGGGACCCGTCGGGGAGGATCCCTTCGGAGCGGCGCGGGGAACGGATCGTCGTCTATTCTCCGATTCGAGTGGATCCGCCGCTGGGTCCGCAGCAGCCGCATCGGAGGAGGTGGGTCCGGTCACCGGGACCGACGACGCCGCGCACCAGAAGCCCGTGGAGACCGAGGCCGAACGGAACGCGCGCTTCGAACGGGATGCTCTGGCCTTCCTGGACCAGATGTACTCCGCGGCGCTGCGCATGACGCGCAACCCCGCCGACGCGGAGGACCTGGTCCAAGAGACCTACGCCAAGGCGTACGCGTCCTTCCACCAGTTCCGCGAGGGCACCAACCTCAAGGCGTGGCTGTACCGCATTCTGACCAACACCTTCATCAACTCGTACCGCAAGAAGCAGCGTGAACCCCAGCGCAGCGCGGCCGAGGAGATCGAGGACTGGCAGCTCGCCCGCGCCGAGTCGCACATGTCGACCGGGCTGCGCTCGGCCGAGGCACAGGCGCTGGACCACCTGCCGGACTCGGACGTGAAGGAGGCACTCCAGGCCATCCCCGAGGAGTTCCGGATAGCGGTCTACCTCGCGGACGTCGAGGGGTTTGCGTACAAGGAGATCGCGGACATCATGGGGACACCCATCGGCACGGTGATGTCCCGTCTGCACCGCGGTCGCCGTCAGCTACGCGACTTGCTGGAGGGCTACGCCCGCGAGCGCGGACTGGTCCCGGCGGGCGCGAACGGCGCCGCCGCGCCCGACGAGTCGCACGACCGGAAAGGCTCGGGCTCATGAGTTGCGGAGAGCCGCACGAGACGGACTGCTCTGAGGTCCTGGACCACCTCTACGAGTATCTGGACCGGGAGATGCCCGACGGGGACCGCACGAAGTTCGAGCAGCACTTCGACGAGTGCGCCCCCTGCCTGGAGAAGTACGGTCTGGAGCAGGCCGTGAAGAAGCTGGTCAAACGGTGCTGCGGTCATGACGACGTCCCGACCGACCTCCGCTCCAAGGTGATGGGCCGCATCGAGCTGATCCGCTCCGGCCAGGCCGTGCCGGAGCAGCCAGTGGTGGATCCCGCCGCGGGCCGGGCCGCCTCTCCCGTCCGGGCCCGGGACGACGCCGGCGAGAGCGCCGTCTGAACACGTCCGGCGGCCGGCCGGTCCCGCCCGGTGACGTCCGGCGCCTTCCGAGGTGACCCGATACGGCGTCCCCGCCCGTCGCACGTCACCCGAAGGGGCCGGCCCACTCGGCTTTCACCGGCCGTGACGCGGGAAGCGTCCGCCGTGTCCGGACGGCGGCGCGCCACGACCGCTCCTCCGGCTCTCCCGCCGTCGAGCCGCCGCCTCGCTCGCCCGCGCCACCGAACTCACCGCGCCGGCGTACGCCGCCTCTCTTGCCGGCGGGCGGTTTCTCCTGCGGGAACCGCCCGCCGGCGCATGGCGTGAAGGGGAGCGCGGCTTCCCGTTCCGAACCGGTCCAAGACCCCACGACCGATGGGTAATGAGCGCGCACCGGGGTGGGCATGGTTGGATGCGAACCGGGAACCGCGGCAGGGAGAAGATCGCGGTGGACACACCGCGGCGGGGACCGCGACGGAACGGCCGCCCGGCGCGGCCGGGAGCAGCAGGCGGGAGTCAGGCGGGAACATCGTGAGGATCTTCGGCAAGGCACGGAACCGGCCATCCGCCGACTGGCGGCTGGCCACCGACCGCGCGTTCACGCTCATCGACGACGGGCGCTACGAGGACGCCGGCGAGCTGCTCACCCGTGCCGCCGACCTGGAGCCGTGGCTGTCGGAGTCCTGGTTCAACCTCGCCCTGCTGCACAAGTTCCGGCGCGACTGGGAGCAGGCGCGCGCCGCCGGACTGCGCGCGGTCGCCCTCCTGGACCGGGCCACCGGGGCGCCCGACTGGTGGAACGTCGGCATCGCCGCCACCGCCCTGCAGGACTGGCCGCTGGCCCGACGCGCCTGGCAGGCGTACGGGCTGCGGGTGCCGGACGCGGCCCCGACCGACCGGGCCGCCGGCGACGACGGCCGTACGGGCCCGCCGACCGGCATGGAGCTGGGCAGCGCCGCCGTGCGCCTGTCACCCGAGGGCGAGGCGGAGGTGGTGTGGGGACGGCGTCTGGACCCGGCCCGCATCGAGGTGCAGAACATCCCCCTGCCGTCCTCCGGGCGCCGCTGGGGCGAGGTGGTGCTGCACGACGGCGTGCCGCACGGGGAGCGGACCACCGCCTCGGGGCACACCTATCCGGTCTTCGACGAGATAGAGCTGTGGGCGCCCTCCCCCGTGCCGACCTGGGTGGTGCTGTTGGAGGCGGCGACCGAGGCCGACCGGGACGCGCTGGAGCGGCTGGCGGCGGACGCGGGCTACGCCGCCGAGGACTGGTCGTCCTCGGTGCGGTTGCTGTGCCGCTCCTGCTCGGAGAGCCGGATGCCCAGCGACGAGGTCGAGGGCGCGCCCCGCCACGATCCGCACGACCACAGCGTGCCGGGGCATCCGGGGCCGCTGGGGCACATGACCTCCGGCGAGCTGTGGGTGCCCGAGCGCGAGTGCGGTCTGGCGGCTCCGGCGGGCCTGGTGCGCGGTCTGCTGGACGGCTGGGTCGCCGACAGCCCGGACACCCGGGAGTGGCGCGATCTGGAAGAGGTCTGCTGAGACCGGCGGGGCACGGGGCGCCCCGGGGCCCGTACTCTGTACGGGTCGTGGTGAAGGACTCAGGAAGGCACATGGCGAAGATGGCGGAGCACGAGACCGGTCAGCGGGTGGACGACGAGGGATTCATCGTCGACACGGAGGACTGCGAGGAGCGTGAGCGGGCCCACCGGGAGCGCGGCACCGCCCGTCCGATCACCGTCGTCGGCAACCCGGTGCTCCACCGGGAGTGCAAGGACGTCACCGAGTTCGACGACGAGCTGGCGAAGCTGGTCGACGACATGTTCGCCAGTCAGCGCGCGGCCGAGGGCGTCGGCCTGGCGGCCAACCAGATCGGCGTCGACCTGAAGGTCTTCGTCTACGACTGCCAGGACGACGAGGGCGTGCGGCACGTCGGTGTCGTCTGCAACCCGGTGCTGGAGGAACTGCCCGCCGGGCGCCGTGTGCTGGACGACTCCAACGAGGGTTGCCTGTCCGTGCCGGGCGCGTACGCCCCGCTCGCGCGCCCCGACTACGCCGTCGTGCGCGGGCAGGACACCCAGGGCAAGCCGATCAAGGTGCGGGGCACCGGCTACTTCGCCCGCTGCCTCCAGCACGAGACGGACCACCTCTACGGCCGTCTGTACATCGACCGGCTCTCCAAGCGCGAACGCAAGGACGTACTGCGGCAGATGGCCGAGGGCACGCCGCGCTACGAGACGGTGCCCAACGACTGACCCATGGGACCGGAGGGCTCCGACGCCGGGGCCCGGAGCAGCCGGTCGACGCGCCGACGGGCGGGCCTTTCATTGGCTCGCCCATTGGCGTTTCCGGGGGTGTTGACGCGAGTAGACCGTCTCCGCCAATCTCTCACGCGTCCCCACTTCCCCCCTACGGAGGCAGCATGCTCAGGGGTACCATCCGCCTTGTCCTCAGTATTGTCATGATCGCGGCAGCCGCACTGGTCGGCACGGTCTCCACGGCGGGCACCGCCCACGCGGACGCGTGCTACACCTGGAACCGCACCCTCTCCCAGGGCATGTCCGGCTCGGACGTCGCCGAACTCCAGATCCGCGTCTCCGGCTACCCCGGCTACGGCAACGTGCTGGCCATCGACGGCTCCTACGGGCCCGCCACCGCCGCCGCCGTCAAGCGCTTCCAGGCCGCGTACGGCCTGACCGCCGACGGCATCGCCGGCCCGCAGACCTTCAGCAAGATCTACGCCCTCCAGGACGCCGACTGCACCCCGATCCACTTCTCCTACAGCGAGCTCAACCAGTGCAACTCCACCTGGAGCGGCGGGGCGGTGAGCGCGGCGACGGCCAAGCGCAACGCCCTGATCTCCATGTGGAAGCTGGAGGCCATGCGGCACGCCCTGGGCGACGCGCCGATCCGCGTGACCAGCGGCTTCCGCTCCTACTCCTGCAACAGCGCGGTGGGCGGGGCCTCCAACAGCCGGCACCTCTACGGTGACGGCGTCGACCTGGGCGCCGGCTCGCACACCCTGTGCAGGATGGCGCAGCAGGCCCGCAACCACGGCTTCAACGGCATCCTCGGCCCGGGCTACCCCGGCCACAACGACCACACCCACGTCGACCACCGCTCCAGCCGCTACTGGTCGGCTCCGACCTGCGGCATCTGAGCCCCACGGGCTCTCCCCCCACCCCCTCCCCCACCACGGAGAGGTCACCCATGAAACCTCCCACCAAGAAGTCCCTGTGGCGCGCCGCGGTCGGCGTACCGGTGCTGTCCCTGGCGCTGCTCGCGCTGCCGGGAACGGCCCAGGCCACGACGGCGGTCCGGGCGGCGTCCGGGACGTCCGTCCAGGCCCCCGCCGCGGCCCTGGTCACCAAGTTGACGCACTCCCAGGCGACCAGTCGCTTCCGGGCGGCGGGCATCACCTGGTCCTCCAGCGGAGGCTGCTCCGACCGCAACAATCCCACCTGCACCTCGTTCGAGCAGATCAACCTGGCGACGGTGCAGGGAGCGGAGACGCTCAAGAGCGCCAGCGGCTGCGCCATCCACATCACGGGCGGCACGGAGACCGGCCACGCGAGCGGCACGTACAGCCACTGGAACGGCTACAAGCTCGACTACCGGCTCTCCACCTGCCTCGACAACTACATCACCAGCCGCTTCGCCTACATCGGCGGCAACAAGTACCAGTCGGGCTCGGGGAACATCTACTTCCGCGAGAGCAACCACTGGGACGTGACGTACTACAACTGCGGCGGCTGCTGACCCGGCCGTCCTTCCACCGGGTGCGCCCCCGGACCCACACCGGTCCGGGGGCGCACCCCCCCCGTTCCGTCCGCGTGACACCGAGCCACAGGGCCGGACCAGGGCCGGCCCAGGGTCAGGTCAAGGACAGCCCGAAGGTCAGCAGGGCGGGAAGCCCCGGCACCGGGGACCAGTCCCGCTCGGGGGTGCGGACGAAGCCCAGACGCTCGTACAGGCGGTGGGCGGCGTACATCCGGTCCTGACTGGAGAGCACCAGCCGTCGCAGCCCCAGGGCCCGGGCCCGCTCCAGGCACTCGCGCACCAGCGCCTCGCCCACCCCGCGTCCGCGCGCCGCCGGGTGCACGACCAACATCCGGAACTCGCCCTCGCCCGGCTCCGCGATGTCCGCGTACCTCCCGCCGCGCCCCACGAAGGTCACCGTGCCCAGCAGCTCGCCGCCGGCGTGCTCGGGCCGGGAGGGTTCCACGGCCACCAGCACCTCGGCGTGCTCGGCGCGGCCCCGCGCGTCGCGCAACACGGCGAGGTACGGGTCGTCCTCCCCGAAGTCCAGCAGGCCGCCGTCCAGATACACCCGGGCCGTCAACTCTCCGACGGCCGCCAACTCCTCGGGGCGGGCCGCCCTGATCGCGATGTCCATGGTCGTCATCATGAGGCACCCCGCCGACAGGGCCCGGTGGGATTCCGTCGACGGGGTGCGGGAGGGGGACGGGGCCCGGCTCAGTGCCGTATGCCGTAGAGCATGCCGACGGCCCGGCCGGCGAGCAGCGCCCAGCGGTGGAACCACCGGGTGAACAGACCGCCCACGATCGCGGGGAAGGTCTGCAGGATTCAGATGCCGCCCAGAAGCCGGAAGTTGATCGCCACCGTTTTGTCCATGCCCGGGACGAAGGCCGGCGCGCCGACCTTCACCGACAGCGAGGTGAGATCGGAGACCCGGGTCTCCTGGGCGGGGTGGCGTCCGGCTTGAGGAAGTCCTCGTAGATGTTCCGGGTGAACAGGTTGGCTGCCACGATCGACATGATGGCCGCCGGGACCAGGGCGCCGACTCGCCGCCGCCGACGCCCATCACGTCCAGCACCGCCCGGATGCCGACGAGTCGGGGCGCGATGCAGGGCATCGTGGCGAGGACGCCGGTCACGGCGACGGCCAAGTCCTTTGTCGCTTCTCGCCCCCGCCGGCTTCCCCGTCGCCGCCCGGCGGGCGGTCCGCTCGCGCCGGACCGACACGTGAGCGACGGCCGCCGTGCCCGTCCGTCCCCGTGCCCGTCCGTCCCGGTGCCCGTCGACGGGCACCGGGACGGGTCACCGTCCGCGGCCGGGGCGCTGGAGGCGGGCGACGAACTTGTAGCGGTCGCCGCGGTAGACCGAGCGCACCCACTCCACCGGCTCGCCGTCCGTGTCGCGCGAGTGCCGGGAGAGCATCAGCATCGGCAGGCCGACGTCCGTGCCCAACAGGCCCGCCTCGCGCGGGGTGGCGAGGGAGGTCTCGATGGTCTCCTCGGCCTCGGCGAGGTGGACGTCGTAGACCTCGGCCAGGGCCGTGTAGAGGGACGAGTACCGCACCAGGTTGCGGCGCAGCGCCGGGAAGCGCTTCTGCGACAGGTGGGTGGTCTCGATGGCCATCGGCTCGCCGCTGGCCAGTCGCAGCCGCTCGATGCGCAGGACGCGGCCTCCGGTGGGGATGTCCAGCAGTTCGGCGAGCCGGTCGTCGGCGGTGACGTACCCGATGTCCAGCAACTGGGAGGTGGGCTCCAGGCCCTGGGCGCGCATGTCCTCCGTGTACGAGGTGAGTTGGAGGGCCTGGGAGACCTTGGGCTTGGCCACGAAGGTGCCCTTGCCCTGGATGCGCTCCAACCGCCCCTCGACGACCAGCTCCTGGAGCGCCTGGCGCACGGTCGTGCGCGAGGTGTCGAACTCGCCGGCGAGCGTGCGCTCCGGGGGGACCGGCGTACCGGGAGGCATCGTCTCGGTCATCTCCAGCAAGTGGCGCTTGAGGCGGTAGTACTTGGGCACGCGCGCGGTGCGCCCGGCCGTGCCGCCGGCGGTCGTGCCCCTGTCGCCCTTGGGCGCATGTCTTCCCGACTCGTGTCGTGCAGTCACCGGCTTCCTCCGTACATAGCGGCTCACATCGTGGCACGGTCCCCGTCCCCGGTGGCGTCCCGGCTCAGGTGTCGGTCCGGTAACGGATGCGGCCGCGAGCTTTATACACCGTTGACAGCAGAAAAGGTCTAGGCCAAGCTGCGGGCGCTGGTCTACACCACTACAACCCGGCCCCACGGGAAGCACTCGTCGAATGCCGCCTCGAACACCGGTGCCCGCGCGGCACGGCACGACCGGCGCGGAGCATCGGCGGGAGTCGACCTCTCGGGCGGTGGGCGGGGGGATTTCAGGCATCCCGAAGGAGGGGACGTGAAGCGCAAGGGCATGGCGGCGATCGGCGTCGCGGCGATGATGACCGGTCTCGTGGCCTGCGGTTCCGGAGACGGCCGGACGGCCGACGGAGACAAGACGCTGACCGTGTGGGTCATGGACGGATCGGCTCCCAAGGAGTGGGTCGAGGAACTCAACAAGGAGTTCGAGGCCGAGCACGAGGGCGTCGAGGTCAAGATCGAGGAACAGCAGTGGAACGGGATCCAGGAGAAGATCACCACCGCGCTCTCCGAGGACGCCCCGCCGGACGTCATCGAGCTGGGTAACACCCAGACCGCCGGCTACGCGGTCACCGGCGGACTCGCCGACCTGACCGACCTCAAGGGCGAACTCGGCTACGACGGCTGGAACAAGGGCATGCTCCCGTCCGCCGAACTCGACGGGAAGCTCTACGCGGCCCCCTGGTACGCCGCCAACCGCGTGGTGGTCTACGACAAGAAGATCTACGAGAAGGCCGGCGTCGAGCCCCCGACCAACCGCGAGGAGTGGATCGAGGGCCTGGAGAAGATCCGCGAGTCCGACAAGGACGTCCAGCCGATCTACCTGCCCGGTCAGAGCTGGTACGTCTTCGCCGGGTTCCTGTGGGACGAGGGCGGCGACTTCGCGGTCCGGGACGGGGACGGTTGGAAGGGCGCGCTCGCCACGCCCGAGGCCGAGAAGGCGATCTCCTTCTACAAGGAGCTCCAGTCCTTCTCCAAGGCGCCCAAGGACACGGACGAGGCGACGCCGCAGCAGTCCACCGACGTGGTGCCCAAGGGGGACGTCGCCTCCTGGATCGGTCTGGGCTGGGAGGCCGCCGGCGCCGTCGCCGCCATCGAGGAGGCCGGCGGCGAGGCCGACTTCGGTTACTTCCCGATCCCGGGCAAGACCTCCGACAAGCCGGGCAGCGTCTTCTTCGGCGGCTCGAACCTCGCCGTCGCCGAGCGCTCCCCGAACAAGGAGCTCGCCCAGGAGTGGCTGAAGGCGGCGACCTCGGAGAAGTGGATGAAGAAGTACGCCGAGGCCACCGGGGGCGGCCTGCTGCCCAACACCCAGGCCGCGCAGGTGCAACCCGAGGCCGGTTCCTTCGCCGAGGCCATGGTCAAGGCCTCCGAGGTCGGGCACATCACCCCCGTCACCCCCGGCTGGGCCAACGTCGAGACCGAGCCCAACCCGATCAAGGAGTACATGACCAAGGTGCTCAAGGGGACGGACCCGACGAAGGCCGGCGAGGAAGCCGACAAGGCGATCGACGAGCGGATCAACAAGAGCTGACGCCACCGGGGGCGCCACGCGGTCCGATCCGCGGGCGCCCCCGCCCCTCAGGCAGGAAGTCAACCCGGTGGGGCCGCACGCCCGTGACCGCGAGGAAGTAGACATGACCGTGCACGCCAGGGGAGTGGCGCCCACCGCCGGAGGGCCGGTGGAGGACGCCCCCCGGGACACAGGAGAGGCCGGCGGCGTCCTGCCGCCCGGCGACCCGGCGCCGAGGAGCACCGCGCGGGGGGAGCGCGACGGGCGACCGCGGTCGTCGGGATGGCTGCCCTACGCGCTGATCGCCCCGGCGGCCGTCTCCCTGTTGGTGCTCCTGGGCTATCCGCTGGTCAGGAACGCGCTGCTCTCCTTCCAGCGGCTCGGCCGCATCGAGATGATCTCCCGGGCCACCGTGTGGACGGGGTTCGACAACTACACGGAACTGCTGGGCGACGAGGCCTTCTGGACGGTCGTCGTCCGGACGTTCGTCTTCACGGCGGTCAACGTGGTGCTGATCATGGGGCTCGGCACGCTGGTCGGGCTGCTGCTCAACGCCCTCGGCAAGAAGATGCGGCTCGTGCTCTCCCTGGCCCTGGTCATGGCCTGGGCCATGCCCGTCGTCGCGTCCGCCACCGTCTTCCGCTGGCTCTTCGACACCCAGTTCGGCGTGGTGAACTGGGCGATGCGCACCCTGGGGTTCGCCGGGTACGAGCAGCACAACTGGTTCGAGACCGGGTTCTCGACCCTGACCATCGTCACCCTGATGATCGTCTGGGCGTCGGTGCCGTTCGTCGCCCTCAACCTGTACGCGGGCCTGACCACCATCGGCGGGGAACTGTACGAGGCCGCCCGGGTGGACGGGGCCTCCAACGGGAGGATTTTCCGCTCGGTCGTCTTCCCGATCCTGAAGCCGTTCTTCCTGATCACCACCTTCCTGGAGATCATCTGGGTGTTCAAGGCGTTCGCCCAGATCGTCGCCCTCAACAACGGCGGACCCGACCGGGGCTCCGAGACCCTCCCGGTCTTCGCCTACATCGAGGGCATGGCCCAGATGAACTTCGGCGTCGCCGCGGCCGCCTCCGTGCTGACCATCCTGATCCTGCTGGTCGCCATGTCCTTCTACTTCCGCCTGATCCTCAAGCAGGAGGAGGAGCAGTGAGCAACACCACCCCGGCCGACCCGGTCGGCGCGCCTGTGGCGACCCCCCTGCGGCGGCCCTCGTCCGACGGAGCGGCCAAGGGAGCGGCCAAGAGGGCCAAACGGATGAAGAGCCTGCGCGGCGGTGCGCTGAACGCCGTGGCGCTCGTGCTGGCGGTCTTCTTCGTCTTCCCCGTCTACTGGATGCTCTCCACGTCCCTCAAACCGGCGTCCGAGGTCCTCACCGAGACCCCCACCCTTCTGTTCACCCCCACCTTCGAGCACTACGGCACCGCCACCGGCGTGGACATGTTCTGGACGTACGTCCGCAACAGCCTCACCGTCACCATCGGCGCCGTGCTGCTCGCCCTGGTCGTCGCGCTCGCGGCCGGCTTCGCGATCGTGCGCATGAGGTTCCGGGGCCGCAAGGGCCTGCTGCTCGCCGTGATGATGGCGCAGTTGGCCCCCTGGGAGGTCATGGTCATCGTGATGTACCTGATCGCGCGGGACGCCCGGATGCTCAACAGCATCGGCTTCCTGACGGTGATCTACTTCGTGATGGTCCTCCCCTTCACCATCTGGACGCTGCGGGGGTTCATCGCCGCGGTCCCCCGGGAGTTGGAGGAGGCCGCGATGATCGACGGCTGCAACCGGGCCCAGAGCTTCTTCCGGGTCGTCTTCCCGCTGCTCGCCCCCGGACTGATGTCCACCTCGCTCTTCGGCTTCATCACGGCCTGGAACGAGTTCGCCATGGTGCTGGTCCTCAACAAGGACTCCGAGGCGTACACCCTGCCCCTGTGGCTGACCCGGTTCCAGTCCGCCTTCGGCAACGACTGGGGCGCCACGATGGCCGCCTCGTCCCTGTTCGCCGTTCCCGTGCTGCTTCTGTTCCTCGTTCTCCAGCGACGTGCCGTCGGCGGCCTGACCTCCGGCGCAGTGAAGGGATAGCGCCTCCCATGACGACTCTCACCGGCGCCACCGACACCCTGACCCGCAACGCCCTCGCCGTCCTGCAGCCGGGCTTCACCGGCACCTCGGCCCCCGACTGGCTGCTGCGCCGGCTCGACGAGGGACTTCTCTCCGTGGGCCTGTTCGGCCGCAACATCGAGTCCCCCGCGCAGTTGGCCGCGCTCACCGCCCAACTGCGCGGTGTCCAACCCGAGGTGCTGGTGGCCGTCGACGAGGAGGGCGGCGACGTCACCCGCCTGGAGGCGAGGACCGGGTCGTCCTTCCCGGGCAACCTCGCCCTCGGCGCGGTCGACGACACCGACCTGACCCGCGCCGTCGCCCGCGAGCTGGGGCGCCGGCTGGCCGAGTGCGGGGTCAACCTCGACTGGGCGCCCTCGGCCGACGTCAACTCCAACCCCGACAACCCGGTCATCGGCGTCCGCTCCTTCGGCGACACCCCGGACCTGGTGGCCCGGCACACCGCCGCCTGGATCGAGGGGTTGCAGTCCGCCGGGGTCGCCGCCTGCACCAAGCACTTCCCCGGACACGGCGACACGGCCGTCGACTCCCACCACGCCCTTCCCCGCATCGACGCCGACCTGGACACCCTCGTCGAGCGCGAACTCGTCCCGTTCCGGGCGGCCGTCGCCGCGGGCAGCAAGTGCGTGATGAGCGCCCACATCCTGCTGCCCGCCCTCGACCCCTCGCTCCCGGGCACGCTCAGTCCGGCCGTCCTGACCGACCTGCTGCGCGCGCCCGAGAGCGAGGGCGGGCTCGGCTTCCGGGGACTGATCGTCACCGACGGCATGGAGATGCGGGCCGTCGCGGCGACCTACGGCATCGAGCGCGGCAGTGTGCTGGCCGTCGCCGCGGGCGCCGACGCCATCTGCGTCGGCGGGGGACTGGCCGACGAGGACACCGTGCTGCGCCTGCGCGACGCACTGGTGAAGGCCGTGACGGACGGGGAACTGTCCGAGGAACGGCTCGCCGACGCGGCGGACCGGGTCCGCGCGCTCGCCCGCTGGGCGGCCGGGGCGTCCGCCCGCGGAGCGGAGGCCGCTCCGCCCGCCCCGGAGATCGGGCTGACCGCCGCCCGTCGCGCCCTGAAGGTCACCGGCGCGGAGGGTTACACGCCTCCGGACGGACCGCTGTACGTCGCCGCCCTCACCCCCGTGGCCAACATCGCCGTCGGGGACGAGACGCCCTGGGGACTCGGGGCCGAACTGGCGGACCTGTGCCCGGGCACCACGACCGGCTCCTGGAGCCGCGAGCAGGCCGAGGAGGCGGGAGCGTCCGCCTTGGTCGAGCGGATGCTCGACGAGGCGGCGGACCGTAAGATCGTCGCGGTGGTACGCGACGTCCATCGGCACCCCTGGATGGCCGACGCTCTGGACACGCTGCTCGCCACCCGGCCGGACACGGTCGTGGTCGAGATGGGGCTGCCCCAGGCACCGCCCTCCGGAGCACTCCACATCGCGACCCACGGCGCCGCCCGCGTCTGCGGACGGGCCGCCGCGGAGGTCGTCGTCGGCCGGAGAACCGACGGCTGAACCCCCGCGAACCGCACGCACCACAGACAACGGGAGGTCCTCAGCATGTCCGCCACCACTCCGGCACCGCACGGCGACCGTCCGGGTCGGATCATGGCCGGTGAGATGGCAGAACAGCCCGCCGTACTACGGCGGATCCTGGGCGAGGGCGCGCCGAGGATCCGGGAGGTCGCCGAGCGCATCGCGGCCCGCGACCCCCGCTTCGTCCTGCTCACCGCCCGAGGCACCTCCGACAACGCCGCCCTCTACGCGAAGTACCTGTCGGAGATCCTGCTGGGCAAGCCCTGCGGGCTGACCTCCATGTCCACCACCACCGCCTACGGGGCACGGCAGGACCTCACCGACTGTCTGGTCGTCACCGTCAGTCAGTCCGGCGGCTCCCCGGATCTGGTCGCCTCCACCCGGGCCGCCCGCGAGGCCGGTGCCGTCACCCTGGCGGTGACCAACAATCCCGACTCGCCACTGGCCGAGGTCAGCGAGTTCCACATCGACATCCTGGCCGGCCCGGAGAAGGCCCTCCCGGCGACCAAGACCTACACCGCCGAACTGCTGTCCCTCTCCCTTCTGGTCGACGGTCTCCGCGGTGGCGAGGGGGGCGCCTTCGGCACCGCGGCCAAGGTGCTGCCGGACCTGGCCGAGTCGATCCTGGCCCGCCAGGACGAGGTCAGGCGCCTCGCGGCCCGCTACCGCTTCGCCGAGCGCATGGTCGTCACCTCCCGCGGTTACGGCTATCCCACGGCCAAGGAGGCCGCGCTGAAGCTGATGGAGACCAGCTACATCCCGACACTGTCCTACTCCGGTGCCGACCTGCTGCACGGACCGCTGGCGATGGTCGACCACCTCACCCCGGTGATCGCCATCGTCACCGACGGCAAGGGAGGCAGGGCGCTACAGCCCGTCCTCGACCGGGTGAGGGAACGCGGTGCCGACCTCGTCGTCGTCGGCCCCGAGCAGCAGGTGGCCGAAGCCGCCGCGGGCTTCGTCCTGCCGACCGAGAACGTGCCGGAGGAACTCCAGCCCATCCTGGAGATCCTCCCGCTGCAGATGCTGGCCTACGAGGTGGCCATCGCCCGAGGCCAGGACCCGGACGTGCCCCGCGCCCTGGCCAAGGTCACCGAGACCCGCTGAACCCGAGCGCCACCGCCCCCGAACCTCCGCCCCGTGTACGGGGCCCGGGGGTGGTGGCGGCCTACAGCAGCGCGCCGCCCGTGGCGTCCAGCCACTGGCCGGTGATCCAGCGGCTGTCGTCGGAGGCGAGGAAGGCCACCACGTCGGCTATGTCCCGCGGTTCGCCGACCCGCCCCAGGGCGCTCTGCGCAGCGGTCTGCCGCCGCGCCTCGTCGTTCCCGCGCAGCCAGTCCGCGTTCATATCGGTGTCCACCGCACCCGGAGCCACGGCGTTGACCGTGATCCGGCGTGGACCGAGCTCTCTGGCGAGGGTCAGGGTGAAGGCGTCGAGAGCACCCTTGGACATCGCGTAGGAGATCAACGCCGGCACGGTGTTGCCGCGGGTCAGGTTGGTGGAGACGTTGACGATCCGCCCACCGTCCCGCAGCCGTTCCAGGGCGAGCCGGGTGATGAAGAACGGCGCCTTGGTGTTGACGGCGAAGACCCGGTCGAAGTCCTCCGGCGTCATCCCGGACAGCGGTTCGCGTTTTCCGGTGATCCCGGCGTTGTTGACCAACACGTCCAGCCCGTCGGCCTCCCGGTCGAAGGCCGCCCACAGCTCCTCCGCGTCGCCGGGCACCCCCAGCTCCGCCCGGATGGCGAAGGCCGATCCGCCGGCGGCCTCGATCGCGGACACCGTCTCCTTCGCGGCCCTCTCGTCGCGGCCGTAGTGCACCCCGACGCGGGCGCCCTCCCGGCCCAGCCGCTCGGCCACGGCCCGCCCGATCCCCCTGCTGCCCCCGGTGACCAGGGCCGTTCTGCCCACGAGCCGCGAGCCCTCCGTCGTCCTCGTCCGCTCCTCGAGTGCGGGCACGTCGATTCCCCCTTCATTCTTTAGCGGTCGCTACAGAAGAACCGTAGCACGCTTTCTTGAGCGACCGCTATAAAATCGGTGCCATGACGACCAGGCACCGCGGACGACCCCGCTCCTTCGACCGCGACACGGCCTTGGAGAAGGCCCTGCGCGCCTTCTGGGAACACGGCTACGAGACGACCTCGATCGCCGACCTCACCCGCGCCATGGGCATCGCCGCACCCAGCCTGTACGCGGCCTTCGGCGACAAGAAGACGCTGTTCGAGGAGGTCGTGGAGGTCTACGTCCGCCGGTACGGCGGCTTCATCGGGCGCGCCCTGGCCGAGGAGCCCACGGCGCGGAGCGCCGTCGGACGCGTCCTGCGCGAGGCCGCCGTGGAGTACACCGAACCGGGGCGTCCGCCCGGCTGCCTGGTGATCAACGCCGCCGTCAACGCCGCGCCCGCCTCCGCCGAGGTGACCGAGGCCCTGCGAGGGATGCGCGAGGAGAACGTCCACGCGCTCACCTCCCGCATACGGGCCGGTGTCGAGGCCGGGGAACTGCCCGAGGAGACCGACGCCGCCGCGCTCGCCCGGTTCGTCGGGGCCGTGTTGCAGGGCATGTCCCAGCAGGCGCGCGACGGCGCCGGTCGCGAGGAGTTGGAAGCGGTGGCGGCCACCGCGATGCGGGCCTGGCCGGGGGAAGGTCCCGAGAACACCCTCTGAAGGCACCCATGGGGGAAGCCACGAACGCCACGGAGGACAAGCGGAGAGCCGGCGGGCCCGGGGACACCCACGGGCCGCGGCGCCGGGACGGGACCCTCAACCCGTCCGGCACCGCAGCCCGGAGCGATCGGAGACCCGGCGCAGTCAGGGCAGAGAGCACCCGGTCTCGTTCCACCCTCCTGTGCGGGGAGGGCAGAAGTCCTCGGCCATTCTGGACTGGACCAGGCGAACGTGTCCATGCCTTGAACACATCTCCGGCCGGTCGGAGCGGCTGTCGTCAATTCTTGCTTACACGAGCGCGTATGGACAGACGTACGACACGACCGGTCGCCGGTTAGGCTCGCACCGTGCCCTCCATGAACGACCTCGTACGCCAGCACACCCTCCTCGGCGACTCCGACCTGGAGTGGTTGCACCTGCTGGTCTCCGAGTGGCAGTTGCTGTCCGACCTCTCCTTCGCCGACCTGGTGCTGTGGGTCCCCACCAGCGACGGGACGCGCTACGTCTCCGTCGCGCAGATGCGCCCCAACACCGGACCCACCTCCTACCAGGACGACATGGTCGGCCACTTCGTGCCGCGCGGACGCCGCCCGCTGCTGGACATCGCCCTGGACGAGGGGCGGATCGTGCGGGAGGGCGACCCCGAGTGGCGCGAGGAGGTGCCGGTCCGGGTCGAGTCCATCCCCGTGCGCCGCGAGGGGCGAGTCCTCGGGGTCGTCGCCCGCAACACGAACCTGCTGACCGTGCGGACGCCGAGCCGGTTGGAGCTGACCTACCTGCAGAGCGCCTCCGACCTCGCGCAGATGATCGCCGCAGGATCGTTTCCCTTTCCCGATCAGCAGGTCGACATGGACGCCTCCCCACGGGTCGGGGACGGACTGATCCGGCTCGACGCCGAGGGCGTCGTCCAGTACGCCAGCCCCAACGCGCTCTCCGCCTACCACCGACTCGGCCTGGCCGCCGATCTGGTGGGGCTGCACCTGGGGCAGACCACCGACGAACTGGCGCCCTCCCGCGGCCCGACGGACGAGTCCCTGGTCAAGCTCGCCAGTGGCTGGGCGCCGCGCGAGACGGAGATCGAGGGCAACGGCTGCGTGGTCCAACTCCGGGCCATCCCGCTCAAACCCAAGGGCGTCCGGATCGGTTCGCTCATCCTGCTGCGCGACGTCACCGAACTCCGGCGCAGGGAGAGGGAGCTGATCACCAAGGACGCCACCATCCGGGAGATCCACCACCGGGTGAAGAACAACCTCCAGACCGTCGCCGCCCTGCTGCGGCTCCAGGCCCGACGCATCGGCGAGGGCAGCGGCGACACCGCGCGGGAGGCGTTGGAGGAGGCCGTCCGCAGGGTCGGGTCGATCGCCATCGTCCACGAGACGCTCTCGCAGAACCTGGACGAGCGCGTGGAGTTCGACGAGATCGCCGACCGGGTGCTGGCGATGGTCGCCGAGATCTCCCCGGGGCTGGTCACCGGACGCCGCACGGGCCGTTTCGGCGTGCTGGCCGCCGAAGTGGCCACCCCCCTGGCCATGGTGCTCACCGAGGTGCTGCAGAACGCCCTGGAGCACGGCTTCAAGCCGGGGGAGAAGGGGCTGGTCGAGGTCGCCGCCGTCCGGAGCGCGGGGACGCGCCGGGAGGAGGGACGGCTGCTGGTCACCGTGCAGGACAACGGCCGCGGTCTGCCCGAGGACTTCGACGCCCACACGGCGGGGAACCTGGGGCTCCAGATCGTACGGACGCTGGTGGAGGGGGAATTGGGCGGCGGCTTCGACATGATGCCGGCGCCTGGGGGCGGTGCCCGGGTGGTCCTCGACATCCCGGTGAGGGAGGAGAGGCGTTAGGGCCGGGACGGGCGCCCCCGTCGCACGTCAGGCCCGGGCGGAGGACGTCCTCACCGGGACGCCCCCACCGGAACGTCCCCGTGGAGCGCCCGACCCGGTGGAGCGGGCCCCGTGCGCCCCCTGTACGACACCGAGCCCCGGACCGCGGCGGGGGCCGTACGGTCCGGGGCTCGACGTCGTCGTTGCGGTGCGCACTGCGGGCACTGCGCGCTGCGGTTCGGGGGCAGCGGGTGGCGGGGTGGGCGTCAGGCGGTGGCCTTGCGCGCCCGGTTGCGGGCGGCGCGGCGCTTCATGGCGCGGCGCTCGTCCTCGCTGAGGCCACCCCAGACACCGGAGTCCTGGCCGGTCTCCAGAGCCCACTGCAGGCACTGCTCCATCACGGGGCAGCGACGGCAGACGGCCTTGGCTTCCTCGATCTGCAGCAGCGCAGGACCGGTGTTGCCGATCGGGAAGAAGAGCTCGGGGTCTTCCTCGCGGCAAACGGCGTTGTGACGCCAGTCCATGGCTGCTCCATCTCCTACGCGTTGCGGTAATTGCTTGTGAATGTGAACGCTTTCACGAATCCCTCCACAAGGGAAGGGGCATCGCCCAGGCTTCCTGGGTGTGTCCCTAAGGATGAGGAGGTGGATTCGGGGCTCTCATGGGGTCGATGATTCGACCGTCCCGATCGCCATGAAGAGACTCGCAAACCTCGGCGGCGGATACAACCCCTTCCGGAAAGTTTTTTTTGATTCCTTGGTGTCGACTAGGTCACAGCCGTACTTCCAGGGGGTGGATCCTGGCCTAAACGTTCGACTGAAAGGACTTTCACCAGATCCACTTACACAATCACACGCAGTGCACGACGTACGCCTGTGAACGTCACGTTCGTGCGCAGTCCCAGGTGGTCACCGTCCATCTGAAACGGCAGTGGCACCTGTGATTCCAAGGTGAAGTCGGTGAGGTCGTGCAGTGAGACCGCGTGCCTGCCGCGTGGGCCGCGTTCGGGCGAGGACGTCAGCAACTGGGTTCCGTAGCGGGTCACCGCGGACGGTGTGAGCCGGGTGAGACCGAGCACGTCGAGGGCGGTGTCGAAGGAGGCCCGAGGGGCCGCGTACACCGGACGGTTGCCCAGGTAGGTCCAGGGGGCGGTGTTGCAGACTATCGACAGGGCCAGGTCGCGGACGGGCTCCTCGCCCGGCCGCCGGAGCGTGATCGTCCCCTGGCGGCGGTGGGTGTCCCCCAGGAACTGCCGCAGCACCTGACGCACGTAGAGGGCGTGCGTCGAGCGCTTGCCGCGCTCCCGCTTCTGTTCGACCCGGCCCACCACGCCCGCGTCGAAGCCGAGCCCCGCGCAGAAGGTGAACCAGCGGGCGGGCACCTCCGCGTCGTCCGTCCCCGGAGTGCCGGCCGCCAGGCCCAGGCCCACCGTGCGCTCGCTGCCCGAGTGCAGCGCGTCCAGAAGGGCGCCGGTGGCCTCCACCGCGTCGTTGGGCAGGCCGAGCGCGCGGGCGAAGACGTTGGTCGAGCCGCCGGGCACGACCGCCAGCCGGGGGAGGGCGTCGGGAGCGGGCCCCTCGTGCAGCAGCCCGTTGACGACCTCGTTGACCGTGCCGTCGCCACCGAGCACGATGACCAGCTCGATCTCCCCGCGCTGGACCGCCTGCCGCCCGAGGTCCCGGGCGTGCCCCCGGTACTCGGTGGTGGCGACCTCCAGCTTGAGGTCGCTGGCCAGGGCGTGGATGAGCACGTCGCGGGTCCGCGCACTGGTGGTGGTGGCTGCCGGGTTGACCACGAGGAGCGCGCGCATGGAGTGCAGAGTACCCATCCGTCGGCGGAGCGGCCCAAACCCGGGGTGGGCGGCGACCGTCCCGTGAACGCCCCGTTACCCTGGCGGGGTGAGCACGGACGCACCCTCCACCGACAGCCCCCGGCCTCCCGCATCCTCCCGCCCGGCCCGTCTCGCCGTCGCGGCCGTGCTGGTGGCGGCGCAGGGGCTGGTGGTGGCGGGCCTGGGGATCTCCATGCTGGTCATGCTCCTGACCGGACGCCACGCCGACGACACCGTCCAGGCCCTCACGGGAGCCGTGACGGTACTGGCCCTGGCCGTCCTGCCGCTGGCAGCCGCGCGGGGGCTGTGGCTGCTGCGCCGGTGGAGCCGCGGACCGGCCATGATCGTGCAGCTCATGGCCGTCCCGGCGGGCTGGCAGATGGCGCAGAACGGCGGTGTGTGGCTCGCGCTCGGGGTGACCATCGCCCTCATCGGACTGGCGGTGCTGGTCTGCGTGCTGAGCCCGACCGCCACCGAGGCGTTGGGCATCGGCCCGCGCGAGCCGCGGGACGGCTGACCGCCGTACCGCCGCCGCTCCGCCCGCCCCCGGACGTCTACTCCTCGACCAGCAGCCGGTCGCGCAACTGCGCCAGGGTGCGGGCCAGCAGGCGTGAGACGTGCATCTGGGAGATGCCGACCTCCTGGGCGATCTGGGATTGGGTCATGTTCCCGAAGAACCGCAGCAGCAGGATCTTCTTCTCCCGCGGCGGCAGCTCCTCGAGCAGCGGCTTGAGGGACTCGCGGTACTCCACGCCCTCCAGGGCGTCGTCCTCCGCGCCGAGGGTGTCCGCGACGGCCGGGGACTCGTCGTCGGTGTCCGGGACGTCGAGGGAGAGCGTGCTGTAGGCGTTCGCCGACTCCAGGCCCTCCAGGACCTCCTCCTCGGAGATCGACAGCCGCTCGGCCAACTCGTGGACGGTCGGGGCGCGCCCGTGCTGCTGGGACAGCTCCGCGGTCGCCGTGGTCAGGGAGAGCCGCAGCTCCTGGAGCCGACGCGGCACCCGCACCGCCCAGCCCTTGTCGCGGAAGTGCCGCTTGATCTCGCCGACGACCGTCGGGGTGGCGTAGGTGGAGAACTCCACACCGCGCTCCGGGTCGAAGCGGTCCACCGACTTGATCAGGCCGATCGTGGCCACCTGCGTCAGGTCGTCCAGCGGCTCCCCGCGGTTGCGGAAGCGCCGCGCCAGGTGCTCGACCAGGGGCAGGTGCATCCGTACCAGGGCGTCGCGGAGCTCCGCCCGCTCCGGAGAGCCCTCCGGAAGGCCGCGCAATCTGACGAAGAGGTCCCGTGCCCCGCCGCGATCCTGCGAACCGGGCCGCCGGCGACCGTCCGCGCCGTCCACGCGCCCGCCGTGCTGCTGGTCTTCCATGGCACCCGCTCGCTCCGCACGCTCCGCTCGCCGATGGGATTCGGCCGGATGAGGCCGGGCGTGCTGCTCGGGGATGACCGGACCGGCAGCCTTCTCGTGGCGGCCCGTCCGTGTTTCACGCTCCAGGTCGTTCACAGCGACCCCCTTGTCCCGTACCGGCCCATGTGCGTCGGTCACGACGCCCCTGGGCCGGCGCCGCGCTTCTTGTGCAGGCTGATGCTGACCGTGCGATCCTCGGCCACGGAGGAGTCGACCTCGCCGGCCAGTGCGGACAGCACCGTCCAGGCGAACGTGTCGCGCTCGGGCGCGCGGCCGTCTGTGGTGGGCGCCGAGACGGTCACCCACAGGGAGTCCCCGACGAGCTTGAAGACGCAGGTCAACACTCCGCCGGGAACGGCTTGCTG
The DNA here is from genome assembly GCF_000718985.1 of Streptomyces megasporus. Lineage (GTDB taxonomy): Bacteria > Actinomycetota > Actinomycetes > Streptomycetales > Streptomycetaceae > Streptomyces > Streptomyces megasporus. Next base: position 274,399 of record NZ_JODL01000001.1, on the reverse strand, counting down.
GAGCAGGATGGCGCACGCCTCGTCGACGGCGATGCGCAGATCCTCGATCTCGTCGAGGGTGAAGTCCAAACGGGCCGCGAGACCGGCGGTGGCGGTACGCAGCACCGACAGGTAGGCGCCCTCGGCGGGCAGCCGGACCTCGACGAAGTCCTGCGTCCCGGGCTCGCCTGCGATCTGGGACACCCTCACCTCCAAGGTGGCACGAGCTGATGACTGCGAACGCCGGTCCGGCGCCCCGTGTAGGAGGGGGAACGGCCCGGCGCGGCAGAGCGTTCGTCTGCGACGCTATCGCGATCCGAGGCGTGCTGTCGCCCGGTCTCGAACGGCACCTTTCCCGTTGGCGTCACTCATGGTAAACACATGGGTACTGTCCGTGGCTAGGGGTCTGCGGTGCCGAATCCGTTTCGGTCACGCCGCGTTCACAGCGTTCGAGAGCCTCCGGATGTTCCCGGCGCCGCGGATTCCCCGGTGTTCCCGGGCGCTTCGGCGCCGGCGGCGAGGGCCCGCAGCGGTTCGCCGGAGAGGCGGAAGACCGTCCACTCGTCCATCGGCTCGGCGCCGAGCGCCTTGTAGAAGCCGATGCCGGGCTCGTTCCAGTTCAGTACCCACCACTGGAAACGTTCGTAACCCCGCTCGACGCAGACGCGGGCGAGTTCGGCCAGCAGCGCCTTGCCGTGACCGTCGCCGCGTGCGTGGGGGCGGACGTACAGGTCCTCCAGGTACACCCCGTGGGTGCCGGTCCAGGTCGAGTAGTTCAGGAACCACAGGGCGAAGCCGACGGGCTCTCCGCCGGCGTCGTCCTCGGCGACCAGCGCGAAGACGGCGGGGTTCTCGCGGAAGAGGGCGTCGCGCAGTTGTTCCTCGGTGGCCCTGGCGTGCTCCAGCGCGCGCTCGTACTCCGCCAGTTCGCGGATCATGGCGTGGATCACGGGGACGTCTTCGGGGGTCGCTGTTCGAATCACGTGGTGAGGCTAACCGGTCACCACGGCGGCCACCGTCGTCCCCGGGGGGAAGGCGCCCTCCCCGACCAGGGTGGTCAGGCCGTACAACGCCTTGGCGACATAGGTGCGGTCCAGCTCCGGCAGCCCGTGCCGGTCCGCGAAGTCCCGGGCGAACGCCTCCAGATCGGGGGTGGTGCGGGCGAACCCGCCACAGTGGAAGCGGTCCTCCACCGTCCAGGAGCCGCGGCGGCGGCCGAAGGCGTCGTGCTGGAGCCGCTCGACCTCGCCGGTGAGGAAGCCGCCCCGCAGGACGGAGAAACCGACGGCGTACTGCCCCTCGGCCAGTCCGGCGGCGAGTCCGGCGAGTGTGCCGCCCGTGCCGCACGCGACGGCCGCCACGTCGGCGGCGCCGCGCAGCTCCCGGCCCAGTTCGGCGGCGCCCCGCACGGCCGCCGCGTTGCTGCCGCCCTCCGGGACGAGGAGGAACGGACCGAAGAGATCGTGCAGGCGGTCGACCCACGCCGGGTCGTTCCTGCGGCGGTACTCGGCCCGCGCCACGAAGTGCAGCCGCATGCCGTCGGCGACGCAGCGGGACAGGGAGTCGTTGAGCGGTCGGTCGGCCAGTTCCTCGCCCCGCACCACCCCGATCGTGGACAGGCCCAGCAGACGTCCGGCGGCGGCCGTGGCGCGCAGGTGGTTGGAGTACGCGCCGCCGAAGGTCAGCAGCGTGTCCCGGCCGTCGCGCAGGGCGGCGCGCAGATTGGGGACGAGCTTGCGCCACTTGTTGCCGACGAGGTCTGGGTGTATCAGGTCGTCGCGCTTGAGGAGCAGGCGGACGCCGCGGCGCGCGAAGCGCTCGTCGGCCACCTCCGTCAGCGGGGAGGGCAGACGCGGGGCGAGGGCCGCCAGGGCCGCCTCGGGGCCGGACGGCGGGGAGGAGCCAAGGGGACGGCCGGGGATCGCGCTGCTCACCGTGCCATTGTCCCGCCGGCGTGTCACTCCGTGTCACGCCCGGTCCGTCCCGGAAGCCGCGGACGGAGCCGGAGCCGGAGTCGGGACCGGACGTCGTTCCGGCCGCGAAGATCCCGTGTGGTCGTCGTCGGATCCCGCCGATCCCTTGAAGAAAGGCATTACGGCCGGTGAACGGGGAAGGAGACAGGTGCCCCGTACGCCTTTGCGAACGCCGACAGCGCGTCCGTATGAAAGCGTTTTTCCGGGGCACATGGAGTACGCCCCGACCCGTGGAAGCCCGTCGCCGCGCCCCCGGGATCAGGGCTTACACGAGGTGGCTGCAGTGCACTGAGTCTGCTGTTGTCAAGTTTTCTTGGCGTAGGCTATATAGGTGTATGGAGGGCATTGCACTCAGTGCCGTGCCGGCTGCCCAGGGCAGACCGGAACAGCGAGCGACGGCCCGTGCAGACCACCTCGCCGGTACCGGCAGTACGGAAGGGGAGATGGACATGCGGTGGAACGAGTTCGTGACGAAGGTGCGTGAGCGGGGGCAGTACCCGACGACCAGAGAGGCCGAGCGTGTCTCGCGGATCGTGCTCTCGGCCCTGGGGGGCCACCTCACCGGGCCGGAGCGGACGGAGTTGGCCGTCCGCCTCCCGGAGGAGGGGATGCGCGTGCTGACCGATCAGCTCAGCGTCACCAAGCCCCTGAGCGGTGCGCAGTTCGTCGACAGCGTCGCGGCGCGCATCGAGGGAGCCACTCCGGCGACCGCGCGCTGGGACGTCAGTTCGGTGCTGAGCGTCGTCGCCGAGATCGCCGGCGACGATCTGCTGGACCGCATCATCGATCGGCTCCCGCCGGGCTACGCCCTGCTCTTCGGGCGTGCCCAGCTCGCCCAGCTCGTCTGAGCGCGAACGGACGGTCGGGCCAGCGGCCCGCAGCGGCCACCATCGCTGCGGGCCGCTGGCCTGTTTTCACTCGGTTTTCATTCGGCTCGCCGCGCGGCCGGGTCTGTCGGGCGACGGCCCCCACGTCCGTGCCTCGGCGTGGGCGCTCTGTGACGCTCGGTCCTGGTACCGGCCCGTGGTGGACGGCCGCTCGGTACAGACGACCGCACCCGGTCCGCGACGGGCTCGGTGACGGAGCCCTGCAGACCGGGTGCGGAAGGGGAAGATTCCCGTGTGGAGGGCGCCGCCGGTCGGGCGGCGCGGCTCCGGGTCAGGCCTTCTTGGTCTCCCAGAAGATCTTGTCGATCTCGGCGATGAGGTCCAGCAGCTTCTGGCCCGTCGCCGGGTCGGTGGAGGCCTTGGCGGCCGAGGCGGCCTTGAGGGCGTCGTTCACAAGCTGGTGCAACTGGGGGTACTTCTCAAAGTGCGGAGCCTTGAAGTAGTCGCTCCACAGCACGGAGATGTGGTGCTTGGCGAGCTCGGCCCGCTGCTCCTTGATGTAGGTCGCACGGGCCCGGTAGTGCGGGTCGTCGTTGGCCTGGTACTTCTCCTGAATGGCCTTGACCGACTCCGCCTCGATGCGGGCCTGGGCGGGGTCGTAGACACCGCAGGGAAGGTCGCAGTGAGCGCTGACCTTGACCTTCGGGGCGAACAGGCGGGAGAGCATGAAGCCATCCTTCCTCGTGATCGTCTTCTCACATGTGAGATTACTCCGTGAGGAACGCCTTTTCGCGTGTGCCCCCACCTGCCTAGGACAAAAGTCCCAACGGGACGGGGAGGACGGGGAAGGGGCACGGGTACAGGGACGAGGACCGGAGGTGCCGCGGATGCCGGAGCGGGTGGACGAGGAAGAGGGCCGCGGGCTGCTGCGGATCGGGCTGGCCGAGGTCTACAACCCGTCGATGGAGCCCACGCTGCTCCCCGGGGACCTGCTGGTGGTGCGCTACGGGGGCGCGGTGCGTCCCGGACACGTGGTGGTGGTGCGACACCCCTTCCAGCACGACCTGCTGATCGTCAAGCGCGCCGTGGCGCGGCGCTCGGGTGGTTGGTGGGTGCAGGGCGACAACCCGTCCGTGCGCAACGACAGTCGCGAGTTCGGGGTGGTGCCCGACGAACTCGTGGTGGCGCGCGCGTGGGCGCGGTTGCGGCCCCTGCGCCGGGTTCAGCGAAGGCCCGGCGCGTTGTTGGTCTGGCTCTTCTCGGCGGTGCGCCCGCTGTTCTCCAGGCGTTTGCGGGCGCGGTAGGCGGCGACGTTGGCGCGGGTCGCGCAGCGGTCCGAGCAGTAGCGCCGCGAGCGGTTGGTCGAGGTGTCCAGGTAGGCGTTGCGGCAGGGGTCGGCCTGGCAGATGCCCAGCCGGTCCACGCCCAGCTCGGTGAGGTGGAAGGCCAGGCCCATGCAGGCGGTGGCGGCGTACCCGGCCGTGGCGTTGGCGGGGTGGTCGGCCAGGTGCATGTGCCAGCGTGGGCGTCCCTTGTCGTCCAGGTAGTCGTGACCGGAGATCTGGGGGCTGGCGGGGAACTCCATCAGCAGGGCGTTGAGGAGGTCCACGGCCCTGGCCTCGTCCCCCTCCGAGGCCGCCGTGAAGACCGCGCGCAGCCGTGCCCGTACGCCGCGCAACCTGGTCACGTCGGCCTCCGTGGCGCGGCGCGCGGCGGCCCGGTTGGGGCCGAAGAGGTCGCGCACGGCCTCGACCGAGGTGAGCGTGTCCTCGCCGCGCCGGGGCTGCTCGGTGTTGACCAGCCGCACGGCGAAGTCCGAGTAATAGTTGAGTTCCACTTGTGGTCCTTACGGATGCGTTCTATGGTCGTGGATGGACGGAGTAAGGGGTGTTATCCGTTCCAGGCTATTACTTTCCGGAGTGCAGGGAGTTTGCCATGACCGAGACGGACACGACCGCGCACGTGGACTGGCGACACTGGCAGGCCACCTGGGACCGCCAGCAGGAGTGGTACCTGCCCGACCGCGAGGAACGGTTCACGGTGATGCTCGACGCGGTCGAGGCACTGGTCGGCCCCGAGCCGAAGGTACTGGACCTGGCGTGCGGCACGGGCAGCGTCTCCGACCGCCTGCTGCGTCGGTTCCCCAAGGCGACCGCCACCGGAGTCGACCTCGACCCGGCCCTGTTGACCATCGCGCGCGGATACTTCGCCGCCGACTCCCGGGTGGAGTTCGTCCGGGCCGATCTGCGCGATCCCCGGTGGCGTGACGCGCTGCCGCACCGCGAGTACGACGCCGTGCTCACCTCCACCGCGCTGCACTGGCTGCCCGAGGACGACCTGCGGACGCTGTACGGGCAGATCGCGGACGTGGTGCGGGACGGCGGGATCCTCCTCAACGCCGACCACATGCCCGACGAGTCCACGCCCCGGATCAACGAGGCCGTGAACGCCTTCCAGCAGGCGCGCCGCGAGCGCGAGAAGGCCGCGGGCGCGCAGGACTGGGCGGAGTGGTGGGCGGCGGCCGCGGCGGACCCGGTGCTGGCGGAACCGACCGCCGAGCGCTTCCGCATCTTCGGCAACCCGGCGGAGGGGGACCACGCCGACGATCAGGCGAAGCCCGCCGCCTGGCACGCCGAGGCGCTGCGGGCGGCCGGCTTCGCCGAGGCTCGGACGGTGTGGGCCTCGCCGACCGACGCGATGGTGCTCGCGCTGAAGTGACATCGGCTCCCGGCGCCGGCTTCCGGCACCGGGAGCCGACGGACAACGGCCGCGGGGGTGGTGCGAACCGGTGCACCGGTTCGCACCACCCCCGCGGCCGTTCTGGGCCGTTGTGGGCCGGTCGGCGCCGGTCAGCGCCGGGCGACGCCCTCGGCGCGGGCGGCGGCGGCGACGGCGGCGGTGACCGCCGGGGCGACCCGCTCGTCGAACGGCGAGGGGATCACCTTCTCCGCGCTCAGCTCGTCGGCGACCACCGAGGCCAGGGCGTCGGCCGCGGCCAGCTTCATGCCCTCGGTGATCCGCGAGGCCCGCACCTGGAGGGCGCCCGCGAAGATGCCCGGGAAGGCGAGGACGTTGTTGATCTGGTTCGGGTAGTCGCTTCGGCCGGTGGCGACGACCGAGGCGTACTTGCGCGCCACGTCCGGGTGGATCTCCGGCGTGGGGTTGGCCATGGCGAAGACGAACGCGTCCTTGGCCATCTTCGCGACGGCCTCCTCGGGGACCGTGCCGCCGCTGACGCCGACGAAGACGTCGGCGCCCTCCATCGCCGTCTCCAGCGATCCGGTCAGGCCCGCCTTGTTGGTGAAGCCCGCCAGCTCGCGCTTGACGGCGGTGAGGTCCGTGCGGTCGGGAGAGACGATGCCCTTGCGGTCGCAGACCGTCACATCGCCGATCCCCGCCTCGACCAGGATGCGGGCGATGGCGACGCCGGCCGCCCCCGCCCCGGAGATGACGGCGCGCAGCTCGCCGAGCTCGACGCCGCGCAGCCGGGCGGCGTTGCGCAGGGCGGCGAGCGTGACCACGGCCGTGCCGTGCTGGTCGTCGTGGAAGACCGGGATGTCCAGGCGCTCCTGGAGCCTGCGCTCGATCTCGAAGCAGCGGGGCGCGGAGATGTCCTCCAGGTTGACGCCTCCGAAGGAGGGCGCCATGCGGACGATGGTCTCCACGATCTCGTCCACGTCCGTGCAGGACAGCGCGATCGGGATCGCGTCGACACCGCCGAACTGCTTGAAGAGGATGGCCTTGCCCTCCATCACCGGAAGGGACGCCTCCGGTCCGATGTCGCCCAGGCCCAGCACCGCGGTGCCGTCCGTGACGACCGCCACGACCTGGGACTTCCACGTGTAGTCGTGGACCAGTTCCGGCTGTTCCGCGATGGCGCTGCACACCTTGGCCACACCGGGCGTGTAGGCCAGGGACAGGTCGTCCGCGTCCCGCACCGGCACGGTCGCCCGAACCGCCATCTTGCCGCCGCGGTGCAGAGCGAACGCCGGATCGATGGCCGGATCGACGTCGTTCTCCAGTTCGCTCCCGGAATTGACGATCTCCGCTGCCACTGTTCTAACCCCTTTGTCGAAAATTTCTGCGAGGGTGGCCGCTGCCTGGTCGAGGAGCGGGCGGGCACCACGCCCGCGGCCTGTTCGATGGATGGGGCCACCGTCGAGGGAGTCACGGACGCCGGGCGCGCCGCACACACGCCCTGGTCCCCGGGTGAGGGGTGTAACTGCTCTTTCTACCGGATACCGAACGCGGCATACGAGTGGCTTCCATCTCGTGGACGGCTCCGGGACGCCCCCGTACCTGGGACGACAGGGACAAAACCCCTGGGCAGAGGCCGGAGTGACGCTCCGGCGACGGGAGGTCAGGGGACGTGAGGAGTGACGAAACTCTCCTTCTGTTAGGGTCGCCGCTCATACGAGCGGCGGGTTACCTGCCGTAACCGACGTCCGATGATCGATCCTGCCATCCCGTTATCCGATTTTGACCTGGTGACCATCCTGGCCTCCAGGGGCCGGATGGCAAGATTCCCTTCATCGCAGAGGGCCGCGCCACACACGTGGAGGTGTGCTCGGCCGATCGGCTGCTCCACTCACCCCGCAGGAGGACCACCCATGACCGCTCGCACGACCCGCCCCCTGCCCACGGGTACCTCCCGTTCCTCCGCGCGGCGGCGCCTCGCCGCGGTCGGAGCCCTCGCGGTCGCGGGCTCCCTGCTGCTGACGGCGTGCGGCGACCAGACCGACGGCGGTGGTGAGAAGGGTGGTGGCGACACCAAGGCCAAGACGTCCCAGGCCCCGCTCTTCGACAAGCTCCCCGAGAAGATCCGGTCCGCGGGCGTCATCAAGGTCGGCTCGGACATCGCCTACGCGCCGGTCGAGTTCTACGACGAGAACGACCAGGTCGCCGGCATCGACCCCGACCTGGCCGACGCCCTGGAGAAGCAGCTCGGTGTCGAGTTCGAGTTCACCAACGGAACCTTCGACCAGCTCGTCCTCGGCATGAATTCCGGCCGCTTCGACATCGTGATGTCGGCCATGACCGACACCAAGGAGCGCCAGCAGGGCGCGAGCGAGGACGCCCAGGGCGGCGCGGACTTCGTCGACTACTTCCGGGCCGGCTCCGCGATCCTGGTCAAGAAGGGCAACCCCGAGGGCATCACGTCCCTGGACGACCTCTGCGGCAGGACCGTCGCCCTCCAGCGCGGCACGGCGAACGAGGACCTCGCCGAGGCGCAGAACAAGAAGTGCGACAAGCCGATCAAGATCCTCGCCTTTGAGAAGGACACCGAGGCGCTGCTCCAGGTGAAGCAGGGACGCGCGGTCGCGGACATCAACGACTACCCGGTCGCGGCGTACAACGCCAAGACCTCCGGCGGGGGCAAGGACTTCGAGGTCGTCGGCGAACAGATCGACGCCGCCCCCTACGGCATCGCCGTGAGCAAGAAGAACACCGAACTCCGCGACGCCATCAAGGCCGCCCTCGACGCGATCATCGACAACGGCGAGTACCAGAAGGTCCTGGAGAAGTGGGACGTCACCGACGCCGGAGTCGAAGAGGCCGTCGTCAACGGCGGCAAGTGAGCAGTACCGGACCACACGGTCCCGCCGCACCCTCACAGCAAAGGTAACCATCCGTGTCCGACCCTGAAGAAAAGGTGCCGGCCCCGACGGTGTCCATCACCAAGGACTCCGGCGGGGCGGGCGGGACGGGGCCGGTGGCCAAGAGCTCCCCGGTTCCGCCCGAGGCCGTCAAAGCCATTCCGGTACGCCACTACGGCCGGTGGATCAGCGCCGTGGTCGTGCTGGTCGTGTTGGCCATGCTGGTGTCGGCGTTCGCGAACGCCCAGATCGGCTGGTCGACGGTGGGCGACTACCTCGACCACGAGACGATCATCGCGGGTGCCATCAACACCCTGTGGATCACGCTGCTCGCGATGCTCCTGGGCGTCGTGCTCGGCACGATCCTCGCCGTGATGCGGCTGTCGAAGAACCCGGTGATGTCCTCCGTCGCCTGGGGGTACATCTGGGTCTTCCGCGGCACGCCCGTCCTGGTGCAGCTCCTGCTCTGGTACAACCTGGCGCTGATCTTCCCGGTCCTGGACCTGGGCTTCTACCGCGACGAGATGAACGACGTCATGACGCCGTTCCTCGCCGCGCTGCTGGGCCTCGGTCTGAACGAGGCCGCCTACATGGCCGAGATCAGCCGGGCCGGCATCCAGTCGGTGGACGAGGGCCAGACCGAGGCGGCGCACGCCCTGGGCATGACCCGCGCCCGCACCATGCGGCGGATCGTGCTGCCGCAGGCCATGCGGGTGATCATCCCGCCGACCGGCAACGAGTTCATCAACATGCTCAAGACCTCGTCGCTGGCCTATGCCATCCAGTACGGCGAGCTGCTCCTGTCGGCCACCAAGATCTCCTCGCGCAACCTCGCGGTGATGGAACTGCTGTTGGTGGCCACCATCTGGTACCTGCTGCTCACCTCGGTCTTCAGCGTCGGCCAGTACTACCTGGAGCGTCACTTCCAGCGCGGTTCGACCCGCAGCCTGCCGTCCACCCCATGGCAGAAGGTGAAGGCGAACCTGTTCTCGCTGCGTTCTCCGAGTCAGGGAGGGGTGTAGGCATGACCCCGATGGTGAAGGCGGAGGGCGTCCACAAGTCCTTCGGGCACGCCCACATCCTCAAGGGCATCGACCTGGAGGTGGCCCAGGGCGAGGTGTTCTGCCTGGTCGGCCCGTCCGGCTCCGGCAAGTCCACTTTCCTGCGCTGCATCAACCACCTGGAGAAGATCAGCGCCGGACGGCTGTGGGTCGACGGTGACCTCGTCGGCTACCGGCAGAAGGGCGACAAGCTCTACGAGCTCAAGGAGCGCGAGGTCGCGGCCCAGCGCCGCGACATCGGCATGGTCTTCCAGCGTTTCAACCTCTTCCCCCACATGACGGCGGTGGAGAACGTCATGGAGGCGCCGGTCCAGGTCAAGGGCGAGACCAGGGCGGTGGCCCGGGAGCGGGCGCTGAAGCTGCTGGACCGCGTCGGCCTCGGCGAGCGGACCGACCACTACCCCTCCCAGCTCTCCGGTGGCCAGCAGCAGCGGGTGGCCATCGCCCGGGCGCTGGCGATGGAACCCAAGCTGATGCTCTTCGACGAGCCCACCTCGGCGCTCGACCCGGAGTTGGTCGGCGAGGTGCTGGACGTCATGCGCGACCTGGCCGAGGACGGCATGACGATGATCGTCGTCACCCACGAGATGGGCTTCGCCCGCGAGGTCGGCGACTCGCTGGTCTTCATGGACGACGGTGTGGTCGTCGAGTCCGGCCACCCGCGCGAGGTGCTGACCAACCCGCGGCACGAGCGGACGAAGGCGTTCCTGTCGAAGGTCCTGTAAGGGGCCATGGGGCCGACCCGGCGGATCGGGCGGCGCGGAACCCCGCACGGGGTTCCGCGCCGCCCGATTCCGTCCCGCGGGTCGCGGCGCGCGTCACACCGGTGTCCGGTTCCCCCGCGCCGTCGAGCGGCCTAGGGTTCGGATCATGTTTGCTGCCTATGCCGCGCGCATCGACCGTGACCAGCCGCTGAACGGACTCGAACTGGGCGACCGTCCGGAACCGGACGTGCCCGTGGGCTGGACGACCATCGACGTCAAGGCCGCCTCCCTCAACCACCACGACCTGTGGTCCCTGCGCGGGGTGGGTCTCGGCGAGGAATCCCTGCCGATGATCCTCGGCTGCGACGCGGCCGGGGTGGACGCCGACGGCAACGAGGTGGTGCTCCACTCGGTGATCGGCGCGACCGGCCACGGGGTCGGGCCGCGTGAGAGGCCCTCGATCCTGACCGAGAAGTACCAGGGCACGTTCGCCGAGCGGGTCGCCGTGCCGCAGTGGAACGTCCTGCCCAAGCCCAAGGAACTCTCCTTCGAGGAGGCCGCCTGCCTGCCGACGGCGTGGCTGACCGCCTACCGGATGCTGTTCACAAACGCCGGTGTGCGTCCCGGGGACTCCGTCCTGGTCCAGGGTGCGGGCGGCGGTGTCGCCACGGCGGCCATCGTGCTGGGCGCCGCGGCGGGCCTGCGGGTCTTCGCCACCAGCCGCGACGAGGGCAAGCGCAAGCGTGCCGAGGAGCTGGGCGCCGAGGCCGCGTTCGAGAGCGGAGCCCGACTGCCGCACCGGGTGGACGCGGTGATCGAGACGGTGGGCGCCGCCACCTGGTCCCACTCGGTGAAGTCGCTCAAGCCCGGCGGAACGCTGGTGATCTCGGGTGCGACCAGCGGCCCGAACCCGCCCGCCACGGAGTTGAACCGGATCTTCTTCCTGGAGCTGAAGGTCGTCGGTTCCACGATGGGCAGCAAGGAGGAGCTGGCCTCGCTGCTGAACTTCTGCACCGTCAAGGGCGTCCGCCCGGTGATCGACACCGTCCTGCCGCTGGACCGGGCCCGCGAGGGCTTCGAGAAGATGGCGACGGGCGACCTCTTCGGCAAGGTCGTCCTGACGGTCTGACAGCCCGACGGCCCGACCGGCCGACGGCTCGGTCGGGACTCTTCGCGCGGCGGCGGCCGACCGTCGGTCGGTGGCCGCCGCGCGGCGGTGCTAATCCGGGCGCCGGGAGTGCAGCAGGGCGACGATGTGGGCCGCCGCCGCGGACAGGTGGCGGCGGGCCTCGCGCACCTGCTCCTCGCCGACCCCGTGGTCGCGGGCCGCGTCCCGCACATCGTCGCGGAAGCGGTCCAACAACCGCTCCAGGTCGCGCTGTGGGTCACCGGTGGGGGCAACCTCCTCGGCCCACTCCGGCGTCGGTGTGTCGGCGGTGTCGTCGGTGGTGTCGGCGGCGTCGGCGCGAGCCTCGCCCCGGGGGTCGGTCCGCTCCTCCGAGCGGGCGTCCGAGGCGAAGTAGGGCGGCCAAGGTGTGGTGTGGCCGGTGATTCGCCCCAGATTGCCCATCTGCCGGGCCAGTTCCGACACGCCCAGCCGCACCGCGCCCTGCCAGTCGCCCTGTTGGGCCCGGGCCTGCACCGACTGGACCTGTTCCTGGATCTGACGGGCGATCCGCTCGGCCTCCTCCCGGGCGGCGTCCCGCGCCTGGCGGGCCTTGCGCGCCTGGACCCTGGCCTGCTGCGCCTCCTGCCGGGCCCGACGGGCCTGCTCCTTCAACTGCTCCCCGGCCCGGCGCATCTCCTCCTTCGCCGTCCGCAGTGCCTCCTTGTCCGCCCAGGGACCTTGGAAGGCGGCCTCCCAGGCCGCTTCCCAGCCGGGGAAGGACTCCTCGCCCTCGGCGCTGCGGTTGCGCCGCGCCTCCTCGCGCACCTCGCGGCGCAGATCGCCGGCCGCGTCGCCGACGTCCTCGCGTATGTCGGCGGCCAGGGCCGCCAGCGACTCGTGGATCTCCCGTTCCAGTTCGGTCAACTCGCCCTGCCGACCGGAGAGTTCGGCATGCCCGGCGTCGGTGAGGGAGTAGACCTTGCGGCCCCCCTCGGTGGTGTGGCTGATCAGGCCCTCGGCCTCCAGCTTGGCCAGGCGCGGGTAGACCGTGCCGGCGGAGGGCGCGTAGAGCCCCTGGAAGCGCTCCTCCAACAGCCGGATCACCTCGTATCCGTGGCGCGGCGCCTCGTCGAGGAGCTTGAGCAGGTACAGGCGGAGTCGGCCGTGGGCGAAGACGGGGGGCATGTCACACGTCCTTACGGAGGGAGGGCTCGGTCGGCGGGGTCGTGCCGTCGGGGGAGGCGGAGGCGCCGAAGTCCTCGAAGGCGCCGTCGTCCGCCGGTGGGCGGCGCAGCAGGGCGATCGAGCCGGAGACGGTGGAGGCCCGCAGCCGCCCGTTGCCCGCCCCGAGGGTGCCCGTGATCCGCTTGGCCCCCCACTGCCCGGAGACCCGCAAGTCCTCGAAGGCGCAGGAGACGGAGCCGCCGGCGGTGTTCGCGTCGACCACGGTGTCGGCCGGATGCGGCAGCCGAATGGCGATCTCGCCCGCGAGAGAGGTGAGCCGGACGTCCGTGCCCCGGTCCTTCCGTACCGGGTCGAGGTCCAGCACGATGTCGCCGTCGACCGTGTCGGCCCGCACCGACGAACCGCCGCCGTCGACCACCGTCAGATCGCCGGAGACGGAGCCGAACCGCAGGTCGCCGACCACCCCCTGCGCCTCGACGTTCCCGGAGACCGTGTCGACCCGCGCCGGGCCCGTCAGGCCCACCAGTGTGACGCCGCCGGTGATCCCGCGCACGTCGGCGCGGCCCTCGACGCCGGTGACGACCGCGTCGGCGCCGACCACCCCGATCTCGACCCGGACGCCCGCCGGCACGGCGAGCGACACGTCGGCGCGGCGCCGCGGACCCGTGCGGTCGAACAGGCCGAGGAAGCCCTTCCAGGGCAGGTCGTCGTACGCGACGGTGAGGACGCCGTCCTCCACGGTGACGGTCAGCGGAGGGCCGTCGAGGGCACCGACCTCCAACCGGGTGGTCGGCTCGTCGGTGCCCACGACGTTGACCGTGCCGTTCACGACACGGACGCGCAGAGTGTGAAGGGCCTCGTCGACGTCGAGCCTGCGCGGCTCGCCCACGGACCACTCGGACCGACCTGACACGGTGGCCTCCCCCTGTCTCGGCACGCGACGACATATCGCGTCTCTGAAGACACACGATATATCGTGGTGCCGAGAAGTCAAGAAAACGCTCCGCCCCGTTCGCGGCACGGAATCCGGAACGGGGCGGAACGGAGAAGCGGCGAAGAAGCGGTGGAACAGAGGCGGGTACGGAGACGGAACAGAAACGGAGGCGGGGCGGGCGCCGGACGGCCGCCGTCAGTCGTCCTCGTCGTCCAGCCGGGCCAGCCAGGTCGCGAGCCGCTCGACGGGCACCTCGAAGTCCGGATTGAGGTCGACGAAGGTCCGTAGCTGTTCGGAGAGCCACCCGAAGGTGATCTCCTCGTCGCCACGCCGCTGTTCCAGCTCCTCGATGCCGCGGTCGGTGAAGTACATCGGTGCTCCCGTGTGCAGGGGTGTTTCTCCACGGGCCAGCGTAAGCGGGCGCGGAAGCGGCCCGTACCGGCGGTGGTCGCGGGGTCGCCCGTCCCCACGCCGCGCCGGTAGCCTGGCGGGACGGCCGGCGGGGAACGCCCGCGGGTCGGTCGCCGACGTCGGGGGACGGGGGAGCGGTGGAGCGGAGGGTCCAGGAGATCGAACTGCCCGGCGGGGAGAAGGTCCTCGCCCGGATCGGAGTCCTCGACGCGGAGGAGGTCGGCGCCCTCGGGGAGGAGGAGTTCGCCTTCCGGGACGTCGGGGTGGTCGACCGCCTCGCCGGCCGGGTCGGTCGGCTGGGCGAACTCATCGGCGGCATGGGCACGGCGGTGCTCGACGCGGCCCGGGCCGCCCGCCCCGACGAGGTCTCCGCCACCTTCGGCGTCGAACTCGTGGCGAAGGCGGGCAGGACGGTCGCCGTGCTCGCCGACGGAGAGGCCAAGGCGTCCCTGAGCGTCACCCTCACCTGGCGGGCGGAGCACCCGACGGGCGTCGACGGGACGTCCGCCGGTGCGGGGGCGTGAACCCGGCGTCCCCACGCCCACTCCCGCCCGTCGCACGGGGGCACTAGCCTCTTCCCGTACGTTTCGCGTACGGGGGACGGGGTGCGTATGACGGACATTCCCACAGTCGTTCTCACCGGGCCGTGTTCCGGTGTGTCGCCGTGCGCCCCGTGTGCCCGATGAACTCCCTCGAAAGCGCCGTCCGCGGTGCCGTGGTGCGCATCGGGCCGTCCGGCGACGGGTATGACGGACGCAGCGCCCGGTTCTGGGGCAGCGGCTTCTTCGTCGCCCCCGGTTGGGTGTTGACGTGCGCCCATGTCGTCGGCAAGGGGGCGGGTGCGGTGTTGAGGGGAGAGAGCGGCATCGGCGTCACGGTGTCGAGCGGTGAGTCGCTCACCGCGGAACTCGTGCGCTGCCTGCCCCGACCGGCCCGGCCCGACGCGCCGCCGGCCCCCTGGCCCGCACCCGACCTGGCGCTCCTGCGCGTACCGGAGTCCGAGGACGCCGACTGCCTCTGGCTCAGCGACCGCACGGCCCTCACCCCCGCCGAGGTGGGCGTGTACGGCTGGACGAACGCCCCCGGCGGGGGACAGGAGTACCTCGGCAGCACCGGCCGGGCGTTCGGCGGCCGGCACGGGCCCGTCGTCCTCCGGGGCGTCCTCCTCGTGCCCGGCTGCTCCGGCGCCCCGGTCGTCGACCTGGAACGGGGCGCCGCCATCGGCGTCTGCAAGGGCTCGGGCAGCGGCGGTTTCGGCCAGGCGACCCCCGTCACCGCGCTCCGCGCCCTGTGCGACGAGGGCGGAGGCGGCGACAGGCTGTTCCACGAGGTGCTGCGCGCCCACGACGCCCACCACCACCGTCGGGTCGCCTCCCCCCACTTCTCCTGGCCGCGCCTCCACCGCGAACTGGACCAGCGGGCGCTCGCCTTCACCGGCCGGCCCCGGGCCCGGCTGTACGACCTGTTCGCCCGGCTGCCGCCGCCCGGCGGGGCGGGACAGGTCCTGGAGGCGGTCAACGAGGTCCGCCGCCACGTCCTGCGACCTCCCCACACCCCCGAGGCCCACCCCCCGCGCGGCTGGCGCGAGGGGGCCGGACTGCTCTACGGCGGCCCGCTGGAACTGGAGGCGGCGGTGCTGTACGCCGCGAAGGTCCACGCCGTGCTGACCCGGCACGGCGGAGCCGAGCGGCGGGTACTGGCCGAACTGCGCGACTGGATCGAGGACAGCCGCTTCTCCCTCCCCAACGACGTCATACGGAACGAGACGGTCCCCTCCGTCCTGACCGACACCGGCACGCCCGAGGCCGCCGCGGACCGCGCGGACGTCCTGGTGGAGATCGGCCCGGACCTCTACGGGAACCACCACTGGCGGATCGCGCACGTCCTCCCCGACGGCCGGCTCACACCGATCCACCAGGACGACGTGGGCGTGCCCCGGGCCCGGCTGAGACAGGCCATCCGCGGCGCGCTCGCCGCCGCCGTCGACGCCGGGGACGTCGACGAGCACCTGGCGGCCGTCGAGTTCGTGCTGCCGCGCTCCCTGTTCGACGAACCGGTGGACGAGTGGCGGCTGTGCGACCCCGACCCCCAGGACCCCTTCAACCCGCGCGCCCTGCCGATCGGCCGCCGTCGCATCGTCGTCCTGCGGGACGGACAGCGGCACACCCAGGGCGTCACCCCGGAGTGGCGCGCCCGCTGGAAGGGCGTGCGCGAAGGGCCCCTCGAAGCGGTCCCGCTCCACGCCGAACTCCCCGTCCCCGGGCACGACGCACCCTGGCGGGAGAGCCCGCACGCCGGCTACGCGCGGCTGCACGCGGCCCCGGCGGGAGCCGTGCCCGTCTCCTGCGCCCGGGGCGGCGCCGACCCCGGGGCCCCGGCCCTGGCCGCCGCGCTCAGCGCCGGACACGCCGTGGCGCTGTGGCGGAGGTACGACGTCGAGGGGCACACGGACTGCGCGGACTTCCACAAGCGCGTCGCGGACCTGCTGGAGGAGGCCGGCACCGCCGACAACCTGCCCGGACACGTCCGCGTCCTGCGCAGCCGCAACGCCGACCACGGAACGAATGACCAGGAAGCGGTCTGGGCGCGCCATATGGTCCTGCTCTACGATCCGCCGCACAGGCCACCGCTCCCCGGCGGGCCCCTCCAGGTCCCGCCGTCGGCGCCCCCGACACCGACAGCGTGAGGAGCCCGCAGTGAGTGACTGGCGCATCTACCGGGGAGCGGGCCTCCCGCACGACGGCGTGCGGCGGCTGCCCGACCCGCCGCCCTGGCGGGACTTCGCCGGTGCCGGTGCCGGCGACGGCGACGGAAACGGCGACGGGGGTGGCGACACCGCGCGCCGGCTCGGCGTCCGACGCCGCCTCGTGGAGAACCTGCACCCGCGGCCCGAGGAGGTCGAGGCGGTCAACGCCGCGCTCTACCTGCGCCGTCCGCTCCTGGTCACCGGAAACCCCGGCACCGGCAAGTCCACGCTCGCCCACGCCGTCGCCCACGAACTCGGGCTGGGGCGGGTGTTGCGCTGGCCCGTGGTCAGCCGCACCACGCTCCAGGACGGGCTCTACCACTACGACGCCATCGGCAGGCTCCAGGACGTCCAACTGGAGCGGGCCGTCGCGTCGGGAACCGTGGAGCGTCCGCCCATCGGCTCCTACATCCGCCTCGGCCCGCTGGGGACGGCCCTGCTGCCCTCCGCGGACGGGCTGCCACGGGCACTGCTCGTCGACGAACTGGACAAGAGCGACATCGACCTCCCCAACGACCTGCTCAACGTCCTGGAGGAGGGCGAGTTCACCATCCGGGAACTGGAGCGCGCCGCCGAGCGGGAACCGGAGGCACAGGTGCTCAC
This sequence comes from Streptomyces megasporus, assembly GCF_000718985.1. Classification (GTDB taxonomy): domain Bacteria; phylum Actinomycetota; class Actinomycetes; order Streptomycetales; family Streptomycetaceae; genus Streptomyces; species Streptomyces megasporus. Next base: position 257,271 of record NZ_JODL01000001.1, on the reverse strand, counting down.
CGACGACGGCACCACCGCGACCGTCCGCGGCGGCAGGGTGCGCTGCACCGTCTTCCCGTTCATCGTCCTGACCTCCAACGGCGAACGCGACTTCCCCGCGGCCCTGCTGCGCCGCTGCATCCAACTCGAACTCAAACCCCCCGGGGAGAAGCAGCTCGCCGCCATGGTGGCCGCCCACCTCGGCGAGGAGGCCCTCGCCGAGGGAGGCGAACTCGTCGAGCGCTTCCTGCGGCGGGAGCCGGGCCGGGTGGTCGCCACCGACCAACTGCTCAACGCCCTGTACCTCACGCAGCGCGCGGCCGGGGCCGAGCGGATCACCCTCAACCGGCTCGCCGAGATGCTGATGCGACCGCTGGACCGTCCGGGGTGATGGGCCGATGACGACCCCCGACCGGCGGCTGGCGGAACTCGTCGCGCGGCTGCGCGGCGTCGGGATGGATCCGACGGCGGAGGAGATCGCCGAGGCCGTGTGGTTGGCCCTCCGGCTCGTCCCCGCCACGGACGGCACCGGAGAGCCGCCGCGGGACCCGGACCCCGCGGCGGACCCACCGACCGCCCCGGCACCGCCCACCGGGGACCCCGCGCCCCACCTCCCCTCCGGCACCGGAGGGGGGACGTCCCCCGACACCGCGGAGCGGACCGGCGCCGTCTCGCTGTACGCCCCGGCCCGGCACGGCACCGGCCACGCCCATGCCTTCCCCGTGCGCGCCCCCTCGGCCAAGGCGGCGTCCGGAGTGCCGGCGCTCCAGCGCGCCCTGCGCCCGCTGCACGGCTACCGCCCACCGCCGCCCCACCCGCCCGGGAGGACGCTGGACGAGGAGGCCACCGCCGAACGCGTCGCGCGCGAGGGCGTGGTGCGGCCCGTCTTCCGCCCCGCCGCGCGGCAGGAGCGCGAGATCCGGCTGTTGATGGACGCCACGCCGACCACCTCGGTCTGGCAGTCCACCCTCGACCGGCTGCGGCAGGCCTGCGAGCAACTCGGGGTGTTCCGCGACGTCCGGGTGCACTACCTGCACCCGGCGCGGGACGGCACCCCCCTCATCGGCACCGGGCCGGATCCGGCGCACGCCCGGCCGCGCGCCGCCGACCGGTACCGCGACACCACCGGCCGCCGGCTGACCCTGGTCGTCAGCGACTGCGTCGGCCCGCTGTGGCAGTCCGGCGGCGCCCAGCGGCTGCTGCACCGCTGGTCGGCGGGGGCGCCGCTGGCCGTCGTCCAGCCGCTGCCGCCGAGGCTGTGGCGGCACACCGCGCTGCCCGCCGAACCCGGGGCGCTGGTCCGTGAGACCGGCGGCGCCGGCGGGGTGTCCCTCGGGTTCGTGCCCGACGGATACGGGCCCGTTCCCCCGCCGGGCGCGCGTTCCGTCCCCGTCCTGCCGCCGACCCCGCAGGCGCTGGGCAGTTGGGCGCGGCTGCTCGGCGCAGGCGGCCCGCACACGGTGCGCGGCGCGGCGGCCTGGGTGCTGCCCCACCACCCGGCCCGGCCCGTGTCTCCTCCCGACCCCGGCGCGCGCACCCCGGAGGCGAGGCTGCGCGCCTTCCGGGCCGGCGCCTCGCCCGGCGCCCTCGAACTGGCGGTGCACCTGGCGGCGGTGCCGCTGGTGCTGCCGGTCATCCGGCTGGTGCAGGAGACGATGCTGCCCCACACCGGGCCGACGGAGCTGGCCGAGGTGCTCCTCGGCGGCCTGCTGGAACGCCTGTCCGACCTGGAGCGGTCGCCGGGCCCGCGCTACGCCTTCGCGCCCGGTGTGCGGGAGCGCCTGCTGCCGATGCTGGACCGGGACGTGGCGGTGCTGCTGCTCAAACACGTCTCGGAGTACGTCGCCCAGCGCTTCGGCCAGGGGACGCGGAACTTCCCCGCGCTCGCCGTGGCCCGACTCACCGGCCGGGCCCCGCTGGAGGGGACGCCGATCGACGTCCCCGACCCCGACGGACCGTTCGGAGACGACGCCGGGGAGGCGGCGGAGCCGGGGGACGAACTGTTCGCCGAGGTGCCGGCCCGTGTGGTCCGCTGGTACCAGCCGGTGCGTCCCGTCCCCGACCTGCTGGACGAGGCGGAGCGCCTGCTGGTCCAGTGGCGGTCCCAGCGCGACCGGGAACCCCTGCGTCAGGCGCGGGCCCTGGCGGAGTCGGCCCTGGACGCCGGCGGCGGGGAGCGGGCACGGCTGCTGCTGGGCCGGACCCTGCGCGCCCTGGCCCAGTCCGGCGACCTCGGACGCGACCTCGACCACCACCGCCGACTGCTGCGCCGGGCGGTCGGACTGCTGACCGGGAGCGGCGTGGAGACGGCGCTGGAGCGCGCCGCCGCCCAGTACGGGCTGTGGCTGGTGGAACGGGACCCGGAGCGCCTGCTGGAGGCCGAGGAGACCCTGCGCGCCGTCACCGGGGAGGACGGTCCGCCCCCGCCGGAGATCGAACGGACCAGGCGGCTGCGGCTCGGCCGGGTGCTGCTCGAACTGGCCCGTGTGCGGGGCGGTGCGAGCCGGGAGGCCGCCGAGGCCGCCCGCGAGCTGCGGGCCGCCTGCGACCTGCTCGACGCCGCGGGCGCCGCCGGCGGGCGCCGCTGCGCCGCCCTCCTCGATCTCGTGGCCGCCCTGCGGCTGAACGGCGAGCGAGGCGGCGGTCTCCCGGACCTCCAAGAGCTCTTGGAGCTCCTGGACCGGGCCGAGGCGGCGGCGGACGGCGACGACGCACTGCTGCTGCGCTGCCTGCGCGCACGGGCCGCCGTCCACCACGACGCCGGCGACTGGGAGGCGGCCGACCGCGCCTACGCCGAGGCCGAGTCCCGGGCCGACCCCGACAGCCCGGAGCGCTGCGAACTGCTCCTGGAGTGGGGCGGGATGCTGCTGGACGAGGCCGGCCGGCCGGACCGCGCCGAGGGACTGCTGCGGGAGGCGCTCACCAACGCGCCCGACGACGCCTCCCTCCAGAGCCGGCTGCACCTCCTCCTGGGGCGCGCCCTGGTGGGGCGGTACCGACGCGAACGCTTCCTGCCCGACCTGTACGAGGGCTGCCACCTGCTGGAGCGGGCGGCCCGGAAGGCGCCCGAGGCCGCCTGGCGGGCCGAGGCGTGGCTCGCGCTCGGCGAGGCGCGGGCGGACTTCCCCGAACCGGCCTCGCGGGACGACTCCTCGCCGGCGGAGGCCGCCTGGAACGCCGCGCTGCGCGAGGCGCGCGAGGCGGCCGGCACACGCGCCTCGGCCACGGCCGCCCGTGCCCTGCGCGGACGGGGATTCCTCTACGAACGGCTGGGCCGTCCCCGTGCCGCGCTCGCCGACCACCGCGCGGCCGAGGCGGAGTGGCGGAGGCTGGCCGAGGAGGGCACCGAACCTCCCGAGGCCGAGGTCCGGGAGGTGCGCGCACGGGTGGCGGAAAGGGAAACCGAATGATCGGCGCCACGTATCGAACGGGTTTCCGTGTCAAGGCGCTCGGGAAAGAACACTGCTCCGACGGTGGCGCCTACGGGGGTGCGTCAGGGGAGGAGAAGACCGTGCCGCGACAGCGCGACCCAGCGTCCGCCGGGACGGCCCGGCGGCCTTCCTGCCCACCGCCGTTGCCCGACCTCACCGGCGTGGACCTGCGCACCCTGTCCATCCTGGACGACCCCGCCCTGACCGACGCGGTCGACCACGTGCTGCGCAACCCGGCGGACTTCACCGAGAGCTGGAGGGACGACGGGTCCGCGGGCGGGTAGGGGCGCGACCGCGCCGACCGCCCCGACCGTGCCACGGCACGGTGTGTGTATCGGCCATTCCACACGTCGGGACGACGGGGGAGACGGGGGAGGGGACAGGTGGGAGCCGTGCCGACCGCGTTCGTGGTGCCCTCGGTGACGGTGGCCCGCGTGGCCCGCACCCGCCCGGTGGCCGAGGACGGCGCGCTGCTGCGGGCCGTCCTCCACAGCCGCCGCCTGGTCCTGCTCAGAGCCCTGCTGGACCGGCTCTCCCACGCCGACACGCGGCCCGACGAGAAGGAGGCCGTCGCCGGGCACCGGCGGCTGCTCGAACAGGCCGACCGCCACCACCCCTCGGCCGTGCGGACGGCCCTGGGCCACCCCTTCGTCGGCGTCCACCTCGTGGCGGCGCTCAACGCCCCCGCCCACACGGGCCCCGACGAGTTGGCGGCGCACCTCGGCGCGGTCGCGGTCGCCGCCGCCCTCCACGCGCGGATCGGGTTCCGGACCACCGTGCGCACCCGGGACGGCCTGCTGGCGCTCCCCGGCGTCGGCGCGTACCGCGCGGGCACGCCGCGGGTGCGGCTGGTCGCCGGACCGCACAGCCTCCGACTGACCCCCGAGGGCCGGCGCACCGTCACGGTGTGGCCCCGCTCACGCACCGGGACGGCTCCGGCGGGCTGGTGGGAGCCGTGGGCCCTGCCGGGCGGCGGCGCCCGGCTGGAGGACGCCTGCCTGGACCGGGCCACGGCGGCGGCCGTCGGCCTGCCGGCGCCGCGCCCGCACCCGTGGGGGCCGCGCGCCCCGCGGCCGTGGCCGGCGCGCTGGCGGGCCGCGCTGACACTGCTGACCTCGGCCGACCCCCCGCGCGCGGCCGAGGTCGCCGCGCAGGTCCGTTCGCTGGTTCCGCTGCCCCCGGCGGCGGGGGAGGCGTCGAGCGCCACGCTGCGGGCGGCGCCCTGGGCGGTGTTCACCTTCCTCCCGGAGACCGCGTCGCGGATGGCGGAGGTGCTGGTCCACGAACTCCAGCACAGCAAGCTCGCGGTGCTCGGCGAGGCGGTCGCGCTCCACCGGTCCGGCGGCGGCGCCGTTCACCGGGTGCCCTGGCGTCGCGATCCCCGCCCGCTGGGAGGCGTGCTCCAGGGCGCGTTCGCACACCTCGCGCTCGCCGATCTGTGGCACCGGCTCGCCGAGCGTCCCGGTGCCACGCCCACCGCCCGGAAGGCGGCCCGCGTCCGCGGCGAGGACTACCGGGCACAGGTCGCCGAGGCACTGCCGATCCTGCGGGAATCGGACCGACTCACGCCCGCGGGAAGGGAGTTCGCGGCGGGACTGGAGCGACACCACGCGGAGTTGGGGCGGCACGGTGCCGCGCCGTCCCGGCCCGTTCCCCTGTGACCTTTCCATTACGTTCGGTAACATTCTTCCGCGTGGTCAAGAGGCGACGCGGGCCGGCAACGAGGGAGACGCGCGCATGGGCGCTCAGCGGCACCCCGCCGAGAGCGGTGCACCGGAGCGGGGAGCACAGCACATCCTGGTGGCCTTCCCCGGCCACCACCGATCGTGGGCCACCTGGATCGCCCACCGGCTGGAGGCCCACGGCCACCGCGTCACCCTCCACCGCTGGGACCCTCCCCGCGAGCAGCGACTGGAGCACGCGCTGGGCGACCTGCTGCTCGCCAGCGGACGGGTGCTCCTGGTGCTCGGCGACTGGTTCTTCCAGCTCGGTCCCCGCCCCGAAGGGGAGTGGAACGAGGTGCTGCGCGGCTTCGTCGCCGACAACGCCGAACGCTTCGCCGCCGTCAACCTGACCAGCCGCCCCCTGCTCCCCGCGACCGCCGTGCTGGAACCGGTCGACCTGTGGGACGTCGGCGAGGACGAGGCCGAGCGCAGGCTGCTGGCCCGGCTCTCCCTCACCCCCGCCACCCCCTGGCCGGCGGCGGTCGGCACCGGCTCCCGATACCCCAACGACCCGCCCGCCATCTGGGGCGAGGTGCCCCGCCGGAACAGGCGGTTCACCGGGCGCGACGATCTCCTCAACGAACTCCAGCAGCGGCTGATGGACTCGGCGCGGGGGACGGCCGCCTGCGCGCTCGTCGGCATGTCCGGCATCGGCAAGACGCAGCTCGCCGCCGAGTACGCGCACCGCTTCAGCTCCGACTACGACGTGGTGTGGTGGGTCAACTCCGACCAGCGCGGCACCCAGCGCGACCGGTTCGGCGAACTGGCCGTCGAGTTCGGACTGCACGTCGGTTCGGAGCCGGGCGGACGGATCAGGGCGGTCCGCGAGGCCCTGCGCCGTGGCGAGCCGCACGGACGCTGGCTGCTGGTCTTCGACGGCTGGGAGGACATCGAGGACGCCGCCCGAGTGCTCCCCCAGGGAGGCTCCGGCCACGTGCTGGTCACCGCCCGCAACCGCGGCTGGCGCGAGGTCATGGACGTCGTGGAGGTGCCCGCCTTCCGGCGGAACGAGTCCACCGGCTACCTGATGCGCCGGGCGCCGCACGTCTCCGCCGAGGAGGCCGACCAGGTCGCCGCCGAGTTCCAGGACCTGCCGCTGCAACTGGCACACGCCGCAGCCTGGTTGGGCGAGTCGCACATGGAGGTGTCCGAGTACCTGCGCAGGGTGCGCTCGGGCGAGCTCAGCCCCCTGGACCAGACGGCCGCGCCGGGGGAGTATCCACGCTCCCTGCTCACCTCGTGGTCGATGCTGATCAACAAGCTCCGCCAGTCCGAACCCCGGGCGGTGGAACTGCTGATGCTGTGCACCTCCTTCACCCCCGGCAGGATCCCGCTCGGCCTGGTCCGCGGCCTTCCCGAGAACGACCTGCCGGAACACCTCAGGTGGATCGCGGCCGACCTGCCCGACTGGCCCCGCGCGCTGGACTCCCTGGCCAACTACTCCATCCTCGTACGGGACTCGCGCAGCCTCTCCGTCTCCTCCGGCCCCGAGCCGAGGGACCAGCAGGAATCCGTGCTCATGCACCGCGTCGTGCACAACATCGTCAGCCGGCTCACCGCCGGCGAGGACCGCGACACCTACCGGGACGTGGTGCGCCGGGTGCTCGCCGCGGCCGACCCGGGCGATCCGATGGACAGCAGGCAGTGGCCCCGCTACGCGGAGCTGATGCCCCACCTGGAGACGTCGGGGGCGCTGGACGACACGGAACCCCGCACCCAGACCCTGGTCCTGAACTGCCTGCGGTACTGCTTCGCCAGCGGCGAGTACGGCGTCGGCGCCGACCTGGCCGAGCAGGTCCGCGAGCGGTGGACGGCGCTGCTGGCCCCGGACGATCAGGCGATGCTCAACCTGACGACCCAACAGGGCAACATCCTGCGCGCCGCCGGCCGGTTCCAGGAGGCCTACGAACTGGACCGCACGCGCCTGAAGCGGTTGCGCGCCGCGGCGGAGTCGGACGAGTTGGCGCTGGTGACGGCCTTTAGCTGTCTCGCCGCCGACCAGCGCTACCTGGGTCGGTACGCCGAGTCCCTGCGCATGCAGGAGGAAGTGGTCGAGAAGGCCCACCGGCTCCTCGGTCCCGAGGAGTGGGTCACGCTCAACGCCCAACACAACCTGGGAGTCTCGCTGCGGCTGATGGGCCGTTACCGCGAGGCGTACGAGATGGACCAGGACACCCTCGGCAAGCGCGAGGCCGTGCTGCGGGCCCGGCACCCCGCCACGCTCAACTCGGGCAACGCCTGCGTCCGCGACCTGCGGCTGATGGGCCGGTACCAGGAGGCGCTGGCACGGCAGGAGCGCGGAGTGCGGCTGCACGTCCAGGTCCTGGGCGAGCAGCATCCGCAGACCTTGTCCGCCCGGCACAGCCTCCTGATGTGCCGGCGCCGGGCGGGCGGCGGCCACCCGGACCTGGGAGCGGAGCTGGCCGAACTGCTGGAGCAGCGCGAGAGGGTCTCCGGCCGGGGCCACCACCACACGCTCGCCCTGATCACCGACTACGGCAACCACCTCCGCGAGTACGGGGACGTCTACCAGGCCCGCGATCTGATCGCCGAGGCCGAGGACGGCTACCGCGCGCTGGTCGGCCAGGCCCACCCGGTCCCCACCGCGATGCAGTCCAACGTCGGTCTGGTGATGCAGGCCGAGGGCGACCGGGCCGGGGCGCTCAACATGTTCGAGCAGGCGCTGATCGGGATGCGCACCCTGCTCGGCGACGACCACCCGGCCACCCTGGGGTGCGCGCTGAACACCACCGCCGGCCGGAGCTTCATCGGCCGGCTGGAGGAGGCCGCGGAGCTCGGCCGGGACACCCTGCGCCGCGCCCACCGGGTGCTGGGCGAGGACCATCCCCTCACCCTCTCCTGCATGGTCGCGCTCGCCTGGGACCTGCGCTCCCTGCGGGAGAGCGAGGAGGCGGGCAAGCTGGAGGAGGACGCCCTCCAGCGGCTGACCCGCACCCTGGGCGCGCAGCACCCCCACACCCTCTCCGCCCGCCGGCGGGCGCGGCCGTACTGGGACCACGAGCCCTACCTGGGCTGAGGGGGAAGGACGCAGACGGCGGGGCCCACCGTACGCACCGTACGGTGGGCCCCGCCGCTTCTGTCCGACGGACCGTCAACCGGTCCGACCGGCCGAGAGGTTCTCATCGGCCCCTCAGGGGTCGGCCCCTCAGAGGTCGAAGACCTCGTTGATGAGCTGCTGCTGCTCGGCCTGGTGACGCTTGGCCGAACCGACCGCCGGGGAGGAGGACGACGGGCGCGAGACCCGGCGCAGCCGGTACGCGCTCGGCGCCTTGCCGGCCCCGATGAACACGTCCAGGTGGTCCACCAGGTTGAGCGCGATGAACGGCCAGGCACCCTGGTTCGCCGGCTCCTCCTGGGCCCAGACGATCTTCGAGGCGTTGCCGTAGCGCGCCATCTCCTCCTGGATCTCCTTGCCGGGCAGCGGGTAGAGCCGCTCCAGCCGGATGATCGCGGTGTCGGTCACGCCCCGCTTCCTGCGCTCGGCGTCGAGGTCGTAGTAGATCTTGCCGGAGCAGAAGACGACCTTGTTGACCTGCGCCGGGTCGACCGAGGAGTCGCCGATGACCGGCCGGAAGCCGCCGGAGGTGAACTCCGACGCCTTGGAGGTCGCCGCCTTGAGCCGGAGCATCGACTTCGGGGTGAAGACGATCAGCGGCTTGTGGTGCGGGTTGTGGACCTGCCAGCGCAGCAGGTGGAAGTAGTTCGACGGCAGGGTCGGCATCGCGACCGTCATGCTGTTCTGCGCGCACAGTTGGAGGAAGCGCTCGATCCGGCCCGAGGAGTGGTCCGGTCCCTGGCCCTCGTAGCCGTGCGGCAGCAGCAGCGTGACGCCGGAGGTCTGGCCCCACTTCTGCTCGGCCGAGGAGATGAACTCGTCGACCACCGTCTGGGCGCCGTTGGCGAAGTCGCCGAACTGCGCCTCCCACATCACCAGCGCCTCGGGACGGGCCAGGGAGTAGCCGTACTCGAAGCCCATCGCCGCGTACTCGCTCAGCAGCGAGTCGTAGACGTTGAAGCGGGCCTGGTCCTCCGACAGGTACAGCAGCGGGGTGTAGTCCTCGCCGGTGTTCTGGTCGATGAGGACGGCGTGGCGCTGGCCGAAGGTGCCGCGGCGGGAGTCCTGTCCGGCGAGCCGGACGGGGATGCCCTCCATCAGCAGCGAGCCGATGGCCAGAGTCTCGCCCATGCCCCAGTCGATCTTGCCCTCCTCCACCATCGCCACGCGGCGCTGGAGCTGCGGCAGCAGCCTGGGGTGGACGGTGATCCGCTCGGGGATGTTGACCTGGGACTCGGCGATCCGCTTGAGGACCTCCTCGCCGACACCCGTCTCCACCGCCACCGGGAACTCCGGCTGCGGCGCCTCGGGCTCCATCGGGAGCGGGGTGGTGGTCGCCTCCCGGACCTCGGTGAAGACCTTCTCCAACTGGCCCTGGAAGTCCTGGAGCGCCTGCTCCGCCTCCTCCAGGGTGATGTCGCCCCGGCCGATCAGCGACTCGGTGTAGAGCTTGCGCACCGAGCGCTTCTTGTCGATCAGGTCGTACATCAGCGGCTGGGTGAAGGACGGGTTGTCCGTCTCGTTGTGGCCGCGACGGCGGTAGCAGATGAGGTCGATCACCACGTCCTTGTTGAACGCCTGGCGGAACTCGAAGGCCAGGCGCGCCACGCGGACGCAGGCCTCCGGGTCGTCGCCGTTGACGTGGAAGATCGGCGCCTCGATCATCCGCGCCACGTCGGTGGCGTACATCGAGGAGCGCGCCGACTCGGGAGGAGCGGTGAAGCCGACCTGGTTGTTGATGACCACGTGCACGGTGCCGCCGGTGCGGTAGCCGCGCAGTTGCGACATGTTGAGGGTCTCGGCCACCACGCCCTGGCCCGCGAAGGCCGCGTCGCCGTGGAGCAGGACGGGCAGGACGGTGAAGTCGGTGCCGCCCTTGCCGATGATGTCCTGCTTGGCGCGGGCCACGCCCTCCAGCACCGGGTCGACGGCCTCCAGGTGGGAGGGGTTGGCGGTCAGCGAGACCTTGATCTGGTCGCCGTCCAGGCCGGTGAAGGTGCCCTCGGCGCCCAGGTGGTACTTCACGTCGCCGGAGCCGTGCATCGACTTCGGATCGAGGTTGCCCTCGAACTCGCGGAAGATCTGGGCGTAGGACTTGCCCACGATGTTGGCCAGCACGTTCAGCCGGCCGCGGTGGGCCATGCCGATGACGACCTCGTCCAGCCGCGCCTCGGCGGCGGCGTCGAGCACCGCGTCCAGCAGCGGGATGACGGACTCGCCGCCCTCCAGCGAGAACCGCTTCTGGCCGACGTACTTGGTCTGGAGGAAGACCTCGAAGGCCTCGGCGGCGTTCAGCCGGCGCAGGATGCGCAACTGCTCGTCACGGTCGAACGAGGAGTGCGGACGCTCGACGCGGTCCTGGATCCACTTGCGCTGCTTGGGGTCCTGGATGTGCATGTACTCGATGCCGGTGGTGCGGCAGTACGAGTCGCGGAGCACGCCCAGGATGTCGCGCAGCTTCATCACCGACTTGCCGGCGAAGCCGCCGACCGCGAACTCCCGCTCCAGGTCCCACAGGGTGAGTCCGTGTTCGGTGATGTCGAGGTCGGGGTGCTTGCGCTGCTTGTACTCCAGCGGGTCGGTGTCGGCCATGACGTGGCCGCGGACCCGGTAGGAGTGGATCAGGTCGAAGACGCGGGCGGCCTTGGTGACGTCGTCGTCGTGGCTGGTGTCGATGTCCTTGAGCCAGCGGACCGGCTCGTAGGGGATGCGCAGCGCCTCGAAGATCTCGTCGTAGAAGCCGTCCTCGCCGAGCAGGAGCTGGTGGATGATCCGCAGGAACTCGCCGGAGGCGGCGCCCTGGATCACCCGGTGGTCGTACGTGCTGGTCAGCGTCATGACCTTGGAGATGCCCAGCTTGTTCAGGGTGTCCTGCGAGGTGCCCTGGAACTCGGCCGGGTACTCCATCGCGCCGACGCCCAGGATCACGCCCTGACCGGGCATCAGGCGCGGCACCGAGTGGACGGTGCCGATGCCGCCGGGGTTGGTCAACGAGGCGGTGACGCCGGAGAAGTCCTCCATCGTCAGCTTGCCCGCGCGGGCGCGGCGGACGATGTCCTCGTAGGCCTGCCAGAACTCGAAGAAGGTCAGCGTCTCGGCCTTCTTGATGGCGGCCACGACGAGCTGGCGGTCGCCGCCCCGCTTCACCAGGTCGATGGCCAGACCGAGGTTGACGTGGTCCGGCTTGACGAGGGTCGGCTTGCCGTCCTTCTCGGTGTACGAGTGGTTCATCGACGGCATCGCCTTGAGCGCCTTCACCATGGCGTAGCCGATCAGGTGCGTGAAGGACACCTTGCCGCCGCGGGCGCGCTTGAGGTGGTTGTTGATGACGATGCGGTTGTCGATCAACAGCTTCACCGGGACCGCGCGCACCGAGGTGGCGGTGGGCAGCTCCAGCGAGGCGTTCATGTTGCGGGCGACCGCGGCGGACGGACCGCGCAGCGGCACGTACTCCGGCCCGGCCTCCTGCCCCTGCTCGGGCTTGGCCTGGGCCTTGCCGGCCGGCTCACGCTTCTCCGGCTCGGCCTGTGCCGCGGGCTTGGCGGCGGGCTCGGCGGGCTTCTTCTCCGGAGCCGGAGCCGGGGCCGGAGCCGGGGCGGAAGCCGCCGGCGCGGCGGGGGGCGCGGACCGTGCCGGGGTCTGCTGAGCCTGGGGTGGCCGGGGAGCTTGAGGCTGGGCCGGAGGCTTCGAGGCAGTGGGGGCCGCGGCTCCTCCGGCGGCCTGTCCCGGCTTGTAGTCGGCGAAGAAGTCCCACCAGGCCCGGTCGACCGAGTTCGGGTCCTGGAGGTACTGCTGGTAGATCTCGTCGACGAGCCACTCGTTGGCACCGAAGCCGGCGGCGGGAGTCTTTCCCTGTCCGTCCTGCTCGGTGGTAGGGGAGCTCGAAGTCTTGGGGGCCTGTGGCGACACGGCGGCAACCGCCCTCTTCCGCTTACCTGTGTTGGTGGACAGCAGAAATAAAGGCTACGCCCCTTGCGCCGTTCGGTGGAGTCGGCATGGGGTTGGCGTCGCCTAAGTCACATCCTGCGACATGTTTCGGCGTGTTCCGTGGTGGGAAACACACTCGGTTCTGCGGTTTCAGGGATGGAGAGGCCCGCGGAGCGGGTGTCCCACCCGATCCGCCGTGGCCTGTCCCTTGGGAAGCCTACGTCAACTCCGGTCTTGACGTATCACCTGGAAGTGTGACAAGGATCCGGCAACCGCGTGGGGATTCGGCCACCCTGATCCGCCCGCCGTGGAGGTCCACCGCCCAGCGCGCGATGGCCAGTCCCAGCCCCGTGCCACCGTCGCCGCTCTTGGCCGAGGCCGAGCGGTCGAAGCGTTCGAAGACCCGCTCGCGGTCCGCCTCGGGGATGCCCGGACCCTCGTCCAGGACCTCCAGCTCCAGGCTCAGCGGAGCCCGTCCGGGCCGCGCGCGCACGGTCACCCGGCCATGGGGAGGGCTGTGCTTGACGGCGTTGTCGATGAGGTTGGCGACCACCTGGTGCAGTCGCTCGGTGTCGGCGTGGGCGACCAGGCCCGAGGGGGAGACGTCCAGGTGCAGGTGGACGTCCGTGCGGGAGTGCCCCTGGCCCTTGGTCATGTTGGCCTCCTTGAGCACCCCCGACAGGTACGGCCACACCTCGAAGCGCCGGGTGTGCAGCGGCACCACGCCGTTGTCGAGCCGGGACAGGTCCAGCAGGTGCTCCACGAGGCGGCCCAGCCGCTCGGTCTGCCTCAGCGCGGTGTCCATGGTCACCGGGTCGGCCTCCGAGACCCCGTCGACCACGTTCTCCAGCACCGCGCGCAGCGCCGCGATCGGGGTGCGCAACTCGTGGGAGACGTTGGCCACCAGCTCCTTGCGGTGCCGGTCGGCGGACTCCAGGTCGGCGGCCATGCGGTTGAAGGTGTCGGCCAGCTCGCCCAGTTCGTCCCGGCGTTCGACGCGGACCCGCCGGCTGTAGTCGCCGCGGGCCATCGAGCGGGCCGCGTCCGTCATCTCGTCCAGCGGCTCGGCCAGGCCGTGCGCCACGAACTGGGTGACCACCAGCGAGGCGATCACCGCGAGCAGGGCGATCACCCGCAGCTCGATCGCCGAGTAGAACGCGACGATGGTCAGCACCGTGGTGATCGCCACGGTGACGATCACCAGCGCGCCCAGCGCGGCCTTGACCGAGCGTCTGGGGTCCACGGGCCGCAGGCCCTCCCAGAACCGACCCCACAGGGACCGCAGGCGGCTCGGGTCCGTCTTGCGCACGCCCGGCCCGCTCAGGCCCAGTCGGAGGCCGGCGCGGGGGCCTCCAGGGCGTAACCGACACCGTGGACGGTGCGTATCCGCTCCGCGCCTATCTTCCGGCGCAGTGCCTTGATGTGGCTGTCGACCGTGCGCGTGCCCGAGGCGTCCGCCCAGTCCCACACCTCGGCCAGGAGCTGCTCGCGCGAGAGCACCGCGCGCGGCGAGTTGGCCAGGCAGACCAGCAGGTCGAACTCGGTCGGGGTGAGGTGGACGTCCCGGCCCGAGACCCGCACCCGACGCTGGGCGTGGTCGATCTCCAGCTCGCCCAGCCGCAGGGTGCCCGAGCGCGGCGAGGTCGCGGCGAGCGTGGCCCGCTCGACGCGGCGCAGCAGCACGTGGACCCGGGCGACCAGTTCCCGCATGGAGAAGGGCTTGGTCATGTAGTCGTCCGCGCCGACCCCGAGGCCGACCAGCATGTCGGTCTCGTCGTCGCGGGCGGTGAGCATCAGCACCGGCACCGGCCGCTGGGCCTGCACCCGGCGGCACACCTCCAGGCCGTCGAAGCCCGGCAGCATCACGTCCAGCACCAGCAGGTCGGGCTGCCACGCCTCGGCCGCCTCCACCGCGGCCGGGCCGTCCCCGGCCGTCCTGACCTGGAAGCCCTCGGCGCGCAACCGCGCCGCGAGCGCCTCGGTGATCGTCGGGTCGTCCTCCACGACCAGAACCCTGCGCTGGGCACCCGGGGTGGCCGCCGTGGGGGTGCCGCTGCCGTGCGTCTGCGTCGTGTTCCTGTGGTCCATGCGCGCCTCAGCCCTGCTGTTCGGTTTCTGGGAGCAGCGTAGAGGGCCGCCGTGAGGCGCGCTACGCCGGTCGGGTGGCGAGGTGGACCACGTCCGGGACGCCTCGGGCGACGGGTATCTCTTCGGTGCGCACCCGGACGAAACCGGCATCGCGCAGGGCGTCCTCGAACGCCGGGGACGGTTGCGCGGACCACACGGCGAGCACCCCGCCCGGGGTGAGCCGTCGGGCGCAGGCGGCGAGTCCGGCGGGGGAGTAGAGCGAGTCGTTGTCCTCGGTGACGGTCCAGTCGGGGCCGTTGTCGACGTCCAGGCACAGCGCGTCGTAGGGCTCGTCGTCCGCCGCCAGGTGCGCCGCCAGGTCGGCGTGGAGGATCTCCACGCGCGGGTCGGCCGACGCCCCGGCGGAGACGGCGGCCAGCGGTCCGTCGCGGTGCCAGTCGATGACGGCCTCCTCCCGCTCGACCACGGTGATCCGTCCCCAGCGCGGCTCGTCCACCGCCTCGGCGAGGGAGAAACCGACGCCGAGCCCGCCGATCAGCACACCGGGCGCGGGGCGGACGCCGGAGGCGTCCAGCTCCTCCAGCGCGGCGCGGACCAGCAGCCGCTCGGAGCGGCCGTCGGAGGTGTCCATCAGGAAGCAGCCGTTGGCGATGATCTGGAGCAGCTTCCCGTGTCGCCGCAGCACCACCTCGCCGTGGGGACCCTCGCGGCGGTCCAGGACCCGGGGGAGTTCCGCTGTCTCGTGGAGGAACGACATGCGCCCATCCTGCCGGTGACGTGGGAGGAAGGGAAACGAGGGGCGTCGGGGGCGCCGGAGGGCGCTGCCGGCGTCCGGTGCGCCCGGTGCGCCCGGTGCGGCGGATGTGTCGAACGGGGCGATCGCTCAGGGCGAACGTGTGCGCGGGAACACACGCCCGCGGCCGGGCATTGACAAGACATTGAGTCCTCTTAGCTCAATTTGCCTGCCGAGGGAGAGATCATGGCTCTGTCGCCCACAACGCTCACCCTGCCCGTGCTGCCGCTGGACAACGAGGTGGTGCTGCCCGGCATGGTGGTGCCGCTGGACCTGTCCGACTCCGAGGTGCGGGCCGCGGTGGAGGCCGCCCAGTCCGCCCTGGGGAGGGACGGCGAGAGCGCGGCGGCGGGAACGACTGGAACGACGGGAACGACGGGAAACGGTGAGCGTCCGGAGAAGACCCCCGAGAAGGGGGCGAAGCCGCGGGTGCTGCTGGTGCCGCGCGTGGACGGCACCTACGCGGGCATCGGCGTGCTCGGCCGGGTGGAACAGGTCGGACGGCTCGCCGACGGCGATCCCGGAGCGCTGATCCGCGGCCTGAGCCGGGTGCGGATCGGCGCCGGCACCACCGGGCCGGGCGCCGCGCTGTGGGTGGAGGGCACCGAGATCGAGGAGGTCCCCGGCGGCCCCGACGGCCCGGCCCCCGCCCCCGGCGCGGTCGCCGAGCTGGTCAGGGAGTACAAGGCGCTGGCCACCACCTGGCTGCGCAAGCGCGGCGCCTGGCAGGTCGTGGACCGCGTCCAGCAGATCGACGACGCCGGGCAGCTCGCCGACAACTCCGGTTACAGCCCGTTCCTGGGCACCGAGCAGCGGGTGAGGCTGCTGGAGACCCTCGACCCGGTGGAGCGGCTGAGACTGGCGACGGGCTGGCTCAGGGACCACCTCGCCGAGCAGGACGTCGCCGAGGCCATCGCCAAGGACGTCCAGGAGGGCGTGGACAAGCAGCAGCGCGAGTTCCTGCTCCGCCGCCAACTGGAGGCCGTCCGCAAGGAGTTGGCCGAGCTGAACGGCGAGAGCGGCGACGAGAGCGACGACTACCGGGCCCGGGTGGAGGCCGCGAACCTCCCCGGGAAGGTCCGCGAGGCCGCGCTCAAGGAGGTCGACCGGCTGGAGCGCGCCTCCGACCAGAGCCCGGAGAGCGGCTGGATCCGCACCTGGCTGGACACCGTCCTGGAGATGCCCTGGAACGAGCGGACCGAGGACGCCTACGACATCGCCGGCGCGCGCGCCGTCCTGGACGCCGACCACGCCGGGCTGGAGGAGGTCAAGGAGCGCATCGTCGAGTACCTGGCCGTCCGCAAGCGCCGCGCCGAGCGGGGGACGGCCCCGTCGGGCCGGGACGGCGACGCCGGGGAGCGGGCCGGCGGACGGCGGGCCGGCGGCGCGGTGCTCGCCCTGGTCGGCCCGCCCGGCGTCGGCAAGACCTCCCTCGGGGAGAGCGTGGCCCGCGCCATGGGGCGGAGGTTCGCGCGGGTGGCGCTCGGCGGCGTCCGCGACGAGGCCGAGATCCGCGGCCACCGGCGCACCTACGTCGGCGCGCTGCCGGGGCGGATCGTGCGGGCGGTCAAGGAGGCCGGCTCGATGAACCCGGTCGTCCTCCTCGACGAGATCGACAAGGTGGGCAGCGACTTCCGGGGCGACCCGGCCGCCGCCCTGCTGGAGGTCCTCGACCCCGCCCAGAACCACACCTTCCGGGACCACTACCTGGAGGTGGAGCTCGACCTGTCCGACGTCGTCTTCCTCGCCACCGCCAACGTCCTGGAGGCCATCCCGCAGCCGCTGCTGGACCGCATGGAGCTGGTGCGGCTCGACGGCTACACCGAGGACGAGAAGGTCGTCATCGCCCGCGACCACCTGGTGCCCCGCCAGCGGGAACTCGCCGGGTTGACGGCGGACGAGGTGACGATCGAGGAGGCCGCGCTGCGCAAGCTGGCGGGGGAGTACACCCGCGAGGCCGGCGTGCGCGACCTGGAGCGGTCCGTCGCCCGGGTGCTGCGCAAGGTCGCCACCCGGCACGAGCTGGGGGAGCGCGACCTGCCGTACGCCGTCGGCGTGGACGACCTGCGCCCGCTGATCGGCCGCCCGCACCACACCCCCGAGTCCGCCCAGGACCCCTCCGAGCGGCGCACGGCGGTGCCGGGCGTGGCCACCGGACTGGCGGTCACCGGCGCGGGCGGCGACGTGCTGTACGTCGAGGCGTCGCTGGCGGACCCGGAGACGGGCGGCTCGGGGCTGACGCTGACCGGGCAGCTCGGCGACGTGATGAAGGAGTCCGCGCACATCGCGCTCTCCTACCTGCGCTCGCGCGGCGCCGAACTGGAGCTGCCGGTCGGCGACCTGAAGGAGCGCGGCGTCCACCTGCACGTGCCGGCGGGCGCGGTGCCCAAGGACGGCCCGAGCGCGGGCATCACCATGACCACCGCGCTGGCCTCGCTGCTGTCGGGCCGTCAGGTCCGCCCGGACGTGGCGATGACCGGCGAGGTCTCGCTGACCGGACGGGTGCTGCCGATCGGCGGGGTGAAGCAGAAGCTGCTGGCCGCGCACCGGGCGGGGATCACCACGGTGATCATCCCCAAGCGGAACGAGCCGGATCTGGACGACGTGCCCGAGGAGGTGCTGCGGAAGCTGGACGTGCGCCCGGTCTCCGACGTCCGCCAGGTCCTGGAGCTGGCCCTGACCCCGGCCGAGGCGGAGCTGCCCGTCGCGGCCTGAGCGCCGTGCCGATCCGTCGCCGGCGGCCCCGCACCCCGTGGGGCCGCCGGCCGTCGGGGACGGTCAGAACTCCACCAGCACCGCCGTCGCGTCGTCGTGGACCTTGCCGCGCGGGAAGGTCGCCCCGTCGCGGTCGGCGGACTCGGCGGCGCGCACCCGCGCGACGAGCGACCGCGGTCCCTCCGCGCGGAGCACCGCCATCAGCGCGGCCCAGTCGCCCAGGCGGAAGATCTCCGTCCAGCGGCCGGCGCCGTCGCTCAGCGCGGCCAGCGCGCGCACCTCCTCCCGCGGCACGGTGCCGGTCACGGCGCGGTGGGCCACCGAGGGGTCGGCGGCGGCCGTGAAGAAGCCGCCCTCCGCGTTGCGCAGACCCTCCAGGTACGCGACACGCTCCACCGGCGGCAGTGCCCGCGCGGCGGGCCACAGCCGGTCCAGTCGGGGGTCGAGCACGGGGGTCACCGAGCCGTCCGTGCCCTCCACCAGCAGCGCGGAGTCGGAGAGCACCAGGTACTCGACGGCCGACTCGTCCCAGCGCGCCAGCACCACGGTCGCCTGCGGGGTGCGGGCGTGAGAAAGGTCACAGCGCGGACCGTGTGCGCGGGCCGTCCGCTCGATGGCCTCCGCGAGGCACTGGGACGGTGTCAGATCCCTTCGCGAACCGGACAGTTCGAGCAGCGCTCCGCCGAGCCGGGTCACGTACCAGGGCACGTCGTGCTCGCAGCCGACGTCCTCCGGGGGCGGGGTCACCCCGTCCAGCACCACCAGCGCCCCACCGCGCCCCGCCGCAGGTAGGGCTACCGAGGCGTAGTCCTCGTTGGGGACGCGCGGGCTGCCGGGCTCGCTCGCCATCTCGATCCGCATGCCCGTCAGTCTGCCGGAGGGAGGACGCGGGACGGCGGAGGGAGTCGAACGCGGACGCGCCGCCGCAGTGGTCCGCGGCCCCGCGCGAGATCCACCGGAATGGGAGCTTCCGCGAAAAGACGGACGGGCATCCTGCCAAAACCCCCGTGGAATTTCCATCCCTTGCCCGGCGTGTGGTCAAATCCCCGTCAGAACCGAAGTTGTTCGGCAACTCCCTGGTGATGTTCACTCCTTCGAGTGGCCCGGCACAGGGAACCGCTCCACCCCCACGGCGGCGCTGAAAAGGTCGGTCGCCGCAGGTGGGCGCGGACGGACACGGTACGGTCCCTTGCCGCACACGTTGGACTGTCGCCTTCCGGTCGGGTCCGGGACGGCGGAACGAGATTGTGAGCGCGGGTGGGGAAGAAGCGACTCCGGGGCAGCCGGCAGAACCAGCAGGACACCACGGTCTCCACGGCGACCTCCACGGTTTCCACGTCCGCGCGCAGGGCGAGGGTGCGCAACCGACTGCTCGTGTCGGTCACCCTGTGCGCCGTCGCCGTCCTCGCCGCGGGCGCGCCCGGAGTGGCCGGCGCCTCCCGTGATCTGACGGAGGCCCAGCGTCTGGTCGACCGCGCCGACCTGGGCCGACGCGCCGTCTCCCTCTCCCACGCCCTCGCCGACGAACGCGACGCGGTCATCCGCGGTGCCGCCGCCGCGGGAGCCGCGGACGCCGCGGACACTCCCGAGGTCGGGGCCGTCGGCGACGAGGGACTCGGCGAGAACGGGCTCGGCGGCGAGGGACTCGCCGACCCGGGGCCGGCGGGCGAGGAGCCCGCCGACGAGAAGCCGGCCGACCAGGGGCTCTCCAAGACGGAACGCGCCCGTGTGGACAGCCGGATCAAGGAACTGCGCGCCGACGCGCCCGCCGGCGTACGGCGGCTGCTGGACGAGCTCCCCGAGATCCGCGAACGGGCCCTGACCGGGCGGAGCGACGCCACCGAGACCCACGAGGCGTACAGCCGGGTCATCCGGTCCCTCGGCGGCATCACCGCAGCCACCACCCGTGCCCTCCCCGGCCGGGCCGAGAACGCGACGGCCGACGCCCTTCCCGACCTCGGACGCGCCGTCGAGCAGGCGTCCGCGACCCGCGGACTGCTGCTGGCCGCCCTCGCCGCCGGGGGCGCGCAGCCGGAGCTGACCGCGGCGGGTCAGCAGGCGCACCTGCGCGAACAGGCCGCCCTCGCCGACTTCGAGCAGACCGCCCGAGCCGCCGACCGCGACGCCTACGACAAGACCGTGACCGGCGCCGACGTCACCCTGGCCGAGCGCTACCTCGCCCGCCTCACCGACCAGCCGCGGCTGGACTCCCGCGACCTGTCCCTGAACCGCGCCCGCGTCGAGACCGCGCTGACCGCCCGCGTGGACCGCATGCGCAGCATGGAGTCCTCACTGGCCGTCACCGAGGTGGAGCGGCTGAGGAAGCTGCGCGACGACGACCTCACCGCCCTGGAACTGCGCATCGCCCTGCTCGGGGTCTGCCTGCTGCTGACGGTCGGCATCAGCGTGCAGACCGCCCGCTCGATGACCCGACCGCTGGCCGTCCTCCGGCGCGGCGGCGAACGGGTGGCCGCCGACCCGGTGGCCGAGGAGCCGGTGGCGTACAAGGGGCGCAACGACGAGTTCGCCGATGTCGTACGCGCCGTGAACCGGATGCGGGAGGCCGCCGTCGCGCTGCACGAGCGTGCCGGCGAGGCCGAGACCAAGGCCGTCGAACTCGCCGCCGAACGCAAGCGGCTGCTGCGCGAAATCGAGTCCCTCAAGCAGGGGGCGGAGAGCGGGCACGGCGTCTCGAACGGCACGTTCATCCACCTCGCGCTGCGCACCCTGGGCCTGGTGGAGCGGCAGCTCGCCGTCATCGAGGCCATGGAGAACGAGGAGAAGGAGCCGGAGCGGCTCGCCACCCTCTTCAAGCTCGACCACCTCGCCACCCGGATGCGCCGCCACAGCGAGAACCTGCTGCTCCTGGCCGGCGCCGAGCACGCCACCGGCCAGGTGGAGCCGGTGCCGCTGCTGGACGTGCTGCGCGCCGCGATCAGCGAGATCGACCGCTACGAGCGGGTGGAGCTGACCGGGCTGCCGCCGCACGCCCAGGTCGCCGGACCCGCCGCCGACGACGTCAGCCACCTGATCGCCGAACTCGTCGACAACGCCATGGCCTTCTCCCCGCCGGAGGTCCAGGTACGGCTCTCCGGTCGGAAGTCGGAGAACGGCGAGATCATGCTCTCCGTCCAGGACGAGGGCATCGGCGTCACCCCCGAACGGCTGGCCGAGCTCAACGCCCAGCTCGCCGGGGCGTGCCCGAGCGAGCCGGAGGACGACAGCACGCTGGGCATGGGGCTGTACGTGGTGGCCCGGCTCGCCGCGCGGCACGGGATCAAGGTCGAGCTGCGTGCGCAGAAGCAGGGGGGCATCGCCGCGGTCGCCGTCCTGCCGCGCGCCCTGCTGCCGGACCGTCCGATGCCGGGCGCGACCAAGAAGGCCACCGCGGGCACGGCGCCGACCCTGCCGGGCACGGTCGCCGAGGCCAACGACAACACGCTGCCGTCCCGCGAGGGCCGGTCGGGGAAGACGGCCGACGAGCCGGACACGCCGGAGTCGGCGGCCGGTGCGGACGCCGAGCCCGAGGAGACGGCCGAGGCGGAGGAGGTCCCCGAGGGGAGCGGGACCGCCGAGTCCGCAGCGTCCGCCGACTCCGGCGAGCCCGCCGAGCACGGTCGGACCGAGGACGAGGCCCCGACGTCGGACCCCGTCGCGGAGGAGGAGCCCGCACCGGAGACCGCCCCCGCCGGGCGGCCCCTCACCGCCAAGGGGCTCCCCAAGCGCACGCCCCGGAACGTGCCCACCGGCGTCGGAGTGCCCCGCCCCCGCACGGGCGGCCTGAAGGCCGAGGAACTGCGGCGGAGGTTCGGCGGCTTCCAGCAGGGCGCCCGGGAGGGTCTGCGCGCGGCGGAGGCCCAGATCGCCGAGGAGGAGAGCGACCGGGAGAAGACGACCGGCACCGGGGGCACCGTTGAGGAGGCACGGAAGTGAACGCGCCCACCACCGCACACACGCCCAGCAAGGAAGCACGCAACCTGCACTGGCTGCTGGCCAAGTTGGTCGACGAGGTCCCCGGCGTACGGTCCGTCGCCGTGGTGTCCTCCGACGGGCTGCTCCTGCTGTCCTACGACCCGGACGGAACCGCTGAGTCCGAAGGGGACCGGTCCCACGAGGGAGGCGGGAAGCGGGCGGAGAACGGCCCCCGGGGCTCCAGCGCCGACCTGGCGACCATCGTCTCCGGAGTGGGCTCCCTGACCCAGGGCGCCGCGAAGCTGATGGACGGCGGCCCCGTCAAGCAGACCATGGTCGCGATGGACGAGGGCAGCCTGTTCGTGATGTCGATCAGTGACGGCTCGCTGCTCGGCGTCCACGCCGCGCCCGACTGCGACATGAGCGTCGTCGCCTACCACATGGCCCTCTTCGTCGGCCGGGCCGGGCACGTCCTCACCCCCGAGCTCCGCACCGAACTGCGCGCGTCGATGGAGGAGAAGGGCCAGTGACTTCCGGCAGCTCCCTGCCCGTGCGCAAACCCGCGCGGGTACGCCCGTACTCCCTGACCGGCGGGCGCACCCGCTTCGGTCACGTCCTGCTGGTGGAGACCCTCGTCGGCGCCATCGAGGCGCCCGAGGAGCACCGCGAGCCGGCCTCGGGGGGCCTGCGCGACCGCGTGATGCCCGAGATGAGGGCCATCGTCGAACTGTGCCGCAGGATCCGGTCGGTCGCCGAGATCGCCGCCCGGCTGCGGATGCCGCTGGGCGTGGTGCGCGTGCTGCTCAGCGACCTCGCCGACCAGGGACGCATCCGGGTCTACGGCACCGGATACGACAACGACCGTCCCGACCGTGCACTGCTGGAAAGGGTGTTGGGTGGACTTCGCAGGCTCTGACACCACGGGAGACACCACCGTGAAAGGCCCCGGGAGGAACGCCGGGGAGAACGCCGAAGAGACCGCCGAGGGGGTGTTCCTCCCACGGGGGGAACGCGGCCGTGCCCCGATCTCCGTCAAGATCGTGGTGGCGGGGGGCTTCGGCGTGGGCAAGACGACCTTCGTCGGCTCGGTCTCCGAGATCGAACCGCTGACCACCGAAGCGGTGATGACCCAGGCGAGCGAGGGGACCGACGACCTCACCGCCACCCCGGAGAAGACCACGACCACGGTCGCCATGGACTTCGGCCGCATCACCCTCGACACCGACCTGGTGCTCTACCTGTTCGGCACCCCCGGCCAGCGGCGGTTCTGGTTCATGTGGGACGACCTGGTGCGCGGCGCGATCGGCGCCGTGGTCATGGCCGACACCCGACGGCTGGAGGACTGCTTCCCGGCGCTCGACTACTTCGAGAGCTGCGGCCTGCCGTACATCGTCGCCGTCAACCACTTCGAGGGGACGACGTACTACGAGCCGAAGGACGTGCGCGAGGCGCTGTCCGTCCCGGCCCGGGTGCCCGTCCTCGTCATGGACGCACGCAAGAGGGACACGGTCGTGGACTCGCTGACGGCGCTCGTCGGCCACGCGCTGGACCTCACGCCCGCCTGACCAGAAGGCCCGCCCCCGGCCGGGGAACCGGCCGGGGGCGGGCCTTCTGGTCGGACCCGTTCCACCACACCCAGGCACCCCAGGGGAGATCCGCCATGCGGAAGATACTCATCGTCGGAGCCGGCCAGTCCGGCCTCCAGCTCGCGCTCGGCCTCCAGGCGCACGGCTACGAGGTCACCGTGATGTCCAACCGCACGGCGGACGAGATTCGCGGCGGCCGGGTCATGTCCACCCAGTGCATGTTCGACCAGGCCCTCCAGCACGAGCGCGACCTGGGCATCAACTTCTGGGAGAACCAGAGCCCGCGGACCGAGGGGCTGGGCGTCTCGGTGGCGGGCCCCGACGGTTCGCGCGTCGTCGACTGGCTGGGCCGGCTCGACGGCCACGCGCAGTCCATCGACCAGCGCCTGAAGATGGCGGGGTGGCTGGAGACCTTCGCCCAGCGCGGCGGCCAACTGGTCGTCCACGGCGCGACGGTCTCCGACCTGGACTTCTTCGCCCGCACCTACGACCTGGTGCTCGTCGCGGCGGGCAAGGGCGAGCTGGTGTCGATGTTCGAGCGCGACGCCGCGCGCTCCCCGTACGACAAGCCGCAGCGCGCGCTGGCGGTGTCCTACGTGCACGGCCTGGAGCGCCGCCCGGAGCACCCCGACACCCTGGCGGTCCGCTTCAACCTGGTGCCGGGCGTCGGCGAGCTGTTCATGATCCCCGGCTACACCATGTCCGGGGCCTGCGACATCCTGTTCTGGGAAGGCGTCCCCGGCGGTCCGCTGGACGTCTTCCAGGGAGTCAAGGACCCCGCCGAGCACCTGGCCCTCACGCTGGAGCTGATGAAGCGCTTCACGCCCTGGGAGTACGAGCGGGCCCGCAAGGTCGAGCTGACCGACGCGGGCGGCACGCTCGCCGGCCGCTACCCGCCGACCGTCCGCAAGCCGATCGGGCGGCTGCCCTCGGGCGGCGCGGTCCTGGGCGTGGCCGACGTGGTGGTGGCCAACGACCCGATCACGGGGCAGGGCTCCAACACCGCCTCCAAGTGCGCCGCCATCTACCTGGACTCGATCCTGGAGCGCGGCGACGGGCCGTTCGACGAGGAGTGGATGCAGGCCACGTTCGACCTCTTCTGGGAGAAGGCGGCCCGGCACGTCACCATGTGGTCGAACGGACTGCTGGCGCCGCCGCCGGAGCACGTCCTGAAGCTGATCGGCGCGGGCATGGAGCACCAGGAGCTGGCGGACCGCTTCGCCAACTGCTTCAGCGACCCGTCCGACCTGGAGAACTGGTTCTTCGACCCGGAGAAGGCGGAGGCATACCTGGCGAGTCTCACCGCCTCCGCCTGAGCGCGCCCGAGCGGGCGGAGACGCCTGCGGCGGCCTGAGCGTCACGAGCCGCCGGGCGGTCCCGGCGCCGGCGCCCGCTCCGGACGGCGCAGGCGGTCCAACTCCTCGTCGGGGAGCGAGACGAGCAGCCGCTGGACCTCCGCCAGCCGCCGCCCGGCGGTGTTCCGCTGCCGCTCGTACCGGGCGGTGAGCGTCCGCTGCCGGTCCAGGGCGCCGCGCGCCCGGACCGCCAGGGCGGCCAGCCGCTTCTCCTCGGCGGCCAACCGCTCGGCCAGGGCGTGTTGGCGTGCCGCCATCCTCTCCAGGGCCCGCCCGTACTCGAACGCCGTCCGCACGTCCCGCGCGTCGCGGCCGAGCAGCAGGCGCAGGTGGGGCGGGAAGGTCCCGGCGCCCCGGTACTGCTGCCGGGCGACCCTTCCGGCCTCGTCCCGCGCCTCGTCCAGCCGGACGCGGGTGTCGGCCAGCCGGTTCTGGAAGCGGGTGACGCGGGCCCGTTGCGCCGTCAGCTCCCGCTCGGTCGAGCGGTACGCCGCGGTCGCCGCCTCGCTGCGCCGGTGCGCCTCCCGCAGTCGGAGGAGGAGCTCGCCGACGGGTTCCCCGACGGATGCCCCCGGGGAGACGGCGCCGGCGGGCGACCGCGGCGCGGCGGAGACCGTCGTGGCGAGCAGCACGGCGGCCACGGCGAGCACCGTCGTCCGTGGGAGCCGCGCACGGCCCCGTGCTCCGGACACGCCGTCTCACCTCCACCTCCGTGCCGTTCGCGGGGGTACCCGGCGATCGTGGCACGCGGGGCCGTCCGCGGCCTCCCGGCCGGCGTCCCGGTTGCGGCGATCGCGGCAACCGGCACGCCGGCCGGGTGATCCGGTCCTTCCGCGCGGTCCCGTCAGGAGGGCCGCTTGAGCGTGACGGTCAGCGCCCAGTCGGAGGGCCGTTCGGTGTACATCACCGCACCCGCCAGGTCGCTCTCCCGGGTGGGGGTGACGTCGTCGTAGGGGAAGGCGTAGCCGCGGCCGTCGGCCACCAGCTCGTGGACCAGGCGCGCGTACTCGTGCCGGGGGCCGTGGACGTAGAAGTCCCCGGAGGTGGCGTCGGGCTGGGAGGGGTTGCTCACCAGCGTGGTCCGGCAGAACGCGGCGCCCAGCACCGCGGCGATGCGGCCCTGCTGGGTGGCGTTGATCCCGTGGAGGGAGCCGTCGCAGCCGAAGATGTCGGCCTCGGCGGTGGAACCGGCCGTGCCGGGCTTGGGGAAGGAGTCCGGGGAGCCGTCGGTGATGCCCTGGAAGACCAGCCGGTCGCCGTGGGTCCGGCCGACCACGGTCTTCCCCGGCCAGACGTCGCCGAGTTCGACGCGCAGGTCCGTCCCGCCGTCGGCGCGGTACTTGTGCCACACCTCGTCGACGTAGGAGCGGTAGTGCCCGGCGAACACCTCCGTGCCCAGGCCCGGGAGCTTGGCCGGGCTGGAGACCCGCACCAGTCGGTCGCCGTCGTACAGCGCGCACCTGCCCCAGTCGCCGCCGGCCTGCTTCAGCCGCGCCGCCAGGGTGGCGGTGCCGCCCACGGGCATGCCGCCGACGTGCTGCGTCGCGCCGCTGCCGGGGACGAGGGTGAGGGCGATCGGGAGGGCGACACCGTCCACGCAGGTGATGTTCCCCCAGATCCCGCTCGGGTTGTAGGTGAACTCGCAGTAGTCCCAGACCGTGCGGTACGAGGGGTCGGAGGGGTTGGCGGCCGAGGGCTGGACGAGGGCGCCCGCGGCGCCTCCCGCGTTGGGGTTGGCGTAGAAGACCACGCTCTCGCCGAGCGAGAAGTACACCCGCGCGCCGGTGAGGTGGGTGTTCAGCCGGATCTCCTGGCCGAGCGGCAGCCGGCGTGAGGCGAGGAAGTCGCCCAGGTCGTGCATCCGCTCGGACGGGTTGGGGATCGGGTCCAGTCGGCCCGTGGCGGGGTTGAGGAAGCCCTGACCGCCGTCGGGGTGGTCGGCGTGGAGGTAGGCGAACACGGTCGACTGGCCGGTGTCGTTGACCAGGCGCAGGGTCGGGGCCGTGTCGGCCGTGTCGGAGGCGAAGCCGGTGGAGGTCGCGGCGTGGCCGATGACGGGGGCGGAGAGGGCTGCGGCGGACAGGCCGATGAACCTTCTGCGGGACACCACGGTGGGGATCTCCTGTGGGGGACGTGGCTAGTGACGTGAGCACGACAAGGCGGGCCGTGCATCCGATCGCCGCCCGAAAGGGGGGGGGGTGGGGATCGGATGTCGCCACTGTGGTCAGAGGGCGCGCAAAGGTCAAGACCTTTAGCGGAGAGCGCTCTCATTTAAGGTTCGCTTACAACTCCTGAAAGACTCCGGCGAGTTGACGGCAGTACACGGTCACCACCCGAAGGAACGCCGCCCGTTCCCACGCGCGAGCCCCGCGCCGGGACGGGCCGCCCCGGACTCAGCGGCCGGTGGCCCCCCGACCGCCACCGCCCTTGCCGCCCCGGCCCCACGGCCACTTCGGACCGCTCCTCGGCCTGCCCTCCGGCAGGTACGCGTACCGCCAGCCGCGCGGCAGGGCCAACCGTCCGGCCCCGGCGACCGCCTCCAACCGGTAGACGTGCACCACCGGCTCGCCCCCGCGCGGATCGGGGACGGGGATCTCGTAGTACTTGGGCGGCCGCCCCGTGGGGCCCACCAGCACGGGCAGCACCCGCCCGTCCAACGGCCCGCCGACGAACGCCGTCTCCTCGCTCCTCACCGTTCCCGCCTCGCGATCCTCACATCAGGTGGACGGCGTCGCCGACCACCGGGGCGACGCGCCGGGCCAGCCGGCCCACCGGACCGTCGGGGCGCTCCAACGCCAGCGCGGCACGGGTGACCTCCGCCGTCTGCGGGTCGACGGAGGCGGTGGCGGCCAACAGGGCGACGAAGTGGTCCACCAGCCAGTCGCGCAGCTCCTCCAGAGGTGGTTGCTTGTCCTCGTCGAGCCAGATCAGCGAGGCGGCCTCGACCGCCGCGATCCAGGTGCGCACCATCATCCGCAGCCGCGGGCCGGGTTCCCGCGCGCCGAGGTGGAGCAGGATCTGCTCGGCCGCGGCCCGCCGCACCCCGTCCACGATCGCGTCCGTCCGGGACGTCTCGGCGACGCTGCCGCCCTGGAGGAGCGCGGCGAACCCCGCGTCGTGCCCGTCGACGAAGGCCAGGTAGCGGTCCAGGGCCCGGGAGAGCCGGCGGCTGAGCGGCCCGGTCTGCGGCTCGGCGAAGCACTGCCGCAACTCGTCGGCGGCACTGCCCAGCGCCGCCTCGTACAACTGCTGTTTGCCGCCGGGGAAGTAGCGGTAGACCAACGGACGCGAGACGCCCGCGGCGGCGGCGACGTCGTCGAGGGAGACGTCCTCGGGCGCGTTGTGCGCGAAGAGGACGAGCGCCGTGGTGATGAGCTGGCCGCGCCGCTCCTCCACGGTGAGCCTGCGGTACGCCGGGGCGGTCATACCCGCAGCGTACCGCCGCCGCCCCGGCGGACCCGGCGCGGTCAGGGAGCCAGCAGGCCCGAACTCACCCAGAGTCTGCGGCCGACACCGCGCAGCACCCCGATCTCGTCCAGGAACTCCGTCAGCCTCCCGGCCGCCGTTCGCATCACCTCGCGACGGTGCGGGCTGGCCTTCGCCTGGGCGATCGCCTCGCGGCGGTCGAGCCCGACATCGGTGTAGACCCGCGGGTTGACGAAGGACAGGGACATCGTCCGAGCGGACTCGCCGGAGCCGAGGCGGGTCAGCTCCGCCTCCCAGCGCGGGCAGCTCGCCATCTGGCGGCGGAGCTCCTCGCGTGCGTAGCGCACGTGCCGGGCCTCCTCCACGACGTGGATGCGGGTGATGCCGCGCACCAGCGGCTGGACCCGCTCGTCGGGGAAGGTCAGCCGCTGCATCCAGTCCAGGATCTCCTCGCCCAGGAGCGTCGCGGCGAACGAGCCGGGCGTGGTGGAGACCGTCTTGAGCACCCGCGCGAGGTTGTGGTGCAGCCGTGTGACCGGGTACGTCGGCGTGCCCGCCTTCTGGATGAAGCGGGCGAACATCTTCGAATGACGGCACTCGTCCTCGATCTCGGTGAGGGCGTAGCGCACGTGCGCGCTGGTCAGCGGCTTGTCGTAGATGTGCCGCACCAATAGCTGCATCAGGATGATCTCGAACCAGATGCCGAGCGAGGCGAGCGAGGCGGCCTCGTGGCGGGCCAGGTCCATCCGCTGCTCCTGTGACATCCGCCGCCACAGGGGGGTGTCGTAGAGGGAGACCAGCTCCGGAGGCCAGAACCACTTGCCCTCTTCGAAGGGGGCGTCCCAGTCCAGCTCCCGATCGGGGTCGAAGGAGTGCTTGGCCGATGATTCGAGGAGGCGCCCGGCCACCTGTTCGCGGTCCCTGAGCGGGCCGAGGGCGTCGTGGAACCGTCCGGCTTCGGGCGCGGTCGTCATGGCACGGCCACCTCACTGTCGGAGTCACTGGCGGTCACACTGGGCGCGCCACTTATGAGACTACTCGTCAGCAAGTCCGTCAATCCTCCGCGCGCACCCGGTTCGACGGGGGCGGGCGGAGGGCGACGCACCGGTCCGCGCCGCAGGGCCGTCGCTCCGCTCCACGGGCGGCCCGAAGGTCCTCCGCAGGCTGAACGCGTAGGGCGTGGGGCCGTGTTCGCGCAAGTGGAGGAGACGCTCCTCGGCCTCCGCGACCGTGGGCCGGTGGCCGGCCTCCACTCACCACAGGGTGGCCATCGCCTCGTCGATCCGCTCGAACCACTCGTGCCGACGCTTGAGTGACTCCCGGTGGCGACCGGTGCGCATGAACGCGGTGAGCCAACCGATGTCCCGCCACACCGACATGTCGACGATCAGCCAACCGTCCCCGAGGAAGGGCACGTCCGTGGCGTTCCCCGAATCGCTCCGCGGACGCCACACGAAACCGTCGGCACCGTCGGCGGCGTTAGCCCGGCCGACGGGTGACGCGTCGGCGCGGGATTTCCACATCCCGGACGGGAGACGCCCCGCCCCCGACGCCGCGGTGGCGTCGGGGGCGGGGCGTTCAGGGCCTGACTCAGCGGTTGTGGTGGCAGAAGTGCGGGGCCGGCCCGATGTTGACGACGTAGCGGGCGGAGACCCAGCCGTCGTGACGGTGGTGGCGCCGGTCGAGCTTGTACCACAGCCGGTTGCCGTCGACGTTCTGGCTGCGGACCTTGCACTCGATGTGGACGACCTTGCCGTACGGCAGCGTGGTGATGACCCGGCTACGGGTGTTCGGGTGAGTGCGGACGTTCAGACCGTTACGGGCGATGACGCGACCCCGGTAGCTGTCGGCCGCCATCTCCTTCGAGGCTTCCTCGACGGCCCTCGAGGAGCCCTCGGCGATGTTCGCGGGAGCCTCGACGCTCGGCCGAGCGAGGTCGTTGACGGGGGCGGGCGGCTCGGCGAGAGCGGGCCCGGCAGCGGTGGTGAGCGCGATGGCGCCACCGGCGGCGGCCAGGGCGAGCTTGCTGAGCTTGGACTTGAACATGCGGAGAAACCTCCTGGGAGGGGAGGGCCCGGCGCGGGGCCGGGCCCGGGGAAGGGACACATGGACTTCGTCACGGCCCGTGGCGAGCCGATCACTACCACGCGCAATTCACGTTAAGTCGGTAGATATGAGCACGCAATTCATCACGCACCGTGACGAAGGCGGCCAAACTCCAGCTCAGCGCCCTTGCCCGTCCCTGGACGCCTCCACCGTCGTGTTGCTCCGCGCGGGTGGGCGTGCCGACCGTCCTCGCAGGTCAGCGCCCCGGTGAACGTCCGTCGGCGGAGAGAGGGCATGGGTCGGTCCCGCTCGGCCGCCCGCGCGAGGAACGATCGCCGAACGACCGCCGGGACGTCCGCCGCCGGGCCCGTGCGGGTGCCGGGACCCCTCCGAGGAGTGACACCGCGGCACGGACGGACGAGGGCTCGACGGGCAAGGAAACCGGTGGCCCGCCCTCCGGTTCCTCCCGGTCGCTTCCCCTCCGGCCACCGAGGCGCCCCATGCGTCACCCACCCCGGACGCCGTCGGGTACTCCGGGCGCTTCGGGGGCGCGGCCGAGCCGCCGGAGGACGAGCATGCCGCCGATCCCGGGGACGAGGGAGCGCCGGCGCACGCCCTTGGGGACGCCGGTCACGGCCGTGAAGGTCATCGCGATGACGACGAGATGGACCGTGCCGTGCGCCGGTCCGCCGAGCGAGGTGATCGGTTCGGCGCGCACGGTGAGCAGGTCGACCGGCAGGACGAGGAGGGAGGCGGCCTCGACGGAGGCCGCGACGCGCAGCGTGCGCGCCTCGATCACGCCCCCGTGGTGGATCCGGGGCGGACGATCATGAGGACCACGACGATCGCCCAGAGGAGGTTGAAGACGCCGGTGGCCATCGCCAGTCGGGCCGCCGGCGCCCCGAGTCCCTCGCCGGGGCTGCCGCCCTCCGCCATCGCGAGCAGGCGCCGCTGGCCGGGGAGGACGACCATCGCGAGCACGGCCGCGGCGATCGCGGTCAGCACCAGCGACGTGATCAGCCAGGCGTCGGTGAGCACGCCCATCCGGCTCCCGGTGGCGATCCCGAAGACGGGCACGACGACGCCGGCGACGGCGTAGACGCGGCAGACCCGGTGCAGGAAGGCCGCGACCCCGGCGGCTCTCCCCTCCCCGCCGTCCGCCGCCGACTGCTTCGCGTAGCGCGGGAACAGCGAGGCGGCCACGGCGATCGACCCCACCGCCAGGATGGCGGCCAGGACGTGCACGGACAGCAGGAACTCGGTCACGGCGGGAACCTCCGGAGCGACACCAATATATTGCCTGTCAATAGGTAGCACACCTATATCTTGGCTGGGTAGAATCCCCGGGCATGAGGACAGACGCGGTGCGAGGGCATCTGGACGGACTCCTGCTCGCCGTGCTCGAACAGGGCCCCCTGCACGGCTACGCGATCATCGCCGCCGTGCAGGAGCGGAGCGGAGGCGTGCTCGAACTGCGCACGGGCACGATCTACCCGGCGCTCCAGCGCCTCGAGCGGCTGGGACTGCTGCGCAGCAGTTGGGACGCCGTCGGCGAACGCAGACGACGCTGTTACGAGCTCACCGAGGCGGGACGTCGGAGCCTGGAGGAGGAGCGGACGGCCTGGCGCGAGTTCACCACCGCGATCGGGTCGGTCCTGAACCCCGTCCCCACGTCGCCGGGGCTCGCCACATGACCGTCCCGACGAGCGCCGACAGCCGGCGGGACGACCCCGTCGAGGACCCCGTCGAGAAGTACGTCGCGACCCTCTCGGGAGCCCTCCGCGGCCCGGCCCGCCTCAAGGGGCGACTGGTCGAGGAGATCCGCGACGGGCTCGACGACACCGTGGCGGCGTACATGCGCGAGGGGGCTTCCTACGAGCGCGCCGCCCGCGAGGCCGTCCGCGAGTTCGGCACACCCGACGGCATCGCGCCGAGCTGTCAACGGGAACTGACCATCGCCCAGGCGCGGCACACCGCGCGGGTGGCCGCGCTCGCGGCGCCCGCCGCGCTCGGCTGCTGGGGCCTGATCCGGTTGGCGGGCCGCGACCATGCCTGGCAACCGGGCCCCGTCACAGAGCTGTTGACACTGAACCTGGCCGGCGTCGCGACCATCGCGGCCGTGCTCGCCGCGGTGACCCTGGCGGTCACCGGGCCCCTCGCCCGCCGATTGCCGACGCCGCACCGGCTGCCCCTGGCGGTGGCCTGGACGGGGACGGCCGCGAGCGTCGCCATGGGAATCACGGCACTCGTGCTCGTCGCCCTCTCCCTGGTGGTCGCCGACTGGCCGTTGGCCGTGGCGGCCGGCGCGCTCGCGGCGGTGTCGCACGCCGTGGTGGCGGCCTCGGCCCGCACCTGCCGCCGGTGCGCCCGTCTTCCCGTCGCCTAGGGAGACCCCACGGTGGCGGCCGGCGCGCGGGACCTGGCCGGCCGCCCGGTCCGGCCACCGGGCACGGAGCGGGCGTCACACGGGAAGGACCCCGCCGGGCCATGCCCGGCGGGGTCCTTGCGCTGGTCACGTCATGTTCGGGACGGAGCGCCCGGCATCACCACGTGACCTGGCCGTTGCCTCCGTCGAAGACGACGTCGGAGCAGGAGTAGAAGTTCTCCTGGCTGTCGGAGCGGATCCAGTGGATGTAGATGATGTGCTGGCCGGACCGCTGCGGCAGTTGGACGTTCCAGTAGTAGTGACCGGTCTCGGAGCCGACGCTGCCCGACTGCGGCGGGTTGGTCACACTGTTGATCTTCTCCAGGTCACCCCAGGCCAGCGACTTGGTCGGGGACCAGCCCTGCTTGGTGATGTACACGTCGAAGCGACCCGGGTGGTGCGCCCAGTTGCTGTGCTTGATCTGGATGTTCGAGCCGGAGGTGAGGTGCGTCTTCGGCCAGTCGGCGCGGGCCGCGTTGTACGCGGAGAACTGGAACGGACCCCGGTCGCCACCGCTGCACAGCTTGCCGTCGGGGATGTAACCGACGGTGCGACCGCCGCCGTTGGAGTCGAGCACGGCGAACCAGTTGTAGAGCCCGGTGGTGCCGTTCTGCCGGACCGCGTCGGCGCAGGCCGGGTTGGACGGCATCTGGTGCCCGTTCTTGACCAGGTCCTGGTAGCAGAACCAGGTGCGCGAACCCGGGAACAGGGTGGCGCCGTGGGCCGCCGCGGGGGTGGTGGTGGAGGCAGCCGTGACCAGAGCGAGCGCGGCCGCTCCCAGGACGCTCAACAGGCGCGGTAAGCGGACGGAGGACTTCCTCCGCTCCGTGTTCAGTATGGCCATGTGGGGGGTCTCCTTCGGAGTGCGTATGACCGACGGCATCGACCCGATGACGTCTGGCGGGTCGATCGCAACCCGCCGCCGGGATGTGCGGTCATGCTTGGAGGGCGCTCCCGACGGTTGCGCGCGGTCGTCATGGGAGCGCTCCCATCTCCAACGTAGCGTCAACCGGAGGATTCGTAAACGCTTCTGACAGCTTTTTCCTACAGGTTTGCCCGTCGCCGTGCGGTGCCGTGGACCGAGCGCTACGAACCGAGCACGGCGCCCTCCCCGGAGAAGTACTCCCGCATGGCGGTGGTGTGCGTCGGGAAGACGAGTTCGATCGCCTCCTCCAGCACCAGCCACTCCGTCGCCTCGGCCGTGGGCGCCGACGGCGGCAGGGTCTTCGCGTCCCGGGCGGGCAGCAGGCCGAAGACCAGGACGGTGAAGGGAGTGCTCTGCACGTCGAAGAGCCGGATGTCCGACGCGGCGGCCTCCAGCCCCGTCTCCTCCCACAACTCCCGCACGGCGGCCTGCTCCCAGGTCTCGCCCGTCTCCATGTACCCACCGGGCAGGGCCAACTCGCCGCGGCCGGGTTCTATGTCCCGCCGGACGACCACCAGCCCCCGCCCACCGGCGTCCGTGACGACCGGCTGCAACGCGACCGCGACGGGGAGGGGGTTCGCCCAGAGCGTCTCGTCGCACCCGGGGCAGTCCCTGGGCCACGCGGCGTCGGCCGGGTAGGCGGTCCCGCAGAACGGGCAGTGGGAGATGCGGCGACCCGGTGTGTATCCCATGTGCGAACTGTCCCCTCTCGTGCACGGAGAGCCAAGGCGACGCCTCCGACTCCCCAACGATCCTGCCACCGGACGCGTCCGAGGCGGGGCGCGGCCGGCGCCGACCGCGCGCAGCGAGCGGGCCGTTTCCTGATCGAGTTCCGCGAGACCAACCTGCCGGTGCGGTGCGAGTCCACGCTTCCACCGCTTGGGATGGCGGAGAAGCGTGTCACGCCTCGCTCGCCTCGTCGCCGGTCTGCTGTCGGCGTGCCCGGCGCAACCGGTCGCGCAGAGCCCGTATCTCCTCCATCGGTGATGGGACCGTGCTCCGCCTCGGCGGCCTGGACGAGTTCGTCGAGGTTGTCGCGCTCGATCCGGCGGGCGACGGCGGCGGCGACGTCAGCGGACGGGCCGGAAGGACCGCTGCGGGCACCGGCGGCTTCAGCGATGCCTCGGGACACCGTGATCGGGTGCTTCTGGGATGAACCAGCGGATCATGCGGGGCCCAGGAGAGGAGGAGTGACGCGGCGGCTGCCCGGTGGATCTCGGTCTCGTGCCGTAGTGACATTGCGCGGGAGCAACTACGGTGCCGACATGGGTTTCGCTGGACGGCTCGCCACCGTTGCCAAGGTCCTGTGGAAGCGGCCTTGGGTGCTCGTGGGCTGGCTGTTGCTTGCCGCGGGGACGGTTGGCGCGCAGAAGGTTGTGCCGCAGCCATGGTCCGCTGCCGTCCTTCCAGTCGCCTGGTTTGCTGCGATGTGGCTGTTTGCCCGGGGCGCGGCGCAGAAGGCGCAGAAGGCCTGGTCCAGTCCGTTGCATCGGTGATCCAGTCCAGGACGGTCACACGATCCGCCGGATGCCCTGGCTTGACCGGCGAGGAGGAGAGCCCCGGAGAGATCCGGGGCTCTCGTCATGTCGGGGGGCGGTCCGCGAATAGTCCGAAACCGGGGCCCGACCTGGGCGGAGGGCGCTCCCGGCTACTACAGCATTACTACGTGATCACTGTCATGGGGCTGCGTCCGGCGGCGTCCGGCTGCGCACGTACGAAGACCCCGCTTCCAGCACCGTGGCTGGTGGCGGGGTCTGTCGGCACCTTCTGCGAGGTGCCCCCGGCAGGATTCGAACCTGCGCACACGGCTCCGGAGGCCTCTTGCACTGGCGGAGTTCCTGCTGGTCACGCCCATGTAGCGGGTCAGTTGAGAAGAGTCTGTCCACAAATAGGCCGCGAACCCGACGCCAGCCATCCTAGAGTGCTCCCCGTGACTGACGAGCAAGTGAGCACTGCCCAGACATACGTGCTGCGCACGGAGGTCGTCCGTTGGGCCATCGACACGCTGACCAGCCGACGGATACACCCCTTCTTCCTCGCCTACCTCCATCTTCACAGCTTGACTCCGGACGAGCGAAGCCCGATACCCGTGTCGCCTTCATGGACGGACCTCGGGAAGTATCTGGAGATGCCGGGCGGATTGAGCAATAAGCCCTATTATCGCCCGTTTTTTCAAAAGATCAGCAAGCCTGAACGGTATTGGTTCAATTCGAACTTTGCTGGAAGCTGGGCTCCGCGTTCTCTCCGGGAAGTACCCAAAAAGGTTGTGGATGTGAGCGACGATGGAAAATTCCGACTCAAGGAGAACAGTGCAACTCTGGTGCTCGAGCACTTGCTCTACGGTGAGCCTGTACCCGCTCTAGCACTGGGCGCCTTCATGCTGCGCAACTACGGTTTTACGTCCGATGAAGGTGTGCCTTTGGAGCGGGACATCCGCTCTCTGTTCCTCAATGAGTTCAACTTCCGGCAGACGAAGGACGGGGAGCTATTGGGGGACTCCGAAGTTATTTTCACGACTGATTCCCCGCAGTTGCCGACAGTTGAGATCCTTCTGCCTCTAAATATGGAAAATTGAGAGAGTTGATTTTACTTTGCCAGTAGCTATGACCCCCGAGCCGATCCGCGTACTCACCGCAGACGATCTTGGAATCGGCGTCGCTGCGGCGACGGCCGGGCACGCTTCGAATCGACCTGATGAACCCGAAATCGGAACAGACGATCCTGTTGTCGTGGAGACCTTGTGGCTCCTGGAAAAGTTCGGCGGAGTTATCTACACCGGACCACCTGGAACAGGGAAAACTTGGATTGCCAGCAAGGTAGCCAAGATCGTCACCGACGATGATGCATCGCGGGTCAGGTACGTACAGTTCCACCCCTCATATCAGTATGAGGACTTCATGCAAGGGTTTAGGCCGCTTCAAAACGGGAGCGGTTTTAAACTGCAAGATGGCCATTTTTTGGAGATGTGCAAGAAGGCGAGCGATGATCCAGATAATAATTATGTATTGGTAATTGATGAGCTCAGTCGTGGCGATGCTGGAAGAATATTCGGGGAGGCGCTTACGTATCTGGAGAAGTCGAAGCGTGGGCTTCCTTTCAGATTGGCATCTGGCCAAGAAGGGTGTGTGCCGAAAAACCTGCTGATCCTAGCCACCATGAACCCTCTGGACCGCGGTGTTGATGAAGTCGATGCGGCATTCGGCCGGAGATTCGCCCAAGTCTTGATGGAGCCGGACAGAGATAAGCTTCAAGAGTTCATGGATATCAATGAACTCTCCGCACCACTGGCCGAGGGGTTGCTTCGTTTTTTCGATTTCATCAACAAGCGAGCGCGCTCCAACCCGCATGCAGCTGTTGGGCACGTTTTCTTCAGAGATGTCGATGGCGAAAAATCGCTGCGTGCCGTATGGAATTATCAATTGCGTTTCCTGCTAGAGAAGGCGTTCAGACTTGACCCGCAAGGGTATCGGGAGATCCAGGGGCGGTGGCAGGCTATATTCCCCTCTGGTCAGAATTCGTCAAATGAGGAGTCCGCGACAGAACCCTCTCCATCTGGTACAGAAACAGGGTCGGGGCAGGAGTAATGCCTTATAAGGTATCACCTCAGATCATTCCGTGTTCTGAGCAGGGACAGATAGATATTCCACTCCATGAGCTCATAGACGAGTCCGGGAATCTGATCGTAAACCCGGAAATTAGCAAGAAGGACTTCTTGTCCGTAACCCTTCGGAGCGGAAAACTGCGCCTGCAAGCACGCGGGTACATTGGGTTGATTCCCTTGAACGAGCGTGTAGCAATCTTCGTGGAGCCACGCGTTCCAGTGTCAAGCCTTACTCGGATGGCAGAGATCTCAGGCTCTAACCGCCTGCCGTTGGCAGTAATTCGGACTTATGAAACGGGATACGCAAAAGAGCAGCTGCTTCTTGACCTCTACGCCGCTGCCCTTATCCACCACCTTGAGAAGGTGGTGGAAGGTGGACTGCTCCGCGAGTATCAGCGATTTGAGGAAGAGTCGAGTTTTCCCGTTGGACGCGTACTCATGAGCCAGACGGTTCGCCTGCAGGCTCAGGGGGTGAAGCATAGGGTGTGGGCGAGCCGCTTCGAGCGAACTGTCGACAACGCGCCGAACCAGTGCCTCAAGTATGCGCTCTGGCGAATCGCGCAGCAAAACCAAAAGTCCTCAGCGAGTGGCGCGGAGCATAAGAGGCAACAACTGAATAGGCTTTACTCGGCGTTTGATGGCGTTCCTTTGGATCATTCGCTACGGTTTCTGGATGATGATTTTGTGGCTGGGCGTCAAGAGCTGCCATCTATTCGGGCGTATTATCGAGATGCCTTGGATGTCGCCAAGGCCGCAATAATGCAGCGCAAAATATTTCTTGAGCGATCCTCTTCCGGCGTCAAGCTGCCATCCGTTGTGGTTGACATGAACGATCTGTTCGAGAGGTACATCCGCAGGATTCTAGAAGTTCATGCCGCCGGTGCTGGATGGGCTGAGACCGTGGTCGACGGCAACACTGAAGGCAAACGTGCTCTGTTTACGGACCACCGCGCCGTTGGGTCGGGCATCGAACGACTGGATATCGGTAATCCGTCCGCGACCCCGGATATCGTTATCTTTCATGAGAATGGCCGGAGTGTTGCATGTGTTTTGGATGTTAAGAACAAACTTGTCAGAAAGCGCTCAGACCGTGACGGCGAGGATCAGGTCGTGGCATACGCGCTTCGCTACGCTACCGACCGAGTCGTTCTCGTCCATCCAGGGCAGAAAGATCAGGAATCCGGGATGTATAAAGTTGGCGACGTCGGTGAGGTCAGCCTTTTTCAGTACAGAATAAACCTTGCTGCTGAAAATCCTGAAGAGGAAGAACAGAAGTTCGGAAACGCGGTGGCAAACCTTATTGCTTC
Organism: Streptomyces megasporus; assembly: GCF_000718985.1. Lineage (GTDB taxonomy): Bacteria > Actinomycetota > Actinomycetes > Streptomycetales > Streptomycetaceae > Streptomyces > Streptomyces megasporus. The sequence continues at coordinate 218,955 of NZ_JODL01000001.1, read as the reverse complement.
TTAAGCGGCTCGCCGCCATCCTCGATCGGGACAGGGTTGAGGTCAACGCCTACAACGTCACGTCCCATCTCGTAAGCAGAATTGAGGGTGGTCCCCGTACCCATGAATGGGTCCAGCACTGTGCCTCGAATCCAGCTATCGTGGCCGCAATCGGTCCAGCCGACCGTTCGCTTCGGAGCGAAGGTGAACTCTCGGAAGTAACCCCCGAGGGCCGCCTTCGCTTCTGCCGCGAGCTCACGGACACGCTCGGCGTTACGGCCAGTCCCTGTCTGGACGTGAAGCGCCTTGCCGGCGTCAGAGATGCCAGTGGCCTGGATCGCAGCGATGTGCTCCCGTGTAAGGCCCTTCTCCCTGGCCAGTTCCATTGCTCGCTTGGCCTGAGGGCGCTGCGGGTCTAGATCCGCCGTTTTCTCTATGATTCTTTCACGGGCATGCCCGCACTGGGAGCAGACCGCTGTGGGACATGCCAAAGTAACTGCTCGTTGAACGATTTCACTGGGAAATGGTGCCAGGTGACGAGCCATGTTCCGCTTAAGGTCGATGTCCCAAATGTCACCTGGATTGTCAAAGTCCCAATCAAGCTTGAAGATCGGGCTTTCTTCGTCCCAGAACGGGCTACCTTCCTCGAAGGGGAGATCACGAAAGTCCCACATGTCCCCGGGGTTGGCAGTGCTGCCAGCGCGTCCGTACGCGCGCGCGTATCCAAAGAGGTCGTAGTAGTAGGAGCGCTGTGGAGCCAGGTGGATGATGTACTCGTGCCGACTCGCTAGGCGATTCCGCGCGGGATCAGGCATACCTCGGGTTTTCGCCCAAATGATACGGTTTCGGATGAGCCAACCTGCGTCTGCGGCGGCTGCCTCGATTCGACCTGGAATCCCCGCTAGTGACTGATTCTTCCAGGTGTCGCCGACGTTGAGGAACACTGATCCAGACGGACGCAGAACACGCCGCCACTCGGTAAGGCATTCCATCATCGCCGAGACATAGGTTGCCGGATCGGGTTCTTGCCCAATCTGCCCAGAAACCTTGTAGTCGCGCTTTTGCCAGTACGGCGGCGATGTGACCACAAGATCGACAGTGTTGTCCTCAAGAGGGATTTTCCTGGCATCGCCCTGGATCACGCGACGCTTGGGTGTTCCCGGGACCATTGGCTGCGGGACGTCTGGTTGGCCATCTCGTGTGCCCAAGTTTTCCCCAGCGGGGGAGGTCACCTCAAACAGTGCATCACTGTCCTGCACGTGACTGGCTCGCGGAAGCACAACCTTGGCCGTACGCGTTGCGTTCCCGTTTGAGTTGGAGGTGTCCTGCGAGGCCATGCGGGCACCCTTCGTTGCTTTTGCCTAGATCCCGACGGGAGAGGATACCAAGTGGTACTTGTCGCCACTGTTGCGCGCTGTTCGGTTGCGGGCACACAGCGCGCAACGACCTACCATGGCTGTCGCGTGCTTCGCGGCCGTGGCCCTGATGCTTTTGATCGTCTTGGCGGCAACGAGACGCCGAGCAAGTTGAGGTCGGCGTAGCGGCTTTGGGCGGGAGCTGCCTTGGGGCGAGAGATCGGGGCCCGTACGCTGGCCCGCGAAATCGGGCTGGCTCCTGGCCTGCCCGCAAGTGCCCGATGTGGGCCCCGATCGTAGAGGCTCGCCCCAAGGTGGCTGCGTAAAGCCGCGGAGCCGACCGCCCCAGCCGCGATGGCGCCTGGTCAGCAACCCGGGTGCTCGCTGCTGACGCGCGGCCGGCGGACGCCGGGGCGGAGCGGGGCGGAGACAGGAGCGCAGGCCCGGCGGGGAGCCGGGCCGCGCGCGGCGAGCGGCAGCGAGCCGCCCTTGAACTCGTAGAGAAGGTTGTTACTCAGTCGGCCGGTTGGGCTGGCGTTGACGGTCTCGCTCGATGGCGTAGGCGACCGTCTCGGCACACTGAACAGCGACTTGGAGTCGGTTGAGCACGTCTCGACGGGCGGCCTCGATGAGGTCTTGGTGCGTGGTCTGGTCGGTGCTGGTCCGGGGGATCCAGAAGCCGCGGTGGCTGTGCTCGGAGACGACGTCTTGGCAGGCGCGGACCACGGCGTTCAGGGCGGCGGTGATCTCGTAGCGGTACAACTGCTCGTTCTCGGCGGTGCGGTCGTGGGTCATGGGCGGGGCCTTGTTGTGGGGTGGGCAGTGAGCAGGTAGCGCACGGCGTCGTCGAAGATCGTGTACGTGTACAGCGCGCCGGAGGCGAGAAGGGCCATCGCGTGCTCGTGCTCCTGGTCGTCGGCGAGCCAGTGGAAGACGGGCCGGGCGGCTGGTGGGTCGAGTTGGTCGCTGATGTGGCGGGCTCGTTGTCGTAACCAGCGCAGGGCGAGCCGCGGTGAGCTGGTGGGGTGGGAGCCGAGCCAGAAGGTGCGGCCGTCGTCGGGGGTGTGGGCGATCGCCTCGCACCAGTAGGAGCGGGTCAGCATGGCTGGGCTTCCCGCGTGGCCTGCTGCGGTGCGTAGGCGGGGAGTTGGACGGTCACCGTGTGGCCGTGGCCATCGTGGTGGATCTCCAGTGCTGCCGTGAGGACGGTGACGATGGCCAGTCCTCGGCCGTGGGTGGCGTCGGCGTCGGGGTGGGTGATCCGTGGATGTGTGGTGCTTCCGCCGGTGTCGGTGACGGAGATCGTCACGGCCTCGACGGTTCGGGCGATGGTGACGCGGAAGGCGGGTCCGGTGGTGTGGGTGACCGCGTTGGCACCCAGCTCGGTCACGATCAGTGCCGCGTCGTCGGCGCACGGACTGTCGTCGAGGATGTCGCGCGTCCAGCGGCGGGCGCGGCCGACCTCGGCCGGAAGCCTTGGACAGGAGAGTTCCCAGACCTGCACCGTACTCGTATACTCGTCCATACAAGTTCCTTCGTGCTGGTAGGCCGCCGTGGGCAGTGGGTTCGGGCTAGACGAGTTTCACGCCGTCGTGCGCTCGGACGGCCGGCGGGGCTGCCGCGTCCAGTGCGTCCAGGACGCGCACGGCGTATGCCTCGTCGGCGAGTTCGGTGACGTCCTCGCGGGTGGCCCAGCGCAGGGCGTACGTCTCGTCCCCGGTGGTGGGGGCGCCGTCGATCGCCTCACAGCGGAAGACAAGGGAGACGATCAGGCCGGTCATGTTCTTGTAGACGCCGGTCAGGGTCGCCGGAAGGGCGATCTTGATGCCGGTCTCTTCGAGGACCTCGCGCTGGAGGGCCTCGGGGATGGTCTCGCCCGGTTCGAGGACTCCGCCGGGCGGCTCCCAGTGCCCGTTGTCCCTGCGCTTGATCAGCAGGGCCCGGCCGCAGTCGTCAACGATGACTCCGGCGACGCTCACGGAGTGGGGGCGTTCAGCAGTACTCACGTTCTTGGGTCCCCTTACCTGGCTAGGCTCTCCACCGTAGCAACGACACCCAGGTGCTCGTCTAGATATCTAAAGGAGTAAAGATGGCGGCTCTCTCCCCCGGCGTTCTCGGGGCGCTGGACCCGACCAGCGACCGCGCGGTGTTCCGGCAGATCGCCGACCAGATCCGCGAAGCCATCGACAAGGGCCGCTTCAAGGAGGGCGACAAGCTGCCGTCCGAGGCGGAGTTGGTCGAGCACTACGGCGTCTCGCGGATGACGGTGCGCAACTCGCTGTCGATTCTCCAGACCGAGGGCCTGGTGGTCTCCGAGCACGGCAGGGGCGTCTTCGTCCGGCCGCGCCCGCCGGTGCGGCGTCTGGCCTCGGACCGGTTCGCCCGGCGCCACCGGGAGCAGGGGAAGTCGGCGTTCATCGTGGAGGCGGAGGCGGCCGGAAGTAAGTCGGAGGTGGACAGTCTGGAGGTCGGGGAGGAGCGGCCCAGCCAGGACATCGCCGCGCGTCTGGGCTCGCCGCGGCGGGTGCTGGCTCGTCGGCGCCGGTATCTGCTGGACGGGCGGCCGGTGGAGTTCGCCACCTCCTACCTCCCGCTCGACCTGGCGCGGAACACCCCGATCGCCCAGCCGAACCCTGGCCCCGGCGGCATCTATGCCCGACTGGAGGAGATGGGGCACCGCCTGGACCACTTCGACGAGGAGATCAAGGCCCGGATGCCCACACCCCAGGAGGTCCGGACGCTGCGCCTCGCCTCCGGCGTGCCGGTGATCCACCTGATCCGCACCGCGTACGACACAGAGGGGCGCGCGGTGGAGGTCTGCGACACGGTGATGGCCGCTGACGCCTACGTCCTGGCCTACCAACTGCCCGCCAACTGACGCCCTGGGGTGACGAGGTGCGGTGCGGCCCGGTGCGCGGCTTCTCTCGACTCGTACACGCCCACAGGCATACTCGTATAGACGAGTGGGCAAGCTGTGTGGCACAGTGTTCCGCGTTCCCAGCTGACTTGGGATCAGGGCCACGCATCTTGTCTAGATGACTAGATGCCATAGCTTCCGCATGCCTCAAGGAGAGAAGAAACGTTGCGCACCATCCGTGTGGAGACTTCGACCGCCACGATCCTGCTGACCGAGGCACCCGAGAAGAAGGTCCGCGACCGGCAGACCGGCGAGGTCGCCAAGGACGCCGTGACCGGCGAGACGTTGATGACGGTCGGCGTCGTCTACATCGACGAGGGCGAGTCCGCGCTGATCCGGGTGACCGTGCCGGAGAGCGGCGTCGCCGAGGGGCTGGCTCTGGGCGCCCCGGTGTCCCTGCCGGGCCTGGTGGCCAAGCCGTGGGAGAACGTCTTCAACGGCCAGCAGCGGCACGGCATCGCCTTCCGGGCCGCCGCTGTCACGCCCGGCGCCGTCCCGGCCGCGGTGGGGGCCTGAGCCGTGTCGGACCTGATGACGTGGGTGGAGGTGGCCGGTCCCGTTGCCGTACTCGGTGGCGGGGCCGCCGCCTGGGCCAAGTCCCGGTATCCGGCGGCCTGGTGGCCGGTGGCGGGCCTGCCGGTGTCGGTGGCCCGGCTGGTCACCTCGTACGGGGCGGTCATGGACTCCTGCGGGCTGACCGTGCCGCCCTCCCGGCTGCGGGTGCTGGCCACCTGGGCGACCAGTCGCCGGGAGGTGAGGCCGGTGCCGCCGCGCCGGGGTCTGATACGCCCGACCTCGACCGGCCTGCGCCTGCGGCTGCGGCTGGCGCCGGGGCAGGAACCGGCCGACGTGGCCGCCTCGGCCGAACGGCTCCGCCACGCCTGGGGCGTCCACGCCGTCTACGTGTCGGAGGTCAAGCCGGGCACGGTCGAGCTGCGCCTGGTCGGCTTCGACGTGTTGGACCGGGTGCGGATGCCGCGCATGGTCGAGGGCGGGTTCCTCGGAGTGCCGGTGGCGCTGCGGGAGGACGCGACCGCCTTCGTCCGCGACTACCGCACCGTTCCGCACGAACTGGTCCTGGGGGCCACGCTGTCGGGCAAGTCCATGTACCTGCGCAACCTCATCGCCGGCCTGGCCCGGCAGCCGGTCGCGCTGGCCGGGATCGACTGCAAGCGCGGGGTGGAGCTGGCCCCGTTCGCCCCGCGGCTGTCCGCCCTGGCCACCGATCCGGGCGAGGCGGCCGAGCTGCTGCCCGCACTGGTGCAGGAGATGGAAGACCGCTACGACCTGATCAAGGCCCGGCAGGGCCTCGCCCCCGGCACCCCGAACGAGGAGATCACCTCGGACGTCTGGGGCCTGCCGGACGACGAACGGCCCGTGCCGATCGTGCTGGTCGTGGACGAGGTGGCCGAGCTGTTCCTGGTCGCTTCGAAGAAGGACGAGGAGCGGCGGGACGCGATGGTCACCCAGCTCGTCCGTCTCGCCCAGCTCGGCCGGGCCGCCGGGATCTACCTGGAGGTGTGCGGGCAGCGGTTCGGCGCCGAGCTGGGCAAGGGGGCCACCATGCTCCGCGCCCAGCTCACCGGACGGGTCTGCCACCGGGTGAACGACGAAGCCTCGGCGAAGATGGCGCTTGGCGACATCGCCCCCGAAGCGGTGGAGGCGGCCTGTTCCATCGCCCCTGAGCGGCCGGGCCTGGCCGTGGCCGGTGACACCTCCGGCGGCTGGTCCCGCATCCGCACTCCCTACCTGTCCCTGGGTGACGCTGCCGCCGTCTGTCGGGAGACGGCGCACCTCGTCCCGGACGTGCCCGCCCTCGCCCCGTTCCGGCCGCACGTTCCGGCGGTCCCGGTCGAGCGGCCGACTCCGCTGGTCACGCCGCGACCGGTGACCGACTGACCCACCCCGCCCCGACGGCCGGCGCGACCGCATCGCGCCACGTCCCTACCCCACCCATGCCAGAAATCGGAAGGAGGTGCCGCTCATGCGCCGCTACTTGGCCCGTGTCGACGCCGTGCTGATTCAGGCCGTGATCGCCGGTGCGCTGTCCTTCGCCCACCTGCACGACCTGGCCGCAGCGGCCGGACAGGACGGCTGGAAAGCCTGGGCCTACCCCATCTCGGTGGACCTGCTGCTGGTCGCCGCCTGGCACCGCATCCGCACCCTGCAAGCCGCGGGGGCCTCGGCTCGCTCGGCCTGGTGCTGGTTCGTCATCGCCCTCGCGGCCTCGCTGGGGGCGAACGTCGCCACCGCCGGCCTCCTCGACCTGACCGACGTGCCCGCCTGGCTGCGCATCCTCGTCGCCGGGTGGCCCGCGCTGGCCTTCTTCGGCGGCACCCTGCTCGCCCACACCCGACCCGAACCCGACCCGGACGAGGAGCCTGCCGACCCGGACCCGGCCGTCACAGTCCTCGAACGCGGCCCCGAGCCGGAACCGGAGCCGACACCCGAGCTGCCCGCCCCTCAGCCTGCGCCGGCCCCGGCGGTGCCCGCCGCCCCGGCCGCTCCGGCTCCGGCGGTCCCGGCCGCGCTGGTCGAGCACGCCCGGAAGGTCGCCGACGCCCATCGCGCCCGGACCGGCGCCCCGATCGACACCGACACCCTGCGCGTCCGGCTCGGCGTCCCCGCTCCGCTGGCCGACGCCATCGCCGCTCGCCTGGGCCGAAGTGGCCATCCCACACAACCGCATCGGGAGGAGGTGAGCAGCTCTACGACTCCTCTCGCCACGGGCGGTGCATGAAGAGGATCAGGCCCACGCTGGAAGCCCACATGCCGCACATAAAGATCAATTGGTGCCACTCCCAGCCAAGCCACAACCGACCGGCTACTGCAGCGCCTGCGACGACCAGTGCCTGACCGATGACCATCAAGATCACTCGCGTTCGTCGGCTCACTCCGCCCCCCTCGCGCCCTGCTCACCGCCTCAAAGGTGCTGCCGCGGCACCGACAACCGTCGTGCCTGCGCCGCACTCACGAACCGGCAACCAGACCTCACCCCGGCCATATCGCCATCCGGACATGGCCTCTTGCCCTGATCTACCAGATCACCGCCCGCCCCTCATCTGCCCCGACAGGAGGACTGCTCATGCCCGCGCACCGCCGCTTCCGCCGCGTCGTCCGCATCGGCCCCGTGCAGGTCGGCACCGCCTACGACGGCCGGGGCCGTGAGAAGCACACCGCCGCCTGCACGGCTCCGCGCTGCGGCTTCTCCGCCGACTACGACAGCCGGGCCGCCGCCGAGCTGGCCGCCCGTACCCACCGCTGCCCCGTCCGCTGACCGGAGGTTCCGTGACCGTCTCCCTGCCCCTGGTCCTCGTCCTGGGCGTCATCGCCTGGGCCGCGATCAAGTTCCTCGGAATCCGCCTGTGGGTCGTCGTGGTGATCGCCCTCTTCGGCTTCTACCTCGCCGACACCTTCCTCGCCCCCGCCATCGACACCGGCACCCGCACCGGAGTCGAGATCGTCAACGGCACCAACGACTAACCGGCCGGTCGGGGCGGCCTCGATACCGCCAAGCATCCCGCCGCCCCGACCGGCCTCGCTCCCTCGTCCGACCCGCAAGCCAGACAAGGAGAAGCCCATCATCCCCCGCACCACCCCGCCGCCGCTGAAAGAACTCGGCAGACTGGCCGCCTGGGGCAGCCTGCCCGGCCTGGTCCGCCAGCTCTCCGGCCTCGGCGGCTGCACCACGCCGATCCGACTCGCCGGCTACCGCGCCGAACACGCCCTCGACACCACGACCGGGGAGATCGGCCCGGAACTGCACCGGCTGGACTCCACCGACCTGCCCGCCGGTCACCTGCTGGTGCGCTGCAACAACCGCCGCACCACCCGGTGCGCCACCTGCGCCGAGACCTACCGCCGCGACACCTACCACCTGATCACCGCCGGACTGCGCGGCGGCAAGGGCACCCCCGAAGACGTCGCCGCGCACCCGCGCGTCTTCGCCACCTTCACCGCGCCCAGCTTCGGCCCGGTCCACAACCGTCCCGACTCCGGCCGCTGCCGCTGCGGCACCCGCCATCCAGCCGACGATCCCGCCCTCGGTACCCCGCTGGACCCGGAGCGGTACGACTACGAAGCGGCGGTGCTGTGGAACGCGCATGCCGGGGCGCTGTGGCGGCGCTTCTCGATCTACCTGCGCCGGGAGATCGCCAAGCGAGCCGGGCTCACCCAACGCGCCTTCCGCCAGTACGCGCGGGTGTCCTTCGCCAAGGTCGCCGAGTACCAGAGGCGCGGCGCGGTCCACTTCCACGCCGTGCTCCGCCTCGACGGCCCGACCGGCGGCGACTCCCCGCCGCCGTCCTGGGCCAGTGCCGAGCTGCTGACCGACGCCATCCGGGCCGCCGCATCCGCCGCCCGGATCACCGGCCCGACCCTCGACGGACGGCACCATGTCTTCGCCTTCGGCCGTCAGCTCGACGTGCGGCCGATCCGCTCGGCCGACCTCGGCGGCGGCACCGAGCTGACCGACCGGGCCGTCGCCGCCTACATCGCCAAGTACGCCACCAAGGGCGCCGAGACCGCCACCGGCACCCTCGACCGGCCGCTGAAGTTCCTCGCCGAGCTGGCCGGACTCGACCTCTCCGACCACGCCCGGCGCATGATCCGCACCGCCTGGACCCTCGGTGCGCGTAAGGACCTGGAACACCTGCGGCTGCGGGCCTGGGCCCACATGCTCGGCTTCCGCGGCCACTTCTCCACCAAGACCCGCCGCTACTCCACCACCCTCGGCGCCCTCCGCCAGGCCCGCGCCGAATGGCAGCGGCTCCAAGCCGCCATCGCACGCGGCGAGATGTCTCACGATCCGTCCGCCGAGTCGGAGGAGACCACGCTCGTCCTCGCGCATTGGACCTTCGCCGGCACCGGCCTCACTGCGGGCGAGCAATGGCTGACCGATGCCCTGACCGCTAGCAACACGGAAGGAGAACCCACGTGGACCGCCGCCGCGACGAACTGATGACCGTCCCGCAGATCCTCGCCGAACTTGGCGGTGTCTCCCGCCGGACCTTCTACCGTTGGCGGGAGCTTGGGCAGGCTCCCGAAGCAATCAAACTGCCCAACGGGGAACTGCGGGTCTGGCGGAGCGACTTCACCGCGTGGCTGAACCGGCTCGGGGAGGCGGCGTGAAGTCCCACGACGTACGGGTCTGGGGAATCCGCAAACGGCCGACCAAGACGCCTTCCTATGACGTGCGCTGGAAGGTGGGGGACCGCCCGTTCTCCGAGACGTTCCGGACCAAGGCGCTCGCCGACAACTTCCGGGCCAAGCTCCTGCGGGCGACCCAGAAGGGCGAGGAGTTCGACACGGGGGCTGGCCTCCCGGACTCTATGGCGCCTGCCAAGCCATCTCTCACCTGGTACGACTTCGCGCGTAAGTACGTCGCCATGAAGTGGCCCCATGCCGCTCCGAACTCTCGCGACAGTCTCAATGAGACCATGACCCTGGTCACCACCGAACTCCTCAGTGACCGCCCCGGCCGCCCGGACGGGAAGGTGCTGCGCCGTGCCCTTCGCGGCTGGGCCTTCGTCATCCGTGCCACGGACGAGGAGGGACCACCGGTGGAGATCGCCAACGCACTTCACTGGGTCGGGAAAGCCTCGCTGCCCCTGGCGACGCTCAAGGAACCTGCCGACGTCCGGCGCGTTCTCGACTCGCTCAAGCTCACTCTCTCGGGAGCTCCGGCCGCTGCCGAGACCGTACGGCGCAAGCGAGCTGTCCTGTTCAACGCGCTGGCGTACGCCGTGGAGCTGGGGGAGCTGCCGGAGAACCCACTCACGCTGGTGAAGTGGAAGCCGCCCAAGGTCGCCAAGGAGGTGGACCGCCGGGTTGTCGTGAACCCTCGGCAGGCTCGTGAGCTGCTGACGGCGGTCTCATACGTGGGCGGTTACCGGCGGGCCCGCGGGCGACGGCTGGTCGCCCTGTTCGCATGCATGTACTTCGGCGGCCTGCGCCCGGCCGAAGCGGTCGCGCTACGGCGCCAGGACTGCATCCTTTCCGAGACAGGCTGGGGCTCGCTGATCCTGGAGAAGAGCCGCCCGACCGTGGGCAAGCGCTGGACTGATACCGGCGCGGTGCATGATGACCGCGGCTTGAAGAACCGCCCGACGAACGAGACCCGCATCGTCCCCATCCCGCCCCGCCTGGTGCGGATGCTTCGAGAGCACCTGGAGGAGTTCGGCGTGGCCGAGGACGGCCGGCTGTTCGCCAACGAGCGTGGGGGAGTGGTGATGTCCTCCACCTATTGGCGGGTGTGGGACGAAGCCCGGCGCCTGGCGCTCACGCCCGAACAGGTCGCCTCCCCTCTCGCAGGCCGTCCCTACGACCTGCGGCACGCTGCGCTGTCTTCCTGGCTCAACGCCGGGGTGGACCCCACCGAGGTAGCGGAGAGGGCGGGCAACAGCGTGGAAGTACTGCTGAGCCGCTACGCGAAGTGCCTCGACGGCCGCCAGGACGTCGCCAACCGTCGCATCACCGAGTTGCTGGGCGAAGACGGCTAGGGCCACGGGTAACTGGCAGTACCTAACCGATACCCCTGCAGCCTACTCACGTGAGTAGGCTGCAGGGGTTTTCTCATGGGCTGACCTGCGCTGACGGCCTTGGGCTCTGTCCGCGAATAGTCCACGGCACCCGACATTCAGCCGCATCCGGTGGCACATGGCTGCGCACACAGCAACGCCCCGCACTCAGCATCGTGGCTGGTGGCGGGGCGTTTTGGCACCTCGTGAAGGGTGCCCCCGGCAGGATTCGAACCTGCGCACACGGCTCCGGAGGCCGTTGCTCTATCCCCTGAGCTACGGGGGCGTGTCGGCGGCGATCCACTGATCGCTTCGACGGGTAGAACACTACCAGCTTCCGGGGGGTGCGTCGGAACAGGGTTTCCTCCCAAGGGCGGGCGGAAAGGGGGAAAAGCCGGACGCGGAGGCGGGCGCGGCCCTACTCTCGGAGTGTGCCTGGCGTGTCCGGCCGGGTCCTTGTGGTGGACGACAACAAGGTCATCCGGCAACTGATCAGGGTCAACCTCGAACTCGAAGGATTCGAGGTCATGACCGCGGTCGACGGTGCCGAGTGCCTGGAGGTCGTGGAGCGGGTGCGGCCCGACGTGATCACGCTCGACGTCGTCATGCCCCGGCTCGACGGCCTGCGGACCGCCGAGCGGCTGCGGGCCGGCGAGCGGACGCGGAACGTCCCCCTGGTGATCGTCAGCGCGTGCACGCGCGCGGAGCTGGAGAGCGAGCGGGCGCGTGCCGCGGGGGCGGACGCGTTCGTGGCCAAGCCGTTCGAGCCGATGGAACTGGTACGGGTGGTGCGGAAGTTGGCGGCCGGGGGACGCGGGACGGGCGGGGCCCGTGGTGCGGAGTCCGCCGTGTGGCCGCCCGCTCGGACGCACCGCCCGGTGTGAGGTGCGTGTCATCCTTCGGAACACGTTCGCGCCTCCCCGCCCCTCCTCCCATACCCTTGTCGCGTGACTCCCGCCCAGCTCTCGCGCACTGTGCTGCGCACCGTGCGCCGCGCCGCCGGAGACGGTGTGCTGGGCGAACTGTCCGCGGACGTGCTGGAGGCGCTGTCGGAGCGGATCACCGTGGGCAGACCGCCCCGGCCGGGGTGCGGTGACTACGCGACCAACGCCGCCCTCCGACTCGCCGCCGTCACCGGCAGGCCCGCCCGGCACGTGGCCGAGGTCCTGCGGGAGAGGCTGGCCCGCGAGGAGGGCGTGGCCGAGGTGGCGGTCGCCGGGCCCGGCTTCCTCAACGTCACCGTGTCCGGGGCGGCGCGGGCCGAGCTGGTGAGGGTCTTGGCGGAGGGGGACGAAGGCCCCTCCGCGGCGTCGACCGACCCCGCGCGCGACACCGAGCGCTGGGCCGCCGCCGGCGGCGGGACGCCCTCGCTGGAGCAGCGGGAGGGCAACCCCCTCTTCCTGGTCCAGTACGCCCACGCCCGCGTCCGGGCGCTGCTGCGGAACGCGCGCGACCTCGGCTTCGGCCCCGAGGCCGGTGCGGACGGGTACGCCTATGACGAGCCCCGGGAGTCGGCGCTCCTCGGGCTGCTCGCCGAGTACGAGCGCCACCGGCGAGCCGCCGCCGACGCTCCCGACCGACTCGCCCGCCACTTGGAGACGGTCGCCGACGCCTTCCTCGACGTTCAGGGGGCGGTCCTGCCCATAGGGGAGGGGAAACCCCAGGCCGCCCACCGCGCCCGGCTCGCCCTCGCCCAGGCCGCCGGGACGGTGCTGGCCGGCGGCCTGACCCTGCTGGGCGTCACAGCACCCGCACATCTCTGATGGAGATCACGAAGCGACCATGAGCCGTTCCGCACACCCCGCCGGGCCCCGCCACGCCGACGTGCTTCCCGAGGGGCACCACGCCCCGCCGCCCGCCGACCTCAACGCCCTCGACCCGCGGGTGTGGTCCCGCACCGTCACCAGGAACGAGCGGGGCGTCGCCACCGTCGGCGGGATCGACGTCGTCACGCTCGCCGAGGAGTTCGGCACCCCCGCCTACGTCCTGGACGAGGACGACTTCCGGGCGCGCTGCCGGGCCTGGCGCGAGGCGTTCGGCGACGGCGCCGACGTGTTCTACGCCGGCAAGGCGTTCCTGTGTCGCGCCGTGGTGCGCTGGCTGGCGGAGGAGGGACTCAACCTCGACGTCTGTTCCGCCGGTGAGCTGGCCACCGCCCTGGCGGGCGGCATGCCGCCCGAGCGCATCGCGCTGCACGGCAACAACAAGTCCACCGCCGAGCTGGAGCGGGCGATCGAGGTCGGGGTCGGCCGGATCGTGCTGGACTCCTTCCAGGAGATCGTCCGCGTGGCGCACATCGCCGAGCGGCTCGGCAGGCGTCAGCGCGTGCAGATCCGGGTGACGGTCGGCGTCGAGGCGCACACCCACGAGTTCATCGCCACCGCCCACGAGGACCAGAAGTTCGGGATCGCCCTCGCCGGCGGGCAGGCGGCGGAGGCCGTGCGGCGGGTGCTGAAGCTGGACAGCCTGGAGCTGGTCGGCATCCACTCCCACATCGGTTCGCAGATCTTCGACATGGCCGGTTTCGAGGTCGCCGCGCGCCGCGTGGTGCAACTGCTGACCGAGATCCGCGACGAGCACGGCATCGAGCTGCCCGAGATCGACCTCGGTGGCGGCCTGGGCATCGCCTACACCTCCGACGACGACCCGCGCGAGCCCCACGAGATCGCCAAGGCGCTGCACGACATCGTCGCCCACGAGTGCGAGTCCGCCGGGCTGGCGGCGCCGCGGCTGTCGGTCGAGCCGGGCCGGGCCATCGCCGGTCCGACGACCTTCACCCTCTACGAGGTCGGCACCGTCAAGGAGCTGCCGGGCCTGCGGACGTACGTCAGCGTGGACGGCGGCATGTCCGACAACATCCGCACCGCGCTGTACGACGCCGAGTACTCCGTCGCGCTGGTCTCCCGCACCTCCGAGGCGCAGCCGATGCTCTCGCGCGTGGTGGGCAAGCACTGCGAGAGCGGTGACATCGTGGTGCGGGACGCCTTCCTCCCCGCCGACCTGGCCCCCGGCGACCTGCTCGCCGTCCCGGCCACCGGCGCGTACTGCCGCTCCATGGCGAGCAACTACAACCACGCCCTGCGACCGCCGGTGGTGGCGGTCTCGGGCGGCAAGGCCCGGGTGATCGTCCGACGTGAGACGGAGGAGGACCTGTTCCGCCTGGACGTCGGGTGACCCCGTCGGCCCCGGACACCGCCCGGAACGGGGCCATCTCAAAAACAGAGGTCAACGTCTCGCATGCTGGATGCGGTGGGGAAACCGCCGGCTCGTACGTGAGACTTGACGTACCGGATCGTGAAGATAGCGAGGACTGATGATGCGTACGCGTCCGCTGAAGGTGGCGCTGCTGGGCTGTGGGGTCGTCGGCTCAGAGGTGGCACGCATCATGACGACGCACTCCGAGGACCTCGCCGCCCGGATCGGCGCCCCGGTCGAACTGGCCGGGGTCGCCGTCCGGCGCGCCGGACGCGTCCGGGAGGGCATAGCGCCCGAACTGATCACCACCGACGCCGCCGCCCTGGTCGCCCGGGAGGACATCGACGTGGTCGTCGAGGTCATCGGCGGCATCGAACCGGCCCGCGCCCTGATCACCTCCGCCTTCGAGCACGGCGCCAGCGTCGTCACGGCGAACAAGGCGCTGCTCGCCGAGGACGGCTCGGCCCTCCACGAGGCCGCCGAGAAACACGGCGTCGACCTCTACTACGAGGCCGCGGTCGCCGCCGCGATCCCGCTGGTGCGCCCGCTGCGCGAGTCCCTGGCGGGCGACACCGTCAACCGGGTCCTGGGCATCGTCAACGGCACCACCAACTTCATCCTCGACCGGATGGACTCCACCGGCGCCGGCTACTCCGAGGCGCTGGACGAGGCCACCGCCCTCGGATACGCCGAGGCCGACCCGACGGCCGACGTCGAGGGCTTCGACGCCGCCGCCAAGGCGGCGATCCTCGCCGGCATCGCCTTCCACACCCGCGTCCGCCTGGACGACGTGCACCGCGAGGGCATCACCGAGGTCACCGCCGCGGACATCGCCTCCGCGCGGCGCATGGGCTGCACGGTCAAACTGCTGGCCATCTGCGAGCGCGCCGCCGACGGGAGGTCCGTCACGGCCCGCGTCCACCCGGCGATGATCCCGCTCACCCATCCGCTCGCCTCCGTCCGCGAGGCGTACAACGCGGTCTTCGTCGAGGCCGAGGCCGCCGGCCGGCTGATGTTCTACGGTCCCGGCGCGGGGGGCTCGCCCACCGCCTCCGCGGTCCTGGGCGACCTGGTCGCCGCCTGCCGCAACAAGCTCAGCGGCTCCCGCGGGCCGGGGGAGTCCGCCTACGCCCAGCTCCCGGTGAGCCCGATGGGCGAGGTGGTGACCCGCTACCACATCAGCCTGGACGTCGCGGACAAACCGGGTGTCCTCGCCCAGTGCGCCACCGTCTTCGCCGAGCACGGGGTCTCCATCGACACCGTGCGTCAGCAGGGCAAGGGCGGGGAGGCGTCGCTGGTCGTCGTCACCCACCGGGCACCGGACGCCGCGCTGTCGGCGACCGTGGAGGCGCTGCGCAACCTGGACACCGTGCGCGGCGTCGCGAGCATCATGCGGGTCGAAGGGGAATGAGAGAGATGACCGCCACCACCGCCAGCCCTGGCAACACCGCTCCTCGAATGTCCGGCACCCGCCAGTGGCGGGGCGTCATCGAGGAGTACCGCGACCGGCTCCCGGTCACCGAGAAGACCCCCGTCGTCACCCTGCGCGAGGGTGGCACGCCGCTGGTGCCCGCGCAGGTGCTCTCCGAGCGCACCGGCTGTGAGGTCCACCTCAAGGTCGAGGGGGCCAACCCCACCGGCTCCTTCAAGGACCGGGGGATGACGATGGCCATCAGCCGGGCGAAGGAGGAGGGCGCGCGGGCGGTCATCTGCGCCTCCACCGGCAACACCTCCGCCTCGGCCGCCGCCTACGCGGTGCGGGCGGGGATGGTGTGCGCCGTGCTGGTGCCGCAGGGCAAGATCGCGCTGGGCAAGATGGGCCAGGCGCTGGTGCACGGCGCCCGCATCCTCCAGGTCGACGGCAACTTCGACGACTGCCTCACGCTGGCGCGCGGCCTGGCGGACAACTACCCGGTGGCGCTGGTCAATTCGGTCAACCCGGTGCGGATCGAGGGCCAGAAGACCGCGGCCTTCGAGATCGTCGACATGCTCGGCGACGCCCCCGACATCCACGTCCTGCCGGTCGGCAACGCGGGGAACATCACCGCCTACTGGAAGGGCTACAGGGAGTACGCCGACCCGTCGGTCGGCGACGGCGCCCACGCCTCCCGAACCCCGCGCATGTGGGGCTTCCAGGCCTCCGGTTCCGCGCCCATCGTCCGGGGCGAGCCGGTCAAGGACCCGCGCACCATCGCCACCGCCATCCGCATCGGCAACCCGGCCTCCTGGGAGTACGCGGAGGCGGCGCGCGACGAATCCGGCGGCCTCATCGACGAGGTGACGGACCGTCAGATCCTGGCCGCCTACCGACTGCTGGCCGCGCAGGAGGGCGTCTTCGTCGAACCGGCCTCCGCCGCCTCCGTCGCCGGCCTCCTCAAGGCCGCCGAGCAGGGGAAGGTCGATCCGGGGCAGAAGATCGTCTGCACCGTCACCGGCAACGGTCTCAAGGACCCGGACTGGGCCGTGCAGGGCGCCCCGCAGCCGGTCGTCGTCCCGGTCGACGCGGACGCCGCGGCCGAGCGCCTGGGACTGGTGTAACGGAAGTGACGCCGGTGGCGGACGCGGCACCCATGCGGTGACCGCCTCCGCCCCGGGGGCGCACACCCGCGCGCGACACGCATCGTGCGCCTCCCGTACGCCCTATGTCGCTGACGAACGGTCCTTGGTTAGGCTGGGAGTACGTCCCGATCTGGCGTACGGCATGTGCCAGAGGTCAGTGGACCGGTCCGGCCCCCGGCCGCGGTTCCCACCAGACGTCGCGTCGTGTGCCTTCGATCCGCATCAGACACATCCGATCAGCACGGTTACACAAGGAGAGTCATCGAGCGATGGCCGGTCCCGCGTTCCGCGCCGCCGCCGTCCGGGTGCGCACCCCCGCCACCAGCGCCAACCTCGGCCCGGGCTTCGACGCCTTCGGCCTGGCCCTGGGGCTGTACGACGACGTCGTGGTCCGCGTCGCCGACTCCGGACTGCACATCGACATCGCGGGCGAGGGCGCCGACACCCTGCCCCGCGACGAGCGGCATCTGCTCGTGCGCTCCATGCGGACGGCCTTCGACCTGCTGGGCGGCCAGCCCCGAGGGCTGGAGGTGGTCTGCGCCAACCGCATCCCGCACGGCCGCGGACTGGGCTCCTCCTCGGCCGCCATCTGCGCGGGCATCATCGCCGCCCGCGCGGTGACCACCGGCGGCGCCGAGAAGCTGGACGACACCGCCCTGCTGGAACTGGCGACGGAGATCGAGGGCCACCCCGACAACGTGGCGGCCTGCCTCCTGGGCGGCTTCACCCTCGCCTGGACGGACGGCGGCGCGGCCCGGGCGATCAGGATGGACCCCAGTCCCTCCATCGTCCCGGTGGTCTTCGTGCCCGACCGTCCGGTGCTCACCGAGACCGCGCGAGGGCTGCTGCCCCGCACCGTCCCGCACGTGGACGCCGCCGTGAACGCCGGACGGGCCGCCCTGCTGGTGGAGGCGCTCACCCGCCGCCCCGAACTGCTGCTGCCGGCCACCGAGGACCGGCTCCACCAGGACTACCGCGCGTCGGCGATGGAGGAGAGCGCGGAACTGGTGCACCGACTGCGGGCCGACGGGGTGCCCGCCGTGATCTCCGGCGCGGGCCCCACGGTGCTCGCGCTGGTCGAGGACGGCGCCGCCGACAAGGTGGCGCGGCTCGCGGGCGACGGCTGGGCGGCCAACCGCCTGTCCCTCGACACCGCGGGCGCGGGCGTGCTGCCACTGGCGAACACGGGCCAGTGACACGAATGCCGGCCTGGGAGAGGGGGAATGTTTGTTGGGTCCGGTAGTGTTAACCTCAAGTCTGCACTCGCAGCCTCCAGGGACTACCCGAAGGTGGCGCGGTGCTCTCCGTGATCCCATGGGTACAGTCCCATACGGGACCACCCCTTCTTCCGGGAGCCTCCTGAACTGCCTGAGCAGCCTGCCGAGCAGTACCGAGCTCGCTCCGGAACGGCGTGAATGACGCACGTCATCCCCTCACGCCACCTCATGTATTGATTCCTCCGCCGCACATCCTGGCGGAAACCACCGCCCCGGCCCGGTCGAAACAGCGGACCGCAGCCGGACAGCACAACCGGTCGCCGAGCCAGACAGGCCGACGCCCGCTCCAGGGAAGGACCCTTCGTGAGCGATACCACCGATCTGATGGGCGTGGACACCGCCGAAACCGCCACGCCCGCCACGGACGCTCCTGCCGCGCCCGCCTCCGGTACCGCCCCCAGGCGTCGCCGCTCCGGCACGGGCCTCGAGGGCATGGTTCTCGCCGAGCTGCAGCAGATCGCCTCCGGTCTCGGCATCCGGGGCACCGCGCGGATGCGCAAGAGCCAGCTCATCGAGACCATCCGGGCCAAGCAGGCCGAGAACGCCGGGAACGCCGGAGGTTCCGAGAGCGCGGGTGTCGAGGCCCAGTCCGCCACCACCGCCGAGAGCAAGCCGAGGCGCCGCGCGACCTCCAAGGCGCGCACGGGCGAGACGTCCGAGAGCACCGGCGAGGCCGCGCAGCAGCAGATCGACATTCCCGGTCAGCCGGGTGGCGACGAGCAGCCCGCGGGTGAGCGCCGCCGTCGCGACAAGAGCGACGGTCGCCCCGCCGAGGCCCCGGCCGCCGCGGACGCCGGCGAGGACGCGTCCGCCGAGCAGCAGGGCGACGGCGGCAGGAACGCCGACGCCAGGCAGGACACCAAGCAGGACAAGCAGGAACAGAAGCAGGACAAGAGCGGCGACCGCCAGTCCCAGGGTCAGTCCCAGTCCCAGGGTCAGTCCCAGCCCCAGGGGCAGGGCCAGGGCCAGTCCCAGGCCAAGGGGCGGCAGCGCGACCGCCGCAACAAGAGCAACGAGGGCACCGGCGGCCAGCAGGGCCAGCAGGACGGCGGCAACCGCCAGAACCGCGACGGCAGGGACGGCCGGGACGGCCGCGACGACGACTTCGAGGGCGGACGCCGCGGACGTCGGGGCCGCTACCGCGACCGCCGCGGGCGCCGGGGCCGCGACGAGTACGCCGAGCCGCAGGTCTCCGAGGACGACGTCCTGATCCCGGTCGCCGGAATCCTGGACATCCTCGACAACTACGCGTTCGTCCGCACCTCCGGCTACCTGCCGGGTCCGAACGACGTGTACGTCTCCCTCGCCCAGGTCCGCAAGAACGGCCTGCGCAAGGGCGACCACGTCACCGGTGCGGTCCGCCAGCCGCGTGAGGGCGAGCGCCGTGAGAAGTTCAACGCGCTGGTCCGTCTGGACTCGGTCAACGGCATGTCGCCCGAGAGCGGCAGGGGCCGTCCCGAGTTCGGCAAGCTGACCCCGCTGTACCCGCAGGAGCGACTGCGCCTGGAGACCGAGCCGGGGCACCTGACCTCGCGGATCATCGACCTGGTCTCGCCCATCGGCAAGGGCCAGCGTGGTCTGATCGTGGCCCCGCCGAAGACCGGCAAGACGATGGTCCTGCAGTCGATCGCCAACTCCATCACCCGCAACAACCCCGAGTGCCACCTGATGGTCGTGCTCGTGGACGAGCGGCCGGAGGAGGTCACCGACATGCAGCGGTCGGTCAAGGGCGAGGTCATCTCCTCGACCTTCGACCGCCCCGCCGAGGACCACACCACCGTCGCCGAGCTGGCCATCGAGCGCGCCAAGCGACTGGTGGAGCTCGGCCACGACGTGGTGGTGCTGCTGGACTCGATCACCCGACTGGGCCGCGCCTACAACCTGGCCGCCCCGGCGTCGGGCCGCATCCTCTCCGGTGGTGTCGACTCCACCGCGCTCTACCCGCCGAAGAAGTTCTTCGGCGCCGCGCGGAACATCGAGGACGGCGGCTCCCTGACGATCCTGGCCACCGCGCTGGTCGAGACCGGCTCGCGGATGGACGAGGTGATCTTCGAGGAGTTCAAGGGCACCGGCAACATGGAGCTCAAGCTCGACCGGAAGCTCGCCGACAAGCGGATCTTCCCGGCCGTGGACGTGGACGCCTCCGGCACCCGCAAGGAGGAGATCCTGATGGGCGCCGAGGAGCTGGGCATCGTCTGGAAGCTGCGGCGCGTCCTGCACGCGCTGGACCAGCAGCAGGCCATCGAGCTGCTGCTGGACAAGATGAAGCAGACGAAGTCCAACGCCGAGTTCCTGCTCCAGATCCAGAAGACGACGCCGACGCCGGGCAACGGCGACTGAGCGGACGTTCGACGGTTCCCGGTCCGAGTGGACGGACCGCGGGCGAGGGCCGCCCCACCGCACGGTGGGGCGGCCCTCGCCGTCTCGTGCCGCCCGCGTGTCGTGCGGAAACCCGACTGATCTTCGCGAGCGCGGGTACGCCGTCGCTCGTGGAGAGGGAGCGGAGATGGCGGACGAGGACACCACCAGAGGGAAGGCGGAGAGGGAGACGAGTCGATCCCCCCGCTCACGGCGGCGTACGGCGCTGCACGCCGCCGCCTGGGGCACGGCCGGCCTCCTCGCGCTGGCCGGGGTCGGGCTCGGACTCGCCTACCTGAAGGTCGACGGCAACATCGCCGGCATCGACATCGACTCCATCCTGGGCCCCGACCGTCCCGCCGACGTCCCCAACGGCTCGCTGGACATCCTCCTGCTCGGCTCCGACAGCCGCTCCGGTGAGAACGGCCGCTACGGCCGCGACGACGGCACCGCCCGCTCCGACACCGCGATGATCGTGCACGTCGACGAGGCGCACGAGCGGATGAGCGTCGTCTCCATCCCCCGGGACACCCTGGTCGAGCGGCCCGAGTGCGACAAGCGCGGAGGCGGCACGGCGCCCGCCGCGCGACGGGCGATGTTCAACAGCGCCTACGAGGTCGGCGGCCCCGCCTGCGCGGTGAAGACGGTCGAGTCGCTGACCGGCGTCCGCATGGACCACTACGTCGAGATCGACTTCACCGGCTTCGAGAAGGTGGTCGACGCGCTCGGCGGCGTGCGGATCACCACCGCCGAGCGGATCGAGGACGAGGACAGCGGCCTGCGCCTCTCCGCCGGGGAGCACACCCTCGACGGCGAGCGGGCCCTCGCCCTGGTCCGCACCCGCAAGGGCGTCGGGGACGGCAGCGATCTGGACCGCATCCGGCTCCAACACGCCTTCCTGCGCGCCTTCGCCGACCAGGTCCGGAGCGTCGGACTGCTCTCCGACCCCAAGAGGTTCTACGACCTCGTCGACACCGCCACCTCCGCCCTCACCACCGACTCCGCCCTGGCCTCGACCTCCGCCCTGGCCGGCCTCGCCAAGGCCGTGGGGGACATCGAGTCGCGGGACATCCAACTGGTCACCCTGCCGGTGCGGTACTCCTCCGCGGACCCCAACCGGGTGGTGCCGATCGGACGGCAGACCAAGCGGATCTGGGCGGCGCTCAAGGCGGACCGGCCGATCCCCGCGTCCGTGACCGAGGGATCGGCGGCCGAGGAGGCCGGTCGGGGGCGCGGGGGCCGGGAGCGCGGTGACGGGGAACGGGGCGGAGGGCAGACCGCGGCGGAATAACGGGTGCGGCCTCCTGGTTTTGGGAGGCGCGCCCAGTAATGGCAAACTGGTGCGTCGGTCCCGGTTCACGCGCAGGCAGCGACCTTCAGCAATCCTTCCGCCCGCCATCGGGCGCGAGGAGCCGGTGCGACCCGGAGCCCTCCCGCAACCTAGGAGACACCTTGAAGCGCGACATCCACCCGGAGTACGTGGAGACCCAGGTCAGCTGCACCTGCGGCAACTCCTTCACCACCCGTAGCACCGTCACCGGCGGCGCCATTCGCGCCGACGTGTGCTCGGAGTGCCACCCGTTCTACACGGGCAAGCAGAAGATCCTCGACACCGGTGGCCGTGTGGCCCGCTTCGAGGCCCGCTTCGGCAAGAACGCCGGGTCGAGGAAGAAGTAGCGACCCACAACGCCGGTCCTCGGCCGCCCCGGAGGGCGGTCGGACCGGCGTTTTGCCGTCCAGGGCAGCTCCCTTCCCACACATAAGGAATTCAACGATGTTCGAGGCGGTCGAGGAACTGATCGGCGAACACGCCGACCTCGAGAAGCAGCTCGCCGATCCCGCCGTCCACGCCGACCAGGCCCGCGCGCGCCGGCTCAACAGGCGCTACGCCGAGTTGACCCCCATCGTGGGCGCCTACCGGGCCTGGAAGAGCACCGACGACGACATCGCCACGGCCCGCGAGCTGGCCGCCGACGACCCGGACTTCGCGGCGGAGGTCAAGGAGCTGGAGGCCCGGCGCGAGGAGCTGACCGAGAAACTGCGGCTGCTGCTCGTCCCGCGCGACCCCAGCGACGACAAGGACGTCATCCTGGAGATCAAGGCGGGGGAGGGCGGCGAGGAGTCCGCGCTGTTCGCCGGCGACCTGCTGCGGATGTACCTGCGCTACGCCGAGCGGCAGAACTGGAAGACGGAGATCCTGGAGGCCAACGAGTCCGACCTCGGCGGCTACAAGGACGTCCAGGTCGCGGTGAAGACCAAGGGCGGAACCCCGGAGCCCGGCCAGGGCGTGTGGGCGCGACTGAAGTACGAGGGCGGCGTCCACCGTGTCCAACGGGTGCCCGCCACCGAGTCCCAGGGCCGCATCCACACCTCCGCCGCCGGCGTCCTCGTCCTCCCCGAGGCCGAGGAGGTCGACGTCGAGATCAGCCCGAACGACCTGCGGATCGACGTCTACCGCTCCTCCGGCCCCGGCGGCCAGTCCGTGAACACCACCGACTCCGCCGTCCGCATCACCCACGTGCCCACCGGCATCGTGGTCTCCTGTCAGAACGAGAAGAGCCAACTGCAGAACAAGGAGCAGGCGATGCGCATCCTGCGCGCCCGGCTCCTCGCGGCGGCCCAGGAGGAGGCGGAGAAGGAGGCGTCGGACGCGCGCCGCAGCCAGGTGCGTACCGTGGACAGGTCGGAGCGCATCCGTACCTACAACTACCCGGAGAACCGGATCTCGGACCACCGGGTGGGATTCAAGGCGTACAACCTGGATCAGGTGCTGGACGGCGACCTGGACGCGGTGATCCAGGCGTGTGTGGACGCCGACGCCGCGGCCAAGCTCGCCGCCGCGCAGTAAACCGCGCGGCGGTCGTCAGACCGGCGCGACAAGGCTCGTACGGGACGGGTGGAGGACGAGGAACGTGAACGTACTGCTCGCCGAGGTGGCCCAGGCCACCCAGCGGCTCGCCGACGCCGGAGTGCCCTCCCCGCGCTTCGACGCGGAGGAGCTGGCGGCGTACGTGCACGGCGTCAAACGGGGGGAGCTCCACCGGGTCGCGGACGCCGACTTCGACGCCCGCTACTGGGAGGTCGTCGCCCGCCGCGAGGCCCGCGAGCCGCTCCAGCACATCACCGGCCGCGCCTTCTTCCGCTACCTGGAACTCCAGGTGGGGCCCGGCGTGTTCGTGCCCCGCCCCGAGACCGAGTCCGTCGTCGGCTGGGCGATAGACGCCGTGCGCGCCATGGACGTCGCCGAACCCCTGATCGTCGACCTGTGCACCGGCTCCGGAGCCATCGCCCTGGCGATGGCCCAGGAGGTGCCGCGCTCGCGCGTGCACGCCGTCGAGCTGGACGAGGGGGCCCTGGAGTGGGCCCGCAAGAACGTCGAGGGCAGCCGGGTCGTCCTCCACCACGGCGACGCGCTGACCGCCCTGCCCGAGCTGAACGGCCAGGTCGACCTCGTCATCTCCAACCCCCCCTACATCCCGCTCACCGAGTGGGAGTACGTCGGCCCCGAGGCACGCGACCACGACCCGCAGATGGCCCTGTTCTCCGGCGAGGACGGGCTGGACGTCATCCGCGGCATCGAGCGCACCGCGCACCGACTGCTGCGCCCCGGTGGCCTCGTGGTCGTCGAGCACGCCGACACCCAGGGCGGCCAAGTCCCCTGGATCTTCACCGAGGACCGCGGCTGGGCGGATGCCGCGGACCACCCCGACCTCAACAACCGGCCCCGTTTTGCCACAGCCCGCAGGGAGGTGCCGTAAATGGCACGGCGTTACGACTGCTCCGACGCGACCGATCGCGCCACCGGTCTGCGCGAGGCCGCCTCGGCGGTCCGCCGCGGCGAACTCGTCGTGCTGCCCACGGACACGGTCTACGGCGTCGGCGCCGACGCCTTCAGCCCCGAGGCCGTCGGCGACCTGCTGGAGGCCAAGGGACGCGGACGCGGCATGCCCTCGCCCGTCCTGATCGGCTCCCCGAACACCCTCCACGGTCTGGTCACCGACTTCTCCGAGCAGGCCTGGGAGCTGGTGGACGCCTTCTGGCCCGGCGCGCTCACCCTGGTCGCCCGGCACCAGCCCTCGCTGACCTGGGACCTGGGAGAGACGCACGGGACGGTCGCGGTCCGCATGCCGCTCCACCCGGTGGCGATCGAGCTGCTGACCGACGTCGGCCCGATGGCCGTGTCGTCGGCCAACCTCACCGGCCACCCGGCGCCGCAGGACTGCGACGCCGCCCAGGGGATGCTGGGCGACTCCGTCGCCGTCTACCTCGACGGCGGCCCCACCCCGGACTCGGTGCCCTCCTCGATCGTCGACGTCACCGGCTCGGTGCCCAGGCTGCTGCGCGCGGGCGCCATCAGCGCGGAGGAGCTGCGCAAGGTCGTACCGGGCCTCGAGGCAGCCAGTTGACGCCGCCCGAAGGGCGTGGCATACCGGTCTTCCGCATCCTCCACGTCTCCACCGGCAACGTCTGTCGCTCCCCGATCACCGAGCGACTGACCCGGCACGCCCTGGTGGACCGGCTCGGCGACGAACGGGCCGGCGGGCTGGTGGTGGAGAGCGCGGGGACGTGGGGCCACGAGGGCGCCCCCATGGAGGAGCACGCGGCGGCGGTGCTGCACGAGTACGGGGCCGACCCGTCCGGCTTCACCGGCCGCGAACTGCTGGACGAGCACGTCATACGCGCCGATCTGGTCCTGACCGCGACCCGCGACCACCGGGCGCAGGTGATCTCCATGGGGCACTCCGCGGGGCTGCGCACCTTCACCCTCAAGGAGTTCACCCGACTGGTGCGGGCCATCGATCCGGCCACCCTCCCCGAGCCCGACGGGGACGGCGGTGTGGTGGAGCGGGCCCGCGCGCTGGTGCGGGCCGCCGCGGCGTTGCGCGGCTGGCTGCTGGCGCCCAGCGCGGAGGCCGACGAGGTGTACGACCCCTACGGCGCCCCCCTGTCGTACTTCCGCAGCGTCGGGGAGGAGATCCACACGGCCCTGGACCCGGTGGTCACGGCCCTGACCGGCGTTCCGGCGCACACGTGGTGAGACCGGCTCCCGGGGGTGGGAGGACGGCTGGCGGAGGCGGTGCGCAACCGTCCGCCGCGGGCCGTTGTCTAAGGTGTGGTGTCCCAGGGTGAGCCTGGGAAGCCTGCGAGAGTTCTGGGGAATCCGTGCGTGAATACCTGCTGACGCTGTGCGTCACGGCCGCGGTCACCTACCTCCTCACCGGGCCGGTGCGGAAGTTCGCCATCGTGGCGGGCGCGGTGCCCGAGATCCGCGCGCGCGACGTGCACCGGGAGCCGACGCCGCGACTCGGCGGCATCGCCATGTTCGGTGGGCTGTGCGCGGGTCTGCTGGTGGCCTCCCAACTCACCAACGTGGGCGATGTCTTCACGCTCTCCGACGAGCCCCGGGCGCTGCTGGCCGGCGCCGGGATCATCTGGCTGCTGGGCGTCCTGGACGACAAGTGGGGCGTGGACGCGCTGATCAAGCTCGGCGGCCAGATGATCGCCGCGGGCGTGATGGTCT
Organism: Streptomyces megasporus; assembly: GCF_000718985.1. Lineage (GTDB taxonomy): Bacteria > Actinomycetota > Actinomycetes > Streptomycetales > Streptomycetaceae > Streptomyces > Streptomyces megasporus. The sequence continues at coordinate 193,276 of NZ_JODL01000001.1, read as the reverse complement.
GGCAGGGCCTGACGGTGCTGTGGCTGCCGGTGCCGGGCGTGGGCAGCGTCGCGCTGACCCCCCTGCAGGGCACGCTGCTGACGGTCGGGCTGGTCGTCGTCACCATCAACGCGGTGAACTTCGTGGACGGCCTGGACGGCCTGGCCTCCGGCATGGTCTGCATCGCCGCTGTCGCGTTCTTCATGTACGCCTACCGGATCTGGTACGGCTACGGCATCGAGGCCGCCGCGCCCGCGACGCTCTTCGCGGCCATCCTGATGGGCATGTGCCTGGGTTTCCTTCCGCACAACATGCACCCCGCGCGGATCTTCATGGGCGACTCGGGCTCGATGCTCATCGGCCTGGTGCTGGCCGCCGGCGCGGTCTCCGTCACCGGCCAGGTCGACCCGGACGTCCTCACCGGCGCCACCGGCTCGGTCAAGAACACCGTCCAGATGATGGTGCCGGTCTACATGCCGGTTCTGCTGCTGCCGCTGACGGTGCTGGCGGTGCCGATCGCCGACCTGGTGCTGGCCGTGGTGCGACGCACCTGGCGCGGCCAGTCGCCGTTCACGGCCGACCGCGGGCACCTCCACCACCGACTGCTGGACATCGGCCACTCGCACAGCCGGGCCGTGCTGATCATGTACTTCTGGTCGGCGCTGATCGCCTTCGGCGCGGTCGCCTTCTCGGTGCAGTCCTCCAGCCTGGTGATCGTGCTCGCCATCATGCTGCTGAGCGCGGTGGGGCTGGTGATCCTGCTGTTGCCGCGGTTCACCCCGCGGGTGCCGCCGTGGGCGCAGGCGCTGGTGCCGCCGCGGTACCGGCTCCGCCGGCGGTCCGCCGAGCCGGACGTCGAACCGGGCGCCGAGCCGGGTGCCGAGGCACCGCGGCGGACGGCCCGGCCCAACGGGGCGACGGCCCTGCGGAAGCACGAGGGCCTCGCGCGGGACAGGGTCGACAGCCGCTCCTAGCAGTTTCCGCCGGGTGTGTCAGCATGGAATCGCGTTACTGCCCCCGTGCGTGTGATGGTCCGCACACGATGTAGGTAAAGACCTCATCAAATAGTTTGTGATACCGTTCACGAGTCCGGCGATAACGTCGGGTGGCCCCCCAGAACCCCCGATCCGTGTCTGTGCGCCGCCGGACTAGGCTCGTCTCTCGAAGGTCAGGCCTCGCACCCCGCAGCCACATCGCTGGAGCATCTCCTATGCAGTCGAACGACGCCCGGATCCTTCGTGGCGCCGCGATTCCCTCCGCGTGCGTCGGCCTGGTCGGCGTGATCGTCGGCGCGGTCGTCGCGGGAGTCAAGGGCGCTCTGGGAGCGGGACTCGGCACGGTGCTGGTCGTCGCGTTCTTCGGGGCGGGCCTCCACGTGCTCGGCAGGGTCGGTCGGAAGTGGCCCGAACTCCTCCTCGGAATGGGATTCCTGGTCTACACGACCCAGGTGATCGCCATGCTCCTGCTGCTGAAGCTCCTCCGGGGCGCGACCTTCATGGACGGCCGCGTGTTCGGTTTCACAGTGCTGGCCTGCCTCTTGGTGTGGCTGGCGGCCCAGGCGTGGACGCAGACTCGGGTGAAGGCCCCCTACGTCGACCCCGACGCGACCGGAGGGTCCTCCGGAAAGCCCCGCGCCACGGGGTCCCGCGCATGAGCGGGGGAGCGTGGCGCCCCGGGGCGGGGGCGAGGCGAAGTTCCTTCCGGCAGGCTGCTATCGTCCGACGCCGAAAGGGCTGCGAGCCACGGAGAAGGCGCTGTGCGGGACAGCGCCGGACGCTCCTTGCCTCTTCACCGACCGTCCTGCCGTCGAGCCGGCCGGTCTCCTCCCGCCCACACTCAGTCCAGTGCCGCCCCGTGGCCCCCGAGCCATGCCGACACATCGAGGTAGCCGTACCCATGCGTCCGACCGAAGGAGCTCGCGGTGAGTAGTGATCAGTTGCTCGCCTTCGAGGTTGACTGCCACCTGTTCAAGGACTGTGGCTTCCCGGCCCCCAGTGTGTGGTCGTTCATCTTCGATCCGATCTTCGAGGTCGGCGGGTTCGAGTTCAACAAGCCGATGCTCCTCGCGTTCATCGGGACGCTCGGCATCCTCGCCTTCTTCTGGGCGGCCTTCGCCAAGCCCAAGGTCGTCCCCGGCAAGCTGCAGATGGTCGCCGAGGCGCTGTACGACTTCGTGCGCCGCGGCATCGCCCGGGAGGTGATCGGGAAGAAGGGCGACGCCTTCATCCCCCTCCTGGTGTCGCTGTTCTTCTTCGTGTGGATGCTGAACCTCTGGGCGCTCATCCCCATCGCGCAGTTCCCGGTCAGCTCGGTGATCGCCTACCCGGCCGGCCTCGCACTGGTGGTCTGGGTCACCTACATGACGGTGACGTTCAAGACCAACGGCTTCGTCGGAGGCATCCGCAACCTCTGCGTCCCCAGTGGCCTGCCGAAGCCGATCTACGTGATGCTCACGCCGATCGAGTTCATCTCCAACATCTTCGTGCGGCCCTTCACGCTGGCGATCCGGCTCTTCGCGAACATGTTCGCCGGTCACATCCTGATCCTGATCTTCACGATCGCCACGTGGTACATGCTCGGCACCCTCCTCGGCACCGTGTACGCGACCGCGTCGTTCGTGATGACGCTGGCGATCACCGTCTTCGAGATCTTCATCCAGGCGCTGCAGGCCTACGTCTTCACCGTGCTGACCGCCACCTACCTCTCCCAGGCGCTGGAAGAGGCGCACTGACGAGCGCGACCGGGTCCGCGGTCCCCTCAGCCACCACTCGCCCAACCTCAGACGTCCGGCGGACCAACCCTCCACCGGCCCACCAAGAGAAGGAACCCAAGGAATGTCTGCTCTCGAGACCCTTGCTGCTGTCGAAGGCAACGTCGGCACCATCGGCTACGGCCTTGCCGCGATCGGCCCCGGCATCGGTATCGGCATCATCTTCGGTAACGGTGTGCAGGCCATCGCCCGCCAGCCCGAGGCCGCCGGCCTCATCCGTCAGAACATGCTCCTCGGCTTCGCCGTGGTCGAGGCGCTCGCCCTGATCGGCTTCGTCGTTCCGTTCATCCTGAGCTGACGAAGCCGTAACCGGAACCGACGAAAGGTCCACCATGATGAACCTGGCAGCTTCGGAGCCGCAGTCCCCGCTGCTTCCGGTCTGGCCCGAGGTCGTCATCGGCCTGATCGCCTTCGGTATCGTCTTCTTCGTTTTCGCCAAGAAGCTCCTCCCGGCCATCAACAAGGCCCTGGAGGAGCGTCGCGAGGCGATCGAGGGGGGCATGGAGAAGGCCGAGGCTGCTCAGGCCGAGGCGCAGCAGACGCTCGAGGAGTACCGAGCCCAGCTCGCCGAGGCTCGTCACGAGGCCGCGCGCCTGCGTCAGGAGGCGCAGGAGCAGGGCGCCGCGCTCATCGCCGAGATGCGCGCGGAGGGCCAGCGGCAGCGTGAGGAGATCATCGCCGCCGGTCACGCCCAGATCGAGGCCGACCGTCGGCAGGCGGCGCAGGCGCTGCGCCAGGACGTCGGCAAGCTCGCCACCGACCTGGCCGGCAAGCTGGTCGGCGAGTCCCTCGAGGACGTCGCCCGACAGAGCCGTACGATCGACCGCTTCCTCGACGAGCTCGAGGCCAAGGCGGCGGCCGCCGAGTCCTCCGAGGTCGCCCGATGAACGGAGCGAGCCGTGAGGCGTTGGCCGCAGCCCGTGAGCGACTGGACGCCCTGACGGACTCCACGTCCGTCGACGCGGTCAAGCTCGCCGACGAGCTTGCCGCGGTCACCGCGCTGCTCGACCGCGAGGTGTCGCTGCGCCGGGTCCTCACCGACCCGGCGCAGCCCGGCGAGGCCAAGGCCGAGCTGGTCGGACGCATCCTGAGCGGCCGGGTGGGCGGGGAGACGGTCGACCTGGTGTCCGGCATGGTCCGCTCCCGCTGGTCGCGCTCGCGCGACCTGGTGGACGCGGTCGAGCAGCTCGCCGACGTGGCCGACCTCGTCGCGGCCGAGCGCGACGGCAGCCTCGACGACGTCGAGGACGAGCTGTTCCGGTTCTCCCGGACGCTCGCCTCCTCGACCGAGCTGCGGGCCGCCCTCGGCGGCAAGGGCACCGACGAGGTCCTCAGGAACGCCAAGACCGAGCTGCTGCGCCGGCTGCTCGGGGGCAGGGCACGCCCCGCCACCGAGCGACTGATCGTCCGCCTGGTGCTTCAGCCCCGTGGCCGTACCCTTGAAGGGGGACTCGAAGCCCTCTCCGGTCTGGCCGCGGAGCGCCGGAACCGTTCGGTCGCGGTGGTCACCACCGCGGTGCCTCTCAGCGACGGTCAGAAGCAGCGCCTGGGCGCCGCGCTGGCCAGGCTGTACGGCCGCGAGATCCACCTCAACCTCGACGTGGACCCGGCGGTCCTCGGCGGGGTCAGGGTGCGGATCGGCGACGAGGTCATCAACGGCACCATCGCCGACCGCCTCGATGAGGCGAACCGGCGGATGGCGGGCTGACGCAGCGGCCGGCGGACACCGTGCCGCAGGCGCACCACCAACTCAAGAAGCAGTACTGGCGGCCCGAGTTGGGCCGTAGCAGACACATACGGGCCCAACAAGGAGAGCAGGGAACCCAGATGGCGGAGCTCACGATCCGGCCGGATGAGATCCGGGACGCGCTGGAGAACTTCGTCCAGTCGTACAAGCCGGACGCGGCCTCGCGCGAAGAGGTCGGGACGGTCAGCGTTGCCGGTGACGGCATCGCGAAGGTCGAGGGTCTTCCCTCGGCCATGGCGAACGAGCTGCTGAAGTTCGAGGACGGCACCCTCGGTCTCGCCCTCAACCTCGAGGAGCGCGAGATCGGTGCGATCATCCTCGGCGAGTTCAGCGGCATCGAGGAGGGCCAGACGGTGCGCCGCACCGGCGAGGTCCTCTCCGTCGCGGTCGGCGACGGGTACCTCGGCCGTGTCGTCGACCCGCTGGGCAACCCGGTCGACGGCCTCGGCGAGATCGAGACCGAGGGCCGTCGCGCCCTCGAACTGCAGGCCCCCACGGTCATGCAGCGCAAGTCGGTGCACGAGCCGATGGAGACGGGCTACAAGGCCGTCGACGCGATGACCCCGATCGGCCGCGGCCAGCGCCAGCTGATCATCGGTGACCGCCAGACCGGCAAGACCGCGCTCTGCGTCGACACCATCATCAACCAGCGGGCCAACTGGGAGTCCGGAGACCCGACGAAGCAGGTTCGCTGCATCTACGTCGCCGTCGGTCAGAAGGGCTCCACCATCGCCTCCGTGCGCGCGGCGCTGGAGGAGGCGGGCGCCCTGGAGTACACCACCATCGTCGCCGCCCCGGCGTCCGACCCGGCGGGCTTCAAGTACCTCGCCCCCTACACCGGTTCGGCCATCGGTCAGCACTGGATGTACCAGGGCAAGCACGTCCTGATCGTCTTCGACGACCTGTCCAAGCAGGCCGACGCCTACCGCGCCGTCTCCCTGCTGCTGCGCCGTCCGCCGGGCCGTGAGGCCTACCCGGGCGACGTCTTCTACCTGCACTCCCGGCTGCTGGAGCGCTGCGCCAAGCTGTCGGACGACATGGGTGCCGGTTCGATGACGGGTCTGCCGGTCATCGAGACCAAGGCGAACGACGTCTCGGCGTTCATTCCGACCAACGTCATCTCCATCACCGACGGCCAGTGCTTCCTGGAGTCCGACCTGTTCAACGCGGGCCAGCGCCCGGCGCTGAACGTCGGTATCTCCGTCTCCCGCGTCGGTGGCGCCGCCCAGCACAAGGCGATCCGGCAGGTCTCCGGCCGCCTGAAGCTGGACCTGGCCCAGTACCGCGAGCTGGAGGCGTTCGCCGCCTTCGGCTCCGACCTGGACGAGGCGTCCAAGGCCGCGCTGGAGCGGGGCAAGCGGATGATGGAGCTGATGAAGCAGCCCCAGTACAACCCGTTCCCGACCGAGGAGCAGGTCGTCTCCGTCTGGGCCGGCACCAACGGCAAGATGGACGACGTCCCGGTGGAGGACATCCGGCGCTTCGAGAGCGAGCTGCTGGACTACATGCGCCGCGAGCACAAGGACCTGCTGACCGGCATCCGCGAGGGCGGCAAGATGTCCGACGACACCGTCCAGGCCATCGCGGAGGCCGTCGACACCTTCAAGAAGCAGTTCGAGACCTCGGACGGCAAGCTGCTGGGCGAGGGCTGAGCATGGGCGCGCAGGTCAGGGTCTACAAGCGGCGGATCCGATCCGTCAGCTCGACCAAGAAGATCACCAAGGCGATGGAGATGATCGCCGCCTCGCGCATCGTCAAGGCGCAGCGCCAGGTGGCCGCCTCCACTCCGTACGCCGACGAGCTGACCCGTGCGGTGGCCGCGGTCGCCACCGGCTCCAACACGCAGCACCCGCTGACCACCGAGTCCGACAACCCGACCCGGGCCGCGGTCCTGCTCGTCACGAGCGACCGCGGTCTGGCGGGCGGTTACTCCTCCAACGCCATCAAGGCCGCGGAGCGTCTCACCGACCGGCTGCGGGCGGAGGGCAAGGAGGTCGACACCTACGTCGTCGGCCGCAAGGGCGTGGCGTACTACAACTTCCGCAACCGGAAGATCGCCCGGTCGTGGACGGGCTTCACCGACCGGCCGGAGTACTCCGACGCCAAGGCCGTCGCCGGACCGCTGATCGAGGCGGTCCTGGCGGACACGGCCGACGGCGGCGTCGACGAGCTGCACATCGTCTTCACGGAGTTCGTGTCGATGATCACGCAGAACCCGGTCGACAAGCGGCTGCTGCCCCTCAGCCTCGACGAGGTGCGGGACAGCGGGGAAGCCGAGGCCGTCGAGCGGAAGGAGCAGCGCATCCTGCCGCTCTACGACTTCGAGCCGTCGGCCGAGGACGTCCTGGACGCCCTGCTGCCGCGGTACGTCGAGAGCCGCATCTACAACGCGCTGCTCCAGTCGTCCGCCTCCGAGCACGCCGCCCGCCGGCGCGCGATGAAGTCGGCGACCGACAACGCCGAGGAGCTCATCAAGTCGCTCACGCGACTTGCCAACCAGGCTCGCCAGGCCGACATCACCCAGGAAATCAGCGAGATCGTCGGTGGTGCCAGCGCGCTGGCCGACGCCTCTGCGGGGAGTGACTGACAACTATGACCACCACTGTTGAGACGGCCACGGCGACGGGCCGCGTCGCGCGGGTCATCGGCCCGGTCGTCGACGTGGAGTTCCCCGTCGACGCGATGCCGGAGATCTACAACGCGCTGACCGTCGAGATCGACGACCCGGCCGAGGAGGGTGCGAAGAAGACCCTCACCCTCGAGGTCGCCCAGCACCTGGGCGAAGGCCTGGTCCGCGCCATCTCGATGCAGCCCACCGACGGTCTGGTCCGCCAGGCCCCGGTGACCGACACCGGCGAGGGCATCACCGTGCCCGTCGGCGACGTCACCAAGGGCCGGGTGTTCAACACCCTGGGCCACATCCTGAACGAGCCCGAGGCCGAGGCCGAGGTCACCGAGCGCTGGCCGATCCACCGCAAGGCCCCCGCGTTCGACCAGCTCGAGTCCAAGACCGAGATGTTCGAGACGGGCCTGAAGGTCATCGACCTGCTGACCCCGTACGTCAAGGGCGGCAAGATCGGTCTGTTCGGCGGCGCGGGCGTCGGCAAGACCGTCCTCATCCAGGAAATGATCATGCGTGTGGCGAAGCTGCACGAGGGCGTTTCCGTGTTCGCCGGCGTCGGCGAGCGCACCCGTGAGGGCAACGACCTCATCCAGGAGATGGAGGAGTCGGGCGTTCTCCCGCAGACCGCGCTGGTCTTCGGGCAGATGGACGAGCCCCCGGGGACCCGTCTGCGCGTCGCCCTGGCCGGTCTGACGATGGCGGAGTACTTCCGCGACGTCCAGAAGCAGGACGTGCTGTTCTTCATCGACAACATCTTCCGCTTCACCCAGGCCGGTTCCGAGGTCTCCACCCTGCTGGGCCGCATGCCCTCCGCGGTGGGCTACCAGCCGAACCTGGCGGACGAGATGGGCCTCCTCCAGGAGCGCATCACCTCCACCCGCGGCCACTCGATCACCTCGATGCAGGCGATCTACGTGCCCGCGGACGACCTGACCGACCCGGCCCCGGCGACGACCTTCGCCCACCTGGACGCGACCACCGTTCTGTCGCGTCCGATCTCGGAGAAGGGCATCTACCCGGCGGTGGACCCGCTGGACTCCACCTCCCGGATCCTGGACCCGCGGTACATCTCCAAGGACCACTACGAGTGCGCCATGCGCGTCAAGGGGATCCTGCAGAAGTACAAGGACCTCCAGGACATCATCGCCATCCTCGGTATCGACGAGCTCGGCGAGGAGGACAAGCTGGTCGTCCACCGCGCCCGCCGTATCGAGCGCTTCCTGTCGCAGAACACCCACGCGGCGAAGCAGTTCACCGGCCTGGACGGTTCGGACGTTCCGCTGGACGAGTCGATCGCCGCGTTCAACGCGATCGCGGACGGCGAGTTCGACCACTTCCCGGAGCAGGCGTTCTTCATGTGCGGTGGCCTGGACGACCTCAAGGCCAAGGCCAAGGAGCTGGGCGTCTCCTGACGCCTCGGCCCCGTGACAGGGGGCGGGTCCGCCCGTCCCCTGTCACCGCACCCGGTTATTCTGTGAAAACCCCAGTTTCGAGGAGCCACTGTGGCTGAGCTGCACGTCGAGTTGGTCGCCGCGGACCGCAAGGTCTGGTCGGGCAAGGCCGGCCTGGTCGTCGCGCGCACCTCGTCGGGTGATATCGGCGTCATGCCCGGCCACCAGCCGCTGCTCGGTGTGCTGCAGTCGGGTCCGGTGACGATCCGTACGACCGGCGAGAGCGGGGACGGCACCGTCGTCGCCGCGGTGCACGGCGGCTTCATCTCCTTCGCGGACAACAAGCTGTCGCTGCTCGCGGAGATCGCGGAGCTGTCCGAAGAGATCGATGTCCAGCGTGCCGAGCGCGCGTTGGAGAGGGCGAAGGCGGACGCGGACGCCGCCGCCGAGCGGCGCGCCGAGGTCCGACTTCGGGCTGTGGCGGGAGCGCGCTGAGGCTCGCGCGCGTGTACGTATCCCAGCCGCGGATCGCGTCGGAGCATCGCTCCGGAGCGGTCCGCGGCTGAGGTGATGTTGGCTCCGGTACGGACGTACGGACGGACGAGGCGAGGAGGTCGGTGAAGATGGTCCTCGCTCTGGTGCTGTCCGGAGCGGTGCTGGCGCTGGTGCTGCTGGGACTGTTCGTCTTCGGGCTGCGGCGGCGGTGGATCCAGCGGTCGGGCGGCACCTTCGACTGCAGCCTGCGGTGGAACGCCCCCGAGGGAGCCGAGGCCGGCGGGAAGGGCTGGGCGTACGGCGTCTCCCGCTACAACGGTGACCACATCGAGTGGTTCCGGGTCTTCTCCTACGCTCCCCGGCCGCGTCGGGTGCTGGAGCGCGGGTCCATCGAGGTTCTGGACCGCCGGGCCCCGCGGGGGGAGGAGGAGCTGGCGCTCCTGTCCGATTCCGTGATCCTCGCCTGTGCGCACCGGGGCGACCGGGTGGAGCTGGCGATGAGCGAGGACGCGCTGACCGGCTTCCTCGCCTGGCTGGAGGCGGCGCCGCCCGGCCAGCGAGTCAACGTGGCGTGAGGGTGCCTCGCCGCCGAGCCCCGGGGACGGGGCCTCGACCAAAGGCGGGGCACCGAACGCGGATCGGGGAGACGGGCCTCCAGGGCCGTCTCCCCGATCCTTGTTTCCGTACGCGGTGCCGTCGAGCGTCAGCCGTTCAGGCCGTTGTGCATCGCGGTGACCAGTTCGCCGTTGGCGGTGTCACCGCTGATCTCCCAGGAGAAGGCGCCGCCCAGGCCCTGCTGCTTGGCATAGGCCATCTTCCCGGCGATGGTGGCGGGGGTGTCGTAGCTCCACCACTGGTTGCCGCAGTGCGCGTACGCCGTGCCGGCGACGGTGCCGTTGGCGGGGCAGCGGGTCTTGAGGACCTTGTAGTCCTCGATGCCCGTCTCGTAGGTGCCGGGCGCGGCGCCGGTGGCGGTGCCGCCGGGCTGGGACTGGGTCACGCCGGTCCAGCCGCGGCCGTAGAAGCCGATGCCCAGCAGCAGCTTCTTCGCCGGCACGCCCTTGGCCTTGAGCTTCTGGATCGCCGCGTCGGAGTCGAAGCCCTGCTGCGGGATGCCGGAGTAGGACGTCAGCGGCGAGTGCGGAGCGGTCGGCCCCTGGGCGTCCCAGGCGCCGAAGTAGTCGTACGTCATCACGTTGTACCAGTCGAAGTACCGGGACGCTCCGGCGTAGTCGGCCGAGTCGATCTTGCCGCCGGCGGACGCGTCGGCGGTGATCGCGGCGGTGACGAGCTGGTCGCCGAACTTGGCGCGGAACGCCTGGGCCATGGTCCTGATCACGTCGGGACCGCTGGTGTCACAGCTCAGCCCGCAGGCGTTGGGGTACTCCCAGTCCAGGTCGATGCCGTCGAACAGGCCCTTCCAGCGCGGGTCGTTGAGGAGCTGGTGGCAGGATTCGGCGAACGCGGCCGGGTTCTTCATGGCGTCGGCGAAGCCGCCGGACCAGGTCCAGCCGCCGAAGGACCACAGGACCTTGATGTGCGGGTACATCTTCTTCAGCTTCAGCAACTGGTTGAAGTTGCCGCGCAGGGGCTGGTCCCAGGTGTCGGCCTTGCCGTCCACGCTCTGATCGGCGGTGTAGGCCTTGTCGATGGCGGCGAAGGAGTCGCCCATGACGCACTTGCCGCCCTGGACGTTGCCGAACGCGTAGTTGATGTGGGTCAGCTTCGCGGCCGAGCCGGAGGTGACCATGTCCTTTACGTGGTAGTTGCGGCCGTAGATGCCCCACTCGGTGAAGTAGGTCAAATTGACGCGGTCACCGGGGGGAGTGGGGTCGTTCGGCTCGCCGGGCTCACCGGGCTCACCGGGTTCGCCCGGGTCTCCGGGGTCACCGGAGTCGCCCGGACCGGTCGAGCCGTCACAGGGGCGGCCGTTGAGCGTGCAGTCGCTCGGGCTGCCGCTGCCGGAGCCGTTGAAGCCGAAGCTGACGCTGGCGCCGGGGGCCAGGGTGCCGTTCCAGCCCTTGTTCTTCGCGGTGTAGGCGCCACCGGAACCGGTGATGTCGGCGTCCCAGAAGGAACCGACCGTGGTGCCGGAAGGGAAGTTCCACTTCAACGTCCAGGCGTTGATGGTGGTGTCGCCGGTGTTCTTGATCGTCCACTTGCCCTCGAAGCCGCCGCCCCAGTCCGAGACCTTGGTGTAGGTCGCGGTGGCCTCCTCGGCCGCCTGGGCCGGGGCCGCCAGCGCCACCAGGGCGCCGAGGGGCATCAACAGGGCGGCGGTGATCGAGAGGGCTTTGCGTCTGATGCGGCGTGCGGTGGTCTTCGTTCTCAAGAGCGCTCCTCGCACAGGGGTCCGGTGAGGGCCGGACCGTCGGGGGTTTCTGCGCCGCTCGTGGAGAGTGCCATGAGCATGGCATGCGCGTGCAGTTGACCAGGGAGCGTAGAGAGGTCTGGACCACCGGTCAATAGGTCTGTACCAAAGGGGTCAGGGTCCGGTGACGCCCAACTCCTGCGCGAGAATCGCCGCCTGGACCCGACTGCGCAGTTCCAGCTTGGCCAGCAACCGGCTGACGTGCGTCTTCACCGTGGCTTCCGCCATCGCCAGCCGATCGGCGATCTGGGCGTTGGACAGCCCCTCGCCCAGACACGCCAGCACCTCGCGCTCGCGTCGGGTCAGGGCGTCGAGCACCGACGGGTCGGCGCTCCGCCCACCTCGGGGCGTGGGGGAGGGGCGGGCGAACTCCCGGATCAGCCGGCGCGTCACCGCCGGGGCGATCACCCCCTCGCCGCGGGCCACCGTCCGCACCGCCTCCACCAGGGTCGACGCCTCGCTGTCCTTGAGCAGGAAGCCGGCCGCGCCCGCGCGCAGCGCGCCGAAGACGTAGGTGTCGAGGTCGAATGTGGTCAGCACCAGTACGTCGGCCAGTCGCTCGGCGACCACCCGCTCCGTCGCCGACACCCCGTCCAGACGCGGCATCCGCACGTCCATCAGCACCACGTCCGGCCGTAGTTCGCGGGCGAGCCGCACCGCCTCCTCCCCGTCCCCCGCCTCCCCGACGACCTCGATGTCCGCGGTGGCGCGGAGGATGAGGACGAGCCCGGCGCGCACGGCCGACTGGTCCTCGGCGACGAGCACCCGGATGCTCATGTGGCACTCCTTCCCCTGGTGTTCTCCCCGGGCCTCTCCCCGGACCCCTCGGGGGATCTCTCGGCGGACCTCTTGACGGATCCCTCGTCGACGGGCAGCACCGCCCGCACCTCCCACACCGTCCGTCCGTCGGACTCCGCGACCGGGCCCGCGGAGAAGGAGCCGCCCAGCAGCTCCACGCGCTCCCTCATCCCGATCAGCCCGGCGCCCGAGCCCGGTGCGCGCGGACCGGATCGCTCCGCGTGGGGGCTGGTGACCCGTACGGTCAGCGGACCGTCCCCGGGAGCGGCCAGGGCGACGGTCACCTCGCCGGGGGCGGCATGCTTGAGGGCGTTGGTGAGCGCTTCCTGGACGATGCGGTAGGCCGCCAGTTCCACGGGAGCGGGCAGCGGACCGCCGGACCGCTCGTCGCGCAGGACGAAGACGAGGCCTCCGGCCGCGCCGTGCGCGCGGGCGTGCTCCAGCAGCGCGTCCAGGCCGTCCAGCCTCGGCGCGGCGGATGGCTCCTCGTCGCCGTCCGCGTCGCGCAGCAGGCCGATCAGGCGGCGCATCTCCGCCAGTCCCTGCACGCTGTTCTCGCGGATCACCGCCAGGGCCTTCCGGGACGCGGCGGGATCGTCCAACGACTGCGCCGCGGTGGCGTGGATGGCGATGGCGGAGAGGTGGTTGGCCACGACGTCATGAAGCTCGCGGGCCATCCGCGCGCGCTCGGCCGTGACGGCCTGGACGCGGTCCATCTCCGCCAGCAGAGCGGTCTGCTCCGCCCGCAGCCGCTCGGCGGCGGCCTGGTCCCGGTGGTTGCGGACGACGACACCGGTGGAGGCCGGAAAGGTCGAGATCAGCGCGACCGTGACGCCGATGGCGACGGCCTCGTGCAGGGGCGCGGTGAAGAGAGCGGTGAGGGTGAGGGCGATCGTGGCGAGAACGCTCACCGGAAGCACCCGGCGGGCCGTCCGCGGCGGACCGTACAGCGCCGCCGCGTAGACGACGTCGGTGAACATCAGCACGGTGGCCAGCAGCGAACCGGCCACCACGTCGGCGACGAGTGCCGTCGTGGCGAGCCACAGCGCCCAGGGCTGCGCGATGCGCCGCAGCAGTCCGGCGCAGCACATCACGGCGAGCGGGATCAGGGAAAGGACGTCCGGCGACCTGCTGCCGAACAGGGTGAACAAGTCCAGCCGCCACTGCAACAGCCCGCCGGCCAGCCCGGCGACGGCGATCAGCACGTCGTCGCGGTGCGGGCGCGGAAACGAGGGACGGGGGATCACCCCACCATCAAACACGGCCGATCGGAGCGTGCGCCTCCGTGCCCCGGCCGGCACCGGCGTGGCGGGAGTACATCAAAGGATGCAGTCCGGAATCGTCGCGGCAGACGACGCCCGGACCGGTCGGGCGGGCCAGGCTTGGAGACAACGGATCCAATGGGAACCGAGAGCCGGAGAGGAAGCGCCCCGTGGTCGTCACCTTGATCATCGTCTGCGAAGTGGCCTTCTGGGTGCTGTTGGTCGTCGGACTGGCCCTGCGGTACCTGGCCCGGATGCCGCGCCTGGGGGCGGCGGTGCTGCTGTGCGAGCCGCTGCTGGAGGTGGTCCTGCTGGCGGCCACCGCGATCGATCTGCGGAACGGCGCCGAGGGCGACTGGACGCACGGCCTGGCGGCCGTCTACATCGGCTTCACCGTGGCGTACGGCCACTACATGATCAGGTGGGCCGACGGCCACTTCGCCCACCGCTTCGCGGGCGGTCCGCCGCCGGTGAAGCCCCCGAAGTACGGGATGCCGCGGGCCGTCCACGAGTGGAAGATGTTCGGGCGCACGCTGCTCGCCGGGGCGATCGCCGTCGCGCTGCTCCAGGGCGCGATCTGGTACGTCGACGACGCCGACCGGAGCGCGGCGCTGGTCGGCTGGCAGCTCCGGATGCTCCTCGTCGTCGGCATCACCCTGGTCATCGCGCTCAGCTACACGATCTGGCCCAAGGAGGCGCCCGCGGAGCGGGAACCCGCGGACGCCCGCCCGTAGCCGACGCTCCGTCGGAGGATCGGCGCCCGGCTCCCTAGCGGTTCTCGCCGGGGACCCACAGGACGTCGCCGACCTCCTTGTTCGCCGTCCTCGCCAGGATGAACAGCAGGTCCGACAGCCGGTTGAGGTAGGTCGCCGTCAGCTTGTTCATGGTCTCGCCGTGCTCCTCCAGCGCCGCCCACGTCGAGCGCTCGGCACGGCGGACCACCGTGCACGCCTGGTGGAGCAGGGCGGCTCCCGGAGTGCCGCCCGGGAGGATGAAGCTGCGCAGCTTCTCCAGGTCCTCCAGGAAGCGGTCGCAGTCCGCCTCCAACCGGTCGACGTAGCTCTGCTCCACCCGCAGCGGCGGGTACTCGGGGTTCTCGACCACCGGTGTGGCCAGGTCCGCACCCACGTCGAACAGGTCGTTCTGCACCCGGGTGAGGACGGCCGTGATCTCCTCGGGCAGGCCGCCCAGCGCGATGGCCACCCCGATCGCGGCGTTGGCCTCGTTGGCGTCGGCGTAGGCCGCGATGCGGGAGTCGGTCTTGGCGGTGCGGCTCATGTCCCCGAGGGCGGTGGTGCCGTCGTCACCGGTGCGCGTGTAGATGCGTGTCAGGTTGACCATGGGCCGAGCCTAGCGCCGGGGAACGGAGGTCCGACCCCGCGGAGGAGACGTGTGCCCACCGTCACGGGGACGGCCGGCCGGCGCCGCGCCGGCCGGACCGGGGACCTCCAACTGCGCCCCGGAGCCGACCGGATGACACCCCGGTGTGATGTCCGCCATGTGAGACGTGACGCGCGTCTCTTCCCCGCCCACCGGGCCCCCTCGGACGCTAGGGTCCGGCTGAGAGCCGTACCGAACGGCAGTGGGAACGACAGCGGAAGGGACAGTCGACGTGGCCAAGAAGCTCGCCGTCATCGGCGCCGGACTCATGGGATCGGGCATCGCGCAGGTCTCCGCCCAGGCAGGCTGGGACGTGGTGCTGCGCGACGTCACCGACGAGGCGCTGACCCGTGGCACGGACGGCATCAGGGCCTCGTACGACAAGTTCGTCTCCAAGGGGAAGCTGACGGCCGAGGAGGCCGAGGCGGCGCTCGGTCGCATCACCACGACCACCGACCTCGACGCCGCCGCCGACGCGGACGTCGTGGTCGAGGCCGTCTTCGAGCGGATCGACGTCAAGCGGGAGATCTTCCGCGCGCTCGACGGCCTGGTGAAGGACGAGACGATCCTGGCCTCCAACACCTCCGCCATCCCGATCACCAAGATCGCCGCGGCGACGGAGCGTCCCGAGCGGGTCGTGGGCACGCACTTCTTCTCCCCGGTGCCGATGATGCGGCTGTGCGAGCTGGTGCGCGGACACAAGACCAGCGACGAAACCCTGGCCACCGCCCGCGAGTTCGCCGAGAGCGTGGGCAAGACCTGTATCGTCGTCAACCGCGATGTCGCCGGCTTCGTCACCACGCGCCTGATCTCGGCGCTGATCGTCGAGGCGACCAAGCTGTACGAGTCCGGTGTCGCGACCGCCGAGGACATCGACACCGCCTGCAAGTTGGGCTTCGGGCACGCCATGGGCCCGCTGGCTACCGCCGACCTCACCGGCGTGGACATCCTGCTGCACGCCACCGAGAACATCTACACCGAGTCGCAGGACGAGAAGTTCGCCCCGCCGGAGCTGATGCGGCGGATGGTGGACGCCGGTGACATCGGCCGCAAGAGCGGGCAGGGCTTCTACCGGTACTGAGCCGTACGGTCCAGGCGGGGTCGCCCTTGCGGGTGAATTCGGTATCGGTTCGACTACGGACGGCAACTCGGCTGCCGAAGAGGCAGTCAGTTGTGGTGAGACATAGGCAGACAACAGTCACACACGGACCACTTCTTCCGGGGGAGCGGATATGCACATCAGGGGCGACCACGCGGAACTGGTCGTCGGAGGTCGCCTCGACGTCCGCAGTGCGGCGGACGCCCGTACGGCCCTGCACATCGCGGTCGACTCCGGGGAGGGCGACCTCGTACTGGACCTCGCCGAACTGGACTCGTGGGACGCGACCGGACTCGGCGTGATCATGGGCGTGCACCGGCGGGCGGGCCGCTGTGGACGCCGTCTCGTGCTGAGGGACGTCCCGCCCCAGATGCAACGGCTGTTGGTGGCCACCCGGCTGCACCGCATCCTGGCCATCGAGGGCGGGAACCTCACGGAGGGCGGCACCCTGACCAAACCGTGACCCGGTCAAGCCGTGACGATTCCGGCAGGGTGCCGCCGGGGGTTGCCCGCACTCCCCGACCAGGGACTAGGGTTCGGAATTCCGCCGCCTACACTGCGCTGCGGACGGCCACCGGACCGCGAGCGAAGACGCACGTACGGTCGGCCCGGGAGAGCACGAGTACGCACCGCATCTGGGGGCACCGATCATGGACCCGAACCACCCGGGAGCCGAGGACCGGGACAGTGGGGGCATCACCCGCGCGATTCCGGTGATAGCGGGTGAGTACCTGCTGACGATCAATCCCGTCGACGGCAGCGAGATCGAGCCCTGCCCGCCCGGCGAGCACCCCGGCACTCCCAGGCGACGCACCGCCGACTCCCGCGCCGAACGGGAGCGTGCCGTCATGCCCCCGGTCCCGGCGGGGACTTCCCTCCCCGACCCTCCGCTGCTGGAGCGCGAGGAGGAGCGGGAGCGCCTGGTGCGGCTGCTCCGCCGCGGCCGTTCCGTCCGGCTCACCGGCCCCCGGGGCTCCGGACGCACCGCCCTGCTGGCCGCCGTCGCGGCCGAGTGCGCGGACCTCGCCCCGGACGGCGTCGTGCGTCTCAGCGGCTGCCGGCGCACGCCCGACGACCTGCTGTACGACCTGTTCGCCGCCGTCCACGACGCCCCCCGTCACCGCCCCGACCGCGCCGAGCTGTCGGAGGCGCTGCGCGGCGTGGGCGCGGTGGTCCTGCTGGACGACGTCGAGTTCGGCGGCCGGGGACTGGACACCCTCCTCGACGCCACGCCCGAGTGCGCCTTCCTGATCTCGGCCACGCCCGACACCCCGGCGCCCTCCGCGGACGCGCCCCTGGAGGAGGTCTCCCTCTCCGGCATCGGCCGCGTCGCCTGCCTGGAGTTGATGGAGCACATCGTCGACCGCCCCCTCACCGACGAGGAGGCGAAATGGGCGGCGGACCTGTGGTTCGAGTGCGAGGGGCTGCCGCTCCGCTTCGTCCAGGCGGGGGCGCTGCTGCGGCAGCGCGACACCGCCGACGCACCGTTCGACGACGCGGAGGGCGCCGGCGTCGGGCTCGGGAAGACCACCGGCGGCAAGGAGACCGACGCGCGGAGCGGTGGACCGCTGCCGAGGTTCGTCGAGGGCGCGGTCCCCGCGCCGCTGTTGGCCGCCGGGCTCCCCGAGGTCGCCCGCGAGGTCCTGCGCTTCGCCGTGGCTCTTGGTGGCGTGCTGCCGGACTCGGCGCACCTGCCGGCGCTGGTGGACGATGCCCGCGCCGACACGGCTCTGGGCGAACTGCTCGCCCGCGGCCTGGTCACCGCGGCCGGGGCGCACCACCGGCTCGCCCACGGAGTGGCCGACCAACTGGCCGACGCCGGATACGACGACGGCGCGGACGGCCGTGCCCACACCGTCGCCCGGCACTACGCCTGGTGGACCGGCCACCCCTCGGTCACCCCCGAGCGGGTGGCGCGGGAGACCGAGGCGATCCTGGCCGCCGTCCAGGGCGCCCGGCGCGGCGGACACGCGAGCGCGGCGGTGCTGCTGGCCCGCAAGGCCGCCCCCCTCCTCGCCGCGTCGCTGTACTGGAGCGCCTGGGAGCGGGTGCTCCGCGGCGGTCAGGAGGCGGCGCGCACGGCGGGCGAGGTCGCCGAAGAGGCGTACTTCCACCACGACTTGGGCGTACTGGCCCTGTGCACCGGCAACCTCGACCGGGCCCGCGCCGAGCTGGAGGCCTCCATCGGGCTGCGTGGAGTGCTCGCCGACCGCCGGGGCACGGTGGCCGGACGGCGCGCGCTGGCCCTGGTCGAGGACCGCTCCATGCCGCGTCCCGCGGGCGGCGCCGGCGGGGCGCCGGAGAACCGGGCCCCGGCGGCCGGCCTGGCCAAGACCCACGCCGTGCCGCCGGTGTCGCCCGCACCGGCACCGGCGCGGCCGACGCCGCAGACCCCACCGCAGCAGACCCCGCCCCGGCCGACCAGGGAGCGGCCGGCCGCCGAGCAGCCCTCCCCGGTGCCGCCGTCCGTCCCGCGGAGCACCGACGACACGGCGGCGCTCGACAAGCTGCCCCCCACCCCGCCCCCCACTCTGCCTCCCGCCCTGGCGGTCCCGCCGGTGACGGTGGGCAGCGCGTTCGACGAGCCGAGCGACACCGGGGCGCTGACCCGACCGACGCCGGTCGTCCGGGACGCCCTCGGCGGCAACGGCACCGCCGGCGTCGGCGGCGCTCGTCCCGACGGCGCCCGTCGGCTCGCGCTGTTGGGAGCCCGACGCAACATCCTCGCGGCAGGCGCGGGCGCGCTGTTGGCCGTGGCGGTCGGAACGGTCGTCACGCTCGGCATGACCTCCGACGGGGAGGAGCCGGCCGGCAGCGTGAACCCGGCGGTCACCTCTCGGGAGGACGAGGGCATCACCGTGGACGACCCCGCGCCCAGCTCCGACGGCAGGGGGGAGAGGACGTCGGAGGAGGGCGGCGTGCCGTCCGACTCGGGCACGCCGTCCGTCAGCGGTACGCCCTCCGCCGACGCGAGTTCGTCCGCCTCGCCGGAGGAGTCGGAGGAAGAGGAGTCGGGGGGAGCGATCGAGGAGGACACGCCGCAGCCCTCGAAGACGTCCTCCAAGCCGACGTCGAAGAAGCCGACCGACCCCAGACCGACGGAGCCGGAGGAGTCGGAGGACACGCCGACGGAGCCGGCGGACACGCCGACGGAGCCGTCGCCGCCCTCCGAAGGGTCCGACCCGCCGACCGTCACCAATTCCGCCAGTGGACCCTCGGACGTCGTGACGCACAGCGCCGCCCCGACCGGAGGCGGCTCCGTCCCGGCGCAGCGGGACGCGGGCGAGGACCCGGTCGTGTGACCGACCGTCCCCGGTCGGGCCCGCCTCGGGGGCGGACCCGGCCGAGGACGGACCGCGGGAACGGACCACGAGGACGGACGCGGGTCGGAGCGGATCAGAACAGCCGCAGCTTGTCGTCCTCGATGCCGCGCAGCGCGTCGTAGTCGAGCACGACGCAGTCGATGCCGCGGTCCGTGGCCAGCACGCGTGCCTGCGGTTTGATCTCCTGGGCCGCGAACACGCCCCTGACGGGAGCCAGATGAGGGTCGCGGTTGAGCAACTCCAGGTAGCGGGTGAGCTGTTCGACGCCGTCGATCTCGCCGCGCCGCTTGATCTCGATCGCGACGGTGGTGCCCTCGGCGTCCCGACCCAGGATGTCCACCGGGCCGATGGCGGTGGGGTACTCGCGCCGGATCAGCGACCAGCCCTCACCGAGGGTCTCCATTCGGTCAGCGAGCAGTTCCTGGAGGTGTGCCTCCACGCCGTCCTTGATCAGTCCGGGATCGACGCCGAGCTCGTGGGAGGAGTCGTGCAGGATCTCCTCCATGGTGATGATGAGTTTCTCACCTGCCTTGTTCACCACCGTCCAGACGGCGACGCCGTCCTCCTCGCCCTCTTTCAGGGTGCACGGGGGAGACATCCAGTTGAGGGGCTTGTAGGCCCTGTCGTCCGCGTGGACCGAGACCGATCCGTCGGCCTTCACCAGGATCAGACGGGGAGCCGACGGGAGATGGGCGGTGAGCCTTCCGGCGTAGTCCACGGAGCAGCGGGCGATGACGAGACGCATGGTCGATCACGCTACTGGACACCGGGCGGTCCACGCGATTCGCCCCTGCTTCTCCCTGTTCGACTGCCGTTCGACCGTGGCTTGTTGTGTGCCCACGAGCCTGGTGCCTCCGCACCCACCGGCATAACGTTGCGACGGAGACGTCGCCGTACGGGATCATTCGGTTACGCGGCGAGGTCTCCGTCCCGTTCGTAAGGTTCCGGCCCGTCCGGGATCGCGAGAGGAGTACTCATGTCGCTCGACGTCTCACCGGCCCTCCTCGAACAGGCCGAGCGAGGCGAGGTCGATGAAGCGGCCTTCGTCGACTGCGTCCGTACGTCCCTGCCCTACGCGTGGGACATGATCAGCTCCCTGGTGGCCAGGCTCAAGGTGGACGGCGGGGACTTCGCCGACAACCAGACGCCGCCGCCGGACGAGCAGGCACGCGGTCAGTTGCTGCGCGCACTGGCCAGCGACGCGATACGCGGCGCCCTGGAGCGGCACTTCGGTGTTCGGCTGGCCTTCCAGAACTGCCACCGGGTCGCGGTCTTCCCGCTGGACCACTCGGTGGACGAACGGCTGGCCAGATTCACCTCCATCCGCGGCCAGATCCTCAACCAGTCGCCGGAGCTGCGCGACTGCTGAGGGCGGACGACGAGACGGACGGCCGGGTCACGGCGCCGTGCCCGGCCCCCTGCTCGCCGGCACACCCGACGGTGTGCTCGCTGCCGCTGCTCGGGGGAGGAGCGGCAGCACCTCCGCGCCCAGCCTCCGGACGTTCAGTTCGGTGGCGGCCAGATCGCCCGAGCCCTCGGTCAGCAGGGCGAACCGAGAGATTCCCGTCCGCTCCGCCGTGGCCGCGAGCCGGTCGGCGCACAGCCCGGGCGGGCCGACCGGGTGCAGCGAGCACAGCAGTTCGGTGTAGGCGAGGGGATCGCGCATCCTGCGCGGCCTGCCGTCCACGGTCGTGTGCGCGCCCAGGCCCTGCCGCAGCCAGTCCGGCATCGCCTTGGTGAGGGTCTCCACGGCCTCGTCCCGGGTGTCGGCCACCTGCGCCACCCCGGCCGACACGTGCCCGGCCGACGCCACCGCCTCCGGGGCGAGGCCCGCGGCCAGCGCCTCGCGCCGCCACAGGGCGACCATCTCCGCCTTCTCCTCGTCCCCGCAGTGCATCCCCAGCAGCATCGGCAGTCCGCGCGCGGCGGCCAGCCGCACGGACGCGGGGGAGGTGCAGGCGACCAGCACGGGCACCTCCTCCGTCCCCGGGAGGCCCTGGTCCGGGCGCGGCACGACGGGGACCTCGCGGAAGCGGTAGCGCTCGCCGTCCGCGCCGACGCGCGGCTCGCGCAGCCAGCGCAGCAGCAGGTCCAGCGACTCGGGGAAGCCCCGCTCGTACGCCTCGACGCCGCCGCCGAAGACCTCCAGGTCCACCCAGGGGCCGCCACGCCCGACGCCGAGGGTGAACCGGCCGTCGGAGAGGAGGTGCAGCAGCGCGGCCTGCTCGCCGACGGCGACCGGATGCGCGGTCGGCAGCACGCTCACGGCCGTTCCCACCCCGATGCGCCGTGTGCGCCCCAGCAGCAGCGCGGCCAGGGTGACCGCCGAGGGGCAGACGCCGTAGGGCACGAAGTGGTGCTCGGCCACCCACACGGAGTCCAGCCCGGCGCGCTCGGCCTCCTCGGCCGTCCGCACGGCGCGGTGGAGCGCTTCCCCCTGCCCCTGCCCCGGGAACTGGGCCGCCAGTACGAAAGCTCCAACACGCATGCCACTGTCTCCTCGTCGGCGCCGGACCGCCCCACGACACCGCCCCGGCGGCGGGCCGGCCCCGAACGGCCTCTCTGTCGGCAACAACGCCGGACGCGTGCCCAGGGCACGGCCTGCCGAGAAGTTTTCGCGACGGGCGCGCGGAGGCATGCGGAGGCGCGCGAGGGCGGATCGAGTGGCGTGGACGGAAGAAGGCGCCCGCTCACGCCCGGCGCCGTCCCGCGTACTCTGGACGGAGCAGTCGTGCCGCTCGGCCCCCGGGCCCAGAAGACCACGTGAGGTGCCCCTTGTCCCCGCGTCGAAACCGTCCGCGCGGCGGTGGCAGGCCCGCTCGCCGCTTCGGTGAGGTGGAGGACCGCCACGGCCGGGAACGCACCGTGGAGTGGCGGGACGAGGAGTGGGTGGTACGGCAGGTGGCGGGGCAGTCGGCGGCCAAGCACTACCGCTGCCCCGGCTGCGACCAGGAGATCCCGCCCGGAGTGCCGCACGTCGTGGCCTGGCAGCTCGACGGCCGGGTGGAGGACCGGCGGCACTGGCACCGGGCCTGCTGGAACGCCAGGGACCGCCGGAGCGCGAAGCTCCAGCGGTCCCGTAACGCGCCGAGGTACTGACCGGACGGGCCCGTCGGCCCGCGTCAGGCGTCCCGGGTGGAGATGCGGGCGTACGCGCCGATCAGCGCGGCCGCGGTGACGGCCGCCAGCAGCCCGAGCAACGGCCATCCGGTGCCGGTCGCATCGCCTTCCATCGGGATGCGGAACAGCGACGACAGTCCGTTGAGCACCGAGTACTCGCGCAGCTTCTCGCCCACCTTCCAGGTGCTCTCGGTGAAGAGGAACAGCGAGACGACGAAGGGCAGCAGCACCAGGCCGAGCATGGAGGTGATCGCCGCCGGGGTGCTGCGCAGCAGCGTGCCGACCGCCAGCGACAGCAGGCCCAGCAGGGCCACGTACAGCGCGGCGCCGACCGTGGCGCCCAGCCACTCGCCGGCGGAGGCGACGGCCTCGCCGGCGGCGATGGACTCCTCGTTGAGCAGTTCCGAATCGACGTACTCGGGGATCCGTTTGCCCTCGACCATCGCCGCGTGGAGCAGCGCGGTCAACGTGCAGGCGACGAGCGTCGTCACGAAGGACAGCAGGAAGAAGACCACGGCCTTGGCGGTGAGCACCCGGGCCCGCGACGGACAGGCGGTGAGGGTGGTGCGGATCATGCCGGTGCTGTACTCGGAGGTGATCACCAGCACGCCGAGCGTGATGACGCACAACTGACCGAACATCAGACCGAAGAAGCCGCCGGAGAGCACCGGGAGTTCGAGTGTGTCCTGGCTGCCGAGGGCGAGGGCGACGAGGGTGCCGATGCCCAGGACGAGGGCGAACATGACGGCGAGCGTCCACACCGTCGACCGCACCGAGCGGATCTTGGTCCACTCCGATGCGATGGCGTGCCCGAGGCGGGCGCGCGTCACCGGGATCGGCGAGGAGTACCCCGAGAAGTGACCGGGGCCGCCCGACGACGGGTCGGCCGGGAGCGGCATCGGTGGTCCCGCAGGCGGCGCGGGAGGAACGGCCGGGTTCTGCTGAGGGGTGGTCATCGGGCGTCCTCGCTGTCGCGCTCGGTGGGTTCGGCGCCGACGCCCTCCGGCGCGGCGGTGGGCGGGGTCGGGGCCTGACGCGGGGCCGGGGGCGGCACCTGCGGGGCCTGCGGAGCTTGCGGGGCCTGTGGGGGCGTCCGGGGGGCCTGCCAGGGCGCCTGCGGCGGCGTGGCGTACGGGTTCGCCTGACCCGGGATCACGCCCGGCACCGGCGGGGCGTACCCCGCCGGGACGGCACCCGGCGGAGGGGACCAGACGCCGGGGACCGCACCGGGCGGCACGGCGTGACCGACGCCGGGCGGCGCCTGCAGTCCGGCCCGCGGGTCCTCGGTGGAGCGGTAGTCCACCACGCCCTGCGTCATGCGCATGTACGCCTCCTCCAGGGAGGCCGAGTGCGGAGAGAGCTCCCACAGCCGCACGCCCGCCTCGTGCGCCAGGTCGCTGATCCGCGGCAGCGGCAGCCCGGAGACCCGCAACGCGCCGTCCGGCTCCGGCCGAACGTGGCCGCCCGCCTCGGCGAGGACGGTGGACAGCCTGCCGCGCTGCTCCGGCTCGGTGTCGGGAGTGCGGACCAGGGCGAAGTCCGCGGAGTTGTGGGCGATGAAGTCCTTCACGGACATGTCGGCGAGCAACTGGCCGCGGCCGATCACGATCAGGTGGTCGGCGGTCAGGGCCATCTCGCTCATCAGGTGGCTGGAGACGAAGACCGTACGTCCCTCGGAGGCGAGCCTCTTCATCAGGTTGCGGACCCAGAGGATGCCCTCCGGGTCCAGGCCGTTGACCGGTTCGTCGAACAGCAGCACCTGTGGATCGCCGAGCAGCGCCGCCGCGATGCCCAGGCGCTGCCCCATGCCCAGCGAGAAGCCCTTGGACCGCTTCCACGCCACGTCCTGCAGACCGACGACCCCGAGCACCTCGTCCACGCGCCGTCTGGGGATGCCGGACAACTGGGCCAGGCACAACAGGTGGTTGTACGCGCTGCGCCCGCCGTGGATCGCCTTGGCGTCCAGCAGGGCCCCCACCTGCCGTGGGGCGTTGGGCAGTTGACGGTACAGGTGGCCGTTGACGGTGACGTGTCCGGCGGTCGGGGCGTCCAGCCCCAGGATCATCCGCATCGTGGTGGACTTGCCCGAGCCGTTCGGCCCCAGGAAGCCGGTGACCAGACCTGGTCTCACCTGGAAGGAAAGGTCGTACACGGCCGTCTTGGCGCCGTAGCGCTTCGTCAGGCCGAACGCTTCGATCATGCTCTTCCGCCCCTGTTGTCGTGCGGTTCGGGGCATGCCGCCCCCGTCGTAACCCAGGAGCGTATCGGGACGCCCTCGGTTCCCGACACGAAAGGCGCCGGCGCCGGTGTTCCGTCGGACCGTCCTCCCGCGGGCGGAAGGGGCGTCAGCGCGACTGCTGCGCGGGGACGCCGCGACCCAGCGACTCGTCGTCGCTCTCCGTGCTCGGCTGCCCGGTCGCGGCGACGGCCGCGCCGGTGAGCGTGGCGAGCATCTCGCGGACGTTGGTGAGCTGGGCGTTGATGCTGTCGCGGCGGTTGGTGAGCGCCGCCAGCTCGCGCTCGGATTCGCTGCGGATGCGGTCGGCCTTGGCGTTGGCGTCGGCCACGATGTCCTCGGCCTGGCGCTGAGCGGTCTCCACCGTCTGACGGGCGCGGCGCTCGGCGTCGGTGCGCAGCTTCTCGGCCTCCAGACGGAGCTGCTCGGCGCGGTGCTCGATCTCCGCCAGCCGCTTCTCGGCCTTGGCCTGACGGGAGGCGAGGTCCCGCTCGGACTGCTCGCGCCGCTTGGCCAGGTTGGTCTCGAAGTCGGCGGCGGCCTGCGCGGCCTTGGCCCGGGTGTCCTCGAAGAGGGCGTCGGCCTCCTCGCGCTTGGCCTGGGCGTCCTTCTGCGCCTCGGCCCGCAGCGTGGCGGCCTCGGTCTTCGCCTTCTCGACGATCCGGGCGCCCTCCTCCTCGGCCTTCTCCTTGCGGTCGACGGCGTACGACTCGGCGTCGTTGCGGACCTGCTGGGCGGCGGCCTCGGCGAGTTCACGGTGCTGTTCGGCGGCCCGGCGGGCCTCCTCGCGCAGGTCCTTGGCCTCCTCCTCGGCGAGGCGGAGGATCTTTTCGACCCGGGCACCCAGTCCGGCGTACGACGGCTCGGACTCGTTGATCTGTGCCTGCGCGTTCTGCGTCTCGAGGTGCAGCTCCTCGATGCGCTTCTCCAGCGATGCGATACGGGCCAGTGCGTTGTCACGGTCGGCGACGAGCTTCGCGATGCGGTCGTCCACCTGTCCGCGGTCGTAGCCACGCCGCACGAGCTCGAAGCCGAAGGGAGAGGATGAAGAGTCGCTCATGGGGTTCCTGTCGATCAGACGGGGTCGGACGGGAGAGTGATAGAGGGAATCCTAGGGGGGAAAGCGGCGTGTCAACGAGAAGATGCCGGTTTGATATGCAGAGTGTACGTCTGTTCGATTGACTCAGTCCTTGCCCTGCTTGCTGTTCGCATGTACTGCTCCTGCTCCAACGCCGGCTCTCACGGCGCCGTTTGACCCCCCGTCCGGTCCTTTTCCGCCCTTGTCCTCCTTGCCGCCCTTGCCGCCCTTGCCGCTCGCGGCCGGCGACTCGAAGGACTCCAGCGCCTCCAGGACGTCCTGGACGCGGGAGATCTCGGCGTTGA
Source organism: Streptomyces megasporus (assembly GCF_000718985.1). Taxonomy (GTDB): domain Bacteria; phylum Actinomycetota; class Actinomycetes; order Streptomycetales; family Streptomycetaceae; genus Streptomyces; species Streptomyces megasporus. Next base: position 167,299 of record NZ_JODL01000001.1, on the reverse strand, counting down.
TGTCCTCGCGGCGGCGAGCCAGCACATCCAGCTCGCGCCTGCTCTGCTCCAAGGTCCGCTTCGCCTCGGCCTCCGCCTCGGCGCGCACCCGTTCGGCGTCCTTGATGATCCTGGCCTTCTTCTGCTCGGCCTCCTTGAGCAGCCCCTCGGCCTTCTTCACCGCCGCGATACGGACCTTGCTCGCCTCGGAGTCGGCATCCGCCTTCGTCCGACGGGCCTTCTCCTCGGCCTCGGCCAACTGGTCGCTCGCGGCCTTCACGAGTTTGTCCACGCGTTCGCCCGCGGACTTCATCGCCTCGGCCGCCTCCCGGCGGGCACGGTCGTGCAGCTCCTCGATCTCGGCCTCGGTACGGGCCCGCAGCTCCTCGGCCCGCTCCCGGATGGCGTTGGCGTCACGGCGAGCCTCCTCCAGCATGGTGTCGGAGTCGCTGCGGGACTTCTCCACCAGCGCGGCGCCCTCCACCCGGGCCTCGGCCACCAGGCGTTCGGCCTCCTTGCGGGCGGCGCCGACCATGGTGTCCGCCTGCTCCTCGGCGGCCGCCGCGACGCGGACGGCCTCCTCGCGGGCCTTGGCGATGAGGTGGTCGGCCTGTTCGGCGGCCTCGCCCAGCCGTTTCGCCGCGGCCTGACGAGCCTCGTCCCGGACGCGGTCGGCCTCGGCACGCGTCCGCTCGGCCTCCTCGCGGGCCTTGGCGATGAGGCGGTCGGCCTGTTCGGCGGCCTCGCCCAGGCGCTTCGCCGCGGCCTGACGAGCCTCGTCCTGAACGCGGTCGGCCTCGGCACGCGTCCGCTCGGCCTCCTCGGCGGCGGTGGACCGCACCCGCTCCGCCTCGGCGATCGCCTCCGAAACGGTGCGCTCGGCAAGCGACTTGGCGGCGTCCGACTCCTCCTGCGCCTCCCGGCGCAGGGTGGCCGCGGCGTGCTCCGCCGCGGACCGCAGGCCGGAGATCTCCTCCTCGGCCTGCTCGTGCAGGTCCGCGACCGCGTCGCGGACCTGCTGGGCCTTCTGCTCGGCGGCCGCGACCAGTTCGGCCGCGCGCCGCTCGGCCTCGGCGACCAGCCGCTCGGCCTCGGCGTGCGCCTCCTCGACCCGCTTGCGGGCCGAGGCGAGCAACTCCTCGCTCTGCTCGCGCGCCTGGGCACGCTCGCGGCCGGCCTCCGCACGGGCGTCGGCGAGCAGCTCCTCGGCCTCGCGGCGGCGCCGTGCCGCCTCCTCCTGGGCGGCGGCCAGGGTCTCGGCCGCCTCCGCGCCGATCCGCTCGGCCGCGGCGGCGGCCTCCGCCCGCACCCGATCGGCCGTCTCCTGGGCCTCGGCGCGCAGCCGTTCGGCCTCGGTCGCCGCCTCGGTGCGCAGCCGAACCGCCACGGCCTCGCCCTCGGCGCGGGCCTGCGCGGCGTCCGAGACGGCGTCGGTGCGCAGCCGTTCGGCCTCCTCCTCGGCCTGCTGCCGCAGGGTTCGCAGCCGCTCCGCCGACTCCGTGCGCAGCCGCTCGGTCTCGGTGCGGGCCTCCTCGCGGAGCCGTTCGGCCTCGCCGCGGGCCTCGCGGAGCCGTTCCTCGGCGTCGGCCAGCCGCTGCTCGGCCTCCCCGCGGAGCCGCTCCAATTCCGCCTCGGTCTCGGCGCGGCGGGCGCGGACGGCCTCCTCCGTCTCCTCCCGCAGCCGCTGCCCGGCCTCCTCGGCCTCCGCCCGCACCCGATCGGCCGTCTCCTGGGCCTCGGCACGCAGCTCCTCGGCCTCGGCACGGGCCCTCTCCAGCGCCTCCTCGGCCTGGCGGCGCAGGGTGGCGGCCCGTTCGATCGCCTCGGTGCGGACCCGCTCGCTCTCGGCGCCGGCGGCGTTGCGGGTCTCCTCCGCGTCCGCCTTGGCCTGGGCGAGCACCTCCTCGGCGCGGTTGGCCGCCTCCTCGATCTGCTGGACGGCCTCGCGGCGGGCCTCGCCGCGGATCCGCTCGCCCTCCGCGACGGCCTCGGCGCGCAACTGCTCCGCCTCGCCGCGCAGCCGCCGCGCCTCCTCCTGGAGCTCGACGGTCTTGGCCCGGTACTCCTTGGTGTCGTTCTTGGCCGCGCCCTTGAGCTGCTCGGCGACGTCGTGCGCCTCGGCGCGCAGCCGGTCGGCCTCCGCCTCGGCCTCCGCCCGAAGCCGCTCGGCCTCCTCGGCCGCCGCCTTGGTGGTGGCCTTGGCCTCCTCGGCCGCCTTGGTGAGCACCTCCTCGGCCGTTCGGGCGGCCTCGGCCAGCCGGTCGGCCGACTCCTCGGCCGACTTGGCCCGAGCCGTCTCGCGGGCCTCGGCGATCAGCCGCTCCGCCTCGGCCGCGGCGTCGGCCCGCACCTGTTCGGCCTCGGCCTTGGCGGCCTCCGCGTCCTTGGTGGCCTCGGCGACCATGCGGGCGATCTCGGCCTTGGCGACGCGGGTGCGCTGCTCGTTCTCCGCCTCGGCGTCGGACAGCCGCTTGGCGGCCGTCTCGCGGGCCTCGGCGAGGACCTGCTCGGCCTCCGCGCGGGCCTCGCGCAGCGCCGTCTCGGCCTCCTGCATCCGCTGCTCGGCCTGGCGGGCCAGGGCGGCGGCCTCGTGACGGGCGGCCTCGGACTCGGCGGCGGTGGAGGTGCGCAGCCGCTCGGCGTGCTCGGTGGCCTCCTGGGCCTGCGCGGAGGCGGCGTTCAGCAGACGTTCGGCGTCCGCGCGGGCGCGGCGCAGCAGGGCGTCGGCCTCGGCGCGGGCGGCCTCGGCCTCCGAGGTCAGTCGCTGTCGGGACTGCTCGGCCAGCCGCTGCGCCTCGGCCCGGGCCGAGGCCAGGGTCTGTTCGGCCTCGGCGCGCGCCTCGTCCATCAACCGGCGGGCCTGGGCCTCGCTGCGGGCGCGCAGTTGCTCGGCCCAGGCGACGTTCTCGTTGACGTGGGACTCGACGGTGGCGCGGCGCTCGTTGAGCTCCTGGTCGAGCTGTTGGCGACGGGCGACCGCCTCGGCGTGCAGCTCGGCCTCCATCCGGGCCTGCCGCTCGGCGTGCTCCTGGAGGAGTCTCTGGGTCTGCGCGCGGGCCTCGCGCAGTTCGCGCTCGGCGTCGGCGCGCAGTTGCTCGGCCTGGATCTGGGCGTTGCGCAGGAGCTGCTCGGCCTGGTGCGACAGGTTGTCGTAGCCGGCCGGGCGCGCGGCGAGAGCGCGGCGCGCCTCGTGCAGCTTGGCGCGCAGCACTTCGACCTGATAGCCGAGGTCGTCGGCGTGATCGATCGCCTTGTCCCGCTCGTCCTTCAGCCGCTTCATCTCGGCTTCGAGCCGGGATAGGTGGTCGTCAGCCTCGTAGCGGTCGTAGCCCCGCACTGCGCGGTCCCATCCGTCCCCTGGTCGTGGTGAAGGTGAACTGACCCCTCGGAGGAAATGGTGTCAGATCATCGGCGGAACTCGGGACGGGCCCCCAGCCAGCCCACAGCCCCGGCCGAACGGCCACTCTACCGGCCGGGGGAGCGGACGTCAGTGTCGCGAGGGGGCGGAAGTGACCAGTTCGGTGAGGACACCGTGACAGTCCTTGGGATGCAGGAAGGTGATCCGCGATCCCATCGAACCCCTGCGCGGCTCGTCGTACAGCACTCGTACGCCCTTGTTCCGGATGTCGTCGGCGACGCCGTCGACGTCCGCGGTGCCGAAGGCGATGTGGTGGACGCCCTCGCCGTTCTTCGCCAGCCACTTGGCGACGGTGGAGTCCTCCCGGATCGGCTCCAGGAGCTGGAGGTAGGAGGCGCCGCCGTCGTCCGTGCCGTTGATCCGCAGCATGGCCTCGCGCACCCCCTGTTCCTCGTTCACCTCGGTGTGGAACACCTCGAAGCCATAGGTGGCACGGTAGAACTCGACGGTTTTGTCCAGGTCGAAGCAGGCGATCCCGATGTGGTCGATACGAGTCAGCATGGCTCCAGTGCACCGCCATGCCGTGTGGTTACGCAACGTGCTCACGGTCACACCGACCGACCGATGACCCGAGCCGGTACCGCTCAGTACATTGGCGAAAACCCTCGTCAACCTCCCTGCTCCGAAGGGGCCGCACCGTGACCGAAACGACGAACGCCCAGACGAACGCCCAGAGGAACGCAGCGTCCGCCACCACCTCCGTGATCGTCGCGGGCGCCCGCACGCCCATGGGTCGCCTGCTGGGCTCGCTGAAGTCCTTCTCCGGCGCCGACCTCGGCGGCTTCGCCATCAAGGCGGCCCTGGACCGGGCGGGCATCGGCGGGGACCAGGTGCAGTACGTGATCATGGGTCAGGTGCTCCAGGCCGGCGCGGGACAGATCCCGGCCCGGCAGGCCGCCGTGAAGGCCGGCATCCCCATGAACGTCCCGGCGCTGACGATCAACAAGGTCTGCCTCTCCGGGCTGGACGCCATCGCGCTGGCCGACCAGCTCATCCGGGCCGGCGAGTTCGACGTGGTCGTCGCGGGCGGCCAGGAGTCCATGACCAACGCCCCGCACCTGCTGCCCAAGTCCCGTGACGGCTTCAAGTACGGCGCGGTGCAGATGCTGGACGCCATGGCCCACGACGGCCTCACCGACTCGTTCGAGGGCGTCGCCATGGGCGAGTCCACCGAGAAGCACAACACCCGGCTGGGCATCGGCCGCGCCGAGCAGGACGAGATCGCGGCGCTCTCCCACCAGCGCGCCGCCGCCGCGCAGAAGAACGGCCTCTTCGACGCGGAGATCACCCCGGTGGAGATCCCGCAGCGCAAGGGCGACCCGATCCTGTTCAGCAAGGACGAGGGCATCCGGCCCGAGACCACGGTGGAGTCCCTGGCCAAGCTCCGTCCGGCGTTCGCCAAGGACGGCACCATCACCGCCGGCTCCTCCTCGCAGATCTCCGACGGCGCCGCCGCGGTGGTCGTGATGAGCAAGGCCAAGGCCCAGGAGCTGGGCCTGGAGTGGATCGCCGAGATCGGCGCCCACGGCAACGTGGCGGGCCCGGACAACTCCCTGCAGTCGCAGCCCTCCAACGCCATCCGGCACGCGCTGGACAAGGAGGGCCTGGAGGTCGGCGACCTCGACCTGATCGAGATCAACGAGGCGTTCGCGGCCGTCGCGGTGCAGTCGATGAAGGACCTCGGCATCGACCACGAAAAGGTGAACGTCAACGGCGGCGCCATCGCGCTGGGTCACCCGATCGGGATGTCCGGCGCGCGGATCGTGCTCCACCTCGCCCTGGAACTCAAGCGTCGGGGCGGCGGCGTGGGCGCGGCGGCGCTGTGCGGCGGCGGCGGTCAGGGCGACGCCCTGATCGTGCGGGTGCCGAGGAAGTGACGGACCGGGCACGGGCCCGTACGTTTCCGTGGGGGCCCGTGCCCGGCGGTACGACCGGTACGGCGACGGGGCACGACCGGTACGACGAGACCGGCCGAGGGACGGCCGGAGGATGGCGAGGAGCGCAGCACGCATGGCGGTGGACGTCCCCGGACTGGTGGAGCAGGCGCGGGAGGGCAAGCCCCGGGCCGTGGCCCGGCTGATCTCGCTGGTGGAGGGCGCCTCTCCGCAGCTCCGCGAGGTGATGGCGACACTGGCGCCGCTGACCGGCAACGCGTACGTCGTCGGTCTGACCGGCTCGCCGGGGGTGGGCAAGTCCACCTCCACCTCGGCGCTGGTGACCGCGTACCGGAGGATCGGCAAGCGGGTCGGCGTCCTGGCGGTGGACCCGTCCTCGCCGTTCTCCGGCGGGGCACTGCTGGGCGACCGGGTGCGGATGGGCGAGCACGCCTCCGACCCCGGCGTCTACATCCGCTCCATGGCCTCCCGCGGCCACCTGGGCGGGCTGGCCTGGGCCGCTCCGCAGGCCATTCGGGTCCTGGACGCGGCGGGCTGCGACGTGGTCCTGGTGGAGACGGTGGGCGTCGGCCAGTCCGAGGTGGAGATCGCCTCGCAGGCCGACACCTCCGTCGTCCTCCTCGCCCCGGGCATGGGCGACGGAATCCAGGCCGCCAAGGCCGGAATCCTGGAGATCGGCGACGTCTACGTGGTCAACAAGGCCGACCGGGACGGCGCCGACGCCACCGCCCGGGAGCTCAACCACATGCTCGGCCTCGGGGAGGCCCGGGGGCCGGGCGACTGGCGTCCGCCGATCGTCAAGACCGTCGCCGCGCGCGGCGAGGGCGTCGACGAGGTCGTCGAGGCGCTGGAGAAGCACTACGCCTGGATGCAGGAGCGCGGCGTGCTCGCCGAGCGCCGCCGGGCGCGCGCGGCCCGCGAGGTGGAGACCATCGCGGTCACCGCGCTGCGCGAGCGCATCGGGGATCTGCGCGGTGACCGGCGGCTGGGCGCTCTGGCCGAACGGATCGTGGACGGGGCGCTCGACCCGTACACGGCGGCCGACGAGCTGGTGGCGGGACTGACCGGGGAGTGACCCCCGGCGGGGGCGACGGCCGTCAGTCGTCGTCGCGGTCGTCGTCCCTGTCGTCCCGGTCGTCGCGGTCGTCGTCCCGGTCATCGCGGTCATCGCGGTCGTCGTCCCGGTCATCGCGGTCGTCGTCCGAGTCGACGTCCCGCTCCAGGATGTCGGCGTTGTTCGCGTCCACCGTGATCTCGTACCACTTGCCGTCCTTGCCCAGGAGGTCGACGTCCCAGACCAGCCGGTCGTCGTCCTCCAGCTCGACGGACTCCGCCGTGCCCGGCACGGCCTTCAGCGCGGCGGCGACGGCCTGCTGGAGCGTGACCTTGGCGTCGCGCAGCTCCCGCCGGTCGTCCCGGTCGTCGCCGTGATCGTCGTCCCTGCCGTCGCGGTCGTCGTCCCGGTCGTCCCTGTCGTCCCGGTCGTCGTCCCGCCGGTCGTCGACGTCGTCGCCCGTCCGCAGGCTCGCGGCCAGGGCTTCCGAGGAGTCGGTGTCGTCGCCGGCGAAGGCGATGCTGCTTCCGCCCACGGCGAGCGCGGCGGTGGTGACGGCGGCGATGACCAGCTTGCGATTCATGTCCGTTCCTCCCGAGCGGGGTGGTTCGTGGCTTACGGGGAACACCGTCGCAGGACGGAGCTGAAGCTTTCCTGAAACCACCTGAAGATCTCTTCAGGTCCGTTTTGGCAGGCTGGCCCCATGCGCGTGCTGATCGTGGAGGACGAGAAACGGCTCGCCCTGTCGTTGGCCAGGGGACTGCGGGCGGAGGGCTTCGCCGTCGACGTGGCCCACGACGGGATCGACGGGCTGCACAAGGCGACCGAGGGGTCGTACGACCTGATCGTCCTCGACATCATGCTGCCGGGGATGAACGGATACCGGGTCTGCTCCACCCTGCGCGCCGCCGGCGACGAGACGCCGATCCTGATGCTGACCGCCAAGGACGGCGAGTACGACGAGGCCGAGGGGCTCGACACCGGCGCCGACGACTACCTGACCAAGCCGTTCTCCTACGTGGTGCTGCTCGCCCGGGTGCGGGCGCTGCTGCGGCGCCGCACCCGCGGCGGGGCGTCCGTGCTGCGCGTGGGCGAGCTGACCGTGGACCCCGGCGCGCGGCGGGTGACGCTGGACGGGCGGGAGGTGACGCTGACCGCCAAGGAGTTCGCGGTGCTGGAGTACCTGGCCGTGCGCGCCGGGGAGGTGGTCTCCAAGGCGGAGATCCTCGAACACGTCTGGGACTTCGCCTACGAGGGCGACGTCAACATCGTCGAGGTGTACGTCAGCGCGCTGCGCCGCAAGCTGGGGCCCGACACGATCGTCACGGTGCGCGGCGCCGGCTACCGCATGGTGAGGCCCGATGTCTAGGACACCGCTCTCCCGGCTCACCGTCCGCGCGCGCGCCGCGCTCGGCGCCACGCTCGTGGTGGCGGTGGCCCTGGTGGCGGCCGGGTTCACGGTGGTCGGGGTGTTGCGCGACGGCCTCACCGAGAACGCCCGGCTGCACGCCGAGACCACCGCCCGCGAGGTCGCCGCCGGGGTCGCCGACGTGACTGCGGACGAGGTGGGCGGCGTGCAGGCGCTGGAGGACGACGATCCCGTCCAGGTGGTGGACTCCTCCGGCACGGTGCTCGGGGCCAGCCGACCGCTGTCCGGACGCGGCCCCGTGGCCGACTTCAACCGGCCCGAGGCCCCCCGGCCGCGGCCGACGACCGTCACGCCCTCCCCGGAGGACCGGGACGACCAGGACGACGACGACCGGGACGATCAGGACGACGACGACCGGGACGACGACGATCGGGACGACGACACCCCCACCACGACCGACGAACCCGTCGAGGTGGACCGCAACAGCGTCACCGAGACCGTCGCGCTGCCCGTCGACGAGGACGGCGAGGTGACCTACGACCGCGCCCGGGCGGTCGCGGCGCAGGACTTCCGTCTGGTCGCCGTGCAGAGCGTCACCCGCGACCGCGTCCCCGTCACCGTCTACGCCGGCGCCTCCCTCGCCGAGCAGGAGGAGGCGGTCTCCACCGTCACCGACGCCATGCTCGTCGGGCTGCCCGTGCTGCTCGTCGTGGTCGGGGGCGTCACCTGGCTGGTCACCCGCGGCGCGCTGCGGCCGGTCGAGGGCATCCGGAGCGAGATGGCGGCCATCGCGGCCGGCACCGACCTGTCCCGGCGCGTGCCCGAGCCCACCACCGGCGACGAGATCGCCCGGCTGGCGCGGACGACCAACGAGACCCTGGCGGCCCTGGAGGCGTCCGTGGAGCGGCAACGCCGGTTCGTCGCCGACGCCTCGCACGAGCTGCGCAGCCCGATCGCCTCCCTGCGCACCCAGTTGGAGGTCGCCGCGGCCCACCCCGAGCTGCTCGACCTCGACGGCGCGATCCACGACACCGTGCGGCTCCAGGATCTCGCCGCCGACCTGCTGCTGCTGGCCCGGCTGGACGCGGGGGAGCGGCCGGGAGGGAAGCGGGTGGCGCTGGACGCGCTGGTCCGGGAGGAGCTGGCGCAGCGCGTCGGGGACCGGATCGCCGTCACCCTGGACGAGGGGACGGAAGGAGCCCCGGTGGAGGTGAGCGGCTCGCGCGGCCAGCTCGCCCGGGTGTTGGGCAACCTCCTGGACAACGCCCAGCGCCACGCGGAGAGCCGCATCCGGGCGACCGTGGGCCGCAGGGGCCGGTGGGCGGTGCTGGAGGTCGCCGACGACGGCGCCGGGGTGCCGGAGGAGGAGCGGGAGAGGATCTTCCAGCGGTTCGTACGGCTCGACGACGCGCGCAGCCGCGACGACGGCGGCGCCGGACTGGGCCTGGCCATCGCCCGTGACGTGGCGGCCCGCCACGGCGGCACCCTCGCCGTCGGCGAGGCGCCCGAGGGCGGAGCCCTGTTCACGCTGCTCCTGCCCGCCGCGTCCGAGACCCCCGGCCCCCGCCCCGACGCCGAGGGCGGCCCGGACGGCGCGACGGACCCCGCGCGGGGACGGACGGACTAGCCGCGCCCGCGGAGCGACCGCAGGTGGTCGGCGACCGGCGTCAGCGCGTCGTGGAGCCCCTTCAGCGCGTCCGGCGGGAGCAGGTCGATGAAGTGGCGCCGCACCGAGGCGACGTGGTGCGGCGCCACCTCGCGCATCGTCTTCCAACCGTGCTCGGTCAGCACCGCGAACAGCCCGCGCTTGTCGGACTCGCAGTTCTCCCGGCGCACCAGCCCGGCCTTCTCCATGCGGGTGATCTGGTGGGAGAGGCGGCTCTTGGACTGGAGCGTGGCGGCGGCCAGGTCGCTCATCCGCATCCGCCGGTCGTCCGACTCGGAGAGGTTGACCAGGATCTCGTAGTCGTTCATGGTCAGCCCGAACGGCTGGAGGTCCCGCTCCAGTTGGTGGGTGAGGAGCTTGTTGACGTCGAGGTGCACGCGCCAGGCGTGCTGCTCTTCCTCGGCCAGCCAGTGGGGGTCCTTCTCCGTCTCCATGGCATGGACTTTACCCGGCGGTACGGGCCGTTCCGCCGGGAGCCCGTCACCTGCGGTGATACGCCCGTCACAGGCCGAGGCGGCGCTGGAGGCCCCCCAGGCCGCCCGGAAGGTGCGGAAGCTGCCCGCCGCCGCCGGGCCCGCCGCCGGAACCGGGGACGCCCGGCTGTCCCGGCGGAGGAGCGCCGGTGTCCCGCTCCTCCATCAGCGTCTCCGTGGACTGGAGCAGCACCGTGCCCGCCCCGACGAAGTCGAACTGGTGCTCCTCGCCGGAGGTGCCGCCGATCCCGGTCAGCGACCGCAGCCCGCCCAGGAACCCCTTGAGGTACCGGTGGTCGTAGTGGTGGCAGGGGGAGGGGCAGTCCGCCCAGCCGACCAGCGCCTGCGGGTCCACCCGGACCGGCGGCTCCACGAAGTGCACCGGACCGTTGGAGGCCGCCACGAACTTCCCCGTCCCCAGCAGGGTGACGAAGCCGGGGATGATCGACTGCTTCAGCGACAGGCTCGGCTCGAAGGCCAGCAGGTTGCCCGAACGGATGGTGAGGTTGCCGTCGTCCAGGTCGTAGGAGTTGACGTCGAACGCCCGGTCGGCGAGGAGCATCTTGCCCTTCCCCTGCGCGACGACCCAGTCCGCGGCGTGCAGTGGGGAGTGGAAACTGGCGGCCACCAGCCGGTCCAGGGGGCCGTGGCCGATGCCGTCGAAGGAGATCCGCCCGTAGTAGGCGATCATCTTCCCCTTCTGGAGGAACCACTGACCCGACAGGTCCACGCAGAAGGTGTAGGGGTCGACGTTGTCGTTCGACGGCAGCGTGTGGGGATCGTGGACGACCGGACCGTTCACAGCTTCTCCTCGCTCGCCTGGACCAGCACCTCGCCCTGACCGGACAGCTCCAACTGGAACGCCTCGCCCGAGCCGCGCCCGACCATGTCCCGCCAACCGATCGCCGTGGAGAGCTTGTTCGTCACGTTCCCGTGGTGGGCGACGTACGCCTGGGGGTCGACGTGGACGGGAGCGCCGGGAGCGATCGGCAGCCGAATCACCCCGCCGTGCGCCATCACGGCCACCGAACCGTGTCCGGTCAGCGTCGTGGTGAACAGACCCTGGCCGGTCACCTGGCCGCGGACCATGCCCATGACCCCGCCCTGGGAACCCATGAACATCGTCCCCTGCTCCAGCGTCCCGTCGAAGGCCAGGAGCCGGTCGGCCTCCACATGGAGGGTGTGGCCGGTCAACTCGATCACCTCCACGTGGTGGCCGCCGTGCCCGAACAGCACCGTGCCGTCGCCCTCGACCGTCATCAGCGGTGTCGCCTCCCCGGCCAGCCGCCGCCCGATCATCGAGCCGAAACCGCCCTGGCCGCCCTGGATGTTGGGGGTGAAGGAGACCTCGCCGGTGTACGCGATCATCGCGCCGCGCTGGCTGAACAGCCGCTGCCCGGGCACCACGCGCGCCTCGACCATCTTGGAGTTGATCTCTCGGAACGGCATCTACAGGTCACCACCGATCGTGTTCCGCTCGCTGGGCTGGACGTAGACCAGTCCGTCGCCCTCGAAGCGGATCTGGAAGGCCTCGCCACCGCCCTCGCCGATGACCGTCCGGAAGTTCACTCCCGTCTGGAACTCCTGCCGGAGGTTCCCGGTGTGCGCCACGTACGCCCCGGGGTCCACCTGGAGGGGGTACTGCGGAGTGACGCGGAGCACCACCGCCGGGCCGTCCGACATCAGCGCCGCCGTGCCGGTGCCCTCGACGGTGGTCGTGAACAGCCCGTTGCCCTGCGCGGCGCCGCGCAGACCGGTGAAGGTGGTGCCGGTGCGCAGGGAGCCGTCCACGCACAGCAGGTTCTCGGACTCCACGTGGAGCTTCTCGCCGTTCAGCGTCACCAGGTTGACGTCGCCGGCGCGGTCGGCGAAGTAGCAGGTGCCCTGCCCCTTCACCTCCATCATCTCCATCTGCTCGCCGGTGAGGCGGCGCGAGACCATGCCGCGCAGTCCCTCACCGCCGCCGGTGAGTTTCTTGAACGACATCCGGCCCTCGTAGGCGACCATCGAGCCGTTCTTCGCCCTGACCGTGTCGCCGACCAGGTCGACGGCGAGCACCTTGCTGCCCTGGAGACGGAACCGAGTCACGGGGCGAATCTACCCGGAGGCGGGCATCCGGGGGGAGGCTGTCACAATGGCAACGCTTGTGCATCCCTTCACAAAGGATCTCCCCGTGGACCTCAAGACCGCTTCAGCGTTGCGCCGCCTCCGGCTGATCTCCGTCCCGGAGGCCGTCTCCTTCCTCGTGCTGCTGGTGTGCTCCGTGCTCAAGCGGACCACCGAGTTCAACGCCGTGCCGGTGATGGGCGCCGTCCACGGCGTCCTGGTCATCCTCTACCTGATCTTCTGGCTGGACGCCTGGAACAAGGCCAAGTGGCCCCTGGGCCGCGCGGCGCTCTACGTGGTGCTCTCGGTCCTGCCCGCCGGCGGCTTCTACGCGGACCGGCTGCTGCGCCGCGAGACGGAGGCGAGCGTGATCGCCGCCCGGGCCCGCGTCGAGCAGGCCAGGCTGGAGGACGAGCGGCCCCGCACCGGGACGGTGGACGCGTGATCGTCGCCTTCTCCGTCACACCGCTCGGCGTCGGCGAGGACGTGGGGGAGTACGTCGCCGAGGCCGTGCGGGTCGTCCGCGAGTCCGGGCTGCCCAACCGCACGGACGCGATGTTCACCTCGATCGAGGGCGAGTGGGAGGAGTGCATGGAGGTCGTGCGGCGGGCGGTCGCCGCCGTCGAGGCCCGTGCCCCACGCGTCTCGCTCGTCCTCAAGGCCGACATCCGCCCCGGTGTCACCGACGGCCTGACCTCGAAGGTCGAGACCGTCGAGCGGTACCTGGGCTGACGACCACGGGCCGGGCGCGGGTGTGCCGGGCGTGGCGGGCACGCCCGCGGCGGTCCGCGCGGTGCGCCGGCGCCCCCGCCCTCGGATCGAGGGGTGAGACGACGCCCACCACGATATGAGAGGCCTATAAGGTCGGAGACGTGCCGAAGCCGCTCAGTCTGTCGTTCGATCCGATCGCCCGCGCCGACGATCTGTGGAAGCAGCGCTGGGGGTCCGTGCCGTCGATGGCCGCGATCACCTCGATCATGCGGGCGCACCAGATCCTGCTCGCCGAGGTCGACGCGGTCGTCAAACCCTACGGCCTGACCTTCGCCCGTTACGAGGCGTTGGTGCTGCTGACCTTCTCCCAGCGGGGCGAGCTGCCGATGTCGAAGATCGGCGAGAGGCTGATGGTCCACCCCACCTCGGTGACCAACACCGTCGACCGCCTGATGCGGGCCGGGCTGGTCGCCAAGCGCCCCAACCCCAACGACGGGCGCGGCACCCTCGCCTCCATCACCGACAAGGGCCGTGAGGTGTGCGAGGCCGCGACCCGCGACCTGATGGCCATGGACTTCGGGCTCGGGGCCTACGACGACGAGGAGTGCCGCGAGATCTTCGCGCTGCTGCGTCCGCTGCGCGTGGCGGCCGGGGACTTCAAGGAGGGCTGAGGGAAGGGGCCCGGCGGGGGACGGTTAGGCTCGTCCGCATGAAGAAGAGCGTGCTGACCCGCTACCGGGTCATGGCCTACGTCACGGGTGTGCTGCTGATCCTGCTGTGCCTCGGCATGATCGGCAAGTACCTGCTGGACATGAGCGGCGCCGAGACCTTCACCAGCGTCATCGGCATCGCCCACGGCTGGCTGTACGTGCTCTACCTGGTGTTCGCCTTCGACCTGGGCACCAAGGCGAAGTGGTCCATCGGCAAGCTGGCCTGGCTGCTCCTCGCCGGCACGATCCCGACCGCGGCGTTCTTCGTGGAGCGCAAGGCGACCCGCGAGCTCGAACCGCTGGTCACGGACGACACCGCCCCCGCCGAGGCCTGAGACGCCGGCACCGTTCCGGGATTCCGCACGCCGCGCCCCCGCGTCCCCGCGGGGCCTCGGCCATTCGAGTCGGCGGAGCGGCGTCGCGGCGTTCTTCCATCGATCTTCCATCGACAATTACTAGGACGTCCTAGTAAATTCGAGGGTATGGACGCTGACGCCATCGAAGAGGGCCGCCGCCGTTGGCAGGCCCGTTACGACGCCGCCCGCAAGCGGGATGCCGATTTCACCACGCTCTCCGGCGACCCTGTGGAGCCCGTCTACGGTCCCGCCCCGGGCGACACCGTCGAGGGGTTCGAACGGATCGGCTGGCCCGGTGAGTACCCCTTCACCCGCGGTCTGTATCCCACCGGCTACCGCGGCCGTACCTGGACCATCCGCCAGTTCGCCGGCTTCGGCAACGCCGAGCAGACCAACGAGCGGTACAAGATGATCCTCGCGGCGGGCGGCGGCGGTCTGTCGGTCGCCTTCGACATGCCGACCCTGATGGGCCGCGACTCCGACGATCCGCGCTCGCTGGGCGAGGTCGGCCACTGCGGTGTCGCGATCGACTCGGCGGCCGACATGGAGGTCCTCTTCCGGGACATCCCCCTCGGGGACGTCACCACCTCGATGACGATCAGCGGCCCGGCCGTGCCGGTGTTCTGCATGTACCTGGTGGCCGCCGAGCGGCAGGGCGTGGACACCTCCGTGCTCAACGGCACCCTCCAGACGGACATCTTCAAGGAGTACATCGCGCAGAAGGAGTGGCTCTTCGAGCCGGAGCCGCACCTGCGGCTGATCGGCGACCTGATGGAGCACTGCGCGCACCACATCCCGGCGTACAAGCCGCTGTCGGTCTCCGGCTACCACATCCGCGAGGCGGGCTCCACGGCCGCGCAGGAGCTGGCGTACACCCTCGCCGACGGCTTCGGGTACGTGGAGCTGGGCCTCTCGCGCGGCCTGGACGTCGACGCCTTCGCCCCCGGCCTGTCGTTCTTCTTCGACGCGCACATCGACTTCTTCGAGGAGATCGCCAAGTTCCGCGCCGCCCGCCGGATCTGGGCGCGCTGGATGCGGGACGTGTACGGCGCCAAGAGCGAGAAGGCGCAGTGGCTGCGCTTCCACACCCAGACGGCCGGGGTGTCGCTCACCGCCCAACAGCCGTACAACAACGTGGTGCGCACCGCCGTGGAGGCCCTGGCCGCCGTGCTCGGCGGCACCAACTCCCTGCACACCAACGCGCTGGACGAGACCCTCGCCCTGCCCAGCGAACAGGCCGCCGAGATCGCGCTGCGCACCCAGCAGGTGCTGATGGAGGAGACGGGCGTCACCTCCGTCGCCGACCCGCTGGGCGGTTCCTGGTACGTCGAGGCGCTCACCGACCGGATCGAGGCCGACGCCGAGAAGATCTTCGAGCAGATCAAGGAGCGGGGCCGCCGCGCGGTGCCCGACGGCAACCACCCCATCGGTCCGATGACCTCCGGCATCCTGCGCGGCATCGAGGACGGCTGGTTCACCGGCGAGATCGCCGAGGCCGCGTTCCGGTACCAACGGGCGCTGGAGAAGGGCGAGAAGAGGGTCGTCGGCGTCAACTGCCACACCGGTTCCGTCACCGGCGACCTGGAGATCCTGCGGGTCAGCCACGAGGTCGAGCGCGAGCAGGTGCGCCTGCTGGCGGAGCGCCGGGCCAAGCGCGACGACGCGCGCGTCCGCGCCGCCCTGGACGCGATGCTGGAGGCCGCCCGCGACGGCTCCAACATGATCGAGCCCATGCTGGAGGCGGTACGGGCCGAGGCCACGCTGGGCGAGATCTGCGACGCGCTCCGCGATGAGTGGGGCGTCTACACCGAGCCCGCCGGCTTCTGATCCCCGCGGCCGTCCGACCCCGCCTCCCCCGTCTCCTCCGCCGTACCGTGCGGCGGGGGAGACGGGGCCGCGGCCGGTGACGCCGGCGCCGGACCGGGCGCGCCGGCCGTCAGACCGCTCAGGAGGAGGGCGGCGAGGGTCCGGGCCCACACGGGGGTGACGCGCTCCGCGCTGACCAGGCAGCGGTGGACGACCGCGCCCGCGATCACGTCGAAGATCAGATCCACCGCGCGGGCGGCCTGCGCGGCGCCTCGGGGGCCGGGCGGATCAGGGGGAAGCTCGCCGCGGATCTGGGCGCGGCGGCGTCCCTCGACGACCAGGTGCTTCTGACGCTCCACGATGGCCGTGCGGATCCGGGCGCGCAGGGCCTCGTCGCGCGTGGCCTCGGCGACGACGGCCATCAGGGACGTCTTGGTCTCCGGGCGCTCCAACAACTCGGCGAAGGAGAGCACCACGCCCTCCACGTCGGCCCGCAGGCTGCCGCGGTCGGGCAGCTCCAACTCGTCGAAGAGGACCGCCACCGCGTCGACGACCAGCTCGTTCTTGTTCGACCAACGGCGGTAGAGGGTGGTTTTGGCCACCCCCGCGCGCAGGGCCACGTCCCCCATCGTCAGCCCGCCCCAGCCCAACTCGACCAGCGCGGAGCGCGTCGCGTCGAGGATCGCGCGGTCGGCCGCGGTGCTGCGCGGCCTGCCCGTGCGGCGTGGGGAGTCGGCCATGGGGCCGACTGTAGCGCCGGTCATGAGTTACGCTACGACCCGTATCGAAAGACTGCGGTCACACCATGGGCCGGAGCGACAACCACGGGTGCCGGGTGGGGATCCGGTGCCGACTCGCGACACGCTGCACGGAACGGTTCGGAGACGGGGGAGACTGGTCTCATGCAGCCACGCAACATGTCCATGAGCGGAGTGGTCGACCTCGCCGCGGTGAAGGCGGCCGGAGAGGCCAAGCAGAAGGCGGAGGAGGCCCGGGCCAGGGCCGCCCGCCAGCAGGGCGAGGGGCAGGCCGCCCCGGTTCCCCTGGTGATCGACGTCGACGAGGCGGACTTCGAGCGAGAGGTGCTCCAGCGCTCCACGCAGGCCCCGGTCGTCATCGACTTCTGGGCCGAGTGGTGCGAGCCGTGCAAGCAGCTCAGCCCGGTGCTGGAGCGGCTGACGCAGGAGTACGCCGGGCGTTTCGTGCTCGCCAAGATCGACGTCGACCGCAACCAGATGCTCTTCCAGCAGTTCGGCGTCCAGGGCATCCCCGCCGTCTTCGCGGTGGTGGCCGGCCAGGCCCTGCCGCTGTTCCAGGGCGCCGCGCCCGAGCAGCAGGTCCGCCAGGTGCTGGACCAACTGGTCCAGGTGGCCGAGGAGCGCTTCGGGCTCACCGGCGTGCCCGTCGACGGCGAGGGCGAGCAGGCCCAGGCCGCGCCCCGGGCGCCGGAGGACCCGGCCCTGGCCGCCGCCCACTCGGCGCTGGACGCGGGCGACCTGGGCGGCGCCGTCCAGGCGTACCGGAACGTGCTGGCCGACAACCCGGGGAACACCGAGGCCAAGCTGGGGCTGGCCCAGGCGGAACTGTTGCAGCGGGTGCAGGGCCTGGACACGGCCCAGGTGCGCAAGGAGGCCGCCGACAACCCCACCGACGTCCGGGCCCAGATCCGCGCGGCCGACCTGGACCTGGTGGGCGGGCACGTTGAGGACGCCTTCGGACGCCTGGTGGACACGGTCCGGCTCACCGCCGGGGAGGACCGGGACGCCGCGCGTGTGCACCTTCTGGAACTGTTCGAGGTGGTCGGTTCCGAGGACCCGAGGGTGGTCGCGGCGCGCGGCGCCCTGGCCCGCGTCCTGTTCTGACCGTCTCCGACCGTCCTCCACGGTCCCGAGCCCGTCGACGGGGCGCGTCGACGGGCTCGGGACCGGGGCTTGTCCACGGAGTGTGCCGGCGGGGTGCGCCGACGGCTTATTGACAAGGAGGCCAACAACGACCGTGGTTTTACCAAAACTTGGTAATCTCGGTCGCTGTTACTCCCAGTAAGTCCATGGAGGGAATTGGAGCGAAGACGCCCCTTTCATCCATCCTCGTCCCGTGCGTGTCGGCAACACTCCGTGCCGACTCCCTCGGACTGCGCACGGTCGTGTTTACACGTCCGTTACTCGCAAGTAACGAGCCCCTTGTGCCCTGAGCGCTCATGCACCACGATCGGCCACGCTCGGTCCATTGTCCGCAGCCGGGACACCACACCCGGACACCGGCGGGCGCTGGATCCCCACCGAGCCGGCCGGCGATACCCACGCCGGCCGCGGACAGGGGGGTCTCTGTCTTCCGGCAGGGCCTGTCCGGCAGGTTGCGCGAGAGCGTGGCCATGTGGTTGTCGCTCGGGGGTGATCGCCGGCGCCTCGAAAATCCATGCGGATTCGAGGAGGACGGCGCTCTCCTTCCCGAGGACGTAGCACTTCTCCCATCCCGTCCGGGCCCGGCCCGGGCCGGAGATGTACGTCCGAGAAGGAGGAAAGTCATGGAGTCTGTGGCTCGTGGCGGGACCAGATGGAAGCGGTTCGCCGTTGTCATGGTCCCGAGCGTCGCCGCCACGGCGGCGGTCGGCATAGCCGTCGCGCAGGGTGCGCTCGCCGCGTCGTTCAGCATCTCCGGTCAGCAGGCGAAGGTCTCTGTCGACCGGCTGGACGGCGACGGGTTCGTGCAGTACGGATCGGTCAACACCAAGCACAACGGCGAGAAGGTCGCCGTCGCGGTCTCGGCGTTCAAGGAAGCCGACCTGCGGGGGCTGTGTCAGTCCGTCGTGGTGCCCGTGCCGATCTTCGGTGACGTCTCGCTGAAGCTCACGGCGGGCACCGGCGGCAAGGTGGTCGAGGCGAAGAACCTCTACATCGACCTCGACCAGCTCAACGCCGACGCCACGTTCACCAACATCAACATCGGCGTCTCGGCCAACCACGCCACCAAGGGACCGGGCCTGAACGACGGCGACGCCGTCCTTCCGGGCTCCTTCGCCCAGGAGGCGGACAAGGCGGTGCTCACCGACGTCAAGCAGACGTCCTGGGCCACCAGCGCCGGCACCTTCAAGCTCTCCGGCCTCTCGATGAAGGTCGTCAAGGGCAAGAACGAGTGCTTCTGACGCACTGAGCGGCGGGAGGCGGGGGGCCGTCGCGACGGTTCCCCGCCTCCCCGCAGTGCCATTCGATCTTTGTGACAGTTCGGCCCTAGGGAGCTGTTTTCGATGAGTGCCGAGTCGCCGGAAGCGCGTGAACGCATCAGCCACTGGCGGCAGTCGTTCCGCCTGTGGCGCTGGCAGCGCCCCTTCTGGGCGGGACTGCTGACACTGCTGGGCGGCGTGCCGATCATCTACATCCCGCACGCCGATCCCAGCCTGGAGCAGTTGTCCTTCCGGCTTGCCACCACCACGGGTTCCGGATCGCTGATCATCGGCGTGCTGCTGTTCGTGCTGGGCCTGACCATGTGGTTCCAGCCGCACTCCCGGGTGTTCTCGGGGGTCGCCGCCATCCTGCTGGCCCTGGTCTCCCTGGTGGTCTCCAACCTCGGAGGCTTCCTCCTCGGCTTCCTGCCGGCCCTGATCGGCGGGGCGATGGGCATCTCGTGGGTGCCGGTCAAGCAGCGGCAGGAACCTGCCTCCGCCGATCCGGAGCCCGCGGACGCCCCGGGCGCCCCGGACGCGGCGGCCCCGGTCGGCTCCGCTCCGACCTCGGCCGGGGCGGACAACGGACAGAACGGGGAGCACCATGACACCTGACGAGGTGCGCCAGGAAGGCGGAGCCGGGGCCGAGCCGCCCCGGCGGAGGAAGACCGGCCCCCGGCACGCGGTCCCGAAGAAGCCGCTGCTGACCCGGCTGCACGTCCCCGCGGGCAAGGCGATCGCGCTGGCGGCGATGCCGTCCGCCGTGCTCATGGGCATGGGACTCACCCCCAAGCTCGCCATCGCCGAGCCGTTGCCGAAGAACCCCTTCAAAGACGGTCCGTGCGTCACCGCGCCCGACCGGGAGGTGGAGGAGGACGAGGCCGGGGCGAGCGAGTCCCCCGCGCCGGGGACCTCCCCCGCACCCGAGGCCGGCGCCCCGGTCGAGGAGCGGCCCGGCACGGACACCGGGCCGGGGAACACCGGATCGGGCGGCGGTTCCGGCGGAAGCGGCTCCGACACGTCCGACCCCGCCCCCGGTTCCGGGGAGCGGAGCGGCCCGGACGCCGGTGCCGGCGAGCCGGGGTCCGAGCCGGGGTCCGCGCCGGAGCCCGAGCCGAGCCCGTCCCGGACCACGGAGGAGAAGAACCGGAACCCGCTGGATCCGCTGGGCCTGGGCGACGCCCTCAGAGACCTGCTCACCCCGGGCAAGAAGGACGGGAAGACGGAGGAGGCCGCCGAGGAGCCCGAGGCGTCCCCGTCCGCCTCGCCGAGCCCCTCGCCGTCCGCCGGGTCGGACGGCCCGGCCCGGGACACCGCCGAGAACGCCGGGAACGCCGGGAACTCCGGGAATTCAGAGAACGCGGGGAAGGTCGAGAAGGGGGTCCGGGACCTCGGCGACGCGGTCCGCGAGGGCGCGGAGAAGGTCGGCGAGGGCGTGGAGAACGCGGGCGAGGACGAGGAGCCCGACGCCTCCCCCGAGCCCGACGCCTCCGGCAAGGAGCCCTACCCCTGCCCGACCCACGACGCCGAGGCGCTGGCGAACGCCGAGGACGAGCAGACCGAGGCGGTCCTGCCCAACGCCCCGTGGCGGCTGGAGACCAGCCTGCTCACGCTGCACGGCCTCGACTACCACGGCATCGTCAAGGTCCGCACCCAGAACGGCACGGTCAAGAACGTGCTGAAGTTCACCGCCAAGGCGGTCGACATCCGCGACCTCCACCAGCTCGTGGACGGCCCCGGCGGCACGACCGCCCATGTGAAGGCGGCCAAGGGCAGCACCTCCACCATCCGCAAGGGCACGGTGACCATGTACACCGAGGAGCTCAAGGGCAGGCTCTTCGGACTCATCCCGATCACCTTCAGCCCCGAGTCCCCGCCGCCGCTGAACGTCCCCGAGGTGTTCTTCACCGAGGTGTCGGTCAAGCAGGCCGGCCAGTTCGGCGGCGAGCTGCACATCCCGGGCATGCAGTTGTACAACGAAGGCTGACCGGACGCGCGAAAGCGGCGGCCCGCGCACCCCACCGGGTGCGCGGGCCGCCGTCCGTTCCGGACCGTCCGGGGCACGGGCCCTCGGGAGGGCCGTCAGCGCTGGTCGTTGCCCAGGTGGTGGACGAGCACCATGTTGGTGGTGCCGGGGACGCCGGGGGGCGAACCGGCGGTCATGATCATGGTGTCGCCGGTGCTGTACCGGTGGAGCTTGAGCAGTTCGGCGTCGACCAGGTCCACCATCTCGTCGGTGTGGTCCACGTGCGGCACCACGAAGGACTCCACGCCCCAGCTCAGCGTGAGCTGGTTGGCGGTGGCCGGTTCGGTGGTGAAGGCCAGGATCGGCTGGGCGGCGCGGTAGCGGGACAGCCGTCGGGCGGTGTCACCGGACTTGGTGAAGGCGATCAGCGCCTTGCCGTTGAGGAAGTCCGCCATCTCGCACGCGGCGCGGGCCACCGAACCGCCCTGGGTGCGCGGCTTCTTGCCGGGCACCAGCGGCTGGAGGCCGCGCGAGAGCAGCTCCTCCTCCGCGGCCTGGACGATCTTCGACATCGTCTTGACCGTCTCGATCGGGTACTGGCCGACCGAGGACTCCGCCGAGAGCATCACCGCGTCCGCGCCGTCCAGGATCGCGTTGGCGACGTCGGAGGCCTCGGCGCGGGTCGGCCGGGAGTTGGTGATCATCGACTCCATCATCTGGGTCGCGACGATCACCGGCTTGGCGTTGCGGCGGCACAGCTCGACGAGCCGCTTCTGCACCATCGGCACCTTCTCCAGCGGATACTCCACCGCCAGGTCGCCGCGGGCCACCATCACGCCGTCGAACGCGAGGACGACCTCCTCCATGTTCTCCACGGCCTGCGGCTTCTCCACCTTGGCGATCACCGGGACCCGCCGGCCCACCTCGTCCATCACCCGGTGGACGTCACGGACGTCGGCGGCGTCCCGGACGAAGGACAGCGCCACCATGTCGCAGCCCATCTCCAGCGCGAACTTCAGGTCCTCGACGTCCTTCTCCGACAGCGCCGGGACGTTGACCGCCACGCCGGGCAGGTTGATGCCCTTGTGGTCGGAGATCACACCGCCCTCGATGACCATGCAACGCACTCGCGGCCCCTCCACGTCGATGACCTGGAGGGAGACGTTGCCGTCGTTGATCAGGATCGTCTCGCCCTTGGAGACGTCCCCCGGCAGGCCCTTGTAGGTGGTGCCGCAGATGGTCCTGTCGCCGGGCACGTCCTCGGTGGTGATGGTGAACTCGTCGCCGCGGACCAGTTCCACCGGCCCGTCGGCGAAGGTCTCCAGGCGGATCTTGGGACCCTGCAGGTCGGCCAGGACGCCGATCGCGCGACCGGTCTCCTGCGAGGCCTTGCGGAGCCGGTGGTACCGCTCCTCGTGCTCCGCGTGGCTTCCGTGGCTCATGTTGAAGCGGGCCACGTTCATGCCGGCCTCGATCAGCGTCTTGAGCTGTTCGTAGGAGTCCACGGCGGGGCCCAGGGTGCAGACGATTTTGGAACGGCGCATGGGGGCGATCCTATCTTTTGTTCAACAGCGGAACGTTCCCGGGGTGAGCTGGCTCACGTTTCGTCGACCGGTCTGTCGGCGACCAGCGCGTACGTCTGGGTGGCGATCTCCAGTTCCTCGTCGGTCGGCACCACGGCCACCGCGACTCGCGCGGTGGGCGGGGAGACCAGCCGAGGGCCGCCGCCGCGCGCCGCGTTCCGCTCCGGGTCCACGGCCAGGCCCAGTCCCTCCAGCCCCGTGACGGCGGCCTCTCGCACGGCGGCCGCGTTCTCCCCGACCCCGGCGGTGAAGGCCACCACGTCCACCCGGCCGAGCACGGCGTAGTAGGCGCCGATGTACTTCCTCAGCCGGTGGACGTAGATGTCGAAGGCGAGTCGGGCCGCCTCGGCGTCCGGACCGCTCTCCATCCGCCGCAGGACGTCCCGCATGTCGTTGTCCCCGCACAGGCCGAGCAGGCCGCTGCGCTTGTTCAGCAGGATGTCGATCTCGTCGACCGACATCCCGGCCACCCGCGTCAGGTGGAAGACCACCGCGGGGTCGATGTCCCCCGAACGGGTGCCCATCACCAGACCCTCCAGGGGAGTGAGCCCCATGGAGGTGTCGACGCACCGCCCGCGCGCCACCGCCGAGGCCGAGGCGCCGTTGCCCAGGTGGAGCACGATGACGTTCGTCTCGCTCGGCTCGCGTCCCAGCAGTTCGGCCGCCTTGCGGGAGACGTACGCGTGCGAGGTCCCGTGGAACCCGTAGCGGCGCACCCGGTGCTCGTCGGCGACGGCGGTGTCGACGGCGTACCGGGCGGCGTACTCCGGCATCGTGGCGTGGAAGGCGGTGTCGAAGACCGCGACCTGCGGCAGGTGCGGGGCCAGGGCCCGGGCCGTGCGGATACCGGCGAGGTTGGCCGGGTTGTGCAGCGGCGCGACGGGCACCAGACGCTCGATCTCGTCCACCACCGCGTCGTCGATCACGGTCGGCTCGGTGAACCGCCGCCCGCCGTGCACCACGCGGTGGCCGATCGCGGCCAGTTCGGGGGAGTCCAGGCCGAGCCCGTCGTGGGCCAGTTCCTCGGCGACGGCCTTGAGCGCCGTCTCGTGGTCCGCGACCGGCTCCTCGCGCTCGCGCGGCGGGCCGTCGGCCGGGGAATGCCGCAGCAGCGAGGTCCGCTCGCCGATCCGCTCCACGAGCCCGACGGCCGGGCGGGACCCGTCGGTCATGTCGAGGAGTTGGTACTTCACCGACGAGGAGCCCGAGTTCAGGACGAGGACACGAGTGCCTCTCACGAGTTCACCGCTTTCTCGGTCCGGCCGTCCGACCCCCCGGGGTCGGACGGTGGCACGCCCCGCGCGTGCCGATCCTGTTGGGCCTGGATCGCGGTGATGGCCACGGTGGTGACGATGTCGGGCACCAGGGCGCCGCGGGAGAGGTCGTTGACCGGTTTGCGCAGGCCCTGGAGGACCGGGCCGACCGCCACGGCCCCGGCCGAGCGCTGGACGGCCTTGTAGGTGTTGTTGCCCGTGTTGAGGTCGGGGAAGACCAGCACGGTGGCCCGGCCCGCGACCTCGGACCCCGGCAGCTTGGTCGCCGCGACCGAGGGCTCCACCGCCGCGTCGTACTGGATCGGCCCCTCCACCGGCAGGTCGGGGCGGCGCTCGCGCACCAGCTCGGTCGCCCGCCGCACCTTGTCCACGTCCGCGCCGCTGCCGGAGGTGCCGGTGGAGTACGACAGCATCGCGATCCGGGGCTCCACCCCGAACTGCGCGGCGGTCGTGGCCGACTGGACGGCGATGTCGGCGAGCTGCTCGGCGTCCGGGTCGGGATTGACCGCGCAGTCGCCGTAGACCAGCACCTTCTCCGCCAGGCACATGAAGAACACCGAGGAGACGATCTCGGCCTCCGGCTTGGTCCGGATGATCTCGAAGGCGGGCCGCAGGGTCGCCGCGGTGGAGTGCGCGGCGCCCGAGACCATGCCGTCGGCCAGACCCTCCTGGACCATCAGGGTGCCGAAGTAGGAGACGTCGGTGACCAGGTCGTACGCCAACTCGTAGGTGACGCCCTTGTGGGCGCGGAGCTTCGCGTACAGCTCGGCGAAACGCTCGCGCAGCGGGGAGTCCTCCGGGTTCACGACCCGGGCGGAGGCGCCCGGACCCTCGAAGACCTCGTCGGGTTCGAGCAGGCCGAGGTCGAGGCCGAGTTCGGCCACGCGCTTGCGGATCGCGGTCTCGTCGCCCAGCAGGGTCAGGTCGCACACGCCCCGGCGCAGCAGCACCTCCGCCGCCCGCAGCACCCGTTCCTCGGAGCCCTCGGGGAGGACGATGTGGCGGCGGTCGGAGCGCGAGCGCTCGATCAGCTCGTGCTCGAACATCATCGGGGTGACCCGGCCGCTGCGGACCACCGAGAGCCGCTGCGCGAGCCGGCCGGTGTCCACGTGGGACTCGAAGAGGCCGAGGGCTATCTCGGCCTTGCGGGGGGTGGCCGTGGTGAGCCGGCCCTCCACGGCCATCAGCTCGGCGGCGGTGGGGAAGGAGCCGGCGGAGACGGCCAGCACCGGGGTGCCCGGGGAGAGGCGGGCGGCCAGGGCCATGGTCTCCTCGCCGGGCCTTCGGTCGGTGGTGAGCAGCACCCCGGCGATGGCGGGGGAGCCGGCGGCGTGGGCGGCGAGGGAGCCGACGACGAGGTCGGCGCGGTCCCCGGGGGTGATGACCATGCAGCCCTCGGTGAGGGCGGGCAGGAAGGTGGGCAGCGTCGCGCCGCCGAAGACGAAGCCCCGCACGTCCCGGGCGAGTCCGTCCGGATCGCCCTGCAGCACCTCGGCGCCCAGCGCGTCCACGACCTGGGAGACCGTCGGCGCGGCCAGGGCCGGGTCCTCGGGCAGGACGTAGACCGGCACCGGCAGTTGCCCGCCCAGGACGCGGGCGACCTCGGCGGCGTGGCCGTCGGGGACCCGGTTGGCGAGCATCGCGATGACGTCGCAGCCCAGCGAGGCGTAGGCGTGGTGGGCGTTGCGGACCTCGGCGGCCAGCGCGTCGGGCTCGTGGTCCGTCCCGGCCACCACGGGCAGCACCGAGGCGCCGAACTCGTTGGCCAGCCGGGCGTTGAGCGCCAGTTCGGCGGGCAGGCCGGTGTCGGCGTAGTCGGTGCCCAGGACGAGGACGGCCTCGTAGTCGCGGGCGACGGTGTGGAAGCGGCCCACCAGGTGGGAGACCAGCTCGTCGGTGCCCTTCTCGGCGAGGACGGCGGCCGCCTCGTCGTAACCGAGCCCGACCACGGTCCCCGCGGGCTGGGACAGCCGGTAGCGGCTGCGGAGCAGGTCGTAGATGGGATCGGGACCGTCGTGCGCGAGCGGGCGGAAGACCCCGACCCGGCCGCTGCGGCGGGACAGGAGCTCCATGACCCCCAGTTCCACGACCTGACGGCCGTCCCCACGGCCGATTCCGGTCACGTACACACTGCGCGCCACGTGTGCTCTCCCTACTCCCTCGGCTCCCTCGCACCCCGGGTCGTGTGGTCCGTGCCCTGTCCGGGTACCCGCGGCCACAGTCGGGAAAAGTGCCGGAAAAGCGGCTCTACCAGGGCTTATCTGTGCACTTGTTCCCTTGGCCTACCCTTGACCATACCGCCGGGCCCGACCGTGTCGCGTGTCGAACGGGATCGGACACGGACGGCTCGCGATGCGTTCAGAACATGAAACAATCGCGGCGGCGCATCCGATACCAGCAGCGAGCAGGAGAAGCGATCCCATGCGCATCGGAGTCCTCACCGCAGGCGGCGACTGCCCCGGTCTGAACGCCGTTATCCGTTCGGTCGTGCACCGCGCCGTCGTCGACCGGAACGACGAAGTCATCGGCTTCGAGGACGGGTTCAAGGGCCTGCTCGACGGCCGTTACCGCGAACTCGACATCGATTCCGTCTCCGGCATCCTCGCCCGGGGCGGCACCATCCTGGGTTCGGCACGGCTGGAGCGCGGCAGGTTGCGCGAGGCGTGCGAGAACTCCGAGGAGCTGTTGGAGCGCCTCGGCCTCGACGCGCTCATCCCGATCGGCGGCGAGGGCACCCTGACGGCCGCCCGGATGCTCGCCGACGCCGGCCTGCCGGTGGTCGGCGTGCCCAAGACGATCGACAACGACATCTCGGCCACCGACCGCACCTTCGGCTTCGACACGGCCGTCACCGTGGCCACCGAGGCCATCGACCGGCTGAAGACCACCGCCGAGTCCCACCAGCGCGTGATGGTGGTCGAGGTCATGGGCCGGCACGCGGGCTGGATCGCGCTGGAGGCCGGCATGGCCGGCGGCGCGCACGGGATCTGCATCCCCGAGCGGCCCTTCCAGGTGGACGACCTGTGCAAGATGATCGAGGAGCGCTTCTCGCGCGGCAAGAAGTTCGCGGTCGTCTGCGTCGCCGAGGGCGCGCGTCCGGCCGAGGGCTCGATGCCGTACGAGAAGGGCGAGATCGACCAGTACGGTCACGAGCGCTTCACGGGCATCGGCAACCGGCTCGCCATCGAGCTGGAGCACCGACTGGGCAAGGAGGCCCGTCCGGTCATCCTCGGCCACGTCCAGCGCGGCGGCACCCCCACCGCGTACGACCGGGTGCTGGCCACCCGCTTCGGCTGGCACGCCGTGGAGGCCGTCCACCGCGGTGACTTCGGCATGATGACGGCCCTGCGCGGCACCCAGATCGTGATGGCGCCGCTGGCGGACGCGGTGGCGGAGCTGAAGACGGTGCCGCAGGACCGGATGGACGAGACCGAGGCGGTCTTCTAGACCCTTCCGGACCTCCGACCTCCCGCCCGTGCGGCGGCGCCCTGACCAAGGGCGCCGCCGCACGGCTTCTTCGCAGTCGGTCGACGGGGCGCGCGTCGGCGGAAACCGTCCGAGGGCGCCGCGGGAACCGTCCGGGCGTCAGCCCCGCCAGTTGTAGTGGAGCTCCGGCCGGCCCACGTGCCCGTAGTGCGGGGTGCGCTCGGCCTGCCCGGTGTCGACCAGGTACTCCAGGTAGCGGCGGGCGGTGATCCGGTTGACGCCCACCCTCTCGGCCGCCGCGCTCGCCGTCAGGCCCCCGCGGTCGGCCGCCCGCAGGGCCGCGGTGACCGACTCCAGGGTCGGCGCGCTCAGCCCCTTGGGCAGCGCGACCCGGCTCGGCGGGCGCAGCGCGGCCAGCGCGCGGTCCACCTCCGCCTGGCTGCCGGCCTCCGCGCCCTCGGTGGCGATCGTCTCCCGGAACCGGGCGTACCGCTGGAGCCGGTCGCGCAGCGTCGGGAACGTGAAGGGCTTCAGCACGTGCTGGACGACCCCGAGGGAGACGCCCTCCCGCACGACGGCCAGATCGCGGGCCGAGGTCACCGCGAAGACGTCGGTGGTGTGGCCGGCCGCGCGCAGCGCCCGCACCAGGGCCAGGCCGTGGCCGTCGGGGAGGCGGAGGTCCAGCAGGATCAGCTCGACGGCCCGCTTGTCCAGGGCCCGTTTGGCCTCGGCTCGGGAGTGGGCCACGCCGGAGACGGTGAACCCGGGCACCCGCGAGACGTACAGGGCGTGGGCGTCCGCCGCCACGGGGTCGTCCTCGACCACCAGCACCCGGATGGGTTCCCCGCCCGCGGTGTCCGTCCTCGTCCCGGTCACGCCGTCACCTCCGCGGCGCGCAGCGGCAGCCGGACGGTGAACTCCGCGCCGCCGGACGCCGCCCGGTCCAGCTCGACGGTGCCGCCGTGGCGGCGGACGGCCTGCCGCACCAGCGCCAGCCCCAGGCCCCGGCCCGCGGGTCCGGTGAGTCGCTTGGTGGACCAGCCGCGCCGGAACACCTCCTCCACCGTGTCCGGGTCGATGCCGGGGCCGCTGTCGGCGACGCGCAGCAGCAGCTCGTGCCGGTCGGCCCGGACGGTCACCGTCACCCGGGGCACCCGGTCGCCCCCCGCGACGGCGTCGGGGGAGCACTCCGGTCCGCTGTCGAGGGCGCCGTCGGCGACGGCGTCCAGGGCGTTGTCGATCAGGTTGCCCAGGATCGTCACCAGGTCCCGGGCCGGGAGTCCCCGCGGCAGCACTCCGTCGTCGACGCTGCTGTCCTCGGTGAGGACCAGTGCCACGCCGCGCTCGTTGGCCTGCGCCGCCTTGCCCAGCAGCAGCGCCGACAGCGCCGGCTCGGCGACCGCCGCGACCACCTGGTCGGTCAGCGCCTGGGCCAGCTCCAGCTCGGCCGTGGCGAACTCCACCGCCTCCCGCTCGCGGCCCAGCTCGATCAGCGACACCACGGTGTGCAGCCGGTTGGCCGCCTCGTGCGCCTGGGAGCGCAGCGCCTCGGTGAAGCCGCGCACCGAGTCCAGCTCGCCGGTGAGCGCCTGGAGTTCGGTGTGGTCACGCAGGGTGACCACCGTGCCGCGCCGCTCGCCGCCCGACACCGGCGCGGTGTTCACCACGAGCACGCGGTCGTCGGTCAGGTGCACCTCGTCCACGCGGGGCTCCGAGGCCAGCAGCGCGCCGGTCAGCGGCGTGGGCAGGCCCAGTTCGGCCACGTTGCGGCCCACCACGTCCGGCCCGGTCAGGCCGAGCAGTTCACGGGCGCCGTCGTTGATCAGCGCGATCCGCCGCTGTCCGTCGAGCATCACCAGACCCTCGCGCACCGCGTGCAGGGCGGCCTGGTGGTAGTCGTGCATCCGGCTCAGCTCGGTGGCGTTCATGCCGTGGGTGTGGCGGCGCAGTCGGGCGTTGATCACGTATGTGCCCAGGCCGCCGAGCACCAGCGCGCCCCCGGCGACCGCGAGGAGGGCGACCACCTGCCCCCGTACCTCGGCGCTGATCTTCTCCACGGCTATTCCGGTGCTCACCAGGCCCACGATCCGCCCGTCGTCACGGATCGGGGTGACCACGCGCACGGACGGGCCGAGCGTGCCGGTGTAGGTCTCGTGGAAGGTCTCGCCCCGCAGCGCCGGGCCGATGTGGCCCACGAAGCGCCGGCCGATCCGGTCGGGGGACGGGTGCGTCCAGCGGACGCCCTCGGGGTCCATGATCGTCACGAAGGTCACGCCGGTGTCGCGGCGCACCCGCTCGGCATACGGCTGGAGCCGCGCGCTGGGGTCCGGGGAGGCGATCGCCTCGCGCACCGAGGGCGAGTCGGCGATCGCCCGGGCCGTCACGGTGACCTGTTTCCGGGCCGAGGTCTCGGCCTGCTCGCGGTCGTTCAGGTAGGTGAACAGCGCGCATCCGGCCACCACGACCGCCACCAGCACGACCTGCATCGCGAAGAGCTGGCCCGCCAGACTGCGGGGACGGGGGAGACGCATGGCCACAGTCTGCCGCCGCTCCGCGCCGGCGGCTCCGCCCGGTGCCCGGGCGATCCCCGACAAGATTCCGCAACTCCGCCGTGCGCGGCGGTTTTTCCGTGCACGTAATGCACACAACGGTGATCGTTCTCACATCGGGATGCATAGTCGGCGGGACTCCACGCGAGTCGGAGCCGCACTTTCCAAGGAGCCGACGTGTCCACCCAGACCGAGCAGTCCAAGAGACGGGACCGTACCCACTACCTGTACATCGCCGTGATCGTCGCCGTACTGGCGGGCGTCGCGCTCGGCTTCGCCGCCCCCGGCGTCGCCGTCGAGCTGAAGCCGCTGGGCACGGGGTTCGTGAACCTCATCAAGATGATGATCTCGCCGGTGATCTTCTGCACGATCGTGCTGGGCATCGGGTCCGTCCGCAAGGCGGCCAAGGTCGGCGCGGTGGGCGGGCTCGCGCTCGGGTACTTCATGGTGATGTCCACGGTGGCCCTGGCCATCGGCCTGGTCGTCGGCAACGTGCTGCACCCCGGCTCCGGCCTGGAGCTGACCGAGGAGGTCAAGAGCGTCGGCGCGGCCCAGGCCGACGGCGCGAGCGAGAGCACGGTCGACTTCCTGCTGGGCATCATCCCGACCACGCTGGTCTCCGCCTTCACCGAGGGCCAGGTGCTCCAGACCCTGCTGGTGGCCCTGCTCGTCGGCTTCGCCCTCCAGGCGATGGGCGCGACCGGCGAACCGATCCTGCGCGGCATCGGCCACCTCCAGAGGCTGGTCTTCCGGGTGCTCGCCATGATCATGTGGGCGGCCCCGGTCGGTGCCTTCGGCGCCATCGCGGCGGTGGTCGGCGAGACCGGCGTGGACGCGCTGACCTCCCTGGCCGTCATCATGGTCGGCTTCTACGTCACCTGCGCGCTGTTCGTCTTCGTGGTGCTGGGCGGGCTGCTGAAGATCGTCACGGGCCTGAACGTCTTCGCCCTGCTGAAGTACCTGGGCCGCGAGTTCCTGCTGATCCTGTCCACCTCCTCCTCCGAGTCGGCGCTGCCGCGCCTGATCGCCAAGATGGAGCACCTGGGGGTCGGCAAGCCGGTCGTGGGCATCACGGTCCCCACCGGCTACTCCTTCAACCTCGACGGCACCGCGATCTACCTGACGATGGCCGCCCTCTTCGTGGCCGAGGCGATGGGCGACCCGCTCTCGCTGGGCGAGCAGGTCTCGCTCCTGGTCTTCATGATCATCGCTTCGAAGGGAGCGGCCGGTGTCACCGGCGCCGGTCTGGCCACCCTCGCCGGCGGACTGCAGTCCCACCGTCCGGACCTGGTCGACGGCGTGGGCCTGATCGTCGGCATCGACCGCTTCATGAGCGAGGCCCGCGCCCTGACGAACTTCGCGGGCAACGCGGTCGCCACGGTGCTGATCGGCACCTGGACCAAGGAACTCGACAAGGAGCGGATGAACGAGGTGCTGGCCGGCCGCATCCCGTTCGACGAGCAGAGCCTCGTCGACGACGGCCACGGCGCCCCGGAGACCACGTCGGAGCCCACCCCTGAGGGTTCCGCCGCCAAGAAGCCCGTGGGCGTCTGACTCCCCGCATCCGCCCCGGGCTCGCCGCACGGTCCTGTCCACCCCCCGGACAGGGCCGTGCGGCCGTTTCCGATCCGGGCTTCCGGTCCGGGCTTCCGGTCCCGGACCGGGACCGGAAGCCTCGGTCTCAGGCCGGTACCAGCCAGATCGTCGCCAGCGGCGGCAGCGTCGGGGCGATGTGGGCGGGACGGCCGTGGGCCGGGACGGAGTCGGTCTTCAGCGGCTCCGGGTTGCCCACGTCGCCGCCGCCGTACCGCGCCGCGTCGGTATTGAGGATCTCGCGCCAGGCCGGGACCTCCTCGGGGACGCCGAGCCGGTAGTCGTGGCGGACGACGGGTGAGAAGTTGGAGACGGCGATCAGGGGCGTGCCGTCGGCGGCGTACCGCAGGAACGCGAAGACGTTGTCGTCGGCCGCGCCCCCCTCGATCCAGGAGAAGCCGGCCGGGTCGGTGTCCCGCTCCCACAGCGCGGGCGTGGCGGTGTAGACGCGGTTGAGGTCGCGGACCAGGTCGCGCACGCCCCGGTGGTCGTCCGAGGCGGGGTACGCCGGGTCCAGCAGCCACCAGTCCGGGCCGTGCGCCTCCGACCACTCCGCCCCCTGGGCGAACTCCTGCCCCATGAAAAGGAGTTGCTTGCCCGGATGGGACCACATGAAGCCCAGGTAGGCGCGGTGGTTGGCACGCCGCTGCCACCAGTCGCCCGGCATCTTGGACACCAGCGAGCGCTTGCCGTGCACCACCTCGTCGTGGGAGATCGGCAGGATGTAGTTCTCCGAGTAGGCGTACACCATGGAGAACGTCATCTCGTTGTGGTGGTACTTGCGGTGGACCGGCTCCTTGACCATGTACTCCAGGGAGTCGTGCATCCAGCCCATGTTCCACTTGAAGCCGAACCCCAGCCCGCCGAAGCCCCCCGGCCCGATGTGGTGGGTGGCGCGGGTGACGCCGTCCCAGGCGGTGGACTCCTCGGCGGCGGTGATCACCCCCGGGCAGCGGCGGTAGACGGTGGCGTTCATCTCCTGGAGGAACGCCACCGCCTCCAGGTTCTCCCGCCCGCCGTGGACGTTGGGGGTCCACTGGCCGGACTCGCGCGAGTAGTCGAGGTAGAGCATGGAGGCGACGGCGTCCACCCGCAGGCCGTCGATGTGGAACTCCTCGCACCAGTAGACCGCGTTGGCGACGAGGAAGTTGCGGACCTCGGTGCGGCCGAAGTTGAACTCCAGCGTCCCCCAGTCCGGGTGCTCGGCGCGGGCCGGGTCGGAGTGCTCGTACAGCGCGGTGCCGTCGAAGCGGGCCAGCGCCCACTCGTCCTTGGGGAAGTGCGCGGGCACCCAGTCCATCAGCACGCCGATGCCCTCCTGGTGGAGGCGGTCGACCAGGTACCGGAAGTCGTCGGGCGTGCCCATCCGCGCGGTGGGCGCGTAGAAGCCGGTGACCTGGTAGCCCCAGGACCCCCCGAAGGGGTGCTCGGCGATCGGCATCAGCTCCACGTGCGTGAAGCCCAGGTCCTTGACGTACGCCGGGAGTTGCTCGGCCAGTTCGCGGTAGGTCAGGCCCGGACGCCAGGACGGCAGGTGCACCTCGTAGACCGACAGCGGCGCCTGGTGGGGGGCGCGCTCGGCGCGGCGCGCCATCCACTCCTCGTCGTGCCAGACGTACTCCGACTCCTCCACGATCGAGGCGGTCGCGGGCGGCACCTCGGTGCGGCGGGCCATCGGGTCGGCGCGCAGGGTGTGGGAGCCGTCGGGGCGGGTGATGTCGAACTTGTACAGCGCGCCCGGCTTGACGCCGGGCAGGAACAGCTCCCACACGCCGCTGCCGCCCAGCGACCGCATGGGGAAGGCCGTCCCGTCCCAGTGGGCGAAGTCCCCGGCGACCCGTACGCCCAGCGCGTTGGGCGCCCAAACGGTGAAGCGGGTGCCGGACACCCCGGCGTGGACCATGGGACGCGCGCCGAGTGCCCGCCACAGCTCCTCGTGACGGCCCTCGCCGATCAGATGCAGGTCCAGCTCGCCGAGGGCGGGCAGGAAGCGGTAGGGGTCCTCGGTCTCGATCTCGTCCACCCCCGGCTCCTCGCCGTAGCGCACCAGCAGCCGGTACGGGGGGACGGCGGGACCTTCGGCCAGGGGCAGCACCCCGGAGAACAGTCCGTCGCCGTCGTCGTGGAGTTCGGCGCGCATCCCCTCGACCAGGACGGTGACCGCGCGGGCGTACGGACGCAGCGCCCGGAACAGCACCCCGCCCTGCGTCCGGTGGGCGCCGAGCACCGCGTGCGGGTCGTGGTGGGAGCCGTGGAGGAGGCGCAGGCGCTCGCCCGGGTCCAGCGGATCGGCCGGCCGCAGTTGGTGCGGGGAGGGGGTGTCCTCGCTCCTGCGGGGGGCGGGCGGTCGGGCGTCGGGCCAGTTGGCGGCGTGCTCCTTGAGCGGCTCGGACTGCCTCGGGGCGATCGGTTCCGGGGAGGCGCCCGGGGGCCGCGCGGCGGAGTCCTCGGCGGAGCCCTCGGCGCCCACTGCCGGGTTCTCCCGCTCGGGGGTCTGCGCCACGGCTCGCGCGGGGGCCTTCGAGGGGGCCTTCCCGGTCGTCTTCGCCGTCTTCGGCGCCGCCTTCCTCGGCGCGGCCTTCTTCACGGTCCCGGCGGGCCCCGCCGGTCCCGCCGCGTCCTGTGGGGCCGGCGGTCCGGAAGGCGCGGCCGGGGCGGAGCCCTCGTCCCGGGCGCCGGCGCGGGCGGTCCGCGAAGAGGCGTCGGAGGGCGGTCGGCTGTCGGGGCGGGGGGTCACGGAAGAGGCCTCCTGGTGCGCAGAGTCGATCAGGCGTCCGCGAGCCGGTGGATGGCGGACATCGGGATGGCGAGCCAGGCGGGGCGGTGCCTGGCCTCGTACAGGACTTCGTAGACGGCCTTGTCCGTCTCGTACGCGCGCAGCAGCACGTCCTCGTCGCGCGGATCGGAGCCGGAGGCGTCGGCGTAACCGGAGCAGTAGGCGTCACGATTCTTCTCGGCCCACTCGCGGGCCCACTCGGCGTCGCCGGAGGAGGCCCGGGCGTGCTGGCACGCCGCATAGTCGAACGAGCGCAGTATGCCCGCGATGTCCCGTACCACCGGCTGCGGACGGCGCCGCTCGGCGATCGGGCGGGCGGGCTCGCCCTCGAAGTCGATGATCGACCACCGGTCGTCGGACCCCGCGCACAGCGCCTGTCCCAGGTGGAGGTCGCCGTGGATCCGCTGCGCGGACCAGGTGCCCCCACCGTGGCCGAGGTCGGCGACGGCGTTGAAGACGGAGTGGAGCCGGCCGCGGTACGGGCGCAGGGCGGGCACGGAGGCGGCGGCGGCCTCCAGCCGCTCGTTCATCCCGGAGGCGATGAACTCCAACTGGCGGCGGCGCAGCGCGGTCACCGGCAGCGCGTCCGCGAGCGTGGTGTGCACCTCGGCGATCGCCTGGCCGAGCGCCCACGCGGCGGCGGTGAAGTCGCCGTGGGCCGCCAGCGAGCGCAGCGCGAGCTGCCAGCCGTCACCGGTACCGGGCAGGAAGGGCTGGAGCACGCCCAGCGTCATCGGCTCGCCGGTCTCGCCGCCGGGCCGTGCCTCGAACCACGCGGCGGGCGCCGGCACCCGGTCCGAACCGGCCCGCGCCAGGGCGAGCGGCAGCTCCAGGTCCGGGTTGACGCCGGGGCTGACGCGGCGGAAGAGCTTGAGGATGTACCGGTCGCCGTAGACCACCGAGGAGTTCGACTGCTCCACGCTCAACGGCCTGGGCGGCAGCCCGGTGGGGATGACGGTGCCGCGCTCGCGTTGGAAGCGCAGCGGCCCCAGTCGGCCGGGGGAGCGCAGCCGCTCCAGCAGCACGGCGGCCAACCGTGGATCGTGCAATGCCTCGTACACCGTGCGACCGCGCAGCGGCCCGTCGGCGGGGTGACCGATCAGCGAGCCCGCGAGCGGGGGCGGCAGGGCGGGGCGCACGCCGAGCAGCAGTTGGTAGCAGTCGGCGAGCACGGGATGGGTCTGCTCCGGCCCGCCCGGCTGTCGGGCGCGGACGAGGAGGTGGAGCAGGCCCGGCGCGGCGCCGCTCGTGCACGGCACCAGCTCGGTGGCGGCGACCAGGGTGAACCCGCTGACGGGCCGGCCTTTCCCGGCGAACCAGCGTTGCCGCGGAAGCCATTCGGTGAGCAGTGGCGTGAGCGAACGCAGCAGCGCCGCGCCCCCGGACTCGCGCGTGGCGACGGCGGCGCGGGGCGAGGAGCTGTCCGACATGGCGTCCTTTCCCCGGGCACACGAAAGGTACGGCAGAGTGTCCCGGATTGCGGCTGTGGCTGTCCGGCGGTGCGGGACGTGTCGGGGAGTACCCACCGACCGGGCTAGTGAGCTCGACTGACCGTCCCCGTCGGTGGTGATGAAAAGGGTGCCCACGGTGGCCCGGGACTAACCTGTGTTCCGGTCGTTTCCCGGGCCGCCGCCCTTTTCTGGGCCCTGTCAGGCCTGTTTCCGCAGGCGGAACCAGTAGAAGCCGTGGCCCGCCAGCGTCAGCAGGTACGGCAGCTCCCCGATGGGCGGGAAGCGCACGCCGCCGATCAGCTCCACGGGGTGGCGTCCGCCGAAGGCGTTCAGGTCCAGTTCGGTGGGCTGGGGGAAGCGCGAGAAGTTGTTCACGCACAGCACGAGGTCGTCCCCGTACTCGCGCAGGAAGGCGAGCACCGCGGGGTTGGACGAGGGCAACTCGGTGTACGAGCCCAGCCCGAAGGCCGGGTTCTGCTTGCGGATCTCGATCATCCGTCGGGTCCAGTGCAGCAGCGACGAGGGACTGCTCATCGCCGCCTCGACGTTGGTGACCTGGTAGCCGTGGATCGGGTCCATGATCGTGGGGAGGAAGAGTCGGCCCGGGTCGCAGGAGGAGAAGCCCGCGTTCCGGTCGGGGGTCCACTGCATGGGCGTGCGCACCGCGTCCCGGTCGCCCAGCCAGATGTTGTCGCCCATGCCGATCTCGTCGCCGTAGTACAGGATCGGCGAGCCGGGCAGGGAGAGCAGCAGGGCGGTGAACAGCTCGATCTGGTTGCGGTCGTTGTCCAGCAGCGGGGCGAGCCGGCGCCGGATGCCGATGTTGGCGCGCATCCGCGGGTCCTTGGCGTACTCCGCGTACATGTAGTCGCGCTCTTCGTCGGTGACCATCTCCAGCGTCAACTCGTCGTGGTTGCGCAGGAAGATGCCCCACTGGCAGCCCGAGGGGATGGCCGGGGTCTTGGCCAGGACCTCGGAGACGGGGTAGCGCGACTCGCGGCGCACCGCCATGAAGATCCGCGGCATGACGGGGAAGTGGAACGCCATGTGGCACTCGTCGCCGCCCTTGGAGTAGTCGCCGAAGTAGTCGACCACGTCCTCCGGCCACTGGTTGGCCTCGGCCAGCAGCACCGTGTCGGGGTAGTGGGCGTCGATCTCGGCGCGGACCCGTTTGAGGAACTCGTGGGTGGCGGGCAGGTTCTCGCAGTTGGTGCCCTCCTCGGCGTACAGGTAGGGGACCGCGTCCAGCCGGAAGCCGTCGATGCCCAGGTCCAGCCAGAACCGCAGGGCCGAGATCATCTCCTCCTGCACCCGCGGGTTCTCGTAATTCAGGTCCGGTTGGTGGGAGAAGAAACGGTGCCAGTAGTACTGCTTGCGCACCGGGTCGAACGTCCAGTTGGACACCTCGGTGTCCACGAAGATGATGCGGGCGTCGGCGTACTGCTTGTCGTCGTCGGCCCACACGTAGTAGTCCCCGTACGGGCCGTCGGGGTCGCGGCGGGACTCCTGGAACCACGGGTGCTGGTCGCTGGTGTGGTTCATGACCATGTCGATGATGACCCGCATGCCGCGCTGGTGGGCGGCGTCCACGAACTCCACGAAGTCGGCGAGGTCGCCGAACTCCGGGAGGACCGAGGTGTAGTCCGCGACGTCGTAACCGCCGTCCCGCAGCGGGGACTTGAAGAAGGGCGGCAGCCAGAGGCAGTCCACACCCAGCCACTGGAGGTAGTCGAGCCGGGCGGTGAGGCCCTTCAGATCGCCGATGCCGTCGCCGTTGCTGTCCTGGAAGGACCGGACCAGCACCTCATAGAAGACGGCCCTTTTGAACCACTGCGGATCGCGGTCCTTGGTGGGCGTGTCCTCGAACTTGTCGATGACGGGTTCATTGACGGTCATGGTTGGGTGACCCTCCGGTCTGTGAGGACGGTCGCAGGGTGAGGATGTGCGCCGGCGCCGCGGCACGGCCCGGTTCGAGGCGCACATAGTTGTCCCTGCCCCAGTGATAGGTCTCGCCGGTGAGCTCGTCGCGCACCGGGAAAAGCTCGGCGCCGCTCTCCTGAGCGGGCGTGAGACCGAGTTCCGTCAGGTTCAACGAGACCGTGGCCTCGTGGGTGTGGTGGGGGTCGAGGTTGACCACCGCGAGAACCGTGTCGGCGTACGGACGCGTGCTGCGCTTGGAGTAGACGATGATCGCCGGGTTGTCGGAGTGGTGGAAGCGCAGATTGCGCAGGTGCTGCAGGGCCGGGTGGCGGCGGCGCAGCCGGTTCAGCTCGGTGATCAGGGGCGTGATGGTGGCGCCCGACCGTTCGGCGGCGACCCAGTCGCGTGGGCGGAGCTGGTACTTCTCCGAGTCAAGGTACTCCTCGCTGCCCGGCCTCACCGGTGTCGACTCGCACAGTTCGTAGCCCGCGTAGACGCCCCAGGTGGGGGAGAGGGTGGCCGCGAGCACCGCTCGGATCTCGAAGGCGTGGCGCCCGCCGTGCTGGAGGTACTCGTGCAGGATGTCGGGGGTGTTGACGAAGAAGTTGGGCCGCATGTACGAGGCGGCGTCACCGGAGAGTTCGGTGAGGTACTCGGTCAGTTCGTCCTTGCCGTTGCGCCAGGTGAAATAGGTGTACGACTGCTGGAACCCGATCTTCGCCAGGGTGTGCATCATGGCGGGACGGGTGAACGCCTCGGCGAGGAAGATGACGTCGGGGTCGGTTTTGTTGATCTCGCCGATCACCTTCTCCCAGAAGACGACCGGTTTGGTGTGGGGGTTGTCCACGCGGAAGATCCGCACCCCGTGGTCCATCCACAGCCGCAGGACGCGCAGGGTCTCCTCGACGATGCCGGGGAAGTCCGCGTCGAAGGCGATGGGGTAGATGTCCTGGTACTTCTTCGGCGGGTTCTCGGCGTAGGCGATCGAGCCGTCGGGGCGGTGGTGGAACCACTCCGGGTGCTCCTTGACCCACGGGTGGTCCGGGGAGCACTGGAGGGCGAAGTCGAGTGCGACCTCCATCCGCAGTTCGCGGGCGCGGGTCACGAAGTGGTCGAAGTCCTCGAAGGTGCCCAGGTCCGGGTGGATCGCGTCGTGGCCGCCGGCGGCGGAGCCGATGGCCCAGGGGCTGCCCACGTCGTGGGGGCCCGCCGTCAGGGAGTTGTTGGGCCCCTTGCGGAACGATTCGCCGATGGGGTGGATCGGCGGCAGGTAGACCACGTCGAAGCCCATCGCGGCCACCGCGGGGAGCCGGTCGGCGGCGGTGCGCAGGGTGCCCGGTACGGGGGGTTCGCCCTCCCGCACGACCGCGCCCTCCGAGCGCGGGAAGAACTCGTACCAGGAGCCGAACAGCGCCCTCTTCCGCTCCACCAGCAGCGGCAGCGGGCGTGTGACGGTGATCGGTTCGCGCAGCGGGTGACGGTCCAGCACGGACGTCACCTCCGGGGTCAGGGCCGCCGCCAGCCGCGCGGCGACCGGGCGGGAGGCGTCGCGCAGGGCGTCCACCGCGTCCAGGACCGCCGCGCGCCCCTCGTTCTTGGGCACTCCGGCGGCGGCCCGCTCGTGCAGCGCCGCCCCCTCGGCGAAGGTGAGCTCGGTGTCGATCCCGGCCGGGACCTTGACGCGCGCGGCGTGTCGCCAGGTGCCGATCGGATCTCCCCACGCCTCGACGCAGTAGGTCCAGCGGCCCTCGGCGTCGGGGGTCACCTCGGCGCCCCAACGGTCGGTGCCGGGGGCCAGTTCGCGCATCGGGGTCCAGGGGCCGGACCGTCCGCCGGGATCGCGCAGGACCACGTTCGCGCCGACCGCGTCGTGTCCCTCGCGGAAGACGGTGGCCGAGATCCGGAAGGTCTCTCCGACCACGGCCTTCGCCGGGCGGCGTCCGCAGTCGACGAGCGGGTGGACGTCCAGTACGGGAATGCGACCGATCATTGGCTCACCTGGGGGCGTTATGGGTGGTTTTGTTCTTTCTATCCGTTCCACGGACCGCTTACGGGTCGCGGGCATGGCCGCTCCTGTCCGCTTTCACTCGGGTGGCGTGACGGTTCTCGTGTGCGGGTGCCCCGAAGGGGCGTCAGGAAAAGAACCTGCCCATGCGGATGGGAGGGGAAATCCGATGGAATGTGAACTACCGGCATGTAGCCGCGCACACGAGGGGCGGACGCGCCACGAGAACGGTGCCGTCGGCGTTTTCGCGCCCCGGTGCGGCACCGGGTGCCGGCATTCCGGGCGTGTTGCGGCACTGCGTCCCGTCATATGTCCGTATACGACAGTTCGAGACGCGAATCATGTTTGTGAGGCGAAAAGCCCGGCGATCCCGCTACCGTCGAGATGTGAAGGCCATTCGTCGATTCTCCGTGCGTCCCGTCCTTCCGGAACCCCTACGACCACTCGGCGACCTGGCGCACAATCTGCGCTGGTCATGGCATACCGAGAGCAGAGAACTCCTCCGGGCCGTCGATCCCGACGGCCGGCAGACCGCCGCCGGCGACCCGGTGCGGCTGCTGGGAGCCGTCCCCGCGGAGCGGCTCCGGGAACTGGCCCAGGACCGCGGTTTCCTGCGGCGGCTCGCCGTCGTCGCCGGCGACCTGCAGGACTACCTGACCGAACCTCGGTGGTACCAGCGGCTGGAGGGCGAACCACCCGCGGCCATCGCCTACTTCTCGCCCGAGTTCGGCATCACCGCCGCCCTGCCGCAGTACTCCGGCGGACTCGGCATCCTCGCCGGCGACCATCTCAAGGCCGCCAGCGACCTCGGCGTCCCGCTGATCGGAGTGGGGCTGCTGTACCGACACGGCTACTTCCGGCAGAGCCTGTCGCGGGACGGCTGGCAGCAGGAGCACTACCCCGTCCTGGACCCCAACGAGATGCCGCTGGAGCTGCTGCGCGGACCCGGCGGCGCCCCGATCCGCGTGGAGCTGCGACTGCCCGGCGGGCGGAGCCTGCGCGCCCACGTCTGGCAGGCGCGGGTCGGCCGCGTACCACTGCTGCTGCTCGACTCCGACGTGGAGGAGAACGCCCCCCGCGAGCGCGAGGTCACCGACCGGCTCTACGGCGGCGGCAGCGAGCACCGGCTGCTCCAGGAGATGCTGCTGGGCATCGGCGGAGTGCGGGCGGTGCGCGCGTACTGCCGCGTCACCGGGCACCCCGAACCGGAGGTGTTCCACACCAACGAGGGCCACGCGGGCTTCCTCGGCCTGGAACGCATCCGGGAACTGAGCGAGCGGGGCGTCCCCTTCGACACCGCACTGGAGGCCGTGCGCGCCGGGACGGTGTTCACCACCCACACCCCCGTGCCCGCCGGAATCGACCGCTTCGACCGCGACCTGGTGGCCCGTCACTTCGGCGAGGACGGCGAGCTGCCCGGCGTGGACGTGGAACGGGTGCTGGAGCTGGGCACGGAGACCTACCCCGGCGGCTCCCCGAACCTGTTCAACA
The DNA here is from genome assembly GCF_000718985.1 of Streptomyces megasporus. Lineage (GTDB taxonomy): Bacteria > Actinomycetota > Actinomycetes > Streptomycetales > Streptomycetaceae > Streptomyces > Streptomyces megasporus. Next base: position 126,562 of record NZ_JODL01000001.1, on the reverse strand, counting down.
TGGCCGTCATGGGACTGCGGCTCGCCCAGCGGGCCAATGGCGTCTCCACACTGCACGGCGCGGTCAGCCGGGAGATGTTCGCCGGGCTGTGGCCGGGCTTCGACGCCGCGGAGGTGCCCATCACCTCCGTCACCAACGGCGTCCACGCCCCCACCTGGACCGCCGACGAGGTACGGGCGCTGCGGGACGAGCCCACCGACGCCGAACTCTGGGAGACCCGCCGCACGCTGCGCGAACAACTGGTCCACGAGGTGCGCAGGCGGCTGTACGACTCCTGGCGGCAGCGCGGCGCGTCCCACGCGGAACTGGGGTGGATCGACGGCGTCCTGGACCCGGAGGTGCTCACCGTCGGCTTCGCGCGGCGCGTTCCCTCCTACAAGCGGCTGACGTTGATGCTGCGCGACCGCGAACGGTTCACGAGTCTGCTGCTCCACCCGAGCAGGCCGGTCCAGTTCGTGGTCGCCGGCAAGGCGCATCCGGCCGACGACGGCGGCAAGCGGCTGATCCAGGAGCTGGTGCGCTTCGCCGACGACCCGAGGGTGCGGCACCGGATCGTCTTCCTGCCCGACTACGGCATGGGCATGGCACAGCGGCTCTACACCGGCTGTGACGTCTGGCTCAACAACCCGCTCCGCCCGCTGGAGGCGTGCGGCACCTCCGGAATGAAGGCGGCGCTCAACGGCTGCCTCAACCTCTCGGTGTCGGACGGCTGGTGGGACGAGTGGTACGAGCCGGACTTCGGCTGGGTCATCCCGACCGCGGACGACGGGACGGCCGGCACGGTCGGGGACGGGCCGCTCGGCGACGGACCGGAGGACCGGGAGCGGCGCGACGCCATAGAGGCCGCGGCGCTGTACGAACTGCTGGAGGAGCAGGTCGCGCCCTGCTTCTACGACCGCGGGGTGACCGGGAGCGGTCTGCCGGAGCGGTGGATCGAGATGGTCCGCCGGACGCTCGACCGACTGGGCCCGAAGGTGCTCGCGGACCGGATGGTGCGCGAGTACGTCGAGCGGCTGTACACCCCGGCGGCCCGCGCCCACCGGACGCTGGACGTCCCCACCGCGGGCCGGTTGGCCGAGTGGAAGGCGCGGGTGCGCGCGGGCTGGCCGCGCGTGGCGATCGACCACGTGGAGTCGGTGTGCGAGTCCGTGACGCTGGGCGGCTCGCTCTCGCTGCGGGTGCGGGTGGTCCTGGGCGACCTGGAACCGGAGGACGTGGAGGTGCAGGCGGTCGCCGGACGGGTGGACGAGTCGGACTCCATCACGGACGCCGTCCACGTGCCGCTCAAGGCGTCCGAGGGGCCGGAGCAGAACGGGAGCCGGCTGTACGAGGGGCCGCTCGCGCTGGACCGGGCCGGGGCGTTCGGCTACACCGTCCGCGTCCTGCCGGCGCACCCGCTGTTGGCGAGCCCGGCCGAACCGGGCCTGGTCGCCCTGCCACCGGACGACCTCGACGCCAGGCAGGCCGCCGGGGTGCTGATGCGCTGAACCACGCGCCCGGCACGGGCGGCCTCCCGGCACGGACGGTTCCCGGCGCGGGCCGGGAGCCGCCCGTGCCCCGACGACCGACGCGCCCGTCGAACCCGACGGGCGCGTCGACTCCCGGCGAGGCGTCAGGCCAGGCTGTCGCGCCAGGCCCGGTGGAGACCGGCGAAGCGGCCGGTGCCCGCGATGAGATCGGCGGGCCGTCCGTCCTCGACGATCCGGCCGGCGTCCATCACCAGGACCCGGTCGGCGATCTCCACCGTCGACAGTCGGTGGGCGATCACCATCGCGGTACGGCCGCGCAGGACGGTGTCCATGGCCTGCTGGACCGCCCGCTCACCGGGCACGTCCAGCGAGGAGGTCGCCTCGTCCAGGATGAGCACGGCCGGGTCGGCGAGCAGCGCGCGGGCGAAGGCCACCAACTGCCGCTGACCGGCGGAGATACGACCGCCGCGCTTGCGGACGTCGGTGTCGTACCCGTCGGGGAGGGCGGTGATGAAGTCGTGCGCGCCGATCGCCTTCGCCGCCCGCTCGATCTCCTCCCGCGAGGCGTCCGGGCGGCCGATCGCGATGTTCTCCGCCACCGTGCCCGAGAACAGGAACGCCTCCTGCGTCACCATGACGACCCCGCGCCGCAGTTCGGGGGTGGCCAGGTCCCGCAGGTCGGTGCCGTCCAGGAGCACCCGCCCCTCGGTGGGGTCGTAGAAGCGGGCGAGCAGCTTGGCGAGCGTGGACTTGCCCGCACCGGTCGCGCCGACCACCGCGACCGTCTGCCCGGCCGGGATCTCCAGGTCGAAGCGGGGCAGCACCTCGCCACCGGTGCGGTAGGCGAAGCTCACGCCCTCGAAGACCACCGGGCGGCCGGGCATGTCCGCGGAGCGCTCCGGCAGCGGCCGGGGACGGACGGGCTCGGGGACGGAGGGGACCTGGGCGAGCAGCCCGGCGATCTTCTCCAGGGAGGCCGCCGCGGACTGGTAGGAGTTGAGGAACATCCCCAACCGGTCGATCGGGTCGTACAGCCGCCGCAGGTACAGCGCCGCCGCGGCGAGCACGCCCAACTCCAGGGACCCGGTCGCCACCCGCTGGGCGCTCCACAGCACGATGACGGCGACCGCGATGTTGGCGACCAGCCGGGAGGAGACCACATAGCGGGCCATTTCCAGGATGGAGTCGCCGTTGACCTTCAGGTGCCGGTCGTTGAGCTCGCCGAACTCCGCGTCACCCGACCGTTCGCGACGGAACGCCTGCACCGGGCGGATGCCGTTCATCGTCTCCACGAACTTCACGATGACCGTCGCGATGGCCGTGGACCGCTTGCGGTAGACGCGCATCGAGCGGCGCCGGAAGTTCTGCACCAGCAGGAACAGCGGAACGAAGGAGAGCAGGGCCGCGCCGCCCAGCCCGATGTCGAGCCAGAACAGCGTGGCGCAGATGTAGACCACCGACAGGGTCACGCCCAGCAGCTCCTGCAGCCCCTCGTCCAGCAGCTCGCGCAGCGCCTCCACGTCGGTGGTGGACCGGGAGATCAACCGGCCGGAGGTGTAACGGTCGTGGAAGTCCACGCTCAGCGCCTGGCCATGCCGGTGGATCCGGCCGCGCAGCTCCAGCAGGACGCTCTGGTTGATCCGGGCGGCGGCCCGGACGAAGGCGTACTGCAGGCCGCCCGAGGACAGCGCGCACAGCGCGTACCCCGCCGCCACGGCCGTCAACGGACCGTGGTCGCCGGCTCGCAGGGCGGGCACGGCACGGTCGATGGCGTACGCGACCAGCAGCGGCCCGGCCTGCACGGCCGCCTGCTGGAGCAGCAGCAGGACGGCGGCCACGGCCACCCGCGCCCGGTGCGGACGGAGCAGCGAGCCGAGCAGCCGGCGCGAGGCGCCCTTCGGCGCGGGCAGCACGTCGCGGTCGAAGGGATCGGGCGGGGCGGCGGCTCCGCCGCCCTCACCGTCCCGCTTCTCCTCCTCCTCGAAGGGCGATTCGGCGACGGTGGCGGTCATCGTTCCTCCTCGCGCTGCTCGCCGGACATCAGGTGGCGGTACTCGGTGCTGGACGCCAGCAGTTCGTGGTGGGTGCCGACGGCGGTGATCCGGCCCCGCGACAGCAGCGCCACCCGGTCGGCCAGCAGCACGGTGGAGGGGCGGTGCGCCACCACCAGGGCGGTGGTCTCGGCCAGCACCTCGCGCAGGGCGGCCTCCACCAGGGCCTCGGTGTGGACGTCGAGGGCGGAGAGCGGATCGTCCAGGACGAGGAAACGGGGCCGGCCGACCACGGCACGCGCCAGCGCCAGACGCTGGCGCTGTCCGCCGGACAGGCTCAGGCCCTGCTCGCCGACCTGGGTCTCCACCCCTCGCGGCAGCGCGTTCACGAACTCCTCGGCCTGGGCGACCCGCAGGGCACGCGCCAGCTCCTCCTGCCCGGCCTCCTCGGGAGACCGAGCGCCCATCAGCACGTTCTCCCGCACGGAGGCGGAGAACAACGTGGGTTCCTCGAAGGCGACGGCGATCAGCGAGCGCAGCTCGTCGCGGGGGAGCGCCGCGACGTCCCGGCCGTCGAGGGTGATCCGGCCGGACGTGGCCTCGTGGAGCCGGGGGATCAGGGCGGTGAGCGTGGTCTTGCCGCTGCCGGTGGCGCCGACCAGGGCCATGGTCTCCCCGGAGCGGACGTGCAGGTCGACGCCGTCCAGCACGGGCGGGGCGTCCGGTGGCGCGTCCGGGTAGCGGAAGACCACCCGCTCGAAGCGGAGACCGTCCGCCGGGACGGGAGCCGCCGGGGCGGGAGCCGCCGGGGCGCTCGGCGCGGGACCGCCCCGGGTGAGCGTGTCCGGCGGGAGAGGCTCGTCCATCACCTCGAAGTAGCGGTCGGTCGCCGTCGCGGCCTCGTTGCTCATGGCGAGCAGGAAGCCGATCGACTCCACCGGCCAGCGCAGCGCCAGGGCCGTGGTGAGGAAGGCGACCAGGGTGCCCGCCGACAGCTCCCCGTCGGCGACCTGGACCGTGCCCAGCACCAGGGCGGCGCCGATGGCCAGTTCCGGCAGCGTCATGATCACCGCCCAGATGCCCGCCAGCAGCCGCGCCTTGTGCAGCTCGGTGCCGAGCAGCCGGTGGGAGAGCGCCCGGAAGGCGCGGGCCTGGCTGCGGTGACGGCCGAAGCCCTTGATGATCCGGATGCCGAGCACGGACTCCTCGACGACCGTCGTCAGATCGCCGATCTGGTCCTGCGCCCGGCGCGCCGCCCGCGAGTACCGCGCCTCGAAGACCGAGCAGAGCAGCACCAGCGGCACCACGGGCAGCAGCAGCACCAACCCCAGCGTCCACTCCTGGACCAGCAGGACACCGAACCCGACGAGGATGGTGGTGCCGTTGACCAGCAGGAAGGTGAGGGGGAAGGCCAGGAACAGGCGCAACAGTTGGAGGTCCGCCGTGGCGCGCGACAGCAACTGCCCGCTCGCCCAACGGTCGTGGAAGGCGATCGGCAGCCGCTGCAGGTGACGGAACAGGTCCGCGCGCATCGCCGCCTCCACGCCGGCCAGCGGGCGGGCCACCAGCCAGCGCCGCAGCCCGAACAGCAGCGCCTCCAGCACGCCGACGGTCAGCAGCAGCGCGCCGCCCAGCCACACCCCGTCCGCGTCGCGGTCGGCGATCGGACCGTCCACGAGCCACTTCAGGATCAGGGGGATGACCAGCCCCAGACAGGAGGCGACGATCGCGACGAGTGCCGCCGTGAACAACCGGGCCCGCACGGGCCGTACGTAGGGCCACAGCCGCAGCAGGGAACGCACGGCGGAACGGCCGGTGTCCCCGGGGCCGGTGGCGGGGCCGGGGACGGCGGGCTCGGAGTCGGGAGAGTCGGGGCGCGGAGGGCCGGCGGCGATGGCAGACATCAGGAGTGAGACTACGTTTCACCACTGACGGATCACACTCGGTTTTCCGCCGTAGGACTGACGGAGTACCTCCCGCCGGCCGTCCGCGCCCCGGCCCGCGGCCTCGCCCCGCCCGGCTACGTCCCCGCCCGGCGCAGGTTGCGGATCGCCGGGACCGACAGCAGCGCCACGCTGACCAGCAGGGCCGCCACCGCGCCCGCCAGCAGCACGGACCGGGCGCCGAACAGGCCGGCGGCCGGACCCGCCAGCGCCTGGCCGACCGGGAGCATCGACAGCGAACCGGCGACCTCGTAGGCGTGCACGCGCCCCCGGACCTCCTCGGGCACCTGGGTCTGCACACTGGTCGCCCACATCACCCCCCAGAACCCGATCGCCGCTCCCGAGACGACCGTGCCCGCCGCGATCGCCGCCGGCGGGAGGTGCGCGCCCACCGCCGCGGGGAAGAAGCAGTAGCCCAGGAGCGCCAGCGATCCGGCGCGCAGCGGCCGGTGGGGGCGTATGCGCATGGCCAGCAGCCCGCCGACCGCGGTGCCCGCGCCCAGCGCCGAGTTGATCAACCCGTACGTCCGCTCGCCGTGGTCGGAGATGATCTCGGTGGCGGTGAGCGGCACCAGCGGTCCCGTGACGGTGATCATCATCACCATCCACAGGACGATGACGCCCCACATCCAGGTCCGGGACCGGAACTCCCGCCATCCCTCGGCCAGATCGGCCCGGTAGGAGCCCCGGCGGGAGTCCGGCCCCGCCGCCCCGCCGCCGGCCCCCGCGGTCCGGACCGTCGGAGGCAGCCGCAGCAGCACCAGGCACAGGGCGCTCAGGGCGTAGGTGGCGGCGTGGACGACGAACACCCCGCCGGCGGAGGACACCGCGACCATCGTCCCGGCGAGCGCGGGCCCGGCGAGCATCGCCAGGGACTCGACTGTGCGGACCGCTCCGTTGGCGCCCTGCACGTCCCGCGCCACCCTGGGGACGATGCGGGCCACGCCGGGCTGGAACAACCCGGCCGCCACGCCGTTGACCGCGCCGATCACACAGATCTGCCAGAGCACCACGTGCCCGGTGAGGAAGAACACGGCGACCAGCGACTGGGTGCACACCCGCACCAGGTCGGAGCCGATCATCAGGGCGCGGGCGTCGAAGCGGTCCGAGAACACCCCGCCGAAGACGACGAACCCCGCGAAGCAGACCGTGAAGGAGGCCATGGCCAGACCGATGTGGCCCGCGCCCATCCCGTGGGCGAGCAGGCCCGCGGAGAGCGCGATGGGCAGCATCGCGTCCCCCAGCATGGCGACGGCGCGGGCGATGAGGAACAGCAGGAAGCCGCGGGACCACAGGCGGTCGGGGAGCCCGCCGGTGGGGACGGACGCGGGGGCGGGGACGGCGCCGGCGGGGCGGTGGGAGGGGCGGGACGCGCTCACGGTCCAGGAGTGTGGACCGGATCGCTCGGCCGCGTCCACGGATTTGGGCGTCCACGGATGTGGCGACGGGCCCGCTCCGTCGCCGGTTGTCGGTGCCGGCGCCTACGCTGCGCGACATGAGTCAGGCAGAGCTACGAGAGGTGCAGACCGCGCTGCACACCGCGTCCGACATCGCCTTCGCGTTGGACGGCGAGCCCTCGGCGGAGCAGGCCGCCGCCCTGGTGGACGCGCTGCGCCGGGCGTTGGAGGCGGCGCGGGCACTGGGCGACGACCTCGGCGGCACGGGCTGCCGGGAGCATCCGCGCGGGGCCGTGGACCCGCTGTACGGGGACAAGGAGGATCCGCTGCCGCCGGGGTGGGGGCGGTGCCTGCTGTGCAACGACCGGCGTCGCCGGGCCGGTGCGCAGCGGTACGCCGCCGGTCGCTGAGGGGCCGGGGCGGGTGTCGGTGAGGGGCCGGGGCCGCCTCAGCGGTCCTCGGTCCGCATCTCGAACCACGTGGTCTTGCCGTGCGGCAGCAGGTCCACGCCCCAGCGGTCGGAGAGGTGGTCCACCAGGAACAATCCACGGCCGCTGACGTCGAGTTCGTGGACGGGCAGCAGGCACGGCAGGCCGCGCGAGGGATCGCGGACCTCGACGCGGATCCGGCCGCGCCGCCGGTGCATCCGCAGCCCGAGGGCCGGAGCCCCGGTGTGGCGTACGGCGTTGCCCACCAGTTCGGAGACGAGGAGCACGGTGTCCTCGGCGAGATCGGAGGGCAGCCCCCACCGGGTCACGAGGGCGGACCGGGCGAGGGCGCGCGCGGTCCGCGCCGACTCGGGGAGGTTGGGCAACCGCACTTCCTCGACGGTCGGGTCCCCGAACTCGCCGGGCGCCGCGGACGCCGGTTCGCCCTTCGGTGCCGACGCCGTACGCGCCGTGTTGACTCCCGCCATGGCCCCATCATGGCCGCCGACCGTCCGCCGTGGGGCCGGACGGTCGAATACCGCCCCGTCGGGGGCAGGTCTCGGCGCACACACGGTGAGCGAGCGCCCCGGAGGGTGCGCCGGGGCGGAGCGCGGGACGGCCTGTGCGCCGTCCCGCGCCCCCGTGTTCCGTCCGATTGCCGGAGGCCGGACGCCCGGAGACCGGACACCGGCCCTTCGGACCGGACGTCAGCGGAACTTCGCCTTGCCCGGTCCCTCCTCGACGAAGCTGCGCATGCCGATCTCCCGGTCCTCGGTCGCGAACAGCCCGGCGAACCAGGAGCGTTCGATCGCCAGCCCGGTGTCGATGTCCGCCTCCAGTCCCGCGTCGACGCACTCCTTGGCCGCCCGCAGCGCGATGGCCGGCCCCTTGGCGAGCCTCGCCGCCCAGGCGTGCGCCTGCTCGTAGACCTCGTCCGCGGGCACCACCCGGTCCACCAGGCCGATCGTCAGGGCCTCCGCCGCGCGCACGTGGCGGCCGGTGAAGATCAGGTCCTTGGCCTTCGAGGGACCGACCAGACGGGCCAGCCGCTGGGTGCCGCCCGCGCCCGGGATCAGTCCGAGGAGGATCTCCGGCTGGCCGAGCTTGGCGTTCTCGGCGGCGATCCGGTAGTCGGCGCAGAGCGCCAGTTCACAGCCGCCGCCCAGCGCGTAGCCGGTCACGGCGGCCACCACCGGCTTGGGGATGCGGGCCACGGCGGTGAAGGAGTCCTGGAGCGCACGGGACCTGGCGACCATCGCCGCGTGGTCCATCTCGCGCATCTCCTTGATGTCCGCGCCCGCCGCGAACACCTTCTCCCCTCCGTAGAGGATCACGGCCCGTACGTCGTCGCGGTCCGACGCCTCCTCGGCCAGCTCGCGCAGCCGGTCCTGGGTGGCGATGTCCAGCGCGTTCATGGGCGGACGGTCGAGTCGGATGGTGCCGACGCCCTCGGCGACCTCAAGAGTCACAGTCATGGGGGCAGGTTAGCCCCCGTTAACACCCTGTGGTCCAGGGGCCTTCACGCTCCGGTCGGGACGCCGGGCCTCACCCGGGTGGAGGGCGCCGGTCGGAGGAGAGGCCGGAGGAGGGGCGGGAGGAGACCGAGGAGGGAAGCCGGGAAACGGCGAAGGCGCCGATCACGGGCCGAGCACGGGGTGAGGCGGACGGCCCGAACGGGAACACTCCTGCAAGACCCGGACACGGGGGCGGGCGGTCGGGACGCCGCGCGACCGCCGTGTCAGTCCGAGCCGCGAGCCGTCGGAGGCAGAACGTGTCGGATGTGTCGAGCGCCCCCGAACAGCGGGCACGCCACCGGACGGCGTCCGGCGGGCCGCCGGCGGACGCCCCGCGATCGGCGGCGTCTCCCGCGACGGTGACGGTCTGGCCCGGCAGTCCCCAGCCGCTGGGGGCCCGTCACCACATCGGCCCCGACGGGGTCGAGGGGACCAACTTCGCGCTGTGGTCGGCCGGCGCGGAGGCCGTCGAGGTCTGCCTCTTCGACGACGACGGCAACGAGACGCGCTGCCCGCTGACCGAGCACACCCACGAGATCTGGCACGGCTTCATCCCGGGCGTCCGTCCCGGCAGCCGGTACGGCTACCGGGTCCACGGCCGCTGGGACCCGTGGACGGGCGCCCGCTGGAACCCGGCCAAGCTGCTGCTCGACCCGTACGCCCGCGCCGTGGACGGCGAGTACGCGCTGCCGCCCGAGGTGTACGGCCACGTCCGCGACTGGCCGCAGCCCCAACTGGCCGACACCGTCCGCGACGAGCGGGACTCGGCGCCGTACGTGCCCAAGGGCGTCGTCGTCGACTCGGCCCTCGGCGCGGGCCCGGACGCCGGGGACGAGTGGCTCGACGACCGCCGTCCCAAGGTCCCCTGGGCCGACTCGGTCATCTACGAGCTGCACGTGCGCGGCTTCACCATGCGCCACCCCGACATCCCGCCCGAGCTGCGCGGCACCTACGCCGGGCTCGCGCACCCGGCCGCGATCGAGCACCTGACGCGGCTGGGGGTGACGGCCGTCGAACTGCTTCCGGTGCACCAGTTCGCGCACGAGGACCACCTGCTGCGCCGAGGGCTGCGGAACCACTGGGGCTACAACTCGATCGGCTACTTCGCGCCGCACGCCGCGTACTCCGCCTCCGGCTCGCGCGGCGGGCAGGTGGGGGAGTTCCGCCGGATGGTCCGCGCGCTGCACGCCGCCGGGATCGAGGTCATCCTCGACGTGGTCTACAACCACACGGCCGAGGGCAGCGAGTTCGGGCCCGCCCTCTCCCTGCGCGGCATCGACAACCGCGGCTACTACCGACTGGCCGACGACCCGCGCCGCTACGCCGACTACACCGGCTGCGGCAACACCCTCCATGTGGTCCAACCCCAGGTGCTGCGGCTGATCACCGACTCGCTGCGCTACTGGGTGCAGGAGATGGGCGTGGACGGCTTCCGCTTCGACCTGGCCGCCGCGCTGGCCCGCTCCATGCACGACGTGGACATGCTCTCCCCCTTCCTGGCCGTCATCGCCCAGGACCCGGTGCTGCGCCGGGTGAAGCTGATCGCCGAGCCGTGGGACGTCGGCGCCGGCGGCTACCAGGTCGGCGCCTTCCCGCCGCTGTGGACGGAGTGGAACGACCGCTACCGGGACACCGTCCGCGACTTCTGGCGGGGCGCCCTGCCGGACGTGCGGGATCTGGGCTACCGGCTGTCGGGCTCCAGCGACCTGTACGCCTGGGGCGGGCGGCGGCCGTACGCGTCGGTCAACTTCGTCACCGCGCACGACGGCTTCACCCTCCGTGACCTGGTGAGCTACGAGCACAAGCACAACGAGGCCAACGGCGAGGACAACCGGGACGGCACGAACGACAACCGGTCGTGGAACTGCGGGGCGGAGGGCGAGACCGACGACGAGGAGATCCTCGCCCTGCGCCGCCGGCAACTGCGGAACCTGCTCACCACCCTGCTGCTGTCCACCGGTGTGCCGATGCTGGTGGCCGGCGACGAGATGGGGCGCACCCAGGGCGGCAACAACAACGCCTACTGCCAGGACAACGAGATCGGCTGGGTCGACTGGTCGTTGCTGCGGGAGCCCGGTTGGCGGGCGCTGTTCGACCTGACCTCGCGGCTGATCGCCCTGCGCCGCGCCCACCCGGTGCTGCGGCGTCGGGCCTTCTTCTCGGGGCGGGCCCACGGCCCCGAGGGGCTGCGCGACCTGGCCTGGTTCACCGGCGCCGGCGAGGAGATGACCGAACCCGACTGGTACGCGCCCGGCGCCACTTTGGGCATGTACCTGTCCGGCCGGGACATCCCCCAGCGGGACGCGAAGGGCGATCCGGTGGTGGACGACAGCTTCCTGGTCCTCCTCCACGCCGACCACCGGGCCGGACGGTTCCGGCTGCCCGGACCGCCGTGGGGGCGGGCGTACGAACTGCTCGTGGACACCGCGTGCGAGGAGCAGGACACCGAACCGGGCACGGTCCACCCGGCGGGCGAGGGGGTCGAGATCCCCGCGCGCTCGGCACGGGTATGGCGTGTGTTGGCCTGAGTGGCGGTTGTTCCCCGTGTGAGGCGTGTGACGGGCGGTTAGTGTGTGCGCGTCACGACCGCACAACGGGAGGAACGTTTCTCGATGGCCGACATCGAAGCTGCGCGCAAGGTTTTCGACCGGTTCGACCTGAACAAGGACGGGCTGATCACCGCGGCCGAGTTCCATCAGGTGATGGCCGAGCTGGGCGACCACAACGTCACCGTGGGCCTGGCCCAGACGCTGATAGACCAGCACGACGGCAACGGTGACGGCCTGCTCTCCTTCGAGGAGTTCTGGGCGGCGCGCCAGAAGGCCGCCACGCTGGCGTAAGGCCGGGTGGGCCACACGGCGGGGCGGCCGTCACCGGTGACACCGGCGTAAGGCCGCCCCGTCTCTTCGCCCGAGACACCCGATCGACCCGACGCGAGCCGCCCGCCGACGACCGGCGCGGCGGCTCTCGGGTCCGCCGTGCGTCCGGCCCCCCGGTACGGGAGTCGGACGCACGGCCCGAACCGGAGGTTCGCGATGCGCGCCGTGCGCATGACCCCCCACCGCAGTACGACCCGACTCCCCCTCAAGACCCTGCCGGCCGTGGCACTGCTGTGTCTCGCGCCGGTCCTGACCCCCACACCTTCCGCCCATGCCGACACAGCTCCCGCCGATACCGTCCCCGCCGCCCCCGCCGACACCGTCCGGTCCTGGCAGGCGGACCTGACCCGTGTGGACGAGGACGACGCCGGTGTCCACCACGCCGACGAGGCACTGCGGCTGACCGGCGACGCTCCCCACGACGGCTCGGCCGGAACCGGCGGCGGCCACGGCATCCAGATCCTCGCGCCGCACACGCTCGACCGGCCCGTCAACCGTGTCCGGGCCGTGCTCGCCGCGGACGTGCCCGAGGGCGCCGACGTCACCGTCGAGGTCCGGGGCCGTCGTGGCACGGGGCCGTGGACCGAGTGGCGCGAGGCGGGCGCCGACGAGTCCGACGCCGCCCTCCTGCCGCGGGCCGTCGACGTCGTCCAGGTCCGGCTGACCCTGCGGGACGCCACCGGGAGGCTGGCGGTGCGCGGTCTGGAACTGCACGCCGACACCGACCCGGACGCCCCGCAGGAGACCGAGGCCGCGGCGCCGTACACCGCCCGGGTCTTCGCCACCCGCGAGGGCCTGGTCGGCCACACCACCGCCAACGGGCACGTCATCCGGCCGAACGACCGCTTCGTGGCCCTGCCCTCCAGGCGGGGACTGTCGAGCAAGGGCGGCAGGGAGTACTCCGTGCGGGTCTGCGGCCCGGTCCGCTGCGAGACGGCCCCCGTGTGGGACGTGGGCCCCTGGAACATCCGCGACGACTACTGGAACCCCTCCTCGGTCCGCGAGACCTTCCGCGACCTGCCGCGGGGCAGGCCCCAAGCGCAGGCGGCCTACCAGGACGGGCACAACGGCGGACGGGACGGCTTCGGCCGCCGCGTCCTCAACCCGGCCGGCATCGACCTCGCCGACGGCACCTTCCACAACGTCGGGCTGAGGGACAACGGTTGGGTGACCGTCACCTTCCTGTGGACCACGCGCTCCGCCGAGGCCTCCGAGGACTTTGCCGCGGAGGACGCCGGCGCCCGCTGAAACACCCCGCTGCCCGGGTCAGCGCACGATGCCGCCGGCCCGGGCGGCCCGCAGCCACTCGGGGAACTCACCGGTCAACCGGTCGTACAGCTCCGCGTCGGGCACGGCGCGCGGGGCGGGGCCGGCGGGGAAGAACCCGGCGTTGTCCACCACCCGCCTGCCCGGCACGGGCAGCTCGTCCAGCTTCCGCAGAAAGCGGAACTCGTCGTTCCCGAACCCGACGAACTGCCAGAACAGCGGCAGCCTCGACGCCTCGCACAGCACGCGCTCGGCGGCGGCCTTCGATGTCGGGGCGCCGTCGGTCTGGAAGATCACCAGGGCGGGATCGGTCGAGCCGCTCGCCCGGTGGTGGTCGATCACCGCCTCCATGGCGAGGTGGTAGTTGGTGCGCCCCATGTGCCCCAGGGAGTCGTGGAGCGCCTCGACGCGTCCGGAGTAGTCGTCCAGCGCCACCTCGGCCACGCCGTCCACGTCGGTGCTGAAGAAGACCAGCGGCACCCGCCCGTCGTCGTCCAGGTGCGCCGCCAGCCCCAGCACCTGCTCGGCCAGGTGCTGGACCGTACCGTCCCGGTAGAACGGCCGCATCGACCCCGACCGGTCCAGGACCAGGTAGACCGCGGCGCGCTGCCCCGACAGGCGGTGCTTCTCCAGGCTGACCGCCGCCTGCTTGTAGAGGCTCACCAGGCCCGGAGCGGTGGCCTCCACCTTCCGGAGGGAGATGGCGGGACCGGAGGCGGAGCCCTCCGCCTCGGAACGCGGTCGCTTGACGTGGTCGATGGCCATGACGAGACCCCCCGGACGTTCGACGGTGCGGACGCCGAGGTTAGCCCAGGGCGGACACGGGACGGCCGGACGCGGCGAAGCCGTTCCCCTTTGCCCACGCCTGCCGCGAATCATTGATTTTCTCCCCTGTCGCGCCGTTCGGCGGTTTCCTCGCATGGGCGCAGGGGCACCCGCCCGCCATGGCTCACACGGATGTACGAGAGATTCTCGGTTCTCTGAAGGACGTCGACTTCCCGGCCGACAAGGACGAGCTGCTGAGGGCCGCACGCGCCAAAGGCGCCTCGGACGAGGCCATGAGGGCGCTGCGCGGCATCCCGCCCGAGCGGTACGACAACCGCGAGGAAGTGGCCCGGTCGGTCCGGGTCGACCCCGACTCCGACCTCGACCACAGCGCCTCCCAACGGGCCGAGCAGGCGCGGAAGGGCGGCAAGCCCGGACTCTCGCAGCACCTGCGGGACGCCTCCAAGCCCCCGGTGGAGGACGAGCTGGACCGTTGACCGTCCGCGAGCCGGCCGGTGAGGTCCGGGAGGGCGACGACGCCGACCTCGGCCCCGTCACGAGGCCACACCCCGCCGCCCACCTCCTCCGTGAGACAGGGAGGGGCGAGAGACAGTCCCCGACGGTTCGGCCAGGTGCCGCGGGGACGAGCGCGGAGGCGACCGACCGCGGCGGCGCCTCCGCGCGCCCGCGGGGGCGCCGCCGGAGGGGAGCCCTCCGGCGGCGCCCGGAGCGTTCCACGGGACGCCGTACGCTGGGGCCAGCAAGGCACGAGAGGTCCCCATGAGCGACTCCAGACCCCGCGGATCGGTCTCCGCGCACGAACCCCTGCGCGACCAGGTGGCCGCGGCCCTCCGCGCCGCTGTGATGGCGGGAGACCTGAGGCCCGGCGCGGTCTACTCCGCCCCCGCCCTCGCCGCCGAGTACGGCGTCTCGGCCACCCCGGTCCGCGAGGCCATGCTGGACCTGGCCCGCGAGGGACTGGTCGAGACCGTCCGGAACAAGGGTTTCCGGATCACCGAGGCGACCGAGCGCGACCTGGACGACTTCACCGAGGTCCGCGCCCTGATAGAGGTCCCGACCGTCGGCCGGGTGACCCGCGAGGCCGACCCCGCGCGACTGGAGGCCCTGCGGCCGATCGTCGCCGAGACCATGTCCGCCGCCCGCGCCGGCGACCTCGCCGCCTTCCTGGAGGCGGACCACCGCTTCCACCTCGGCCTGCTCTCCCTGGCGGACAACCCACGTCTGGTCGACACGGTGGCCGACCTGCGCAGACGCTCCCGCCTCCACGGTCTCGGCGGTTTCGGCGGGACGCGGGTGCTGATGGAGTCCGCGCGGGAGCACGGTGAACTGCTCGACCTGATGCTCGCGGGCGACGCGTCCGCGGCGGAGGGGTGCGCGCGCCGCCACCTCGCCCGCGTCCGCTCCCTGTGGGCGGCCCGCCGCCGCGCGGCGACGTGAGGGCCGTGGCGGCGGACGCCTCCGACCGCCGGGCCCCGGCCCGGGGTGACGCCGGGCGTTCTGCGGTCCCGCCGGGTGCGGCGTTCGGCTCACGGCCGCGGCGGTCTGCGCGTACCGGGGGGAGCGGTGCGGGCCAAGGCGCCCTCCGCCGCCCGCGGCCTCTCCCCCCAGGTGTCGATGTGGATCAGCGAGGCGGCGTACCGGGCCTTCCGCAGCGCCCGGTCCGCGGTGTCGGCGTGTGCGCGGACGAAGCCGACGGGGGCGAAACCGTCCGGGTGGGCGGCCACGGTGTCGCCGGGTTCGGCGTGCAGGTGCACTTCGGCGCCGTGCGCCCGGGCTTCGAGGAGACCGCCGATGCCGACGAGCCGGCCGGGCGCGTCGGGGAAGAGGGCGACCGCGGCACTGGCCGGGCAGCGGCCGTCACCGGGCATCCCGGGTTCCGGCACGAGTCCGAGCGCGAGGAGCCCGGCGTCCAGGTACGGATCGGTGCCGCAGACGTCCGCGATCATCGCGGAGATCGCGGGCGTCGGGAGGCAGGGGACGATCCCCGTGATCTTCGGCCCGTCCCCGGTGATCGCCACCTCGGTGTGGGCGGGACCCTGCCGGTGGCCGATCCTCCTCAGCGCGCGGTCCACGCACCGCTTGACTTCCTCCCACAGTCCGGTCCGGAGGCCGAGGGGGAAGGAGAGCGCCTCCTCCGGCGAGGCGCCCCCGCGACGGTGCTTCGAGGTGGCTCCGGAGAAGTGCGTCTCACCGGCGACGGTGAGGGATTCGACGCCGATCCCGGTGCCCCGTACCCACTCCTCGACCAGGACGGGCCCGGGGTGCGGCCGCCCGGGCAGGGACCACCGGACGCCGGACAGCTCCCGCCATGCGGCCACGGCCTCCGCGCCGGTGCCGCACGTACGGGCACCGTGGGGGGCGGCCCCGGACGGCGGCCGGACCACCAGGGGCAGGCCGACGTACCGGATCGCTTCGTCCAGCTCCTCCGCGGAGGACACCAGGCGCCACTTCACGTTCGCCGGGTCGTCCCCCAGGGCACGGCGCAGGAGATGCCTGCGGTTGGCCGTCCGCACCGCTTCCAGCCCCTGGGAGGGAAGACCGAGATGCTCGGCCGCGCGGGCGGTGGCCTCGGTGAGGTCGACGCGGAACGACGTCACACCGTGCACCGCCGGCCTCCCCTCCGAGTCGGTGACGGCATCGACGATCGCCCGCCAGTCGTGGGTGTCGACGTGCAGGACCCTGTCGGCCCGGGGCAGGGGACGTCCGCCGGTGTGCCGGTCCCCGGCCTGGACGAGCAGCCAGATCTCGCAGCCGAACTCGCGGGCGGCGTGCACGCCTTCGCGGAACGCCGCGTGGGGCATCGATCCGACGATGGCGAGGCGTCCTCCGGCGAACCGGCCGTACACGGTCATGAGCGCACCTCACCGGCGGCCTCGTCGGCCGGCGTGCCGCCGGTGGGCGCGTCCGGGGTCCGCCCGCGGCGACCGCGGCCCCGGCAGGAGCTGGTGGGCAGACAGGACATGTGGAGCCGGTCCCCCTGTGTGAGCTGAGAGGCTGAGGTGTCCACCCTGCCGCCGGAGCCTCTCGGCGCTCTCTCCGCGCGGTATCGGACGGCGGGAACCGGGCGGCCCGCGCCGCACGGGGAGGGGAGGCGGCCCCAGTTTCCGGGGCCGGGGCATCGTCCCGGCCGGCGGGTCCCGCGTCCCCTTCGCGCGCCTCCTACGCGGCGGTGCGCCGTTCGAAGGCGCGCGCCTCGTCGAGGCGCTTGGGAAGGAACGCGTCCGTCGCGCCGGCTCCCTCGTTCCCGGGGCCATCGTTCCAGCCGCGGATCTTCCGGGCCACTCCCTTCAGGCGGGGGTGGCCCGGCGTGACCGCGATCTCGAAGTGGGACTCCTTCGGCGTCCCGAAGTCGCCGCCCCATGCGACGACCCCGTCCAGCTCGGCCAGGATGTCGCGCACCACGACGAGTTCGTTCGGGTACAGGTTCCCCTTCGAGCCGGCCGGGTAGGCGAGGGGACGGATCGCCACCGCCGTCCCGGACAGGTGGTTCGACTCGTAGGGCTGAGCGATCTCGCGGGCCGCGGTCCAGCCGTGGACGTCGCCGTCCCGGAGGGAGTCGATCTCGTAGTGGAAGCGGCGCGCGACGTGCAGCAGCACGACCGCGGCGTCTCCGCCGGCGAGCGAGACCCTCTGGTCGCTTCCCTCGATGACGAAGGACTCCGCCTCCCTCAGGACGGGCCAGCCGTTCTCGGTCGAGGACTTGTTCCACGAGCGGGTTCCGTCCGCGGCGTGGACCTCGCCTGTGGCGGTGAGACCGAGAGCGAGGGCGCCGACGGTGCCGGTGGCGGATCCGACGAAGCGGCGGCGTGTCATGTCAGCCGGGGTCATGGCCGGTTTCCTTTCGTGCCTTGGTTGCCAGAGATGCGATGCCGAACCCTGCCAGCACGGCGGCGCAGACCACCGTGATGACGGCGCAGGCCACGATGGTCGGGTTGACCCATGCGGGGACCAGGTCGAAGTGCTCGTTGCACTTGTTGTGGAGGGGGAAGAGCCGCCGGAACTCGTGCCGGTGCTCCTCCCAGTAGGCGTCGTCGTAGGGCTCGTGGTGGGTGTACCGGCAGGTGTCGCTGATGCTGAGACCGCCGGAGAAGGCTCCTCTCAACCAGGCCGCGACTGCGACGAAGGAGGAGACCGAACCGGCCCGCAGCCACCACAGGGGGCGCTGCCAGGACCGGTCGGTCAATCCTCTGACGAGGCGGCGGACACTGACGATGCTCCATACCAGCCACAGGACCAGGACGGCCACGGCGGTCAGGAGTGCTGCTTCTTTCATGAAAGGCCGTGCTACCGTCCTGCCGCGCGTGAACGTGCTTCCTTGAGGAACTTCTCGTGGTTGGCCCGGTACTGGGAGATCTGGCGGCTTTCCATTCCCATGCGGGCCAGGAGCGCGTCGACGAAGCCCTGCTCGAAGTTCCGGAGCTTCTCGGACCCGCCGGGTATGAGCTGGTAGTCGGACGGCAGGACGGCTCCCTTGAAGGTGATCAGTTGAGCGCGGGCTGCGCCGAGCTTGGCGTCGCTCGCGGTGAGGGCGTCATGGGCGGAGTTCCTGCAGTTCGTCGCGTTGCTCCATCGTTCCGTGAAGTAGGTGTTGAAGCGGCGCAGACCTCCGCCGCCCTGGTAGTGGTCCCTGACCGCCTCGGCGATGCTCTTCTCGTCCTGGGTGACGGCGCGGGCCAGGAGGTATCCGTCGGCGTCCTCGATCAGATCGTTGAAGCCGAACGAGGAGGCGACTCCGGGAACCCCCAGCTTGGCGTGGCAGAAGGCGAGGGGATCGGCGTACTCCTGCTCGGAGTTGCGCCAGTCGCTCCAGAACGTCATCAGGTCGCCGGCCCATCCGCCGACATCGCCGCCGTTGGCCTTCCCCATGTCGGACGGCTGGTCGATGAGCAGGTGGGCGTTGGCGGTGGCCATCATGTGCTCGGTGCCCAGGTCGTATCCGGTGAAGGGATCCTGGAAACTTGGCATGATGGACACGCCCTTGGACTCGACGTATTCGACGAAGCCGGTGTCGAAGCCGCCGATGAGGTACCACCAGCCGAGCTTGTTCGCCAGGTTCTTGTCGCCGTACTCGCGGTGGCGAATGTACTCCATGACGAGCCGGCTGCGCCGCTGGCCGGTGGCTCCGTAGTCGCCCGCGAGCTTGTACAGGTTCTCGATGTAGGCGATGAAGGAGTCGGCCGGACCGGACCTGTCGTTGACGGAGGAGACGCCCCGGTCCCTGCCGGAGACGACGTCGCGGTCCAGGTCGAAGGTGTCGGACCCGTCGGTGACCTTGAATTCCTTGATCTGGTTGAAGGACCAGTTGCGGGGGATCGGGAAGCCGAGGTTTCCGGAGAACCCCCAGGACATGCCGGAGACGAAGGAGTGACGGGCGAACGTCCTGTTGGTGACGTTGATGCACACGTTGCGGGAGCCGTAGACGCCGTGGTTGTACTTCTTCCCCTGGCCGGCCAGGGCGGCCTGGACGCCGTGGAAGTAGGTGATGATGCCGTAGGGGTGGCCGTCGATGGCCTCCTGGGTGGCGTCGTAGTCGACGGCGAAGTAGATCGTGGTGCCGGCGTTGAATCCGTACTCGTCGGCGAGCTTGTGGGCGTTCAGACCGTGCTGGTAGCCCTGGCTGTAGGAGAAGTCGCTGAGTTGGCGGGCGTTGTCCTGGTAGAT
Source organism: Streptomyces megasporus (assembly GCF_000718985.1). Taxonomy (GTDB): domain Bacteria; phylum Actinomycetota; class Actinomycetes; order Streptomycetales; family Streptomycetaceae; genus Streptomyces; species Streptomyces megasporus. The sequence goes on along the minus strand of NZ_JODL01000001.1, from coordinate 107,228 downwards.
CGGGAAGACCCTCAGCCCGTTGGAGAAGATCGTGTCCAGCTCGCCGGGCTTGATCTCCTTGTCCAGGGTGGAGCCGGGCGGGTCGTAGATGTAGCGGCCGACGATCTCGTATTTGTTGGACTTCAGCCACCTGGCGCGGGACGGGGTGATCTCGTAGCGGGTGTCGGACCCGGTGGCGTCCCGGTCCGGGTTGCCCATCGAGACCAGGAGCTGGGACCAGGTGTCGAAGTCGCCCCGGCCGGTCTCCCCGAGCTTGTTGAACCTCTGGAAGAGCCGCACCCACTCGGCGAGCTTGTCGTCGAAGGTCGACCGCCAGGTGGTGTGGACCTCGTCCAGGTCGTCGTCGTAGGTGGGGGAGTTGAAGACGCACGCGGCGGAGAAGATCTGGACGAGGACGCCGGAGTCCCCCTGGGCGACGGGATTGGCCTTCAGCCCGGCCTGGGTGCCGGGGCCGTAGTTGCCGTTGGGGGCCGAGATGCCCAGCTCGTACTGGAGGGCGATCATCAGCGACTTCTGGACGTCCCGGGAGTAGATGCCGTCGCAGGGGCCGATGCTGTAGGCGTCCCGCGTCCAGTAACGGCCGTTGAGCCACCGTTGGATGCTGCGGACTCCCTCGCTTCCGCCCGCGACGACGACGTAGGCGTCCATGTTGAGGATGGCCTTGGCGATCTTGGCGTTGACGACGCCCTCACCGCCGATCCCCATGTTCTGGCGGAGGTCCTCGACGGCCGCGCGGGTGACGCCGGTGAACCAGCCCTCGCTCCCGGGTTCGACGGCCCAGTAGCCCTTGCACCACAGGCCGAACTGGAGGATGGCCACGATGTTGCGGTTCCTGTCCCAACCGAAGCCGATGTCGCCGAGCGCCGCGAACTTCGAATACGTGGTGGGGCCGAAGCTGGCGACGACCGGACTGATGCCCAGCTCGTGCTGGAGCGCCATGGTGAGGGAGTTCATGGTGGCCCAGCCCGTGCGGCCGTCTTCGCGACAGCGCTCGTATCCGGGCACGCTGCCGTAGTTGGAGTTCACCCATTTCTGAGCTCTGAGGACCTGCTCGTCCGCCACGTCCACGCCTTCCGCTTGTTGTGACACGGAACGGCGCCGGAATCGGGGGCCTTCCGGCGCCGCGGCGGCCAGCGTATGAATCGGAACTCTCGACTCCGTCCCGGTCCGGGGCGGAGCGCGGGCCCCGGACCGGGACGGTCGCCCTCCCCGGGGTTCCGGGCCCGGCGCCGTCCCGCGAACGTGTGACGCCCCCGTACCGGACGGGGGCGTCGCACACGGAGCGGGACGGCGATCAGGTCTGGCCGTTCTTGGCGATCAGGGCGTGGAAGCCGTGGTGGAGGTAGTCACCGTAGGTGATGGGCGGGTTGAGTTCCTTGTCACCCTGGTTCTCGGGGGCGAAGGGGGTCAGGACGTGGTTGTGGCCCGCGTGGAGGAAGAAGGGCAGGGAGAGGCGTTCCGCGTTGACGAACTTGACGCGGTGGTTGGGGGCCGGGAAGTAGTCGTTGGTGAGGTAGGCCATGGCGGTGCCGCAGTTCACCAGGAAGTTCTCACCGGACGTGGGGAGGTCCTGCCAGCCGTTGACCGTTTCGACCTGGAGGTTCTGGACCTCGGTCTGGAACAGGACGGTGATCAGGGAGACGTCCAGATGGTCCTCGAAGCTCAGCTTCGTGCCGTCCGGACCCGTCTTCACCGGCGGGTAGTCCTCCAGATAGGGGTAGCGGATCAGGGAGACGGCGGAGAGGGTGTCGGCCTCCGTGAGCTCCGGGTCGAAGAAGGTCTCCGGTTTGCCCAGTGCCAGGGCGAAGCCCCGCATCAGGGTGCGGGAGAACCGGAAGATGTCCCAGTAGTACCGCTCGCAGAAGGGGCGGAAGCGGGGGTGCCGCTTCTCGTCCGGCCAGATGTTCACCTCGTGCAGCGGGGTGCCCGAGGCGATCATGGGATGGGAGGGCGTGAAGGACGGGTTCAGGTAGCACCAGGACTCCACGGCCTTCTTGCCCTTGACGGCCATGTAATAGCCGTTGCGCACGCGCGGGTTGTTCTTGTTGTACGCGTTGATCGCCAGCTCGTACTTCTCCTGGTCGGTCATGTTCCGGTGGAACTCGTTGACCACGTCCTGGAGCAACCGGACGTCGATACCGTGGCCGGTGGCGTAGAAGAAGCCGGACCCCCGGCACGCCTTGTTGATCTCCTGCGCGACGCGCAGCTTTCTGCTCGCGTCGTCACCGAACAGGGGTGAGACGTCGATCGTCGGAACCTCCGACGAGGGCATCAGGATGGGCATGCGACCCTCCGGGAATTCTTCCGTGGAATCTGCGGACTCGGTTTCATCGGGCGTCGCCGTGCGATGACGCCGAGATGCGCTCGCACATCGCGGTGACCACGCCGTCGTTCCGTACCCACGAGTGGTGGGTCTCGCCGTGCAGCACGCGGACCTCTATCGCCTCCACGGGCAGGAGCGTGTCCAGGCTGTTGTACTGCGAGCGCTGGTAGAAGGCGAACAGGCGGCGCTGGCGGTCGTCGCGGACGATGTCGTTCGGCTCCCCCGCCTTGAACAGCACCAGGTTCTCGACGGCCGTGCCGAGGTGCTTCAGGTCCGTCCGGTTCGGCGCGTAGTGGTAGTTGATCGGGTCCAGGATGTCCCGCACATCGGGGAGCCCGATGGCCGCCGACGCCTCCCGCACGTTGAAGTAGGAGTCGACGAGGTACAGGTCCCGCACCCGCTTGCCGGCCCTCTGGAGCCGGAGCGCTATCTCCAGGGACAGGACTCCGCCGAAGCTCCAGCCCAGGAAGCTGAACGGGCCCGACGGATGCAGTTCCTCGATGTACGGCAGGTAGTACTCGGCCAGCGCCTCGAACGACTCCATCGGGGAGTGCAGGTGCACGTTGTTGAACAGCACCAGTCGGTGGCCGGGGAGATTCCGCGCGATGTTGCCCAGGTAGCTCTCCGCTCCGCCCTCCCCCGGGGGGAAGACGAAGAGGGTGGGCTGCTCCCTTTCCTCGTTCACGAGGATGTAGGGGGTGAAGTCGGGCTCCCGGGACGGCTGCCGGCGGACCTCCGCGCCGGAGTGCGACGCCCTCGCCGTGTGGGCCGCCAACTCCTCCAGCCAGGACTTCAGCTCCGTGGCGAACCGCCGGGTGACGTCGGCGTCCAGACGGCTGTCGACCGTCGTGACCAGGCGGCCTCCGGTGCAGAGCATCGTCACGTCCAGGGCGAACTGGTCGGCGCCGCGGTTGCGGTCCGAGATGTTGCTGCCCGCCATGGCCGGGTCGAGCCGCCAGCCCTCCGAGCCCTCGTCCCCGGCGGAGAACGCGCCCAGGTAGTTGAAGCTCACCGGGGCGAGCGGGGCCCGCTCGCCGCCGTACCGGCCGTGGAGGGCGCCGTAGCCGATGCCGTGGTGCGGCACCCGCCGGCAGTTCTCCCTGGTGCCGAGGATGCTGCGCCCGAGGTCCTGCGGGTCCGCGGGCAGAGCAAGGGGGTACATCGTGGTGAACCAGCCGACCGTGTCCCGCACGTCCGGAGCGCCGTCGAAGCGTTCGCGGCCGTGTCCCTCGACCGTGACGTGGTTCGTGGGCCGGCCCGTGACCGAGCGCAGCGCCAGGCCCGTGGCCGTCAGCAACAGCTCGTTCATGGTCGTGTCGTACGTCCAGTGGCCGTCGGTGAGGAGGGCGCGGGTGTCGGACGCGCTCAGCGTGAACTCCTCGCGGCGGTTCGGCGCGTCGCCCGTCCGGGCCGAGAGGACGGGGGGCGGGGGCGCCGCCAGGTCCCGCCTGACCTCGTCCCAGAGCCGGCGCTCGTCCTCGTCGGGTGCGTAGCGGCGCAGCGCCCGGGCCCACTGCCGGTAACTGCTCGTCTTCTCGTCCAGCTCGCCGCCGTGGTACAGGATCTCCAGGTCCTGGGCGATGACGTGCCAGCTAACGGTGTCGACGATCAGGTGGTGCAGGGCGAACCACACCCTGGCCGTGCCGTCGGGGAAGCCGTGGAGGTACGCCGCGCAGGCCGTCGGACCGCTCTCCAGGTCGAACTCGCTCTGCCAGCCCGCCAGCCGGCGGTCGACCTCCTCCGGCGGCATGCCGGTCACGTCGAGCTCGTGCAGGACTACCTCGGGACAGGTCTCGGCGTACCTCTGGACCACCTCGCCGCCGTCCGCGCCCGTGTACCGCAGGCGGAACGCGTCGTGGTGGTCGACCAGCCGCGCCACGGCCTCGCGCAGCCGCGCGACGTCCAGCGGCGGGGTCCTGACGGCGAAGTTCTGGTTCCACCAGCCGCGGTCCGCGAGGGGTTTCGCGAAGAACCACTCCTGGATGGGGAGCAGCGGGCTCTCGCCGGTCAGCGGACCCCGCTCGGGCGCCTCCACGGCCTCCCGGTCCTCCGGGTCCGTGCCGCGGACGGTGTCCGGGCGCGTCAGAACGCTGCCGGCGAACTGCCGGACGGTCGGGAAGTCGAAGACGTCCTTCACGCTGATTCTGCGCCGGAACTCCCGCTGCACCTGGCTCGCCAGGTGCAGGGCGCTGATGCTGTCGCCGCCCGAGCGGAAGAAGTCGTCGTCGATGCCGACCGTGCCGCCGGGGAGCTGCGCGGCCCACAACTGGCACAGCCGGGCCTCGACGCGGCTGCGCGGGGCCGCGTAGGCCGCCCGGCGCGCGGAGAAGGCGACCGCCGGCAGCGCTCTGGTGTCGAGCTTGCCGTTGACCGTCATGGGCAGCGGGCCGTCGAGCCGCACCAGCAGGGACGGCACCATGCCCGGCATGAGCTTGGCCCGCAGGGTGGCGTACACGGCGTCCTCGTCGACGGCCGCGCCGCTGTCCGGCACGTAGTAGCCGATCAGGCGCCGGCCGTCCGGGGACCGGTCGTCGTCGGCGACGACGACGGCGCACTCGCGGACGCCCGGGCAGCCGGCCAGGACCGCTTCGATCTCGCCGGGCTCGATCCGCAGGCCGCGGATCTTGACCTGGGCGTCGTTGCGCCCGATGTACCGGAGTTCGCCGTCGCGGGTGCGCCGGACGAGGTCGCCGGTGCGGTAGAGGACGGGGTGGACGCCGTCGCGGATCTCCTCCTCGGTGCGGAACGGGTTCGGCAGGAACCGCTCCCCGGTGAGTTCGGGCCGGTTCAGGTAGCCGTCCGTGACGCATGCGCCGGAGATGCACAGCTCGCCCACCGCGCCGGGCGGGAGCGGCTTCAGCGACTCGCTCAGCACGTACAGCCGGGTGTTGCCGAGAGGCTGCCCGAGGGTGTTCCGGTAGGGCTCGCCGGGCGCGAAGTGCCGGACGGTGTTGTAGACGGCGGTCTCGGTGGTGCCGTAGGCGTTGACGATCGGCCCGGCGTACTCGCTGCGGATCTTGTCGAAGTGGTGCTCGTGGAACGCCTCCCCGGCGACGAGCACGGTCTTCAGACCGGTCAGCCGGGAGAGGTCCAGTTGCCGGATCTGGGTCGGCGTGCCGCTGAGGTACGTCAGGCCCGCGCGGTTCGCGTAGTCGGCGAAGCCGTCGTCGTGGGCGGGCGAGGGCGGCGGGACGATCAGGGTGTGGCCGCCGAGGACGGACAGGGCGAGCTGCTCGACAGAGAAGTCGAACACGTGGTTGGAGAGGAGCAGGACGCCCTCGCGCGCGGTGCCGGGCGCACCGAAGTAGCGTCCGCTCACCTGCTCGCGGAAGCTGTCCACCGCGCGGTGCGGGACGAGGACGGCCTTGGGCCGGCCGGTCGTGCCCGAGGTGTAGATGGCGTATGCCAGGTCGGCGGGCGTGGTGTCGGTGACCGGGTTCTCGGTGGACCGGTAGCCCATCGGCAGTCGGTCCGCCTCGACCACGGGCAGTCCGGGCGCGTCCGCCGCGGCCACCAGGCCGCGGAGCCGCTCCGCGTGGCCGTGTCCGGCCACGACGAGCCGCGCCCGGGTGTCGCGGAGCACGAACGCGATCCGGTCGTCCGGGTGGCTCGGGTCGATGGGGACGTAGGCGGCGCCGGCCTTCCACACCGCGAGGATCGCGACGACCACCAGCTCGCTCTTGTCGAGGACCAGGCCGACGAGGTCGTTCGGGCGTAGCTGGACGATGGACCGCAGGTAGTGCGCAAGCTGGTTCGCCCGCTCGTTCAGCTCCCGGTACGTCAGGCTGCTGTCGCCGTCCACCACGGCGGTCGCGTCGGGCCAGGCGGCGGCCACCTCCTCGAACACCGCGTGCAGGGTCCGGGCGGGAGCGGCGGCCCGCGGGGCCGGGCCGGCGGCCGTGTCCGGCACCGCCGCCCGGACCGCCCGGGATTCGTCGACGGCCGTGACGTCCGACAGCCGGGCTCCGCCGCCGGCGGCGGAGAGGCGGGCGAACTCCCGCAGGATGTGCCGGAACGTGGCGATGAAGCCCTCGGCGCTCTCGTCGTCGAAGAGGGAGGCGGCGAAGGTCAGGTTGCCCGCCAGGCCACCGGACGTCTCCGTGAGCGTGGCCGACAGGTCGAACTTGGTGGCCGTCCAGCCCCCGGCGTCCGGGCGGTGCTCGGTCAGCGCCGGCCCGTCGGCGGCCGGGGCGCCGGCCCCCCGGCCGGCGGTGCTCTGGAGGGTGAAGTTGACCTGGAGGACGGGGTGGCGGCTCGGGTCCTTCTCCGGGTCCAGCTCCTTGACGAGCTGCTCGAACGGCAGCTCGCCGTGCACCTGCGCCGCGACGACGCTCTCGCCGACCGAGCGGACGTACTCCGCCAGGGACGCGCCGGGGTCGATCCGGACGCGCAGCGCCAGCAGGTTGGCGAAGAAGCCGACCGTGCGGTCGAACTCGGGGCGACCGCGGTTGGCGGACGGGGTGCCGACGACGAAGTCGTGCCGGCCGGTGTACACGTTCAGCATGAGGCACCAGGCACCGAGCAGCACGCTGTAGAGGCTCACCCGGGCGGACCCGGCCAGGGCCCTGAGCGCGTCCGTGGTCCGCTCGTCGACGGTGAACTCGATCTCCCGGCCGCGGTAGTCGAACCGCGGCGGACGCGGGCGGTCCAGCGGCAGCCTGATCGTCTCGTACCCGGCCAGCGCCTTCGCCCAGAACTCGGTCAGCTCCGCCAGCCGTCGGCCGGACAGGTACCGGCGCTGCCACACGGAGAAGTCCGCGTACGTGCCGCGGACCGTTCCCAGCTCCGCCTCCGGCACACCCCGGAGCAGCGCCGCCAGCTCCTCGCGGAAGACGTTCCACGACCAGCCGTCGAAGCAGGTGTGGTGGAGGACGAGGCTCAGGTACCTGCCGTCCCGGTCCGTGGCGAGCTCGTACAGGTGCGCCCGGAGGGGCAGTTCGGAGGAGAGCCGGAACACGTGGTCGGCGTGCTCGACGAGCCGCTTGTCCAGCTCGGCGGTACCGCCCACGGTGTGCACGGGCACGTCGAACCGGGCCAGCGCCTCGTCCTCGGGCAGCGTGTACTGGCGCCGCACGCCGTCCTGGTCGGTACGGAGCAGGGTGCGCAGCGCGGCGTGGCGGCGCAGCAGACTGCGCAGGGCCTCGGCGACGTCCTCCGCCGTCCCGGCGACGGCCACGGGGACGCGGAGGGCGAAGGGGATGTTGTAGGCGGAGGTGCCGCCCTCGAACTCGTCGATGAACAGCAGGCGTTCCTGCGTCAGCGACACCGGGGGCTCCCCGGCTCCGGCGGCGGTCCGCAGGGCCTGCTCGCCCGGGTGCTCGGCGTGCTCGCCGGCGCCTCCGGCCGTCTCGCGGATGTGGCGGGCCTGCGCCCCGAGCGTGGTGCGCTGGAGGACGGCCGCGACACCGAGGCCGCGGCCGAAGGCGGTGGTGATGGCCTGGGCGAGCATCATCGCGCGGATGCTGTCGCCGCCCAGCGCGAAGAAGTCGTCGTGCACGCCGATGCGGTCCGGGGCCACGCCGAGCACCGTGGACCAGATGCCGCAGAGCTTGACCTCGACATCGTTCGAGGGAGGGACGTACGGGGTGCCGCCGTCGGACCCGAAGTCCGTCTCGGGAAGCCGCCGCGTGTCCAGCTTGCCGCTGGGGGTCACCGGGATGTCGGTGATCCGCAGGATGCGGACGGGCACGATGGCCTCGGGCAGCTTCCTGCGCATCCACCGCTTCAGGTCCTGCTCGTCCAGCTCGGTGTCGCCGATGTAGAAGCCGACGAGGTACTTCTGCGCGGCGGCGTGGCCCGTGGCGCGGTGCTCGCGGGCGATCACCAGGGAGCGGGTGACACCGGGGTGCGACGAGAGCACGGCCTCGACCTCGCCGAGCTCGACGCGCTGGCCGCGGATCTTGACCTGGAGGTCGGTGCGGCCCAGGCACTCCAGCTCGCCGTTGGGCAGCCAGCGCACCAGGTCGCCCGTCTTGTAGAGGCGGGCGTTGCGGCCCTCCGCCCGCTCCTCGGGGGTCTGGAACGGGTTGTCCACGAACCGGTCGGCGGTCAGCTCGTCGCGGTTGAGGTAGCCGCGGGCGACGCCGACGCCGCCGATGTACAGCTCGCCCATGCCGCCCACCGGGACGCGCTTCATCCGCTTGTTCAGCACGTAGCAGGTGGTGTTGGCGACCGGATGGCCGATGCTCTTGGTGGCGCGGCGCTCGCCCGCCGCGTACAGCCGCTTGTGGCTGGTGATGGAGATCTCCGTCGGACCGTACCCGTTGATGATGGTGCCCGGGAACGTCCCGCGGATCTTGTCGAAGACCGGTTCGGTGAAGTCCTCGCCGATGGCGTCGATGCGGGTCAGGGACGTCGTCGTCGAGTAGTCGTAGAGCGACAGCACCGACGGCGTGCCGGAGAGGTACGTGACCTGCTCGTCGTTGATGTACCGGTACAGGCGCTCGACGTCCGTGCGCATGGTGTCGTCGAGCACGACCAGCTTCTGCCCGTTGAGCAGCGCGTCGGTCATCTGCTCGACGAAGTGGTCGAAGACGTAGTTGGAGAACGACAGGAGCGCCTCGTCGCCGCGGCTCTTGTCCAGCCTGAACAGCCCGGCCAGGGACTGCTGGAGGTTGACGACGCCCCGGTGCTCCACGAGGACGGCCTTGGGGTTGCCGGTGGTGCCCGAGGTGTAGATGGCGTAGGCGAGGTCGGTGCTGGTGACCGGGGTGACGGGGCTGTCGGCGGGCAGTCCGTCCAGCGGCAGCCGCTCGATGTCCAGGACGGAGAGGTCCGAGCCGGCCGTCAGGCCGCGGATCCGCTCGCCGTGGACCTCGTTGGTCACCACCAGGCGGGCCCCGGTGTCCTGGAGCATGAACGCGATCCGGTCGTCCGGGTAGCCCGGGTCGATGGGGACGTAGGCGGCGCCGGCCTTCCACACCGCGAGGATCGCGACGATCATCAGCTCGCTCTTGTCGACGACGAGGCCGACGAGGTCGTTCGGGCGCAGGGGGGCGACGGACCGCAGGTGGTGCGCCAGCCGGTTCGCCCGCTCGTTCAGCTCCCGGTACGTCAGCCGCCGGTCGCGGTAGACCACCGCGGTCTCGTCGGGCCAGGCGGCGGCCGCCTCCTCGAACACGCCGTGCAGGGTCTTGTCGGAGGGGAACGCGGCCTCCGTGCGGTTCCATTCGGCGAACCGGTCGACCATGGCGGGCGACACGAGTTCCAGAGCGTGCACGGGCTGCTCGACGTCCTCCGCCACCTGGGAGAACAGGATGTGCGTCACGTCGAGGAGGGTGTCGATCGTCTCGTCCTCGAACAGCTCGCCCGCGTACCACAGGGTGACCGTCAGCCCGTCGTCCTCCTCCCGGGCCACGACGGCCAGGGGGTAGTCGACCTTGTCGGCGTCGTACGCCTTCTCGAAGCGGAGGAGCACGTCGTGCTCCTCGGCCTCCTCCAGGAGCCGCGGGTAGTTCTCCAGGACCAGCAGCGTGTCGAACAGCCGGCGCTTCATCCCGCCGGTCTCCAGCCGGCCCAGCTCGACCGTGCTGGTGTCGTTCATCGTGTTCACGGCGGACTGGATGGCGGCGACGGCCTCGCCGACGCTCCTGTCGGCCTGGTCCTCGTGGTCCACGACCAGCGGCAGGGTGTTGATGTACAGGCCCACCGAGTTCTCGATGCCGTCGACGTGGAGGCTGCGCCCGGACACGATGGTGCCGACGACGGTGGTGGTGCCGCCGCCGATGGCGTGCAGCACCTTGTGCCACACGAACTGGAGCACCGAGTGCAGGGTGACGGAGTGCTCGGCGCACACCGCCTTCAGCGTGTCCGTCAGTCCGGCGCCGAGCCGCAGCGTCCGGGTGCGGTGCTCCCGGACGTGGTCGTAGCCGCTCAGGTCGACCTGGTAGCGGATGTCCTCCTTCAGGAGCCCGCCGAAGTCGCCGCGCTCGTCGATCCGCTCGATCTGCCGCAGCCAGTGGTCGACGTGGTCGTCGCGGTGCGCCTCCCAGTGGCGCTGAGCCGCCACGTACGCGTGGTCCACGGCCGGCTCGACCGGCTCGCCCCTGAGCAGGCGCAGGTACACGCGGTGCACGTCGTCGTGGAGGACCGGCAGGCTCCAGCCGTCCAGGATCAGGTGGTGGCAACTGAAGAGCAGCGAGTACAGGTCGTCGCGGTGCCTGATCAGGTAGACGCGGAACATCCGGCCCTCGGCCGGGTCGTACGGCTCGGTCCGGTCCCGCTCCTGGAGTTCCTTGACGCGGGCCTCCCGCGCGGCCTCGTCGGCCAGGTCGCCGAGGTCGACGTACCGCCAGTCCAGGTGCTTGTCGTCGGGCTCGACGATCTGGAGCGGCTCCTCGGCCCACTCGAAGCGGACCCGCAGCGCCGGGTACTTCCGCTGGGCGTACTCCCAGGCCCGCTTCATCAGGTCGGGGCGGATCGCGCAGCGGTAGCGGTGCACGGACTGCATGACGTAGGCGTCGTCGCCGTTCCTGCGCTTCAGAGCGTGGTACAGCAGGCCCTGCTGGAGGCCGTTGGCCCGCAGCCGGACGGGCTCGCCGCCGACCGCGGGCAGCGCGTCGGCCGCGTCCCGGGCGTCGGCCGCGCCGGGCGCGGGCAGCGGCCCGCCGGCCCGCTGCCGGGCCAGGTGGCCGGCCAGCTCGCCGAGCGTCCTGAGGCGGAAGACGTCGTCGACGCCGACGGAGACGCCCAGGCGCTGCCGTACGCGGGCGATGAGCAGGATGCAGGAGATGCTCTGGCCGCCGAGCCGGAAGAAGTCGTCGCCGTCGCCGATCCGGGCGGCCGGCAGCCCCAGGACCTCGCTCCAGATCTCCCGCAGCTCGTCGCGCACACCGGCGGTCGCGCCGTCCGCCGGGGCGGTGCCGGCGGCGGGCGCGGGCGCGCCGGGGCGGACGAGGTCCACCTCGGGCAGGGCACGCCAGTCGACCTTGCCGTTGATGTTCACCGGGATGGTGTCGAGGCGGACCATACGGGCCGGGACCATGATGCGGATCAGCCGCTCCTCCAGGAACGCCAGCAGTTCCTCCTCGGTGACCTCCGCCCCGGGCTCGGTGGTGTAGTAGCCGACGAGGTGGCGGTCGGCGGGGCCGCCCGCTCCCTCGCGGGCCACGACCGTGCACTTGCGCACACCGGGGAACTCGGTGGCCTTCGCCTCGATCTCGCCCGGCTCCACGCGGACGCCGTTCAGCTTTAGCTGGAAGTCGCTCCGGCCCAGGAACTCCACCTCACCGGAGGGCAGGACACGGGCCAGGTCGCCGGTCCGGTAGATGCGGGCGTTCTGCCCGCGCACGGCGTCCTCCTCGGACCGGTACGGGTTCGGCATGAACCGCTCGGCGGTCAGGTCGTCGCGGTTGAGGTAACCGGGGGCGACCCCGCAGCCGCCGATGTACAGCTCGCCGATGGCGCCGATCGGCAGTTGCTTCAGGTTCTGGCTCAGCACGTACCACTTCACGTTCCGCAGGGGCCGGCCGATGCTGCGGTCCCTGCGCTCCGTCACCCCCGGGGGGAACTCCTTGACGGCGGTGACGAAGGCCGCCTCGGTGAAGGCGTACTCGTTGACGACGAGCCCGGAGAACCGCTCCCGGAGCCGGCGCAGCCCCGCCGCCGTCAGCTCCTCGCCGACCAGCAGCAGCTTCTTCAGGCGGGAGCAGCGGCGCAGGTCGAAGTGCTGGAGCACCGATCCGGTGGCGTTGAGGTACGTCACGCCGTGCCGTTCGAGGTACGCGGGGAACCGGTCCGGGTCCAGACGGATGTCGTCGGGGACGACCACCAGCGTCTGGGAGTTGACGAGTGCGATCAGGGTCTGCCGGAGGTGCGGTTCGAAGACGTACGAGGCGAAGAGCGCGACCCTCTCCTCGCCGGGGCGGCGCATGTCGTAGCGCTCGGACAGGTCCGTGATGCTGTTCACGACGCTGTCGTGGTACTTGGGAACGCCCTTCGGCACGCCCGTGGTGCCGGACGTGTAGGTGACGTAGGCGAGATCCTTGCTGCTCAGCGACAGCCGCGGGGCCGCGGCCCCGGCGCCGTCCGGTGCGGCGAGCACGGTCTCGACCTCGATGATGCGCACGTCGGAGTGCTCGGGGCCGAGTATCTCCCGCAGCCGCGCCGCGTGGTGCCGGTTGGTGACGATCCCGGCGAGGCCGGTGTCGCGGACGGTGAAGCGGACCCGCTCGGCCGGGTAGGAGGGATCGATCGGCACGTAGGCCGCGCCGGCCTTCCAGATGCCGAGGGTGGTCACGACGCCGAGGTCGCTCTTGTCGAGGTACATCCCGACGAGTTCCTGGCGCCGCACCCCCAGGTCGGGGCCGAGCAGCCGGTGGGCGAGCCGGTTGGCCCGCTCGTCGACCTCCCGGTAGGTCAGGCTGGTGTCACCGAAGACGACGGCCTCGCGGTCCGGGGACCGCCGTACGGCTTCCTCGAACAGCTCCTCGAGCCGCTTGTCCTCCGGAAAGTCGCCGTCGGTGGCGTTCCACTTGTGCAGTTGCCCCCGCTGCTCCTCGGACACCAGCTCGATGTCGGCGACCAGCCGCTCGGGGTGGCCGGCGAACTGGCCGAGCACCTCGCGCACGACATCGAGGACACCGGCGATCGTGCGGTCCTCGAACAGGTCCCCCGCGTACGCCAGGGTCCACTGGAGGCAGCCGTCCGCCGCGGCGTCCCGGACCACGGCCAGCAGCGGGGAGTGGGGCAGGGCCGGCAGGTCCGTCTCGCGGTCGGTGAGGACGAGCAGGGCGTCGAACAGGCCGCGCCCCAGGATCTCGTCGGGCCGCACGTACGCGTCCGCGCGGCGCAGGGCCTCGTCGAGCTCGCGCACCGCCGCGCGGCAGGTGAGCCGGGCCTGCTCGGCGTGGTCGACGATCACGGGCAGGACGGACGCCCGGTCCGCGGCCGCGTCCGGGCCGGTGGCGTCGACGAGCGCTGCGACCGTCCGGTCCCCGTGACCGTAGGCGCGCATGACGGTGTTGAGCGTGGCGAGCGCGAGGGCCCCGACCGACGTCCCACCGCCGTCGCGCAGCGCGTTCCGCAACGCGGTGTAGTCCGGCCCGCTGATGAGCAGGTCCTGGCGCCTCGTCGCCCGTGTGCCGGGGTCGTCGTCCCGTACCGCGATCCTGTTGCGCCACTCGTCCTTGAGGAGCATCTCCAGATCGCAGCGCTCGCTCGATACTCCTTGGATGCGAGCAGACCAGTCCGCAGCAGTCGTCGGGTACCGTGCTGACTTCATGCCTAGGCTCTCCGTCGTTCAGGTGTGTGCGCCGCATGGCGGGGCCGGGCCGCCGCGTGGCCGCGAGGTCAGGGACTTCTCGTGCTGTTCGCCTGCGGTTCGGGCTGTCGTGCCGCGCCTCAGCGGCCGGCCGGCCGGAGGCCGCGCTCCAGCGCGTCGAGCGCCCGGTCGATCTCGCCCTCGGTGATCGTCAGCGGCGGGCGGAACCGGAGGCTGCGGTCGCCGCACGGGAGGGCGATGACGTGGTGCTCCTCGTACATCCGCCGCAGGACGCCGTCGCGGTACGGGCCGTCCGGCAGGTCGACGGCGCACATCAGACCGCGGCCGCGGGGGTTGCTCACGAGGGTCGGGTACTCGTCGGCCAGGGACTGGAGGCCGTCGCACAGGTACTTGCCGCGCTGGACGACGGCGTCGAGGAGCTGGGTGCGCTCCATCGTCTCCAGGATGCGGGTGGCGCGGACCATGTCGGCGAGGTTGCCGCCCCAGGTCGAGCTGATCCGGGACGAGACGGTGAACACGTTGTCCGGCACCTCGTCGATGCGGCCGCCGCCCATCACGCCGCACACCTGGGTCTTCTTGCCGAACGCCACGAGGTCCGGCCGGAGGTCGAGCTGCTGGTACGCCCACGGGGTGCCGGTGATGCCGCAGCCGCTCTGCACCTCGTCGAGCACGAACAGGGCGTCGTACTCGTGGCAGAGGCGCTGCATCGCCTGGAGGAAGTCGGCACTCAGGTGGTTGTCGCCGCCCTCGCCCTGGATCGGTTCGGCGATGAAGCAGGCGATCATCCCGCCGGCGGCGCGGAAGGCCGCTTCGGCGGCCTCCAGGGCCCGCCGTTCGGCCTCCTGGTTGGCACGGGCGTGCTCGGCGAGCGGGTGGCGCAGGGCCGGCGAGGGGATGCGGGGCCAGCGGAACTTGGGGAAGCGGGCCGTCTTGGACGGCTCGGTGTTGGTCAGCGACATGGTGTAGCCGCTGCGGCCGTGGAACGACCGCTCCAGGTGCAGCGCCGTGAGGCCGTCGACGGCGTCCTCGTCGAGACCGAGCTTCTGCGCCTTCCAGTCGAAGGCCGCCTTGAGGGCGTTCTCGACGGCCAGTGCTCCGCCGTCCACGAAGAACAGGTGGGGCAGCAGCGGATCGCCGAGCACACGGGCGAACGTCTTGACGAACCGGGCGTAGGGAATCGTGTAGACATCGGGGTTCGAGGGCTTGTTCACGGCCGCCGCGGTGAGTTCCCGCAGGAACTCCGGATCGTCGGTGATACAGGAGGGATTGATACCGAGCGGCGCCGAGGCGAAGAAGGAGAAGAGGTCGAGGTATTCGTTTCCGGTGATGGCGTCGACAAGCCGGGATCCGCTGCTGGCCGACAGATCCAGAACGATGCCGTAGCCGTCCACCAGGACGTGGTGCTCCAGGACGCGGTGCACGTCCCGGGCGGTCAGACGTGCCGTCTCCGAAGGGCCGCTGTCAGGGCGACGCACTTGCTCGTCCATGCGTGAAAACTCCTGTTAGAGCAGGATGAATTGTCAGGGAGTTCAACTGCCGGCGCGCTGTGGCGATGGACTGGAAATTAGCGGATTCCGATATTAACCTGCACCCCTCTTGGTCCCCTCTTTCGGCTCTCTCGAAATTCTCTTCGCCTTCTCGGGGATCCGGCGGAAAACACTCTGTTCGGGATCCGGTGCAACTGATACGGTGTTTCCCGTCGACCGAATTCCGGTGGGCCGCGGACCTCCTTTTCTTTTCTGAATTCCGTGGGAGATCACGACATGGCCGTTGCCGACTGGGACGATGCCCGCGGCCGTATGCTCCTCGACCCGACCGTCGTCAACCTCAACACCGGCTCCGGCGGACAGTTGCCCCGTGCCACGTTCGCCCGCGTCGGCGACCTCCGCGCCCATCTCGCCCGCGCGCCGATGGACTTCCTGCTGCACGAGGTGCCCCCGCTGCTGTGGAAGGCGAGGGAGCGCCTGGCCGGCTTCCTGGGCGGGGACCCGCACCGCCTGGTCCTCACCACCAATGTGACGGAGGCCGTCAACCTGGTGGCGTCCTCGCTGCACCTGACCGCACCGGGCGAGATCCTGCTGTCGGACCACGAGTACACGCCGATGCGCTGGTGCTGGGAGCGGATGGCGCGGCGCCAGGGCCTGGAGCCGCGGACGTTCCGGCTGCCGCCCCGGCCCGTCGGTCCCGGGGAGATCGTGGAGGCCGCCGTCGCGGCGATGGGCCCGAGGACCCGGCTGCTGTGCTTCAGCCATGTCACGGCCGCGACCGGGATGGTGCTGCCCGCCGCCGAGCTGTGCCGGGAGGCCCGGCGGCGCGGAATCGTCACGGTCGTCGACGGAGCCCACGCGCCGGCGCTCATCGACCTGGACCTGGCGTCCGTTCCGTGCGACTTCTACGCGGGAAGCGGCCACAAGTGGCTGCTCGCGCCCACCGGCGTGGGATTCCTGCACATCGGCGAGGGGCGGCAGGACAGCCTCGAACCACTCCAGGTGAGCTGGGCCTACCACCCGGCGGCGGGGAGCGGGGCGCCGGACGAACGAGACCGGTTCGGCAGCACCCCGCGGCTGCGCAGGCTGGAGTGCGAGGGGACGCGGGACCTGTGCCCCTGGCTCGTACTGCCGGAGGCGATCGACTTCCTGGCCGGGTTCGGGCACCACCGGATCGCCGCCCGCCGACGCGAACTCGCCGACCGGGTGCGTCACCGCCTCACCGGACTGCGGGGACTGGAACCGGCCACTCCCGAGGCGCCCGGCCTGTCCGCCGGGATGGTCGCGTTCCGCCTGCCCCCGGGACGGGACGCGAACGAGGTGCGCCGGGGGCTGCGGGAGCGCCACCGCATCGAGACGTCGGCGGTCGAGGGGCCGGACGGCCCGCTGCTGCGGATCTCGGTGAACTTCTACAACACCGAGGCCGAAATCGACCGGTTGGCGGACGCGCTGGAGGAGCTGATGGGGCAGCGGGCCCCGTCCGATCACGAGAGGAACAGTGAGTGCTGATGGACACGACGGTTCCGACGTTCAGCCTGGCGGAGCTCCGGGAGGGCCGCCACCGGGAGGAGTTCCGCGCCTGCCTGGAGGAGAAGGGCGTCTTCTACCTCACGGACAGCGGCCTGTCGGAGGGCGACCACAAGTCCGCCAAGGACGTCGCCGTGGACTTCTTCGAACACGGCACCGAGGAGCAGAAGCGGGCCGTGACCTCCAAGGACCCCGCCATGCGCCGTGGATTCACGGGCCTGGAGTCGGAGAGCACAGCGAAGATCACCAACTCCGGTGCGTACACCGACTACTCGATGTGCTACTCGATGGGGACCTCGGACAACGTGTTCCCCACGGCCGACTTCGAACGGATCTGGACGCACTACTTCGACAGCATGTACGCCACCTCCCAGGAGGTGGCGCGGCAGGTCCTGAAGGCCACGGGAACCGAGCCGGAGGGCGGCACCGAGGCGTTCGTCCACTGCGAACCGCTGCTGCGGTTCCGCTACTTCCCCGAGGTGCCCGAGCACCGCAGCGCCGAAGAGGAGCCCCTCCGGATGGCGCCGCACTACGATCTGTCGACGGTGACGCTGATCCAGCAGACCCCGTGCCCGAACGGCTTCGTGAGCCTCCAGTGCGAGGTCGGCGGCACCTTCGTCGACCTGCCGGCCAGGACGGACGCGGCGCTGGTGTTCTGCGGGGCCGTTGCGACCCTGGTGACCGGCGGCCGCGTGAAGGCCCCGCGGCACCACGTCGCGGCGCCGCGCCGGGACCAGATCGCGGGCAGCAGCCGCACGTCGAGCGTCTTCTTCCTGCGGCCCAACGCCGACTTCACGTTCTCCGTCCCACTGGCGCGGCAGTGCGGATTCGACATCAGCCTGGACGGCGAGACCGCGACGTTCCGGGACTGGATCGGAGGCAACTACGTCAACCTCCGCACCCAGAAGGTCTCCTAGGCACGGAAGAGGGCAACCCACGTGGTTACAGCAGCAGTCAGCAGTACCGACGACGTACGCGCCAGGGCGGAGGCGGCCCTGGCGGGCTGCGGGGTCGAACTCGCCGCGTTCAAGGGCGACACCCTCACCGCGCGTACACCGATCACCGGGGCCGGACTGTTCGGCCTGCGCGCCGACACCCCCGCCGATGCGGACCGGGCGGTCGAGGCCGCGCACACGGCGTTCCTCACCTGGCGGACGACCCCGGCGCCAGTGCGCGGCGCGCTCGTCAAGCGGCTCGGCGAGCTGCTGGCCGAGCACCGGGAGCAGTTGGCCGACCTGGTCACCGTCGAGGCCGGCAAGATCCGCTCCGAGGCGCTCGGCGAAGTCCAGGAGATGGTCGACATCTGCGACTTCGCGGTGGGCCTGTCCCGGCAGCTCTACGGCCGCACCATGCCCTCCGAACGCCCGGGCCACCGGCTGATGGAGACCTGGCACCCGCTGGGCGTGGTCGGTGTGATCACCGCCTTCAACTTTCCGGTCGCGGTGTGGGCGTGGAACACCGCGGTGGCCCTGGTGTGCGGCGACACCGTGGTGTGGAAGCCGTCCGAGCTGACGCCGCTGACCGCGCTGGCCTGCACCGCCCTCCTCGACCGCGCCGCCGCGGAGACCGGCGCCCCGGCCCACCTCAACCAGGTCCTCCTCGGTGCGGCGGAGGCCGGCGAGCGGCTGGTCGACTCCCCGCGCGTGCCGCTGGTCAGCGCGACCGGATCGACCCGGATGGGCCGGACGGTGGGACCCCGGGTGGCCGCCCGGTTCGGCCGCGCCCTGCTGGAGCTCGGAGGGAACAACGCCGCCGTGGTCACCCCGTCGGCGGACCTCGACCTCACCGTCAACGCCGCCGTGTTCGCCGCCGCGGGCACGGCGGGCCAGCGGTGCACCACGCTCCGCCGGCTGATCGTGCACGAGGACGTCGCCGACACCGTCGTCGAACGGCTCGTCCGGGCGTACGGCCGACTGCCGATCGGCGACCCGTTCCGGGACACCACCTTGGTGGGACCGCTCGTGAACCAGGCGTCCCACACCAGGATGCAGGCCGCCCTGGACCGGGCCGCCGCGGACGGCGGAACCCTCGTCGCCGGCGGCGAGCGGCAACTCGCCGAGGCGGCCCCGGACGCGTACTACGTCCGGCCGGCCATCGTCCGGATGCCGGCCCAGACCGATGTGGTGCGCGAGGAGACCTTCGCACCCCTCCTGTACGTCCTGACCTACCGGGACCTCGACGAGGCGATCCGGCTGCACAACGACGTACCGCAGGGACTGTCGTCCGGGATCTTCACCAACGACCAGCGGGAGGCCGAGCGGTTCCTGGCCGCCGACGGCGCGGACTGCGGCATCGTCAACGTCAACATCGGCACGTCGGGCGCGGAGATCGGAGGTGCGTTCGGCGGTGAGAAGGAGACGGGCGGCGGACGCGAGTCCGGTTCCGACGCATGGCGGGCCTACATGCGCCGCGCGACGAACACGGTGAACTACTCCGGGCGGGTGACGCTCGCCCAAGGCGTGAACTTCTCCCGGTAGCCCGGACTCCGGCACACCGCCCCGGTCGGCACCACCGACCGGGGCGGTGCCGGTTCCCCGGCTGTTTCCAGCCGTCCGCCCACGGTTGCCGCCGCGGTTCCCGAACAGTGATCGGATACGCTGGCCGCGCCGCCGCGTGGCGATCACCGACGGGCCCTCGGAAGGCCGCGGATCGCCCGGCGAGAACCACCAGCCCTTGCGCCAGGACGCGTGACGTGCCTGCCCGGCAGGACACGTGTGCCGTGGGCGCACGAAGGAGAAAGCGATGGCGGACCGAACACTCGACACCGGCACCCTCGACCGGGACGACGCGCCGGTGGAGCCCCTGGACACAGAGCGTGCCCCGGGCCCAGCCGTGACCGAGGAGCGCACGGGGAAGCCGGACCCGGAGCCGAAGAAGTCGGCGGACGAGCCGGAGAAGTCGGCGGAGAAGCCGGAGAAGCCGGAGGCCGCCGGCGAGCCGTCGGGAGAGGCGGACGAGGGGGATGCGGACGCCGCTGTGGAGGAAGCCCCGGCTCCGGCGGCCGAGGACACCGCCGGGAAGACCGAGGACGCCGCCGATGAGCCGCCGGAGAAGGCCGAGGCCGCCGCCGGCGAGGCCGGTGGCACGGCGCCGGACGGGAGTGCCGCGGCGGCTGCCGGGGACGAGCCCGGAGAGGCCGCCGAGGCCGCCGAGACCGCGAAGCCCGCCGAGGCGGAGCCCTCCGAGAACACCCGGACGGTCGCGTTACGGGTTCCGGAGGGCGCGGCCGCAGCCGCTGAGACGGTGGCGATCGAGGTCGCCGACATGCCGCGCGCCGAGCCGCCCGCCATCCCGGCCACCGCGCAGGACGTGCGCGACGCGCAGCCCGCCGCCTCCCCGCTCGACCTGCTCGCGCACCTCACGAACACCCCGCCGCCACCGCGCACCCCGGCCCGCACGTTCCTCCGCAGGGCCAGGATATGGACGCTTCTCGTGGCGCTCCTCGTGCCGGCCGTCCTCGCCGCCCAACTGCTCCGTCCGCTGCCCGGGCCGACCCTCGTCCTCGACCCGGGTGCGTCGTCCTTCACCGTCGGCGGCGGCACGTTCACCATGCCGTGGCCCGAGAAGGGACAGGCCGCGGTCAAGGTCGTGGGTTCGGGCACCATAGGGACGTTCGGGGAGCAGAAACCCGTTCCGACGGCGAGCGTCGCCAAGATCATGACGGCCTACGTGATCCTGCGCGAGCACCCGATCGGGAGGGACGAGCCGGGCCCGCGGGTCACGGTCGACGCCCGGGCCGTGGGGGAGGGCAAGGCCGTGCACGAGTCGCGCATCGAGGGACTGCGGGTCGGCCAGACGTTCAGCCTCCAGGACATGCTGAAGATGCTGATGATCCCGTCGGGCAACAACGTGGCCCGGCTGCTGGCCCGGTGGAACACGGGGACCCGGGACGAGACCGAGTTCGTCCGGAAGATGAACGAGGCGGCCAGGTCGCTCGGCATGAAGAACACCACGTACACCGACCCCAGCGGCCTGGACAAGGGGACCGTCAGCACAGCCGTCGACCAGCTCAAGCTGGCCGAGGCGGTCATGAGGTTCGACACCTTCCGCGCGATCGTCGCCATGCCCAACGCCGACATCCCCGGGGTCGGGCGCATCATCAACAACAACGACCGGCTGATCCTGGCCGGGCTGAGCATCAGGGGCATCAAGACCGGTTCCAACACCCCCGCGGGCGGCACGCTGTCCTGGGCGGCGTACAAGACCGTGGACGGCGAGGAGCGGCTGATCCTGGGCACGATGCTGGACCAGCACGTCACGGGACCGGATCCCAACGGTTCGAACAGTCTCCTGCTGGTGCAGGACAACAGCAAGAAGGTCGTCAAGGCGGTCCGGGAGGCGCTCACCTCGGCGACGGCGGTGCGGAAGGGCCAGGTCGTCGGACACGTCGACGACGGTCTGGGCGGCCGCGTACCGCTGGTCGCCACGCGGGATTTGAAGGTGGTCGGGGTGCCGGGGCAGAAGCTGGCGCTCTCGTTCCGGGACGGGGGCAGGACCGTTGCCGCCGGGGCGAAGGCCGGGACCGTGGTCGGTGAGCTGGTGCTGGGCGGCGCGAAGGAGCGGCGCGTGCCGGTGGCGCTGCGGTCGGAGCTGCGGGAGCCGTCCTTCCGGGAGAGGCTGACCCGGATCGGGTGAGGCGGCGGGAGCGGCCGGCCCCGGTCAGGTCAGCGCGGCGGCGATGTGCTCGGCGGCTTCGGCGATCAGGGCCTCGCTGGGGCGGTCCTCCTGTTCGGAGCGCTCGGACATGATGGCCATCACGAGGGGGGCGGAGCGCGGCGGCCACACGACGGCGATGTCGTTGGCCCGGCCGTAGTTGCCGGTTCCGGTCTTGTCGGCGACCCGCCAGCCCTTGGGGAGCCCGGCCCGGATGCGGTTGCCGCCGGTGGTGTTGCGGACGAGGAGGTCGGTGAGGAGGGCGCGCTTGTCGGCGGCGAGCGCGTCACCCAGGACGACCGTGCGGTAATCGGCGGCGATCGCCCGGGGCGAGGTGGTGTCGCGCGGGTCTCCGGGGCGGGCCTGGTGCAGCTCGGGCTCGTAGCGGTCGAGGCGGCTGACGGTGTCGCCGAGCTTCCGCAGGTAGGCGGTCAGCCGCTCCGGGCCGCCGAGGTCGCGCAGCAGCAGGTTGGCGGCCGTGCCGTCGCTGTGGCGGATGGCGGCGTCGCACAGTTGGCCCACCGTCATGCCCTTGGCGACGTTCTGCCTGGTGATGGGGGAGATGGACTTGATGTCGTCCCAGGTGTAGGTGACGTGCTCGTCCAGGTGGCTGAGCGGATTGCGGTGGAGGACGGCGGCGACGGCGAGGGTCTTGAACGTGGAGCAGAACGCGAAGCGTTCGTCTGCCCGGTGGGCGATCGCCTTCCCCGTACCGGTGGCCAGGGCGTACACGCCGAGCCGGGCATCGTGCTTGCGCTCGAGCGCGCGGAGCGGAGCGGCGTCCAGCAGGGTCGCGGAGGCGGAGGGAGAGGCGGAGGGCCGTGCCGACGCGTGGGATCCCAGGGTGACCGAGCGGTCCTGCGTACCGCCGCAGCCGGTCAGGGGCAGTAGGGCCGCCGCGGTGAGGAAGGCGCGGCGGGGCAGGCCGGACTGCTTGAGGGACATGCGGGTGTACCTGCTTTCGGAAAAGCCGAGTCGGCCCTGCCGTGGCCGGTGCGTGGACGGGGTCGCCCCCGTTTTACGCGCTCCGGCCGGCGGAGTCCAACTCGGGCCGTCCTTTCGTGTGACGAGTCGCGCAACCACGCGGGAACCGTTCACACGATGGGATGGCCAGGGAAGACATGTCCGGGGAGGCGGGACCTCAGTTCCGGGAGGACACGCGCCGGGCATCGCCGTCCGGCGCGCCGGCGGGCCGGGTGGCGTCCCGTACGCGGGTCAGCAGGAACAGCCCGGCCAGGGTCGCGGCGGAGGTCAGGACCAGGTACAGCAGGCCGTGTCGGTAGCCGTCGGCGATCCGGGCGGGGGCGAGCGCCGTGTTCCGCCCGGCGCCGTGGAACACGATGCCGATGACGGAGAGCCCGACGGCGCCGGCGACCTGCTGGGTCGTGGCCAGGAGACCGCTGGCGGCACCCGCCCGCGCGGAATCCACCTTGTCGAGGACGAGACCCAGCAGCGGAGCCATCACGACCCCGGTGCAGACCCCGTTGACGGCGAGCAGCGCCGCCAGCGCGGGGATGTTCACGGCCGCGGCCCCGTCGGGCAGCAGCAGGAACTGGCCCGCGTAGCCGGCGATCTGGACCCCCATCGCGGCTTTCAGCGGGCGGGTGCCCCAGCGGTTCGTCAGGTACGCGGAGGACATGCTGGCCACGCAGAAGCCGAGGGCCAGCGGGCTGGACACCAGGCCCGCCTGAAGGGGGGTGAGGCCCTGCCCGTTCTGGAGGAGGAGGGCCAGCACGTACAGGAACGACGACAGGGAGGCGTAGAAGGAGGCGACGGTCAGCAGCCCGGTGCGCAGGGCGCGCACGCGCAGCAGACCGGGCGGCAGGAGCGGGTCGCGTCCCAGGGACTCGGTGCGGCGTTCCCAGAGCCAGAAGCCCGGCAGCGCCGCGGCGGCGCCCGCGAGCATGAGGAGGGTCCACCCCGGCCAGCCGGCCGAGCGGCCGACCGTCAGGGGTAGCACCAGGAGCACCATGGCGCCGGCGAACAGCACGACTCCGGTGCGGTCGAAGCTCAGGCGGCCGGCCCGCCGACCCGTCGCCGGCAGCAGCAGCGGGGCGAGGACCAGCGTGACCGCTCCCACGGGCAGGTTGACGAGGAAGGCCCAGCGCCAGGAGAGGCCCAGCCAGTCCAGGCTGATCAGCAGTCCGCCGAGGAGTTGGCCGAGGGCCATGGCACTGCCCGTGGCAAGGCCGTAGACGCGCATGACGCGGGGGCGTTCCGCCGGCGGGTAGTGGATCCGGATGAGGGCGAGCACCTGCGGGAACAGCACCACGGACGCGCCGCCCTGGAGGGCCCGGCCGCAGATCAGCCACCAGACGTCGGGAGCGAAGCCGCACATCGCGGACGTCGCCGTGAAGAGGGCGAGGCCCACCACGAACGTCCTCTCGCGGCCCCAGTGGTCGCCCAGCCGCCCGCCGAGCACCAGCAGGGACGCGTAGACGATGGCGTACACGGCCACGACGAGCTCGGTCTCGCCGCTGCTCGCGTGCAGGTCCTCGGTGATGGACGGGACGGCGACGTTGACGATGAAGAAGTCCAGGGTGGGCATGAAGGCGCCCACGAGCAGTACGGCGAGCACCGGTCCCCCCTATGCGAGAGCCAGGCGCAGGTGCGGCTCGATCAGTTCGGGCGCGAGGATGAAGCCGTAGTGCCCGAGGTCGGTGTCCACGATGTCCACCCGGGCGCCGCGGATGCCGGCCGCCAGCTCCCGCTGGGTTTCGGGAGGGTACGCGCGGTCGGTGGAGAATCCGAGGACGCGGGTGGGGCAGGTGATCCGGGCGAGCGCCTCGCCGATGCCGCCCCTGCCCCGGGCGACCGTGGCGTTGAGGGCGGTCTCCGAGAGCACGAGGTACGCGTTGGCGTCGAAGCGCTCCCACACCTTGTCGCCCTGTGCGAGGACGTACTCGCGGAACTTGGCGTGGCAGACGCCCGGATCGTGGTACCAGGCCTGCCCGCCGAACCGCTCCTGCCAGTAGCGCTCCGTGCCGTAGCGCATGTGGGCGAAGCTGCGGGCGAGGGAGACGCCGGTGCGGGGCCCGCACCCCTCGGGGAGGTGGTAGAAATCGCCCCCGTGGAAGTGCGGGTCCCGCCGGATCAGCTCCAGTTCGACGTGCGTGTGGCCGGCCTGCTCGACCCGGGTGGCCGCCGCCACGGCGATCAGGAGGAGCCGGCCCACCCGGTGGGGGCGGGAGACGGCCCACTCCAGGGCGCGGGCGCCGCCGATGGACATGCCGATGACGGTGTGCCAGCGCTCGATGCCCAGCGCGTCGGCGAGCGCGGCCTCGGCCTCGACCTGGTCCACCACGTCGAGCGCGGGGAACCGGGACGCCCAGGGTCTGCCACGGGCGTCGAGACTCGCGGGGCCGGTGCTCCCGTCGCAGCCGCCGAGGTTGTTGGCGACCACGACGTGGAAGCGGTCCGTGTCGACGGCCCTGCCCGGTCCGATGAGGGAGTTCCACCAGCCCTCGGCACGGTGGCCGGGACCGGCCGGTCCCGCCGCGTGGCTGGTCATGCTCAGCGGCGGGAGGATCAGGACCGCATTGCTCCGGTCCGCGTCGAGGGCGCCCCAGCTCTCGTACGACATGGTCACCGGTCCGAGGGTCTGTCCGGAGACCAGTCGCAGGGGTGCGTCGGCCGGGTGGGTCTCGACGAAGCGTCGGCCTCCCGGAGCGTCGCCGGGTTGCCACGCTCCGGTGTTGTTCAGTCGCATGCCCGCGTTCCCTCCGTGGCCGGGTCCGGGTCGGCCGGCCCGGTCGTCGGTCTGGCTGTCAGTGGCCGGCGTAACGGCTGCGCAGCACCTTCTTGTCGAACTTGTTCGTGGCCGTCCTGGGGATCTCGGACACGAACACGTAGCGGTCCGGCAGCCACCACTTGGGCAGCCGGCCGTTCAGGAAGGCCCGCAGCGCCTCCGGGGCGACCCCGGCGCCGGGGCGGGCCACCACGACCGCCAACGGCCGCTCCTGCCACCGGGCGTCCGGCATGGC
The DNA here is from genome assembly GCF_000718985.1 of Streptomyces megasporus. Taxonomy (GTDB): domain Bacteria; phylum Actinomycetota; class Actinomycetes; order Streptomycetales; family Streptomycetaceae; genus Streptomyces; species Streptomyces megasporus. Next base: position 82,034 of record NZ_JODL01000001.1, on the reverse strand, counting down.
GACGACGGCCGCCTCCAGGACGTCGGGGTGGTCCATGAGCGCGGACTCGACCGTGATCGAGCTGATCCACTCGCCGCCCGACTTGATCAGGTCCTTGCTGCGGTCGGTGATGCGCACGTAGCCGTCCGGATCGATGGACGCGATGTCGCCGCTGCGCAGCCAGCCGTCGTGGAACTTCCTGGTGTTGGTGTCGTCGCCGGGGTTCTCGTAGCGCGTCGCCCCCCAGAACGACCGGACCTCCAACTCGCCCTGGGTCACCCCGTCGTGCGGCAGGACCTCGTCCCGCTCGCCCACCAGCCGCAGCTCGACGCCGGGCACGGCCAGGCCCTGCGTGTCGTGCAGTTCGAGCTGCTTCTCGGGCGGCAGGGACTCCTGACTGCCGCGGACGGTGGTCAGGGCGACCAGCGCCATGTTCTCCGTCATGCCGAGCCCCTGCTGCATGGTCACGCCGCGGTCGGCGTACCGGCGCACCAGGCCGTACGGGATGGCCGAGCCGCCGCAGACGATCCGCTCCAGGGAGGCGAACACCTCTTCGGGAGGATCCAGTTCGTCCAGGGCGAGCCAGAAGGTGGGCACCCCGGCCGAGAAGGTGACCCGCTCCCGCCGCAGGGTCGCCGCGATGGCCTCCGGCTTCAGGTGCGGCCCGGTGAACACCAGACCCGCGCCGGCCATGGCGGCGGCGTAGGGCAGGCCCCAGGCCGCGGCGTGGAACAGCGGGGTCAGCGGGAGGATCACGTCCCGCTCGCGGATCGCGAAGGCATCGGCCGCGCACACCGCGAGGGAGTGCAGGACGATCGAGCGGTGCGAGTGCGCGACGCCCTTCGGGTTGCCCGTGGTGCCGCCCGTGTAGCACAGGCACGCGGTACGGTTCTCCGCGACGTCGCGCGGCTCGTCGGGCTCGGCCGAGGCCAGCAGCTCCTCGTAGTGGTGCGCGCCGGCGAACGCGGGGTGCACCTCACCGCCGTCGGGCATCACCACGAACTCGCGCACGCTCCGGAGGCGGGGCAGCAGCCGTGCCAGTCGCCCGGTGAGGGAGGCGTCGACCACCATCACGCGGGCGTTGGCGTGGGCCACGACCCAGGCGATCTGCTCGTCGGAGAACCGGACGTTGACCGGTACGAGGACGTGGCTGGCCATCGGGACGCCGAAGAACCACTCCAGGTGCCGGGTGCTGTTCCAGGCGAACGTCGCGACCGCGCCGCCCGGTTCGATACCCAACCGGGCCAGGGCGTTGGTCAGCCGCAGGGCACGCTGCCGCAGGACCGCCCAGGGCGTGCCGACGGGTCGCCCGGCGGGATCCGCCTCGCGGATCTCCTTGCCGGGGGCCACACTGGCCGCGCGCCGCAGCAGGGTCGCCACGGAGAGCCCTATTCCACCCTGCGCGGTCACGACGCAAGCTGGACGAGGGTCATGCCGTCGTGGACGGTGAGCAGCGCCGTGCGCACGCGGGGGTCCTCCGCCATGTGCCGGTTGAACTTGACCACGTCGTGCGCCCAGTTGGCGAACAGGCGCTCCACCCACTCCTCGCCGGTCCTCGCCTCCGCGGCGGGCGGCAGGTCACGCGGGTCGAGGACCTCACCGCCCCACATGGTGTTGTCGACCACCAGGAGACCGCGGGGGCGGAGGAGGTCGCGGGCGAGGATGCTCTCGAAGTACTTGATGTAGTTGGGTTTGTCGGCGTCCAGGAAGATGAGGTCGAAGTCGCCGTCGACGCGCTGGAGGCCGGAGAGCGCGTCGTCCAGCACGGGCTTGACCTTGTGGCCGTGCGGGCTGCGGGAGAAGGCCCGGGTGGCGATCTCCTGGGCCCGCTTGTCGGTGACGTAGCTGTCGATGGTGACGATCTCACCGTCCTCCGGCAGGGCCGCGGCCATGGCGAGGGTGCCGTGTCCGGTGAAGGTGCCCACCTCCAGCACGCGGTTCATGCCGGCGGCGGATATCAGCATCTGCAGGAAGGTCGCCTGTACGGGGGAGGTGGCGATGTCCGCCCACTCGGGGGCGAGCCGGACGGTCTCCTCCTCCAGCTCCCGCAGCTCGGCCGAGACCGGGGAGGACGAGCGCTCCGCGTATTCCCGCACGCCTTCCCGGAAGATGGAAGGCTTCTCGAAGACGGCGTCGGACCTGTATTCCATGGACTCTTCCCTCGCGTGTGAACGGACTTCCGGGACGGGATGGGACGGGCCGGCAGTGGTTACGGGTTGGGAGTGGCGTGCATCGTGACGTAGTTGGTCCCGATCCAGTCCCCGAAGGTCGCGGTCTCGCCGTCGAGGGTGTCGACGTCGAGGCCGTAGCCGCGGGCCTTGGGGACCGAGAAGGCGAAGTCGGGGGAGGGACGCAGGAAGAAGACGCTCGACGTGCGGTCGCTGCCCTTGCGCCGGCCGGCCCGCGGGGACCTGACGTGGTGCCGGGGAGCGGGGACGGCGCCCTGGGTGACGAGGGGTGCGATGGCGCCGCACAGCACGACCACGGCGTCCTGGACGTGCGGCAGGTCCACCAGTTCGCCGCCGATCTCGGCCTGGAGGCTGACGAACCCGTTGGCGCAGGGGGTCTGGTGGATCAGGGTGACGATGGACAGGTCGTAGTGCGGCGCCATGCGCCGCGGCTCGTACTCGGCGGCGCGGTGTTCGGGGACCTCGGGGAAGTAGCGCAACCGCAGGACGGGATCGCAGTCCAGCAGCGTGTCGATGTCCCTGCCGTCCGAGCCGTCGTACGTACCGGTCGCCTCCAGGACGACCCGGGCGGTCTCCCGGGCGGCGGTGTAGAGGCCGTCGAAGTAGGCCGTCCAGATCTCCTCGAAGCGCCGCGAGGGGAAGAGGTTGCCGGAGATCCCCATCGAGAACGACATCGAGTAGTCCGTGTAGGTGCCCGTCCTGGTCACCTGGGCCGTGCTCTCGGCCTCCAGGGCGGAGTAGCCGCGGCGCATGGTCGGGATCTTCGTCGTCACGGCCTCCTTCTCCTCCGGAGTGCCGTGCCGGAAGAAGTCCATCGCCGTGTCGGTGGCGAGCCTGTGGTCCTGCTCCCGCACTCCGCAGTCGGTGAGGTAGAAGACACCCGTCTCCGTCACGCACCTGCGGAACTCTTCCCGGTCGGTGCCCTTCTTCAGCTCGGTGAGGCTGAAGAGGGGGACTCGGGGCCCCATCGTGTCCGCCATGGCGGCCCACTCCTTCCCTGATCAGTCGTAGAAAAGTACGGCGCGCATTTCCAGTGAGGTTCGTAGATGCCCGGTGTCGGGTCCCTTCTCGTCGTGGAACGCCGTGTGCGGGCAGAGGCCGGCCACGTCGGCCAGCCCGGGGCGTTCCACGCCGTCCGCGGCAAGCGCCAGCCCGCGGCTCGCGCTGTCGTAGCACTTGAAGAGGAGGACCTCGTCGGGTGAGAGCGACCGCCAGTAGTGCCAGCGGTGGCGGGGGTTGTGCTTCACGGAGTAGCTCTCGCGGTCCTTGAGCCACTCCGGGAACTCCAGCCGGGTCGCCACGAGGTCGGCGGAGAGGTCCAGCGACCGGTAGTCGCACAGGGCGAGGTGGTAGTTGCGGACGGGTTCGAGCAGGGGCCGCCAGATGTTGACGATCTGGAACCTGTCGAAGCGACGGCCCTCCCCGCCGTGCAGGGCGGCGCGGGCGCGGGCGCTGTTCGGACTCTGGTCGACGTGGACGCGCAGGTGCGGCGCCTGGTGGGGGGTCGCGCCGGAGGGGGCGGCGTCCTGGCGCCTCAGGGTGGCGTCGAAGAACTCCACCGTGCCGGCCCCGGTGACGGACGTCAGCAGCTCCGCGATCTCCCGCCGGTAGCGTTCGAGGGCCGGCGCGGAGTTCTCCGCCAGGGCGCGGTGGTCGTCCCGCACGGGGGCCTCGGCCTTCTCGAACCCCATGGTGTCGAGGGTGGGCCGCACGGTGCTGTCGCGCAGGTCCGTGACGGTCGCCTCGTACGGGACCATGCGGAAGTTGAGGATCACCTCGGGCGGCCGGGACAGGGCGTCGATGCACCAGTCGTCGTCCGGGGAGTCCGGCGTCAGCGGTGCGGCGTAGTGCAGGACGGTCGATACGGCGGACACGGCGGCGGCCTAGCCCTTCACGGCCGAGCGGCGGAAGACACCGCGGTCCAGTTGCGGGCCGGCGTTGGCGTACACCATGTCCATGGTCAGCACGTCGCGGAAGGACGCCAGGTACTCCTCCAGCAGGGTCGGGCTGTACCGGTGCCAGTAGGGGATCATGTCCTCGATGATGAAGTAGTCGCCCTCGTGGAGCAGGTGGTCGACGGCCCACCGCATGACGTTGAACGTGTCGCTGTGCGCGTCGTCGATGAACACCAGCGGGTGGGCGGCGTCGCCGAGGAGTTTCTCCAGCGTTCCGAGATCGGTGCAGTCGGCTTCGTGGAGAGCGATGTTCGACAACTCGGAGGGCGGGATCTGGCAGCGGGACAGGTCCTTGTCGATCCCGATGACCTGGCAGTCGATGCCCATGAGCCGGGTCAGGTCGCGGAACCAGACCAGGGAACCGCCGCTGTACACACCCAGTTCGATGACGGTGCGGGGACGGAATTCCCACAGCAGGTCGTGCAGGGCGGCCTGCGCCTCCGGGTCCTTGAGCAGACGCAGCCCTCTCCACTGATAGCGGGAGAAATCGGAGTAGCCCAGATCGCGCGGCGCTTCCGCCCACCGGTCGAGTGGCCAGTCCCGCGGGCGGTCCTTCAGTACGGGGGGACGGTAGACCGGATCCTCGCCCAGCCCCCGGAAAGCGTTCAGGTCCAGGAATTTCTCGCGAGAGTAGTCGTTCAATGCGCTCTCCCATGAGTTTGCGCCGCATTTCGACACCGCAATGCTAGCCCGCACTGCTCTTGGCCCCCTCTTGCGACTCTCTCGGAGGTCTCTCCGTAAAAACCCGGTAAGTCCTGGAGAAGGTCGCCGGTAATTAATCCGGGAAAGGGAAAGGGCCGGAGCATGCACAGGGGCAATGCTCCGGCCCGGGCCGGCGCGCTGTCGGCCGCTCTTCTCGTCCTGGTTCTCCCGCCCCGGTTCTCTATGCCGGGGTTCTCACGCCGAGTAACTTTTCGTCCTGGTGCAGGATCGCCTGCATCACCTTCATCATCCGCGCCCCCGGGTCGATCCCGATGTGCTCGCGCAGGATCCGCTTCGCCCGGTGGAAGACCTGGATCGCGTCGACCTGCCGGCCCTCCGCGTAATAGGCCTTCATGAGGCTGACGTAGAGGTCCTCGCGGAAGGGGTCGTCGTCGACCAGTTCCGACAGCCGGGAGATGGCCTCGTCGTAGCGCCCGAGGTCGATGTCGATCCGGGCGCGCAGCTCGACCGCGGCCGTCCGTTCCGCTTCCAGGGACTCGGCCTTGAGCCGCAGCCGGCTGGAGGTGATGTCGACGAAGGCGGGTCCCCTCCACAGGGCCAGCGCGCTGTCGAGCCGGTCGGACGCCCCCCCGTGCTCCCCACAGGCGTGCAGGTCACGGGCTTCGCGGACGGTCTCCCGGAACACGAACAGGTCGATGGACCGGGGCGGTACCCGCAGCTCGTAGCCCCGGTCGTGCGAGCCGAGGGTCTCCCGGGGGAGGCCTGCCTCCACCAGGGCCTTCCGGATCATCCAGGCCGAGGTCTGCAACTGCCCCGACACGGTCAGGGGCGGCTCGCCGTCCCAGGAGTCCTCGCTGAGCACCTCCTTGGAGATGACCTGCCCGGGCCGCAGGGCCAGCGAGGCCAGGAAACGCCGCTGGCGCTGCCCCGGCACGGGTATCGGCGCACCGTCTCGTGCAAGGGTCACGGGACCGAGAAGCCGGATCGTCACGCCGTTCCAGATGCTCATGTCGATACCCTCTCGTGAAGGAGCACGCCCGCTTCCCGGAGGGCGGACGTGCGCGGGTGCCTTCCTTGGTGACAGCTCTTCGGAAGGAGATCGGATGAACCAGCGGTGCGGTGCTGCCGACGGGGGCGGGGGGTGGAGGCGCCGTTCCCCCCGTACCGCTTCCCGGGCGCGGGAAGTCGGCGAGCCGGCCTGGAGTCAAGGGCGCGCGGGCCTCATCCCGTCAGGCTCCTGAGGAACTTCGCGGCGATCGGACCGGCGTCGGAACCGCCCGAGCCGCCGTCCTCCAGCAGCACCGACCAGGCGAGGTTCCGGTCGCCCTGGTAGCCGATCATCCAGGCGTGCGTGCGGGGAGGGGTCTCGGTGCCGAACTCGGCGGTGCCCGTCTTGGCGTGCGGTTCACCGGGGATGCCCCTGAGGGCTTCGCCCGCGCCCTCGGTGACGGTCGCGCGCATCATGCTCCGCAGTGCTTCGACGGTGCCGGCGTCCAGCCGGGCGGTGGCCTCGTGCCGCTCCTTCACGGCCTCGGGCACCAGGACGGGCTGCTTGAACGCGCCCTCCTTCACCGTGGCCGCGATCGACGCCATGACCAGCGGGGACATCTGCACCCGGGCCTGCCCGATGGTGGAGGCGGCCTTGTGGTTGTCATTGTCCGGGACGGGGACGCTGCCGTCGTACGTCACGGTGCCCACATCCCAGGTGCCGCCGACTCCGAACGCCGCCGCGGTGTCGCGGAGGGCCGTGTCCGACAGCCGGTCGCGGGAGTTGACGAAGAAGGTGTTGCACGAGTGCGCGAAGCTGTCCCGGAACGTCGAGCCGGCGGGCAGGACGAACTGGTCCTGGTTCTCGAAGCGCTGGCCGTTGACGTAGGCGAACTTGGGGCAGTCCGCCCGGTCCGAGGGACCCATGCCCTGTTCGAGCAGGGCCGCGGCGGTCACCACCTTGAAGGTCGAACCGGGCGGGTAGCGGCCCTCCAGAGCACGGTTCATGCCCGCCGGCCTGTTGGCGACGGCCAGGATGTTGCCGGTCGAGGGGTCGACGGCGACGATCGCGGCGTTCTTCTCCACCCCGTCCAAGGCGTCGGCCGCGGCCTGTTGGACCTCCGGGTCGATGGTCGTCCGCACCGGTTCGCCCTTCGCGGCCGTGCCGGTGAGCTGCTTGACGACCCGGCCCGACTGGCGGTCCACGACCACGACCGACTTCGCCGCGCCCGTGCCGCCCGTGAGCTGCCGGTCGTAACGGGCCTGGAGGCCGGACACGCCCTTGCCCGTCGCGGCGTCGACGACCCCGACGAGGGAGGCCGCCTGGAGCTCCCTGCCCCTGGCGTCGAGGATGGCGGCCCTCTCCCGTGACTTCAGGGCGAGAGTCTGTCCCGGAACCATCTGCGGATGCACCATCTGGGTGCGGAACTCGACCTTCCACCGGTCGTCGTCCCCGCGTAAGCTCGCCCTTGACTCCCAGGTGTACTTTCCCGCTCCCGGCAGGTCCATCCGCACCGTGAACGGAACCTCTACTTCCCCTTCCGCTTTCCTGTCGCCGCCGCCGGTCGTGATCTCGGTCTTCGACGGTTTTAAGTTCGTCATGACGGACGTGATCAGCGACTCGGCATTATCGGGTGTATCGGTCAATTGACCGGCCAGCCGGGCATCGCCCGCCTCCCATGCGTCGAGAAACTTCCGCAGCTCCTTCGTCGCGTTCACCACCTGAGGGTCGTCCGCTTCCCCGTCGGTGGCCAGGGTGGAGTACCCCCAGTAAGCGATCCCGGCGGTTATGGCCAGTGCGGCGATCGTCGAGAAGGTCATCCGGCCGCGGCGGCGGCGTCGATGGGGTGGCGCGTAATCACCATGGCTGCGGGAATGCGTCATGCGGCACAGGCTAGGTACAAATTCGTTTCTGCTGAATGGTATGTGTCGCCTTCTGGACACGCCCGAGACGAAAGGAAAGGGGTGTCGGGGGAGGGAGATTAATCCGTCGCAGTCACCCCCAAAGGTCATCAAAGCGGGTAGGGAGGAGGCTACGTCTGCCCAATATGTGAGAAGACGGACCAACATGCGGGACCGGGTTCCATGCGGCGACGGCCCGTCGAGATCTTCGCACGAGACGAGTCTGTCCGGATCCATCCGATGAGGCCGAGGACCGACGGTTGGGCGCGAGTTCCACGGCGGGGCCCGGGCCGCCGAACCGGCCGGTGACCTCCACAGGGACCTCGCCCGCGGTTCCGCCCGTTCACCGCGGCCGCCCGGTTCGTCACCGCGGGCCGGGCGGCAGTCCGGCCCGCGCGGAGTGATCAGGAGTGACCGAATACCGGCTTCGCCGGGCCCGATCCGCCGCCCTAGGCTCGGTCCGCGTGTCGAACATTCCGGAAAGGCGCTGTTCCCCACGGGTCCGGCACCGGCTGGCAAGGAGGTGTCCGAGAAGATCCGCCTCTGCGACGCGGAGACGCCGCAGCCGTGCTGGAACGGCTCGCCCTACCAGCCCATCCCGATCACCGACGAGGCCACCACCCCGTCACCGACGAGGAGATCGAGGAGACCAAGGACGGCGACTCGCCGCTGCTCAGCTCCGACCAGATCGGCCGCTCCGGCCTGGAGCGCAGCTACGACCGGTACCTGCGTGGCAGGGCCGGCCTCACCCGCTACGCGGTCGACAACCTCGGCCGGGTCGTCGGCCGGATGGAGAGCGAACCGCCCCGCCCCGGTTCCCACCTCGTCACGTCCATCGACGCCCGCGTCCAGGCCGTCGCCGAGAAAGAGCTGAGCGAGGCGATGAAGGCCGCTCGCAAGGAGTGGGACCGCAACACCCGCCGGAACTACGAGGCGGACGCGGGCGCGGTCGTGGTGCTGGAGGCCAGGACGGGGCGGGTCGTCGCCATGGCGTCCAACCCGGCGTACGACCCGAACGCGTGGGTCGGCGGCATCTCCGCCGAGGACTACGCCGAGCTCACCGGGAAGAAGTCCAACCACCCGCTCCTGAACCGGGCGATCCAGGGCCTGTCGGCCCCCGGCTCCATCTTCAAGGTCGTGTCGACGACGGCCGCAGTCAACGCGGGCCACTCGTTCGAGGGGCCGTACGACTGCTCGAGCTCGTACACGATCGGCGGCCGCACCTTCACGAACTTCGAATCGGAGGACCACGGCCCGATCTCGCTGGGCCGTGCGTTGGAGGTGTCCTGCGACACGGTCTACTACCGGCTCGCCCACGAGGAGTGGAAGAAGGACGGCGGGCTCCGCCCGCACGACGAGGCGCGGGACTGGTTCCACAGGACGGCCCACGACTTCGGCCTGGGCCGGCCGACCGGCATCGACCTGCCCGACGAGGCCGCCGGCCGCGTCCCCGACCGGAAGTGGAAGCAGCGGTACTGGGAGGCCAACAAGGACGCCTGGTGCGAGTACGGCAGGAAGGACGGGAGCTACGCCGAGAGGGTCGCCCACGAGAACTGCCGCGAGGGCAACCTGCTGCGCGCCGGTGACGCCGTCAACTACTCCATCGGCCAGGGCGACACCCTGGTCACCCCCCTCCAGATGGCCGTGGTCTACGCGGCGATCGCCAACGGCGGCACCCTCCACACCCCCACGGTCGGCAAGGCGATCGTCAGCCCCGACGGCAGGAAGGTGCGGGAGATCAGGCCGAAGGCGCACGGCAGGCTCCCCATGACGGAGGCCACCCGCGAGGCCGTCGACGAGGCCCTCGCAGGCGTCGTCACGCGCGGCTCGGCCGACTGGCGCTTCCGCGGCTGGCCTCAGGAGAGGATTCCGCTGCACGCCAAGACCAGCACGGCCGAGGTCCACGGCAAGCAGACGACGTCGTGGTTCGCCGCGTACACCGAGGACTACGCGGTGGTGATGACGATCTCCCAGGGCGGCACGGGCTCCGGAGCATCGGCCCCTGCAGTCCGCAACATCTACAGCGCCCTGTACGGCGTCTCTCCCGACGGCACGATCGACCCTCGCAAGGCCCTGCTGCCCACCCCGCACAAGGCCCTCCCCACCATCGGCCCCGACGGCTCGATCACCGCCCCGCCCACGGCCGCGACGCCGGGGAGGAAGGACTGACCACCACCTGTCGCACCACCCGTCGCACCGGCGCGGACCCGCTTCCCGGTGACGGCCCCCGCACCCGACCTGGCCGGAGCGGTGAAGAACAGCAGCGACCGGAGCGCTCGTGCCCCTGGGCGGGGCCCTGCCGCCGAACAGCCGGAACGCCGGTGACCGGCCCTGCCGCTCGGGCAGGCACGAGGGGCAGGGGGGACAGGGCCTCGCCGGCCCTTCGGGGAAGCCGGTCCGGGTCCCGCCCGCACCGTCCGGCGCGGTCTGCCGGGCGGTGTGGGTGTGCGGGCGGGCGAGACGCACGTCACCCGAGAACCCGGAGTCGGACAGGCGCTCGCGGCGGCTCCCGGCCGGGACCTCTCCGGGGACTTCCCACCGGGGAGGACCCGGCGGCGGCGAAGGGCGGGAACCCGAGGGCCGGAGCGGCCCCTCTCAGCACTCGATGACGTTGACCGCGAGCCCGCCGCGGGCGGTCTCCTTGTACTTGGCCTTCATGTCCGCGCCCGTCTCCTTCATCGTCTTGATGGCCTTGTCCAGCGAGACGTGGTGACGGCCGTCGCCGCGCAGGGCCATCCGGGCGGCGGTGATCGCCTTGACCGCCGCCATGCCGTTCCGCTCGATGCAGGGGATCTGGACCAGGCCGCCCACGGGATCGCAGGTCAGGCCCAGGTTGTGCTCGATGCCGATCTCGGCGGCGTTCTCCACCTGTTCCGGGGAACCGCCCAGGATCTCGGCCAGCCCCCCGGCGGCCATGGAACAGGCCGAGCCCACCTCGCCCTGGCAGCCGACCTCGGCGCCGGAGATGGAGGCGTTCTCCTTGAACAGCAGGCCGACGGCGCCGGCGGCCAGCAGGAACCGCACCACCGTGTCGTCGTCGGTGCCGGGGACGAACTCCATCGCGTAGTGCAGCACGGCCGGGATGATGCCCGCCGCGCCGTTGGTGGGCGCGGTGACGACCCGGCCGCCGGCGGCGTTCTCCTCGTTGACCGCCATCGCGTAGAGCGTCACCCACTCCATGGCGTGCGCGGCGGCGTCGCCCTCGGCGCGCAGCCGGCGGGCCGAGGCGGCGGCGCGCCGGCGGACCTTCAGCCCACCGGGCAGCACGCCCTCCCGCGACATGCCGCGGGCCACGCACGCGCGCATCACCCCCCAGATCTCCAGCAGGCCCGCCCGGATCTCCTCCTCCGTGCGCCAGGCCTTCTCGTTCTCCAGCATCAGCGCCGAGACCGACAGGCCCGTCTCGCGGGCGGTCCGCAGCAGCTCGTCACCGGTGCGGAAGGGGTACTTCAGCGCCGTGTCGTCGAGTTTGACGCGGTCCTCGCCGACGGCGTCCTCGTCCACCACGAAGCCACCGCCGACCGAGTAGTACGTCTTCTCCAGCAGCGGGGCGCCGGCGGCGTCGTACGCGGCCAGCGTCATGCCGTTGGCGTGGTACGGCAGCGAACGGCGGCGGTGCAGCACCAGGTCCGCGTCCATGTCGAAGGCGATCTCGCGACCGCCGCCCGGATCGTCCGCGGGCAGCCGCAGCCGGCCCGACCGGCGGACGCGCTCGACCTCCTCGTCCGCCGTCTCGACGTCCACCGTGCGGGGCGAGTGGCCCTGAAGCCCCAGCACCACCGCCTTGGGGGTGCCGTGGCCGTGGCCGGTGGCGCCCAGGGAGCCGTACAGCTCGGCCCGGAGCGAGTCGGTGCGGTCCAGCACGCCCTCCTTCGCCAGGCGGCGCGCGAACATCCTGGCCGCCCGCATGGGCCCCACGGTGTGGGAGCTGGACGGACCGATGCCGATGGAGAACAGGTCGAAGACGGAAATGGCCACGACGGCGGACTCCTTTGTCTGCTCGTGGGTGTGCTCGTCGGGTGGACGAGTGCGTGGCCCGCGGGTGGGCGGGTGTGGTTCGGCCGGGTGCGCCGCCGGTCGGGCGGCGCACCCGGCGGGGCCGGGCCCCGGTCCTGCGGACCCCGGTCCTACAGGCCCGGGTACAGCGGGTGCTTCTCGGCCAGGGCCGTCACACGGACGGTCAGCGCCTCGGCCTTGCCCTCGTCGAACGACGGCTTGAGGGCCTCGGCGATCACGTCCGCGACCTCGCGGAAGTCGTCGGCGGTGAAGCCGCGCGTGGCCAGTGCGGGGGTGCCGATCCGCAGGCCCGAGGTGACCATGGGCGGACGCGGATCGTTCGGGATGGCGTTGCGGTTGACGGTGATGCCGATCGCGTGGAGACGGTCCTCGGCCTGCCGTCCGTCCAGCTCGCTCTCGCGCAGGTCGACCAGGACCAGGTGGACGTCGGTGCCGCCGGAGAGGACGGCCACGCCCGCCTCGGCGGCGTCCGGCCGCGTCAGCCGCTCGGCGAGGAGCCTCGCGCCCTCCAGCGTGCGGCGCTGACGGTCCTTGAACTCCTCCGTCGCCGCGATCTTGAACGCCACCGCCTTCGCCGCGATGACGTGCTCCAGCGGCCCGCCCTGCTGGCCGGGGAAGACCGCGGAGTTGATCTTCTTGGCGTGCTCCTGCTTCGACAGGATCACCCCGCCGCGCGGACCGCCCAGCGTCTTGTGGGTCGTGGTGGTGACCACGTCCGCGTACGGCACCGGGTTCGGGTGGAGCCCGGCGGCCACCAGACCGGCGAAGTGCGCCATGTCCACCATCAGCAGCGCGCCCACCTCGTCGGCGATCCGGCGGAAGGCCGCGAAGTCCAACTGCCGCGGGTACGCCGACCAGCCGGCGATGATCATCCGCGGACGGTGCTCCTTCGCCAGCCGCTCGACCTCCGCCATGTCGACCAGACCGGTGGAGGAGTCGACGTGGTAGGCGACCACGTCGTAGAGCTTGCCGGAGAAGTTGATCCGCATGCCGTGGGTCAGGTGGCCGCCGTGGGCGAGGTCCAGACCCATGATCGTGTCGCCCGGGTCGAGCAGGGCGAACATCGCCGCGGCGTTGGCCTGCGCCCCCGAGTGCGGCTGGACGTTCGCCGCCTCGGCGCCGAAGAGGGCCTTCACCCGCTCGCGGGCCAGGTCCTCGGTCACGTCGACGTTCTCGCAGCCGCCGTAGTAGCGGCGCCCGGGGTAGCCCTCGGCGTACTTGTTGGTGAGGACCGAACCCTGGGCCTGGAGGACGGCGACCGGAGCGAAGTTCTCCGACGCGATCATCTCCAGGGTGGACTGCTGGCGTCGCAGCTCGGCGTCGACGGCGGCGGCGACGTCGGGATCGACCTCGTGCAGGGAACTGTTCAGAAGCGACATCGGATCTTTCCGATCGTGGTGTGCTGGACGGCGGACGACGGGACGGGCCCGAGACCGTCCCGACCGAGGGTCACTCGTTGGTGAAGGCGGTGTACTCGTCGGCGGAGAGCAGGTCCTCCGGCTCCTCCGACAGCCTCACCTTGAACAGCCAACCGCCCTCGTAAGGGGCGGAGTTCACCAGCGCCGGATCGTCCACCACGTCCTGGTTGACCTCGGTGACCTCACCGGAGACGGGCGCGTACAGGTCGCTGACCGACTTGGTCGACTCCAGCTCGCCGCAGGGTTCGCCCGCGGTCACCGTGGCGCCGACCTCGGGGAGCTGGACGTAGACGACGTCGCCGAGCGCGTTGGCCGCGTGCTCGGTGATGCCGATCGTGGCGACACCGTCCTCGACGGCCGACAGCCACTCGTGCTCCTTGCTGTAGCGCAGTTGCTGGGGGTTGCTCATGGCGTGATTCTCCTGATCGGAAGCGGATGGTGAGAAACGGGTCTTGCCAGGTGGGACGGGACGGACGGGCCCGGGGCGGACGGCCGCGCCGGGCCCCGCTCCGCCGTGTCCGTCAGCGCTCGCGCCGGTAGAAGGGCAGCGCGACGACCTCGTACGGCTCATGCGTACCGCGGATGTCCACACGCACACCTTCCGTGCCGGGCGCGGCGTGGGAGGCGTCCACGTAGGCCATCGCGATCGGCTTGCCGAGCGTGGGGGAGGGGGCCCCGGATGTGACCTCGCCGATCACCGAGCCGTCGGCGGCGACCACGGCGTACCCGGCGCGCGGCACCCGGCGCCCTTCGGCGACCAGGCCGACCAGCTTCCGCGGCGGGTTCTCCTCCGCCCGGCGGGCCGCGGCCTCCAGGGCGGCGCGACCGACGAAGTCGCCGGCCTTGTCGAACTTCACCACGCGGCCCAGCCCGGCCTCGAAGGGGGTGAGGTCGCGGGACAGCTCGTGCCCGTACAGCGGCATGCCCGCCTCCAGCCGCAGCGTGTCGCGGCAGGCCAGCCCGCACGGCACCAGGCCCGCGTCCGCGCCGGCCTCGGTCAGCGCCTCCCACAGCGTCCTCGCGTCGCCGGGGGCGACGAACAGCTCGAAGCCGTCCTCGCCGGTGTAGCCGGTGCGGGCGATCAACGCGTCCACGCCCGCGACCGTGCCGGGCAGCCCGGCGTAGTACTTCAGTCCGTCCAGGTCGGCGTCGGTGAGCTTCGCCAGGACGGCGGAGGACTCGGGGCCCTGGACGGCCAGCAGCGCGTACGCCTCGCGGTCGTCCCGCACGGTCGCGTCGAAACCGTCGCGGCGCTCGACGAGGGAGTCCAGGACCACCTGGGCGTTGGCGGCGTTGGCGACGACCAGGTACTCCTCGACGCCCAGCCGGTAGACGATCAGGTCGTCGAGGATGCCGCCGGACTCGTCGCAGAGCATGGTGTAGCGGGCCCGGCCCACGGGGACGGCGGACAGGTGCCCGATCAGGGCGCGGTCCAGCAGCTCGCCCGCCTGCGGGCCGGTGACGGTGACCTCGCCCATGTGGCTCAGGTCGAACAGTCCGGCGCGGGTGCGCACGGCGTTGTGCTCGTCGCGCTCGCTGCCGTAGCGCAGCGGCATCTCCCAGCCGGCGAAGTCCGTCATGGTCGCGCCGAGGGCGCGGTGGACGGCGTCGAGGGGAACGTGTCGGGGGGGTCGGGGGGAATCGCTCATGGCTGTTGCTCCCGGCGAGGTGGCGTGGACAGGTCCGGTGAACGGTGGGAGGAGGACATCCTCCCCATCTGTCATCGGAACCTGAGAGGTTCGCCACGAGCCCGAGCGGACCACGGCTTGCACCTTGGGTGGGACGCTTCCCCCCTGGGAGGGACACGCCCGCTTTTCAGATGTGCCTCGTCCGCGCGGTATCGGGGCCTGAGAGATTCAAGGGAGGACTTGCTCCTTCGGCGCCCCGTCACCCGCCGTGACCGGCGGCTGCCGGGAACTCTCCCGCACGGACTCGAACGGCCGGTATGCAGTTGGCGCGTTCATCATCGCACGTCCGGCGCACCGGGGGGAGGCGGGCCGCGCGACGCCGGGAACCGCGCCGGCGGGAGGACGGTTGGGGTAAGGGACGAGGAGAACGACGAAGACGGGACAAAGGTGGAGCGAGCGCGGGAGAAGGACGCGAGGACGGGGGAGGGAGGTGTCGAGGGTTCCCGACGGCCGGCCGCCTTGTCCGTCGTCACCCTTCTTGACACGCTCGGGGGGAAGCCGCGAGGCACGCGGCCGACAGCGGGGAGGGCGCACCGGTGAGCAGCCTGAAGAGTGCCTGCGCGGCACAGAGCGGGACGGTGCCCCGTCGGGCGCCCACGTCCGCGCGGGTCGGCGGGCACGACCTGCGCGGAACGACGACGACCCGGGTCCTGCGCTTCCCCGCGGGCGACCGGGTGGTGGTCTCCGGCCTGCCGGGCAGCGGCAAGTCCACCCTGATCCGGCGTGTGGTGGCCGCCGACGAGACGGTGGTCCGGATCGACTCCCAGGACATGCGGGAGCGCTGGGAGCGGCGCCTGCCCGCCTGGCTGCCCTACGGCGTCTACCGTCCCCTGGTCCGCGTCGCGCACTACCTGTCGCTGCGCCGGGCCCTGGCCTCGGGCGCGGGCGTGGTGGTGCACGACTGCGGCACCCAGAGCTGGGTGCGCCGCTGGCTGGCGAGGGACGCCCGAAGGCGCGGACGCCGGCTGCACCTGGTGCTGCTGGACGTGCCGCCGGAGGTGGCGCTGTCCGGCCAGGCGGAGCGGGGTCGGGGGGTCTCCGCGTACGCGTTCGCCCGACACCGGCGGGCGGTGGGACGCCTGGTGGCGGACGTGGAGGCGGGGCGGCTGCCCGCCGGCTGCGTCTCCGCGGCGCTGCTGGACCGCCCGGCGGCGGGGGCGCTGCGCGGTGTCGTCTTCGAGGGCTTCGAGGTCTCCCAGGTCTCCGAGGTCTCCGAGACCTTCGAGGTCTCCGAGCGGCGCTCGGGCTGAGGGCACGGGCGGGACGCGGCTCACTGGAGTGCGGATAGGGTTCCGACATGACCATGCCGCAGCAGTACGGGCCGGGACACGGTGGCGGTTGGCCCGGGAACGAGCTGGAGGAGACCCTCGCCGCGTCGGTCGGCGCCCCCGGAGCGGGCGCCCGGCTGCTGGAGGTGCTCGGACGCAGCAGCCTGTGGGTCCCGCTGCCCGAGGGCGGCGGCCCGGACAGCCCCAACCTGGACCTGCCGACCATCCAGCTCGACGGAGCGCCGTACGTCCCCGTCTTCAGCTCCGAGCAGCAGTTCCTGCAGTGCGCCGGCTCGCACCTGCCCTTCGCGATCGCGCCCGCCCGCGAGTTCGCCCGGGGGCTGCCGCCGCAGGTCGGCATCGTGATCAACCCCGAGGGCACCGTCGGCGCCCCCATCCCACCGCCGGCCGTGGCCGAACTGTGCCGCGAGGGCGGCGCCGCGGGGGTGCCGGGCGTGGCGGCCGGGGCGCGCGTGAGGCTCTTCGAGCCCGACTGGCAGGAGGAGCCGGTGGACTTCCTGGCCGCGGCCGCCGGGGAGTTCGCGGTACTGCCGCAGGTGCGCACCGCACGCCGTGGCCTGGCCAGCGTCGAGGGCGACCCGCCCGCGCTGTTCGTCGGCGTGGAGCTGGACCTGCTGGACCCGGAGGCCCGCACGGCCGCGCACGACGCCCTGGGCCGTGCGCTGGGCCGGGAACCGGTGCGGTGGCCGGTGCAGATGGTGCTGTTGGACGCCGCCCAGGACCCGGTCGTGGACTGGATGCGGGAGTGCGTACGCCCCTTCTACACGCGCGACCGGTAGGCGCCGGCGGCGCGCTCGGCTTCCTCCCGCCGCGCCTCCCGCCGCACCTCGCGGGCGCGACCGCACACGGCCGCGCCCGGCCCGTCCGGCCCCACCCGTCCGCCGTGAGTATGCGCACGGACGGGTGGATGAGTACTCCGGGGCCTGTCCGGCACGGACCGTAAGCTGGTTGGATGTCCGGTCGGGGCGCATGTGCGGCCCGGTGCACAGGTACGGAGCACGGAGTGCGAGAAGGGGCGGCCCACGTGAGCGCGGGTGGAAGCGTCGATCAGCTGCTGCACCAGGTGGCGCCCGGGCGGTACGACACCTACGAAGCGCTGTTGAACGCCCTCGCCGAGGGCCGGGTGTGGATGCTGCTCTGGCACGGTCAGGCCGGCTCCCCCGACGCCCAGTACGGGAACATGGAGGTCGCCGGGCACGGCTACGCGCCCTGTGTGACCTCGGAGCGGGAACTGGCGGCCTCCGGCTGGACGAGGGCGCACGAGGTGGTCGGCGGACGCGAGGTGGCCGCCGCCCTCTTCCCCGACCGCTGGGGGCTGTGGCTCAATCCGCACGCCCCGGGCGGCGGCGTCGGCATCCCCTGGCTCGACCTGCGGCGGATCGTCGGCGGGCTGGATCGGCTGCCCGCCGGGCCGCTGCGCATCGGCGAGCCGACCGTGGAGGTCCCGCACTTCTACGCCCAGCTCGTCCAGAACGCCCACCGCACGCCCGCCGTGCGCACCCTGCGCCGCGCCTGGGTGCAGCCCGCGCTGGGCGCCCCGTACCTGGTGATCGGGCTGGACCTGTACGACCACGGCCCGCAGGCCGTGGAGTCGGTGCGGTCGATGATGGAACGGTCGGTGGTCTCGGTGCCCGAGGGGCTGGCGGTCTCCACGGTCGCGATGTCGGACGAGTACGACCCGGTCGCCATGTGGCTGCGGGCCAACGCCCGTCCGTTCTTCGACCGCGACGCCCACGGGGGCGCGGCCCCCGTGGCCGCCCCCGGTCACGGTTACGGTTATCCACGGTCCTACTGACGGCGGCCGGCGCCGGTGACGACCCGTCATTTCCGGCCGGCGCGCGGTCTGGTGTTTCACCCGTGTTGCTCCGCAATGACCTGCGGTGTTGCTGTTTCGGCCGCATGGTCTCAGGTCTGTATCGCCGACATGCGGACAGTTCACACCGCTGGGTGGACGCAGTACTGTTCGGGCGACCATCAGTCTGAACCGTCACCGACCCCTGAGGTGGAACATGCGAATAACCAGTTCCAGGGTCGTCCAGACGATCGCGGCCGCCCTCGCGGTTGGTGTGATCGCCACTGGATGTGCCAGTGAACGAGGCAAGGACGAGGGAGGGGGAGGGGACACCTTCGTCTTCGGCGCCGCGGGCGACCCCGCCTCCCTGGACCCGGCACTGGCGAGCGACGGTGAGACGTTCCGGGTCACCCGCCAGGCGTTCGAGGCCCTGATCGAGCACGAGCCGGGCGGCTCCGAGCTGGTCGGCGGCCTCGCCAAGTCGTGGGAGAGCGACGAGACGGGCACCAAGTGGACCTTCGAGCTCCAGGAGGGCGTGAAGTTCCACGACGGCGAGAAGCTGACCGCCGAGGCGGTGTGCAAGAACTACGACCACTGGTTCAACTGGACCGGTACGTACCAGAACAGCGCGGTCTCCTACTACTGGCAGACCATCATGGGCGGCTTCGCCGAGAACGAGAGCAAGGACGCCCCCAAGGCCAACTACAAGGGCTGCACCGCCGAGGACGAGCTGACCGCCGTCATCGAGGTGCACGAACCCTCCGCCAACCTGCCGGGCGGCTTCTCCCTCCAGGCGCTCGCCATCCACTCGCCGAAGGCCATCGACGCCTACAAGAAGCAGGAGGCGACCGGCGAGGACGACGCCATCACCTACCCGAAGTACAGCCAGGAGGCCGGCACGGTCGCCGGCACCGGCCCCTTCCGGATCGTCGACTGGGACAAGGGCAACAAGGAAGTCACCCTCGAGCGCTTCGACGACTACTGGGGTGAGAAGGCGAAGGTGAAGAAGCTGGTCTTCCGCACCATCGCCGAGGAGTCCGCGCGCCGCCAGGCGCTCCAGGCGGGCAACATCCACGGCTACGACCTGGTGGCCCCCGCGGACGTGGCGACCCTGGAGAAGGAGGGCTTCCAGGTCCCGGTCCGCGACGTGTTCAACATCTTCTACCTGGGCTTCTCGCAGGAGGCCAACAAGGCCCTGCAGAAGAAGGAGGTCCGCCAGGCGATCTCCCACGCGATCGACCGGGAGAACATCGTCAAGACCCAGTTGCCCGAGGGCGGCAAGGTGGCCACCCAGTTCGTGCCGGACACCGTGGACGGCTACTCGGAGAAGGTCACCACCTACCCGTTCGACACGGACAAGGCCAAGGACCTGCTGAAGAAGGCCGGCGAGGAGAAGCTCGCGGTCGACTTCTGCTACCCGACCGAGGTGACGCGCCCCTACATGCCCGCCCCGGCGGACATGTTCGAGCTGATGAAGTCCGATCTGGAGAAGGCCGGCATCAAGGTCGACCCCAAGCCGATGAAGTGGGCCCCGACCTACCTGGACGCCACCGAGAACGGCACCTGCGACCTGCACCTGCTGGGCTGGACCGGTGACTTCAACGACGCCTACAACTTCATCGGCACCTGGTTCGCCGGCTACGACAAGCAGTGGGGCTTCCGCGACGACAAGGTCTTCGACGCGATGAAGGCCGCCGAGAGCGAGCCGGACGCCACCAAGCGGGTCGAGCTGTACCAGAAGGCCAACGAGGTCGTCATGGACTACGTCCCGGGTGTCCCGATCTCCTCGTCCCCGCCGTCCATCGCGTTCGCCAAGGACGTCAACCCGCCGAAGGTCTCGCCGCTGACGCAGGAGAACTTCGCCGAGGTCTCCTTCAAGTAAACGCATGATCGCGCAGGTCCGCCCGGCCACCGAAGCCCTGTGGCCGGGCGGACCTGACTGTGAGGAAGAAAGGGGCATCGCGGGGTGTTGCGTCTCGTCGCGCGAAGACTGCTGCAACTCATACCCACCCTGCTGGGCCTGTCGGTTCTGCTGTTCATCTGGCTGAACCGACTGCCCGGCGGACCCGCGGCGGCCATGCTCGGAGAGCGTGCCACCGCGGCGGACAAGGCCCGTATCGAGGCCGCCCTCGGACTGGACCAGCCGGTGTGGGTCCAGTACGGCCGCTTCCTGAAGCGGCTCTCCGAGCTGAACCTGGGCGTCTCCACCCAGACCGGACAGCCGGTGTGGGACGAGTTCACCCGGGCGTTCCCCGCCACGGTGGAGTTGGCCTTCGTGGCCATGCTCATCGCCATCGCCGTCGGCGTGCCGCTGGGCTACTTCGCCGCTCGCCGGCGCGGAAGCTGGCTGGACGTGACCGCGGTGTCCGGATCCCTGGTGGGCATCTGCATCCCGGTCTTCTTCCTGGCGTTCATCCTCAAGGCGATCTTCGCCGTCCAGCTCGGCTGGTTCCCCAGCTTCGGCCGGCAGACCACCGGCCTCGACGCCACCGAGGTGACCGGCTTCTACGTCCTGGACGGCATCCTCACCGGTGAGTTCGACGCCGCCTGGGACGCGTTCATGCACCTGGTGCTGCCCGCGCTGGCGCTGTCGTCCATCCCGCTGGCGATCATCACCCGCATGACCCGGGCCAGCGTGCTGGAGGTGCTCGGCGAGGACTACGTGCGCACCGCCGAGTCCAAGGGGCTGAGCCGGTCGACGGTGCGCGGTCGCCACGTGCTGCGCAACGCGCTGCTCCCGGTGGTGACCGCCATCGGCCTGCTCACCGGCGGACTGCTGTCGGGGGCGGTGCTCACCGAGTCGGTCTTCGCCTTCGGCGGCATCGGGTCGTTCATCAAGACCGCCATCGACGAGCGCGACTACCCGGTCCTGGTGGGCTTCATCATGTTCATCGCCGCGGCGTACGTCGTCATCAACCTGCTGGTCGACCTCGCCTACAGCATCATCGATCCGAGAGTGCGGGTGCACTGATGAGCACCAAGACCGACAAGATCGACCGGCTCGCGGAACTCACCGCCGCCGCCGAGACCTCCGCGGGCGCCGGCCTGTGGGTCGAGGCGTGGCGCCGACTGCGGGCCAGCAAGATGGCCGTCATCGGAGCGGTCGTCATCGGCGTGTTCGTGGTGGTGGCGATCGTGGGGCCGTGGGTGGCCCCGTACGACCCCACCGCACAGCTCTGGCGCGGCGAGGTGTTCCCCAACCAGAACGTCTTCGTCGGACCCCGCGGCGAGAACTGGCTGGGCCTGGACCACCTGGGGCGCGACGAGTTCTCCCGCATGTTGGTGGGGGCTCGGCAGACGCTGCTGGTCGGCGTCGTCGCCACCCTGCTGGGCTTCACCGTGGGCGCCCTGATCGGCGGTGTCTCCGGCGCCGCCCTGGTGCTGGGCGGCAAGGTCGGGCAGCGGATCGACACCGTCGTGATGCGCGTCATCGACATCATGCTGGCGCTGCCCTCGCTGCTGCTGGCCGTCTCCGTCGCGGCGGTTCTGGGCCAGTCCCTGACCACCGTGATGATCGCGGTGGGCGTGGTGCAGATCCCCGTCTTCGCCCGACTGCTGCGCGGCGCGATGCTCGCGCAGGGCGGCGCGGACTACGTGCTGGCGGCCCAGGCGCTGGGCGTGCGCAAGCGGCGCATCGCGCTCGGACACGTGCTGCCCAACTCGCTGAGCCCGGTGATCGTCCAGGGCACCCTGAGTCTGGCCACCGCCATCATCGAGGCCGCGGCGCTGTCCTACCTCGGCCTGGGCAACCCGGACGCCGCCGTCCCGGAGTGGGGGGTCATGCTCGCCCAGGCACAGCGCTTCTTCGACAGCGCGCCGATGCTCGCGGTCTACCCCGCGCTGGGCATCATCATCACCGCCCTCGGCTTCACCCTGCTGGGCGAGGCGATGCGAGAAGCCCTCGACCCGAAACTGCGGAGTTGATCACATGGCCCTGCTATCCGTGGACGAACTGACCGTCACCTTCACCGGTCGCGGCCGGCGCGACGTGAAGGCCGTGTCGGGGGTGTCCTTCGACGTCGACCAGGGGCAAGTGGTCGGTCTGGTCGGCGAGTCGGGCTGTGGCAAATCCGTCACCTCGCTGGCCCTGATGGGGCTGCTGCCGAGGAGGGGCGTGACGGTCGGGGGTCGGGCCGAGTTCGACGGCACCGACCTGCTGACCCTGAGCCCGGGGAGGATGCGCGACCTGCGCGGCTCCCAACTGGCGATGATCTTCCAGGACCCGCTGTCCTCGCTGAACCCGGTGGTGCCCATCGGCGTCCAGGTCACCGAGATCCTGGCCCGGCACCGGGGATTGAAGGGCGAGGCCGCCCGCAAGGAGGCCGCCGCCCTGCTGGACCGGGTGGGCATCCCCGACCCCACGCGGCGGCTGAAGGAGTACCCGCACCAGCTCTCCGGCGGCATGCGACAGCGCGCGCTCATCGCGATGGCGGTGGCCTGCGCGCCACGCCTGCTCATCGCCGACGAGCCGACCACCGCCCTGGACGTGACGATCCAGGCGCAGATCCTGGAGCTGCTCAAGGAACTGGTCGACCAGCAGGGCACCGCCCTGCTGATGATCACCCACGACCTGGGGGTGGTCGCCGGGCTGTGCGACCAGGTCAACGTGCTGTACGCGGGCAGGGTGGTGGAGTCCGCCGAGCGCAGGGAGCTGTTCGCGGCCCCCACCCACCCCTACGCCCACGGGCTGTTGGGCTCCATCCCCCGTCTCGACGCGCCGCGCGGCGAGCCGTTGAAGCCGATCCGGGGCTCCATCAACGACACGATCGCCTGGACGGACGGCTGCGCCTTCGCGCCCCGGTGCGACCGGTACACCCTGGAGTGTCTCCAGGGCACGCCCGCGCTGGGCGAGCCGCGCACGCCGGGCCACCAGGTGCGGTGTGTGAACCCGGTGTTCTCCCGGGGAGTGGACGAACTGCGCGAGACGGCGCTGGAGAGCGACGCGGTCGAGACGGCCGGGACGGCCGCCGCGGCCGACAAGGAGGCCGGAGCATGAGCCTGCTCGAACTGAACGGTGTGAAGGTCCACTTCCCGGTCAAGAAGGGCGTTCTCTTCGACCGCACGGTCGGTCACGTGTACGCCGTCGACGGGGTGTCGCTCTCCGTCGAGGCGGGCCAGACCTACGGCCTGGTGGGGGAGTCCGGCTGCGGCAAGACCACGCTCGGCCGGGCGATCCTGCGGCTGGTGGACATCACCGACGGCGAGGTCGTCTTCGACGGCACCGACCTGGCCAAGCTGCCGGGCGAGGAGATGCGCCGCTTCCGCCGCCGGCTCCAGATGGTCTTCCAGGATCCGCTGGGCAGCCTCAACCCCCGGCAGAACATCGAGTCGATCCTCTCCGAGGGCATGGCGGCGCACGGCATCGGCGCCGACCAGGAGGAGCGCCGCGAGCGAATCCGGGAGATCCTGGCGAGGGTCGGGCTGCCGGCCAACGCGCTCTCCCGCTACCCGCACGAGTTCTCCGGCGGGCAGCGGCAGCGCATCGGGATCGCCCGCGCGCTGGTCCTCGAACCGGACGTGATCATCTGCGACGAGCCGGTCTCCGCGCTGGACGTCTCCATCCAGGCCCAGGTGATCAACCTGCTGGAGGAGCTCCAGGAGGCCATGGGCCTGACCTACGTGGTCATCGCCCACGACCTGGCCGTGGTGCGGCACATCTCCGACGTCGTCGGGGTGATGTACCTGGGTTCGCTGGTGGAGGAGGCGCCCAGCGACACGCTGTACGCCGAGCCCCGGCACCCGTACACCAGGGCGCTGATGTCGGCCGTGCCGGTGCCCGACCCGGAGGTGGAGGACAACCGCGAGCGCATCCTGCTCACCGGCGACCTGCCCTCCCCGGCGAACCCGCCGGCCGGCTGCCGCTTCCACACCCGCTGCCCGTGGAAGCAGGACACCCTCTGCGCCACCGACCGCCCCGAACTGCGGGACCTGGGCGGCGGTCACCGGGTGGCCTGCCACTGGGCGGAGAAGATCGCCGACGGCACGATCCGGCCGTCGGCGAACGCGGCCACGGTGGTCCCGCCCCCCGCCGCCGAGCGGGAGGAGAAGGAGACCGCCGCGGCCTCCTGAACCGCGCCCACCGGTCTCCGGCACGCGCCGCCCGCCCCGACCCGTTCCGTCGGGGCGGGCGGCGCGCTCCGCCTCGCTCTCCTGCTACAACCGGGGGGTGAACGTGTTCAACCCTTCCGTCCAGCACTGGCTCGACCTGGCCGGGATCCTCGCCTTCGCGATCTCCGGAGCGCTGCTCGCCGTCCGCAAGAACCTCGACGTCTTCGGCATCGTGGTGCTCGCCGAGGTGACCGGGCTGGGCGGCGGGGTGATCCGGGACGTGCTGATCGGGGACGTGCCCCCGGCGGCCCTCACCGACCTCGGCTACCTGTTGACCCCGTTGGTCGCCACGGTGTTGGTCTTCTTCCTCCACCCGCAGGTGGAGCGGATCAACCGCGCGGTGATGGTCTTCGACGCGGCGGGTCTGGGTCTGTTCTGCGTCACCGGCACGGTCAAGGCGCACGCGTACGGGCTCGACCTGCTGCCCTCGATCGTGATGGGCCTGGTCACGGCCGCGGGCGGCGGAGTCCTGCGGGACGTGCTGGCCAACGAGGTGCCCTCCCTGTTGCGCTGGGACCGCGAGATCTACGCCGTCCCGGCCATCGTCGGGGCGACGACGGTGGCGCTGCTGATCCACACCGGACGGCTCAACGCGGTGACCGGCGCCCTGGCGGCCGGCCTCGCCTTCGCGCTGCGGCTGCTGGCGCTGCGCTACAACTGGCGGGCGCCGCGGGCCTGGCGCCGCCGCAGCGGAACGGCCGACCACGGCGGGGCAGGGGCGTGAGGGTCCGCACCCCCTGGCTACCGGCCGGTAACAAATTGGCTGTAGGGTGCACTCCCATGACCGAGGCAACCATCGGTACCAGCGCGTTCGACCGCGACACGGCCATCACCCCGCGCGGGGACGGCGTCTACGACGCCCACCTCTCCGCCGACTGGACCATCGGGCACGCCGTCAACGGCGGCTACCTCCTCGCCCTGGTCGGCCGCGCCCTCGGCGACGCCCTGCCGCACCCCGACCCCTTCACCATCACCGCGCACTACCTCACCGCGTCCCGGCCCGGCCCGGCGACGGTGCGCACCTCCACCGTCCGCACCGGACGCACCCTCTCCACCGGCACCGCCTCCCTCGTCCAGGCCGACGAAGAGGGTCGCGAGGTCGAGCGCATCCGCGTCCTGGCGAGCTACGGGGACCTGACCGCGCTGCCCGACGACGTCCGCACCAGCGCCGAACCGCCGAGCATCCCGCCGTACGAGCGCTGCCTCGGGGCGCGGGACGGGATGGACCCGTCGGCGATCCCGCCCATGACCCACCAGGTGGACCTGCGCATGGACCCGGCCACCGTCGGCTGGGCGGTGGGCGCGCCCAGCGGGCGGGGCGAGGTGCGCGCCTGGTTCGGCCTCGCCGACGGACGTGACCCCGACCCGTTCTCCCTGCTGATGACCGTGGACGCCCTGCCGCCCACCGCCTTCGACCTGGGGCTGTCGGGCTGGGTGCCCACCGTGGAGCTCACCGCCCACGTCCGCCGGCGCCCGGCTCCCGGCCCGCTGCGGGTGTCGATCACCACCCGCAACCTGGCCGGTGGATTCCTGGAGGAGGACGCCGAGGTCTGGGACAGCGAGGACCGGCTCGTCGCCCAGTCCCGTCAGCTCGCCCGCGCTCTGTCGGCCTGATCCGGACCGATCGCCCGACCGACGCCCGACCGAGACCCGATCCGACGCCCGACCGACACCGCGCACCGCCGAAGGCCGCCCTCCGGAGCCATCCGGAGGGCGGCCTTCGGCCTGTCTGCGGGCCGTGGCCCGCGTAGGCCGTCGCATGCGCCGACCGGGAGCGGGCATCCGTCCGATGGGCGTGCGGCGTTCCGCCGACCCGGTGGGCGCGTGGGGCGGATGGATGAGAGTGACGGGGCTCCCGGTGGGTAACCGAGAGAAGGACGAAAACTAATCAAATATGACAGACGTCGCGAGAGAAGCGAAGGTGGTCAACGGATGTACGCCGTGAAGAGCACACTGCCCGACGAGGCCCTCAAGGTCGTCGGCGAGGCGCTCCAAGGCGCGCTGGTCGACCTGATCGACCTCTCCTTGGTCGCCAAGCAGATCCACTGGACCGTGATCGGGCCCCGTTTCCGCTCGATCCACCTCCAGCTCGACGAGGTCGTGGACACCGCGCGCAGCTACTCCGACACCGTCGCCGAGCGCGCCGCGGCCCTGGGCCTGGCCCCCGACGGCCGTGCCTCCAGCGTCGCCGCCGGCACCGGCATCACCGGCGTGGACAGCGGCTGGCACAAGGACGACAAGGCCGTCGAGGTCATGGTCGGCGCCCTGGCCGCCGTGGTGAACCGGATGCGCGAGCGCATGGTCGCCACCGAGGAGCCGGACCCGGTGACCCAGGACATCTTCATCGAGCTCATCGCCGAGCTGGAGAAGCACCACTGGATGTTCCAGGCGGAGCACAAGGTCGCCTGAGAACGCACGACCACCGCTCGACCGCGTGCTGGCGAGACGCGCGGCCGAGCGGCCCCAGGAGCGAGGACCGGCCGCACCCGGCCGGTCCTCGCTCCCGCGTTCCCCGGGGCGGCTCGTAGAATCGGGGAACCATGGCCTACCTCGACCACGCCGCCACCACCCCCATGCTCCCGGAGGCGGTGCAGGCGATGACCGCCCAGCTCGGTCTCACCGGCAACGCCTCCTCCCTCCACGCGGCGGGGCGGCGGGCCCGGCGCACCGTGGAGGAGGCCCGCGAGACGCTCGCCGCCGCACTGGGGGCACGGCCGAGCGAGGTCGTCCTCACCTCCGGCGGCACCGAGGCCGACAACCTCGCCGTCAAGGGCCTGTACTGGGCGCGACGCGCCGGCGATCCGGCCCGCAGGCGCGTCCTGGCCAGCCCCGTCGAACACCACGCGGTGCTCGACGCCGTCCACTGGCTCGCCGACCACGAGGACGCCCACGTCGAGTGGCTCCCGGTCGACTCCCTGGGACGGGTCCACCCCGACGCGCTGCGCGAGGCCATCGGACGGAACCCCGACGACGTGGCGTTGGCCACCGTGATGTGGGCGAACAACGAGATCGGCACCCTCCAGCCCGTCGCCGAACTCGCCGCCGTGGCACGGGAGGCCGGCGTCCCCCTGCACGCGGACGCCGTCCAGGCCGTCGGCCAGGTACCCGTGGACTTCGCGGCCTCCGGACTGGCCGCGATGAGCGTCAGCGGCCACAAGATCGGCGGCCCCTACGGCATCGGGGCGCTGCTGCTGGGCCGCGAGTGGGCGCCCACCCCGCTGCTGCACGGCGGCGGCCAGGAGCGCGACGTCCGCTCCGGCACCCTCGACGTCCCCGCCGTCGCCGCCTTCGCGGTCGCCGCGCGGATCGCCGTCGAGCGCCGCGAGGAGTTCGCCCGGGAGATCGGCGCGCTGCGCGACGCGCTGATCGAGGCCGTGCGCGAGGCGGTGCCCGACGTTGTCCTCGGCGGCGACCCCGACCCGGACGGGCGGCTGCCCGCCAACGCGCACTTCGCCTTCCCCGGCTGCGAGGGCGACTCCCTGCTGCTCCTCCTCGACGCCCAGGGCATCGAGTGCTCCACGGGCTCGGCCTGCACCGCCGGAGTCGCCCAGCCCAGCCACGTGGTGCTGGCCACGGGCACCGAACCGGACCTGGCCCGCGGCACCCTGCGCTTCTCCTTCGGCCACACCTCCACCAAGGCCGACGTGGACGCGGTGGCCGCCGCCATCGGCCCGGCCGTGGAGCGGGCCCGCAGCGCCGGACTGAGCTGAACCGGCCGAACCGGCCCGGAGCGGTGCGAGCGGCACGGCCCCGGGCCGTGCCGTCACGCGGTGCGGACGGGGACGTCCCGGACCATCCGCAGGTAGCGGTCCCAGTCCCAGTGCGGGCCGGGGTCGGTGTGGTCGGCGCCGGGCACCTCGACGTGGCCGACGATGTGCTTCCGGTCCCTGGGCAGGCCGTACCGGTCGCATATCCCGGCGGTCAGCTCGGCCGACGCGCGATAGGTGGCGTCGGTGATGGTCTCGGCGCGGTCCACGAAGCCCTCGTGCTCGATGCCGATGCTGCGCTCGTTGTACGCGCGGTTGCCCGCGTGGTACGCCACGTCCAACTCCCGCACCATCTGCGCCACGTGCCCGTCGGAGGTCCGCACCACGTAGTGGGTGGCGGCACCGTGGGAGGGGTCCTGGAAGACCTTCAGGGCCACGTCGTAGCCGCCCTGGATGACGTGGATCACCACCCGGTCGATGGTGTAGTCGTAGGGCCGGTCGGCGCGCCGCCAGTTCGCGTCGGACGCCGGTATCCACTCCGCGCCCGGATGGTCCACCTCGCCCTCCTTCCGCGGCCGGTCCACCCCCGGCACCCGCCACCACGTCCGGGACAGCTCGTCGCGGGCCGCGTAGCCGACGGCGCCCAGCCCCACCGCCGCACCGCCGATCAACAGGGCGCGACGACCGACCGGCCGCTCCGTCCGGGCCTTCCGCGCCGCCGCTCGCCCACCCCGGGCCTCTGAATCGCTCACGGCCCGCACAACGCTCGGGAACACCCGTACGGTTCCACCGGGCCGCGCACGGCCCCGTACCCTGGGAACGCTATGACTGACACGCCGCACGCGCCGAACCCCGCGCCCCGCCTCCGCGTCCTCGCCGCCATGTCCGGTGGGGTCGACTCCGCCGTCGCCGCCGCCCGTGCGGTGGAAGCGGGCCACGACGTCACCGGCGTCCACCTCGCCCTGTCGGCGAACCCGCAGTCCTTCCGCACCGGAGCCCGCGGCTGCTGCACGATCGAGGACTCCCGCGACGCCCGCCGCGCCGCCGACGTCATCGGCATCCCCTTCTACGTGTGGGACCTCGCCGACCGCTTCCGCCAAGACGTGGTGGAGGACTTCATCGCCGAGTACGAGGCGGGCCGCACGCCCAACCCGTGCCTGCGCTGCAACGAGAAGATCAAGTTCGCGGCGCTGCTGGACAAGGCCCTGGCGCTGGGCTTCGACGCGGTGTGCACCGGCCACTACGCCACCGTCGTGGTCCGGGAGGACGGCACCCGCGAGCTGCACCGCGCCGCGGACCTGGCCAAGGACCAGAGCTACGTCCTGGGCGTGCTCGACGACAAGCAGCTCGCCCACGCCATGTTCCCCCTCGGCGACACCCCCACCACCAAGGAGGAGATCCGCGCCGAGGCCGAGCGCCGCGGGCTGGCCGTGGCCCGCAAGCCCGACAGCCACGACATCTGCTTCATCGCCGACGGCGACACCCAGGGCTTCCTGGCCAGGCACCTGGGCACTGCCGAGGGCGACATCGTCGACGAGGACGGCAACAGGCTCGGCACCCACTCCGGCGCGTACGGCTTCACCGTCGGGCAGCGCAAGGGGCTGCGCATCGGCCACCCGGCCCCCGACGGCAAGCCGCGCTACGTCCTGGACATCTCCCCGGTGGACAACACCGTCACCGTCGGCCCGGCCTCCTCCCTGGACGTGGTCGCCCTGACCGCCATCCGCCCCCGCTGGTGCGGCGCCCCGCCCACCGGCCCCGGCGCCTACACCGCCCAGCTCCGCGCCCACGGCGGCGAGACGCCGGTGACGGCGGAGCCGGTGGACGGCTCGGACGGCCCCGAGCTGCGGGTGACCTTCACCGAGCCGGTCCGCGGCGTCGCCCCGGGGCAGGCGATCGTCCTCTACGACGGCACCCGCGTCGTCGGCTCGGCCACCATCGCCACCACCGAGCGTCGGGGCAAGGTTGCCGTCAGTTGAATCCGACGTTCCTGTAGCGCTGTCCCGAGCGGGGTCTTGGGCTGTCCGGCGCGGGTGACCCGTACAGACAAGCCCGAGGCGGTCGCCGGAGAACCGTCTCGCGAGGAGGACGGCCGAGCCGACCGGGCCGAGCTCCGCGGGTGTGGACGCACTCCCGTTCAGGGGCCGAAAGCCCTGAGAGTCGCGTCGACAAGTGAGTCGGCGTATGCGGCGGTCAGTGGACCGCTGCGGTGCAGCCACCGCTGGAAGAGGGGGGCGTAGAGCACTTCGAGGACCAGGTCGAGGTCGGCGTCGGCGTCGAGTTGGCCGGCCTTCTGAGCGCTGCGCAAGCGCGCTTTCTTCACCTCGTCCAGCGGCCGGGCCAGCTTCTCGCGGTACTCGGCCGCCAGCGCTGCATCGTTGGCGATCTCGGTGTTGAGGGCCCGGATCAGCCTGTCGAAGGACGGGTCGGCGAACTCCTCCACCGTGGCACGCATGACGAGCTTGAGGTCGGCCTCCAGGTCGCCCGTGTCCGGCAGCGCGACCGACTGCCCGTCCGCATCCTCACTCAGTGCCAGCAGGGCGGCGAAGACGACCGCGCTCTTCGACGGCCACCGCCGATAGATCGTCTGCTTGCCGACGCCGGCACGGGCGGCGATGGCCTCGATCGTGACCTTCTCGTACGCCTCCTCCGCGACCAGGGCGCGGGTGGCCGCGAGGATCGCCTGCCGGGACCGTTCTCTGCGCCGGGAGTGGTCCGGACCCTTCGTGTTCGACATGCGCCCAGCCTACCCCTGAACAAAACGAGACGGTCCGTATTGCAAGGCTTCGAGTGATGCCCTAGAGTCGCAACGAACCGAGACGAGCCGTTTTCTTTACTGAGAGTGAGATGTCATGACGAACGCAAGAGTCTGGCTCATCACCGGCGCATCCCGCGGCCTGGGCAGGGCTTTCGCCGAGGCCGCCTTGGCGGGCGGCGATCGAGTGGTGGCCGCCGCCCGCGACGTCGAGCCCCTGGAGGAGCTGACCGAGAAGTATCCCGGCCGCCTGGTCCCGCTTCCGTTGGACGTCGCCGACCGTCAGGGCGTGTTCGACGGGGTGGAGCGGGCGGCAGCCGCGTTCGGCAGGCTGGACGTCGTCGTCAACAACGCCGGTGTGATGCTTTACGGCATGGTGGAGGAAGCCACGGAGGAGCAGATCCGGGCGCACATGGATGTGAACTTCTTCGGCGCCGTGTGGGTGGCTCAGGCGGTCCTTCCGCACCTGCGCGCCCAAGGCGGGGGACGGCTCCTCCAGATCACCTCGATGGGCAGCGGCGGCGGCATGGCCACCGTCGGCTTCTACGGCGCGGGCAAGGCCGCGCTGGACTCGGTCAGCGAGGCGCTGGCGATGGAGGTCGAAGGGTTCGGCATCAAGGTCACCGTCGTGCAGATGGGCGGCTACGACACCGGCCTGTTCACCACCGGCACCACGACCACCGAACCCCTGGAGTGGTATCAGCCCCTGCGCACCGAGATGGAGGCGATGTGGGGCGACGCCGTCGCCCCGGAGCCGGTCACCGCCGCTCCGGTCATCATGGAGCTGGCCGCACTGCCGGACCCGCCCCGACGGCTGATCGTCGGCAGCCGGTCCTTCGATCACGTCTTGGAGATGGGCCGGGCCCAAGCGGATCTGTACCGGTCCTGGGAGCACCTCAGCCGGATCGCCCCGGGCTGACAAGGTCCCGCGGACCGCGTCGACGCCCTTGCGGCCACGGCCGGACCATGATCCGGGTCAGTGGTTGCCGCCGATGTCCGTTCGGACACTCCCGAGGGCCGCCCTGACTCGTCACCGTGCCGGGGCTCCCGACGGTGGGGCGACGGCCCATCGCCCTGACCGTCGGGCCGGGGTGGCGAATCAGACCATGGTGACGACGATCTTGCCCATCGCGCCCGCGGTGAAGGCCTCGAACGCCTCGACGGCCCGGTCCAGGGGATAGGTGGCGGTCACCGGGACCCGGATCGTGCCCGAGGCCACGTCGGCGGCCAGCCGGTCCAGCGTCGCCCTGTTCGGCCGCGCCACCACCGCGTGCGCGGTGACGGACTGGTCCCCGACGTTGTCCGGACCCAGGCCGAGCGTGGAGGCGATCCGTCCGCCCGCGCGCAGCAGACTGGCCAGCAGCAGGCCGTCGCCGGCCAGGTGCAACGCCGTGTCCACGCCCTTCGGGGCGGCCTCGCGGACCTGCCAGGCCACGTCGTCGGTGTAGTCGATCAGACGCAGCTCCGCGTCCGCGTCCGTCAGGGAGGTGATGAACTCGCTCTCGGCGCCCGGCCGGGCGGTCGCGATCAGCTTCGCGCCGCGCGCCGCCGCGTACTGCACGGCGAACGTCCCGACGCCGCCCGACGCCCCCGAGATCAGCAGCGTCTCACCCGGTCGCACGGCCACGGCGGTCACGCAGTCCCAGGCGGCGGTACCGGCCAGACCCAGCGCCGCCGCGTCCGCCGCGGCCAGACCGGCCGGGACGTGGGTGACGCCGTAGTCGGCGGACACGGTCCCGTACTCGGCGAGCGAGCCGGCGCCCTCGAACGGCTTCGTCACCACCCCGAAGACCGCGTCCCCGACCTGGAAGCCCCGCACGCCCGCGCCCAGGGCGTCGACGGTGCCGACGAAGTCCTTGCCGAGCACCAGGGGGAAGCGGTGCTTCTCCACCTCCAGGAACGTGCCCGCGGCGGTCTCGGCGTCGAGACCGTTGAGGGAGGCGGCGGCCACCCGCACCAGCAGTTCGCCCGCCTCGGGACGGGGCGTCTCGACCTCGGTCACGGCCGGGGTGGAGGGGACGGAGTCCAGTGTCAGGGCACGCATGGAGACCACCATAAGTGGATTTATGGCGTTTCGCCCGATTCCTTGGTGCTGGAGTGGTACGGGAGCGGGGGCGTTCTCACGGTGGGCCGTCCGCCGTGTGGGTCATCCCGAGTTCGGCGGTCGCCGTCACCGGTCGTGCCGGGGCACTACTCCGCGAGACGGTCGAAGGCTCCATCCTTCACCCCTCGCAGGAGAGCGCGGAAGGCGGCGCGGTCGGCGGTGAGGGCGCGGGCGGGGTCGGTGCTCTCGCGTATGGCTATGCCGTCGCCGTCGGCGGCCACCTCCACGCAGTTGTTGCCGCCCGCTTCGGAGAAGGACGACTTGGTCCACACGAGTTCGGGCATGGCCGGCACCTCTCACAGGTCTCTGACGATCGCGTTGATGAAGTCCCTCGACGCCTCGGGAGCCAGCGCGACTTTCTCGATCAGGTCCAAGCGGGTTCGGAAGTTGGCCAGTTGCGTTGGCGAGTCGATGAACACCGCGCCGGTGGGCGAGTCCATGTGCACGGTATCAAGGCGCGGGTTCGGTGCCTCCGCGTAGAGAACGGAGTCCCCGGCCATCGGAAACCCGCCGGCCTCGAACGGGATCACCAGGAAAGTGACGTTGTCGCGGTCGCTCTCCTCCAGCAGGCGGTTGAGCTGTGCTCGGGTGGCCTTCCTGCCGCCGAACCGCATCCTCAGCGCGGCCTCGTGGATGACGCCCACGTAGGGGACCGCCCTGTCGCCGGTGACCACGGCCTGTCGCGCGAGGCGATGCGCCACGCGCAGCTCCACTTCGAGACGCGGCAGCGGCGGAACGAAGAGTTCGAAGATCGCCCTCGCGTGGTCCTCGGTCTGGAACAGGCCCGGGAGGTGAGCGGTCTGGACCGTGCGCAATCGCACCGCGTAGTGCTCGATCTCGGACACGTCGAGGAAGTCCGGCGGGATCTTGCCCCGGTACTCCTCCCACCAGTGCACCCTCCGACCTCCGGTCATCCCGGCCAGGGTGTCCACGAGTGCCTGGTCGGCGCACTCGTAGATGCTCGCCAGGCGGCGCAGACGCTCCTCGCTGATTCCGAAACGTCCGGCTTCGATGTTGGAGATCATCGTCCGGCTCGTCCCCAGCAGGCCGGCCGCGGTCTCCGCGGACATGCCGGTTTCCTCGCGCAGCCGCCTCAACTCGGCGCCGAACCGGCGTTGGAGGACCGTCGGGGTCTGTCGTGGTGCCATGTGCTCTCTCCTCGTCCGCGCACAGTCTGCCGACGGTCGGTGCGGCGGTCCACAAGATCACCGACGGTTAACTCGTTCTGATTACTTCGGTAGCACGGGTTATGAAAATGCCTCTACGGTGAGGCACCACACCACCGCGCCGTACCGCCCAGCGCGCAGCGGAAGCGCACCGTTCGTCCTGTCCGGGAGGGCGAAACGGCAGGCCACCGCCCCGTGCCCCCACCGTGACGCGATCGCACGGCGCGATCGACACCCATCTCGCCGGAGGAACCGCGTGAGCACGCCTCTTCTGTCGCCGATCCCGTTCGACCACCCTTGGGAGTACGAACTGCGCTTCCCCCGCGACCCGCGCGGTCCCGGGGTCGCCAGAACCACCCTGCGCGCCGTGCTGACCGCTCACGGACTCCACGAACTCGCCTACCGCGCCGAGTTGTTGACCTCCGAGTTGGCCACCAACTCCGTCCGGTACGCCGAGCACGCCCCCGCCGTACGGCTCCAGTGGCTCTACCCCGTCCTCCGCGTCAGCGTGTGGGACGCCGATCCGAAGATCCCCTCGCCCGTCTCGCCTCCACCGCCGCCCGACCGGGAGCGCGGACGCGGGCTGCTGATCCTCGACGTGCTCGCCGACCGGTGGGGCGGCTGCCCGGACGCCGGCGACCTCGCGGAGAAGGGCGCACCGGGCGGCAAGACCGTCTGGTTCGAACTGGCCTGGGGCGAGCCACCGCCCTCACCCGTGTCCGTGACCGTCGCGTGAGAGGGCGCGGGCTCACATCCGGCGGTGCGGCAGGAAGTCCAGCAGCGTCCGCAGGTCGCCCAGCGGTCGCGGGGCCAGCGGCACCGACTCCAGGCAGGCGTGCGCCTCGGCGAGCCGGTGGCGTGCCTCGGCCCGCGCGGCCGAGCGGCCACCCGCCTCCTCGATCAGCGTGGCCGCCGTGCGGACGCCCTCGGGATCGAGGGCGTCCTCGGCCTCCAGGAGTTCGGCGAGCCGCCGGGCGGCCGGGCTGTCCGCGCTCAGGGCGGCCAGCACCGGCAGCGTCTTCTTACGGCGGCGCAGGTCGCCGTGCGCGGGCTTTCCCGTGACGCGGGGGTCGCCCCAGACGCCCAGGACGTCGTCCACGATCTGGAAGGCGACGCCCAAGTGCCGGCCCGCCCGGTCCAGTGCCGCGACGGTCTCCTCGGGCGCCCCGGCGAGCAGGGCGCCCAGCGCGCCGGCGCAGCCCAGCAGGGCTCCCGTCTTGTGCTCGGCCATCGCCCGGTACTCGTCGGGCCGCACCGCCTCGGGGCCCCGCCAGGGGCGCGACTCGAACAGCAGGTCGTCGGCCTGACCTCGCACCAGATCGGTCAGGGAAGCCGCCAGCAGCCGGACGGCCGCCGGAGCGTGGACGCCCTCCGCGCCGGCCAGCGTCTCCACCGCGAGGGCGAACAGCGCGTCGCCCGCCAGCACCGCCGGGCCCGTCCCGTACGCCTTCCACACCGTGGGGCGGCGCCGCCGGGTCGCGTCGCCGTCCATGATGTCGTCGTGGAGGAGGGAGAAGGTGTGCACCAACTCCACCGCGACCGCGCCCGCCGCACCCGCCTCGCCGGGGGCGCCGACGGCCTCGGCACCGAGCACGGCCAGCGCCTGCCGCAGTCCCTTGCCCGTCGCGCCGGAGGCGGGCGCGCCGCCCACCTCGCACCAGCCCAGGGCGTACGCGGCCATCTCGGCGGGCCACGGGTGCAGCCGCTCGACGGCCTTCTCCAGCACGGGCCGCACCAGAAGCCGGCAGCGTTCCAGGACGTCCGGGGCCGTGGGCTGGACCGTGGGCGTGCCGCCGGCCGTCGAGTCCGCCGAGTGCGCCGAGTCCGCCGTGACCGGCCCCGTCGGGCCCGTCGAGGTCACCGAAGCCGCCGCCGTCACCGCCCGGACTCCGATCCCGCGGTCCGGTGCTCTATGCCCAGCTCCTCGTACGCGGCCGACACCATGCGCCGGGAGTGCCGCAGCCCGATCCGCTCCAGGTCGCGGGCGAGGGCGGCCAGGTCGGCGGCGGTCTCCGCGCGGTCGCGGCCCAGTCGGGCCAGGGACTTGACCAGCCCCAGCCGGGCGAGCGCCTCGCCCCTGGGCTCGTCCATCTCCCGGAACTCCGCGAGGGCCCGCTCGTACGTCGCGTGGGCCTCGTCCCAACGGGCGGCGCGGTACAGGACGTTGCCCCGCATCTTGCGGTTGTAGGCGAGCGCGCCGACCAGATGCATCTCCCGGCAGGTCGCCTCGGCCTCGCTCAGCAGCTCCAGGGCGCGGTCGGTGTCCCCGTCGCGGGCGGAGACGATGTCGGCCAGGCCGCGCAGGGCCCAGGCGTGGCCCCGCCGGTCGTCGGCCCGCGCGGCTATCTCGGCCGCCTCGGCGAACATCGCGTACGCCGAGTCGTACGAGCCGTTGTTGCGGTGCATCTGCGCGATGCCCTCCAGTGCCCACACCGTGTGCCGCGCCTCGCCCCGCTCGCGCGCCTCGGCCAGGAGCTGTTCGTGCAGCGCGCCCACGGCCTCGTAGTCGCCCTGGATGCGTCCGGTCTCCGCCAGGCCCGCGAGCGAGTACCCGCGTGCCACGACGTCCCCGCCCCGCTCGCCGAGTTCGGCCGCGAGGGCGAGCAGCCGCCGGGAGAGGGCCAGAGCGCCGCGCTGGCGGGCCAGGGTGCCGCCGCTCCACAGGGCCCACGCCATGGCGGCGATGTCCCCGGCCGTGCGGGCGGCGCGGTAGCTCGCCTTCCAGGCGCGGTCGGCCTCGGCCACGTTCCCCAGCCTGCGGTGCGCCTCGGCGACCGCCAGCCCGGAGCGGGCCACCTCGGCGGCGGCTCCGTCCCGTTCCGCCGCCCTCAGCCGTTCGGTGCCCGCCGCCAGCACGTCGACCAGGGACGCGTTCACCGACAGTGTGGTCAGGGCGCCCTGGTACTCGGGGGCGAATGCCTTGCCGTACATGCTGCCTTTCCTTCCGCCGCCGGACGGGTGGGACGAGCGGGAGTCGCCTTTCGCGTCCCCGTCCGGACGGCACGTGTGCCGTGCGCGTATACGCCACGTGTATACGCGGAGTGTATAGCTGGGTGGGCGGGCCCGCCGAACCCCTGGAGGACGTGGGCCGGTCCGTTGATCATTCCCGCGGGGGACAGGACGTGTGCCGCGCGGAACAGGTTGCTCCCGCCTCGGAGACCCGCGGTGCGGGAACGCACTCGTTCGGAGCAGTGGGGAAGTGCGACGGGGCCGTCCCGCCCATACTGGCGCCACGGCTCGCCATCCGAGCCACACGGAGGTGCCCATGCGAACCGCGACCCCCTCCCGACTCACCCGGAACCGCGCCGCCCTCGCCCACAAGGCGCGCTACGCGCTCCACCACCCCGAGCGAATCCCCGCCCACCTGCGCCGGGCCGCCCGGGACGCCTGGCTGTGGGCGAGGCACCGCGACCACATCGCGTACTACCGGGCCGTGATGGCCTCCGACGCCGCCCGCAGCCCCGAGGCGGCGGTCGGCGGGAAGGCGTCCCCCGAGCGCTGGGAGGCGATCGGGCGGATGCAGTTCGACTACCTCGTCGGGCACGGTCTGCGGCCGGAGGACCGGATGCTGGAGATCGGCTGCGGCAACCTGCGGGCGGGTCGGCTGTTCATCGACCACCTGGAGCCGGGCCACTACTACGGAATCGACATATCGCCCCACATCCTCGTCGAGGCCCAGCGGACCCTGGTGCGCCACGGCCTCCAGGACAAACTGCCCCACCTGGCGATCGCCGACGACCTGACCTTAGACTTCCTGCCCGACGGACACTTCACCGTCGTCCACGCCCACAGCGTCTTCTCCCACTCGCCGCTGCACGTCATCGACCAGTGCCTGGAGAACGTGGGACGGATCCTCGCGCCCGGCGGCTTCTTCGACTTCACCTTCGACCGCACCGAGGGCCGCGAACACCACGTGCTGCGCGAGGACTTCTACTACCGCACCGAGACGCTGACCGACCTCGCGGCCAGCCACGGACTCGAAGCGCGCTTCATGGACGACTGGGAACGGCTCCCGCACGGCCAGTCCAAGATCCGCGTCACCCACCCGGTGCCGGCGCCGGCCTCGGACCCCGCACCGGGAGGAGGCGCGAGCGCGGGCGTGCCGGGCTGAGGCACGCCGGGAAGCCGTCCGCGCTCCGGGTGCTCCGGGTGCTCCGGGTGCTCCGGGTGCTCCGGGTGACGGAGCCGGTGACGCGGACGGGCCCGGTTCACCGCGCGGGCGCCGGCGCCGGAGCGCCGGTGTCCGCGCCCTGGGGGTCGCCGCCCGCCAGCAGGGTGCCCAGGCCCTCGCGGGTGGCGGCGACCACCACGCGGTCGCCGGCCGTCATCAGGTAGCCGTCGTGCAGCCGCCAGGCCAGATCGCCGGTGAGGGTGTACGTCCGGGAGTCGGACGGGAAGGCGGTCAGGTCGGCGCGGCGCCGGTCGGGCGGCGCGGTGTCCAGGGCCACGATCCGCCAGGCGCCGCGCCGGGACGCCTCGCCGACGGTGTGGCCCTCCAGCAGCCGGTTGCCCTCCACCGACACCACGGCGAAGACCAGCACCCGACGGCCGACCGGTATGGCGCCCAGCACCTGACGTCCCATCATGGCGCCGGCGAAGGCCGGGGCGGCCAGCGCCGACACGCTGCGGCTGTGGGTCTGCGCGGCGGGGTAGGTGTCGCGCAGGGTGCGGTAGACGGTGGCGGCGAACTCGTCGTCGAACAGGCGCATCACCACCCGCAGGCCGGGGTTGACCTGGCGGGCGTAGAGGGTGGCCTCCAGGTTGGTGCCGCTGTCGCTGGTGAGGGCCAGCAGCGCCCGGCTGCGGGCGATCCCGGCCTCCTCCAGCACACCGCCCTCGGTGACGTCCGCGATCAGGGTCGGCACCCGCCGCGCGCGGGCCACGGCGATGCCGCGGGCCTCGGGGTCGCGCTCGATGCACACCACCGGAATGCCCATCTCCAACAGTCGGTCCAGCACGCGGGTGCCGACCTTGCCCAGCCCCAGCAGGACGACGTGCCGCTCGATGCGGCGCGGCGGGGGCGGCAGGGTGGCCGCCTGGCGGAAGGTGCCGTAGCTCTCCAGCACCACGGCGAACAGCAGCGGCAGCAGCGCCGTCCCGGCGATGGCGCCCGTCAGTTGCAGGAGCTGCTCCCCGGTGGACTCCCCGACGGCCGGATCGTTGATCGACAGGACGTTGAGCAGCGTGACGTAGGCGGCGTGCAGGGGGAGTTCGCGGGTGACGTACCAGTTGGCCGCGGCCAGCAGCACCACCACGGCGGTGAACGCGATCAAGGAGACGCGCAGCCGCCGGGAGAAGAAGGTGCCCACCGGCAGCCGGGGGACGCGGGTGGGGACGCCCGGCCCGCCGGGGCGGTGGGTGATCGCCTCCAGCACGACCGCGCCGCGCTCGGGCGGCAGGTCCTCCAGTTCCAGGGGATCGGGGAGCAGGATCGGGCCGTCGTGGTCCTCGGGATCGGTGTAGACGTCGCCCTCGTCGGAGTCCGGGGCGTCGGGCAGCAGCGCGAGGGTGCACAGCGGATCGCGCCGGTCGGCGGTGCCGATGGTGCGCTCCTTGGCCCGCAGCAGCAGCCCGTCCGCCTGGATGATCTTCTCGCTGCCGACCACCGCCGCCGCCACCAGGGAGGGCGCGGCGGTGTCGGCGTCGGACAGGACGGTGGTGGAGGCGTCCACGGCCGGCTGGTCCATGCCGGGGACGCGGGCGGCGATCGTCCGGTCGAGGAGGTCCTCCAGGTAACTGCCCAGGGTGCGGTTGAACATCCGGATGACCAACCGCAGTTCGGGGTTGATGCGGCGGGCGCGCAGCGCGGTGTGGATGTTGATCTGGTCGTCGCCGGAGGTCAGCGCCAGGGCGGTGGCGTGCTCGATGCCGGCCGCGCGCAGGGCGTCGTCGTCCGGCACCTGGGCCTCCACCGCCCGCACGTCCAGCCGCGGATCGCCGACCAGCGCGGCGATCTGCGGTCCCTGGTCGCCGCCGCGCAGCGAGGGCAGCACCACGGTGACCCGCTGCCGGTAGACGGAGGCGAGCTCCCGCACCAGCCGCTGGGCCAGGGAGTTGTCGCCGCAGACGACCATGTGGCCGGCCCGCGCGGACGTGGTGGGCACGGTGGGCACCGGGCGACGGTCGGGGAAAGGAGAGCGGGGGCGTGGCGGGGTGGAGTCGGCCATGAGCCGCATTGGACCACGACGAGCGGCGCCGTGCCCGACGCACGGGACGACGGGTGGGACGATGGAGTTCATGGGAACGCATGTGATCACCGGGGCGGGCTCCGGCATCGGGGCCGTGCTCGCCGAGCGGCTGAGCGAACGCGGCGACGAGTTGTGGCTGCTGGCGCGGAACGCGAGACGCGCGAGGGAACTGGCCGAACGCTTTCCCGGCGCCCGCACCCTCGTCGGGGACCTGGCCGAGCCCGAGCGCCTGTCGTGGGCGCTGTCCCACCAGGAACCGCCGCGGGAGGTGGACTCCCTGCTGCACGTCGCCGGGGTGGTGGACCTCGGCCCGATCGGGGAGCTGACGCCGAAGATCTGGAACGCCACCCTGGCGGCCAACCTGGTCGGCCCGGCCGAGCTGACCCGGCTGCTGCTGCCGCAGCTCCGCCTGGCGCGCGGCCACGTGGTCTTCGTCAACTCCGGCGCCGGCCTGAACGCGAACGCCGACTGGGGCGCGTACGCCGCCAGCAAGCACGGGCTGAAGGCGCTCGCCGACTCGCTCCGCGCCGAGGAGAAGGCGAACGGGGTGCGCGTCACCTCCGTCTACCCCGGCCGCACCGCCACGCCGATGCAGGCCAAGGTGCACCGGCAGGAGGGCAGGGAGTACGACCCGGAGCGCTGGATTCCGCCCGAGGCGGTGGCCGACACGATCCTGACGGCCCTCGACCTCCCCACGAGCGCCGAGATCACCGATCTGAGGGTGAGGCCGGCGGCGTGAGCGAGCACGTGTGGGGGCGGGCCGCCGCCACCGGGATCGGGTCGATGCCCGGCACGGACGTCCGGGAGGCGGTGCGGGTCGTCACCGGCGTCCTCGGGGAGTTCCCGTACCTTCCGGAGCTGCCCGCGCGCGGCCCCGGCGCGGACATGATCGGACGGACGGCCGGACTGCTGGTGGAGCTGTACGCCCGCCTGGAGCCCAGCGGTTGGCGGGTCGGCGACGCCCCGGGGCGCGACACGCGGCGCGCCCGCTCCTGGCTGGGCGAGGACCTGGACGCCCTGGAGGAGTTCACCCAGGGGTACACCGGGGCGCTGAAGGTCTCCGTCGTGGGGCCGTGGACGATGGCGGCCTCGCTGGAGCGCCGCGGCGGCGAGGCGATGCTCGGCGACGCCGGCGCCTGCCGCTACCTGGCCGAGTCCCTGGCCGAGGGGGTGCGCGAGCACCTGGCCGAGGTGCGGCGCCGGGTGCCGGGCGCGACGGTGGTCCTCCAGCTCGACGAGCCGTCGCTGACCGCGGTGCTGACCGGGCGGGTGCCCACCGCCAGCGGGTACCGCACCCACCGGGCGGTGGACCGGGCCGTCGTGGAACAGGCCCTGCGGCAGGTGATCGAGGCGGCCGGGGAGGCGACCGGGGGCGCTCCCGTGGTGGTGCACTCCTGCGCGCCCGGCGTGCCCTTCGCGCTGCTGCGGCGGGCGGGCGCCGGCGCGATCTCCTTCGACGTCTCCCTGATCACGGAACGTGACGACGAGGCGATCGGCGAGGCGGTCGAGGGCGGCACGGCACTGTTCGCGGGCGTCGTGCCCGCCACGGGGACGTCCTCGGGGGCGTTGTCGGACCCTGCCGGTAGCGTCATGCCCGTCAGGACGCTGCGGCGCAGACTGGGGCTGTCGCCGGAGCTGCTCGCGCGGTCGGTGGTGGTCACCCCGGCCTGCGGGCTGGCGGGCGCCTCCCCCGCGTACGCGCGGGCCGCGCTCGAGCACTGCGTCCGGGCCGCACGGTCGCTCGAAGACGACCCCGAGTAACGGGAGGCTGGTTTCGTGGAGATGAAAAGCCCGGACAGTACGGTGCGCGAGAGGCACGCGCGGCTGGCTCAGGAGATCGAGGAGCACCGTTTCCGGTACTACGTGACCACGCCCGTCGTCAGCGACGCCGAGTTCGACGCCCTGATGCGCGAGCTGCAGGCGCTGGAGGCCGAGTATCCGGAGCTGGCCACGCCCGACTCGCCGAGTCAGAAGGTGGCGGGCGAGTACGAGACGGAGTTCACCTCCGTCGAGCACCGCGAGCGGATGCTGTCGCTGGACAACGTCTTCGACGAGGCGGAGCTGGACGGCTGGGCCGACCGGATCGCGCGCGAGCTGGGCGACGTCCCCCACCACTTCCTGTGCGAGCTGAAGGTGGACGGGCTCGCGGTCAACCTGACGTACGAGCGCGGCAGGCTGACCCGCGCCGCGACGCGGGGCGACGGGCGCACCGGTGAGGACATCACGCCCAACATCCGCACCGTCGCGGACGTCCCCGAGCGGCTGCGCGGCGAGCGGATCCCGGAGCTGGTGGAGATCCGCGGCGAGGTGTTCATCCCCATGGAGCGCTTCGAGGAGCTGAACGCGCGGCTGGTCGAGGGGGGCAAGCCGGCGTTCGCCAACCCGCGCAACGCGGCGGCCGGTTCGCTGCGCCAGAAGGACCCCAGGGTCACCGCCGAGCGCCCGCTGCACATGGTGGTGCACGGCATCGGCGCTCGGGAGGGCTTCGACATCGACCGGCTGTCGCACGCGTACGAGCTGCTGCGCGAGTGGGGGCTGCCGACCTCCCCGCACGCCAGGGTGGTCGGTTCCATGGCGGAGGTGCGGGAGTTCATCGCGCACTACGGCGAGCGCCGCCACTCGGTGGAGCACGAGATCGACGGGGTCGTCGTCAAGCTGGACGAGATCCCCCTCCAGGGGCGGCTGGGCTCCACCTCCCGGGCGCCGCGCTGGGCGGTGGCCTGGAAGTACCCGCCGGAGGAGGTCAACACCAGGCTGCTGGACATCAAGGTGAGCATCGGCCGCACCGGACGGGCCACGCCGTTCGCCGTGGTGGAGCCGGTGACGGTGGCGGGCTCCGAGGTGGAGTTCGCCACCCTCCACAACCAGGACGTGGTGAAGGCCAAGGGCGTGCTGATCGGGGACACCGTCGCGCTGCGCAAGGCGGGCGACGTCATCCCCGAGATCCTGGGCCCGGTGGCCGACCTGCGGGACGGCAGCGAGCGGGAGTTCGTGATGCCCGCCGACTGCCCCGAGTGCGGCACCCCGCTCAAGCCCGCGAAGGAGGGCGACGTCGATCTGCGCTGCCCCAACTCCCGTTCCTGCCCGGGCCAGTTGCGTGAGCGTCTCTTCTACCTCGCGGGCCGCAAGTGCCTGGACATCGAGCACTTCGGGTATGTGGTGGCCACCGCGCTCACCCAGCCGT
Source organism: Streptomyces megasporus (assembly GCF_000718985.1). Taxonomy (GTDB): domain Bacteria; phylum Actinomycetota; class Actinomycetes; order Streptomycetales; family Streptomycetaceae; genus Streptomyces; species Streptomyces megasporus. The sequence goes on along the minus strand of NZ_JODL01000001.1, from coordinate 38,943 downwards.
TGGAGCCGGCCGAGCCGCCGCTGAGGGACGAGGGCGACCTGTTCGGGCTGACCCTCGAACAACTGCTGCCCATCAAGACGTACGTCCTGGACCCGGACAGCGGTCTGCCCAAGCGGGACCCGAAGACGGGCGAGGAGAAGGTCGTCACCCTCTTCGCCAACCGCGAGGGCAAGCCGAAGAAGAACACCCTGGCCATGCTGGAGAACATCGAGGCGGCCAAGCAGCGACCGCTGGCCCGGGTCATCACCGGCCTGTCGATCCGTCACGTCGGCCCGGTGGCGGCCGAGGCGCTGGCCCGGGAGTTCCGCTCGCTGGACCGGATCGCCGCGGCCTCCGAGGAGGAGTTGGCGGCCACCGAGGGGGTCGGCCCGACCATCGCCGCCTCGCTCAAGGCGTGGTTCGCCGAGGAGTGGCACCGCGAGATCGTCGAGAAGTGGCGGGCCGCCGGGGTCCGGATGGAGGAGGAGGGCGGCGACGAGGGTGGGCCGCGCCCGCTGGAGGGCGTCACCGTCGTCGTCACCGGAACCCTCCGCTCGTACACGCGGGATGGCGCGAAAGAGGCCCTCCAGAGCCGAGGCGCGAAAGTGACCGGTTCTGTATCGAAGAAGACCGGATTCGTTGTGGCGGGTGACAGTCCTGGATCGAAGTACGACAAGGCCTTGCAGTTGAAGGTGCCCATCCTGGACGACGACGGGTTCGCGGTCCTCCTCGAGCAGGGGCCCGACGCCGCACGGGGCGTGGCCGTCCCGGCCGCGGAAGCCTCCGAGGAGCAGACGGCGGAGTAGAACGGCGGATTCCCTTCACACCGTCAAGATCCCCACACGACAGTGGCGTTGGGAGTGGCGTTGGGAGTGATGTCACCGAACCGCGCGGCGCTTATCAGACGGATGCGAGCGACCGGTCGGCATTCGGGCAACCCCGATCGATCACTGCCCCTGACGGCCGTCCGCGCCCTACTGTTGATGGGGTGCGCCTGCCGTGGCGTGGGCACCGACGGCTGTGAGAGGGACGCGCATGCAGCGAAAACCCCGGGACCGGGGACAGCAGTGGCTCCGCCACGGTCATCCGCAGGCCCCGCCGGGCGACGGCTCCGACGCCGTGCCCCGGCTGCAGCGCGTCCTCTCCCTGGAGGTGCCCTGGCTGGCCCGCGCCGTGGTCGTGGCGGCCGGCGCCGCCCTGGTCATCGGGCTCTGGCGGGCGGCCTCCAGGGGGCACGCGCTCTTCCCCAACGGCGTGGAGGGTTGGTCCTTCGCCCTCCTCACCGGCCTCATCGTCGGGCACCTGGTGGCGCTCGGACGCGACCGCTGGTGGGGTGGCACCGGCTCCGGCGCCGCCCTCACCATGGCCATCCTGCTGCTGTACGGCTGGACGTCCGCCGTCCTGGTCAGCCTCGCCGTCGTGGTGCTGGTCGGCGCGGCCCGGCGGCACAGTTGGCGCCAGGCCCTGCGGAACGGGGCGGTGGACATCCTCGGCATCGGCTTCTCCGCCCTCTGCCTCGCCCTCTTCGGCACCCGTCCCACGGTGGAGCACCCCTGGACGCCGGCCGACTGGAGCCCGAGCGCGCTCCCCGAGATCCTCCTCGCGGCCTTCGTCTACCTGCTGGTCACCCGGGGCCTGCAGTGGTACGTCACGGCCTCGCGGCAGGACGGGCTGCCCACCGTCGCCCGCACCGCCCTGGTGCGGCAGGGGCTGGTCGCGGTCGCCCTCCTCGGCATCTCCCCGCTGATCGTCGTGGTCGCCGTCCACATGCCGCTGCTGCTGCCGCTGTTCTCCGTGCCGCTGGTCGCGCTCGACTCCGCCCTGTGGATCGCCCGCGCCCGCGCCGAGGAACAGCTCCGCGACCCGCTCACCGGCCTCGCCAACCGCCAGTGGCTCCTGGAGCGCACCTGGTCCGCCCTGGACGAGGCCGACCGGCTGGGCGCCCGCTCGGCCCTCGTCCTGATCGACCTCGACCGGTTCCGCTCGGTCAACGACACGCTCGGCCACCTGGCGGGCGACCGGCTGCTGCTCCAGATCGCCGACCGGCTGCGGACGGCCCTGCCCCACGGCGCCGAGGTGGCCCGGCTCGGCGGCGACGAGTTCGCCGTCCTGCTGCCGCTGGCCGACTCGCCCACCAGCGCCCAGCGCGTCGCCCGCGCGCTCGTCTCCGCGCTCGGCTCGCCGCTCGATCTGGACGGGCTGACCCTGGAGTTGGAGGCCAGCGCGGGGGTCGCGGTCTTCCCCGACCACGCCGGCGAGGCCGAGGGCCTGCTGCGCCGCGCCGACGTCGCGATGTACCAGGCCAAGCGCGACCGCAGCGGCGTCGAGGTCTACGAGGCCACCCGCGACGGCAACACGCCCGACCGACTGGGCCTCCTGGGCGACCTGCGCCGGGCCCTGGACGCGGGCGAGGTGGAGCTCCACTACCAGCCCAAGGTCGCCTTCGACGGTTCCGTCTCCGGTCTGGAGGCCCTGGTCCGCTGGGTGCACCCGGAGCGGGGCAGGGTTTCCCCGGACGAGTTCATCGCCATCGCCGAGACCTCCGGCCTGATGCCCCGCCTGACCGACTACGTGCTGGAGACGGCCCTCGCCCAGGTCGCCCACTGGCGCTCCCAGGGCCTGACCGTGCCGGTCGCCGTCAACGTCTCGCCCCGCGACGTCCACAGCCCCGGCTTCGCCGGCTCCGTCGCCGCCCGGCTGGCCCGGCACGGCGTCCCCGCCGCGGCGCTGCAACTGGAGATCACCGAGCACGTCCTGCTGGAGGACCCGCAGCAGGCCGCGGACACCCTGGCCGCGCTCACAGGCCACGGCGTGCGGATGTCCCTGGACGACTTCGGCACCGGCTACTCCTCGCTGGTGCACCTGCGACGGCTGCCGGTGAGCGAGCTGAAGATCGACCGCTCCTTCGTGGCCCGGCTGGCGGTGGACGCCGAGGACGCCGAGATCGTGCGCTGCACGGTCGACCTCGCGCACTCCCTGGGCCTGCTCGTCGTCGCCGAGGGCGTGGAGGACGACGAGACCTGGGAGCGCCTGCGCGACCTGGGCTGCGACGCGGTGCAGGGCTGGCTGGTCTCCGCCGCGATGCCCCCCGCGGAGGCCACCTCCTGGCTGCGGGCGCGCGACGGCGTCCCGCCGGCGGCGGAGAAGACGACGCCCGCGCTGCCGCGCCGCTGCGGCGAGGACGGCGCCCGCCGCTCCCACGGACAGCCCGCGCGGTAGGCCCGCCGGCCCCACGAGGAGACCCCGGGATGAGGTCCGGGGAGGAGATCCGGGGAGGACCGGGGAGGAAGGCGCCGCGCCGGCCCCTCGCGGCCCGGTGCGGCGGCGCTGTGCGCCCACGGCTCCGAGCGCCATAGGATTGGGGCGGACCGCAGAAAGAGTCCGTCAAGCCCCGAAAGATCCACCACTCACCCCGAGGAATCGCTGCATGCCTGGCATCACGCGCGAGGAGGTCGCCCACCTCGCCCGGCTGGCGCGTCTGGAGCTGAAGGACGAAGAGCTCGACCACTTCGCCGGACAGCTCGACGACATCATCGGCGCGGTCGCCCGCGTCTCCGATGTCGCCGACGAGGACGTACCGCCGACCTCCCACCCGCTGCCGCTGACCAACGTCATGCGTCCGGACGAGGTCCGTCCGTCGCTGACCCCCGAGCAGGCGCTCTCCGGCGCCCCGGCCCAGGAGCAGCAGCGTTTCAAGGTGCCGCAGATCCTGGGGGAGGAGTGACCGACGTGACCAACACCAGTGACCTGACCAGGCTCACCGCCGCCGAGATCGCCGAGCGGATCGCCTCCGGCGAGACCAGCGCCGTGGAGGTGACCGAGGCCCACCTCGCCCGGATCGAGGCCGTGGACGAGAAGGTGCACGCCTTCCTCCACGTGGACCGCGAGGGTGCGCTGGCCCGCGCCCGCGCCGTGGACGCCAAGCGCTCGCGCGGCGAGAAGCTCGGCCCGCTGGCCGGCGTCCCGCTGGCGCTCAAGGACATCTTCACCACCGAGGGCGTCCCCACCACGGTCGGCTCCAGGATCCTGGAGGGCTGGATCCCGCCCTACGACGCCACGGTCACCAGGCGGCTCAAGGCCGCCGACGTGGTGGTGCTGGGCAAGACCAACATGGACGAGTTCGCCATGGGCTCCTCCACCGAGAACAGCGCCTTCGGCCCGACCGGCAACCCGTGGGACCTCACCCGCGTCCCCGGCGGCTCCGGCGGCGGCTCCTCGGCGGCCCTGGCCTCGTACCAGGCCCCGCTGGCCATCGGCACGGACACCGGCGGCTCCATCCGCCAGCCCGCCGCCGTCACCGGCACCGTCGGCGTCAAGCCGACCTACGGCGCCGTCTCCCGCTACGGCATGGTCGCCTTCTCCTCCTCCCTGGACCAGGGCGGCCCCTGCGCCCGCACGGTGCTGGACGCGGCCCTGCTGCACGAGGTGATCGCCGGACACGACCCGATGGACTCCACCTCCATCGACGCCCCCGTCCCGCCGGTGGTCGAGGCCGCCCGGAACGGGAACGTCGAGGGCATGCGCGTCGGCGTGGTCAAGGAGTTCTCCGGCGAGGGCTACCAGGCCGGGGTCGTGCAGCGCTTCAACGAGTCGGTGGAGCTGCTGCGCGAACTGGGCGCCGAGGTCGTCGAGATCTCCTGCCCGTCCTTCGACAAGGCGCTCGCGGCGTACTACCTGATCGCCCCCTCCGAGTGCTCCTCGAACCTGGCCCGCTTCGACGCCATGCGCTACGGCCTGCGGGTCGGCGACGACGGCGGCCACTCCGCCGAGGAGGTCACCTCCCTCACCCGCGAGGCCGGCTTCGGCCCCGAGGTCAAGCGCCGGATCATGCTGGGCACCTACGCGCTGTCCTCCGGCTACTACGACGCCTACTACGGCTCCGCCCAGAAGGTGCGCACGCTCATCAAGCGCGACTTCGAGGCCGCCTTCGGACAGGTGGACGTGCTGGTCTCCCCGACCACCCCCACCACCGCCTTCCCCATCGGCGAGCGGGCCGACGACCCGATGGCCATGTACCTGGCGGACCTGTGCACCATCCCGACCAACCTGGCGGGCAACGCGGCCATGTCGCTGCCGTGCGGCCTGGCGCCCGAGGACGGGCTGCCGGTGGGCCTGCAGATCATCGCCCCCGCCATGGCCGACGACCGGCTGTACCGTGTCGGAGCCGCGGTCGAGGCCGCCTTCCGGGCACGGTGGGGGCACCCGATCCTGGAGGAGGCACCCGCGCTGTGAGCACCCTGAAGAAGGCCAAGGGGTTCAAGAAGAGCAAGCCCGGCCTGTACCTGTCCATCGGCACCTCGCTCTTCGGCATCTTCGGAGTCGTCAAGCAGATCCAGCTCGCCCGGCGGGAGAGCGACAAGCTGCAACTCCTGGACGCCGTCGTCTCCGGGGCCGCGGTCCTCACCAACGCCGCCGTCCTCGTCCGCGAGCTGCGCCGCCTGGACATCGACGACGTCCTCGCCGACGACTGACCGCAGCGCCTGAAAGGTTTGGCTTTCCGTGACTGTCACTGAACTGGTGTCGTACGAGGACGCGCTGGCCTCCTACGACCCCGTCATGGGCCTGGAGGTCCATGTCGAGCTGGGCACCAGGACCAAGATGTTCTGCGGCTGCTCCACAGCGCTGGGCGCCGAGCCCAACACGCAGACCTGCCCCGTCTGCCTCGGCCTGCCGGGCTCCCTGCCGGTGGTCAACGCCACCGCGGTGGAGTCCACCATCCGGATCGGCCTCGCGCTGAACTGCGAGATCGCCGAGTGGTGTCGGTTCGCCCGGAAGAACTACTTCTATCCGGACATGCCGAAGAACTTCCAGATCTCCCAGTACGACGAGCCGATCGCCTTCAACGGTTACCTGGACGTCCAGTTGGAGGACGGCGAGGTCTTCCGCGTGGAGATCGAGCGCGCCCACATGGAGGAGGACACCGGCAAGTCCACGCACATCGGCGGCGCCACGGGCCGCATCCACGGAGCCTCGCACTCGCTGCTGGACTACAACCGGGCCGGCATCCCCCTGGTCGAGATCGTCACCAAGCCCATCGTCGGCGCCGGGGAGCGCGCGCCCGAGGTGGCCCGGGCGTACGTCGCCGAGCTGCGCGAACTCATCCGCGCCCTCGGGGTCTCCGAGGCCCGGATGGAGATGGGTCAGATGCGCTGCGACGTCAACCTGTCGCTGCGGCCGCACGGCACCGAGACGTTCGGCACCCGATCGGAGACCAAGAACGTCAACTCGCTGCGCAGCGTCGAGCGGGCCACCCGCTTCGAGATCCAGCGCCACGCCGCCGTACTGGACGCGGGCGGGAAGATCGTCCAGGAGACCCGCCACTTCCACGAGGACACCGGCAGCACCACCTCCGGCCGCGTCAAGGAGGAGGCGGAGGACTACCGCTACTTCCCCGAGCCGGACCTGGTGCCCGTCGCGCCCTCGCGGGAGTGGGTGGAGAAGCTCCGGGCCGAGCTGCCCGAACTGCCGCGGGTGCGCCGCAACCGGCTGCGCGAGCAGTGGGGCATCTCCCAGCACGAGATGCAGTCCGTCCTCAACGCGGGCGCCATCGACCTGATCGTCGCCACCATCGACGCGGGCGCCCCGGCCGACCAGGCCCGCAAGTGGTGGATGGGCGAGCTGGCCCGCCGGGCGAACGAGCAGGGCACCGAACTGTCCGCCCTGCCCATCACCCCGGCCCAGGTCGCCCGGGTGTGCGCCCTGGTCGCCGAGGGTTCCCTCAACGACAAGCTGGCCCGCCAGACCATCGAGGGCGTCCTCGCGGGCGAGGGCGAGCCGGACGAGGTCGTGGAGAAGCGCGGTCTGAAGGTCGTCTCGGACACCGGCGCGCTGAGCAAGGCCGTGGACGAGGCGATCGCCGCCAACGAGGCGATCGCCGAGAAGATCCGCGGCGGCAAGGTGCAGGCGGCCGGCGCGCTCGTCGGCGCCGTGATGAAGGCCACCCGCGGCCAGGCGGACGCCGCCCGCGTGCGCGAGCTCATCCTGGAGAAGCTGGGCGTCCAGGGCTGACGCCCCGACCTCCCGCGCGGCCCCCGCATCCGATGGGTGCGGGGGCCGCGCCGTGCCCGGGATCGGTAAGCCCCCCGCCCGGGATCGCCCGGCCGGGGGCTTACCGACCCCGGGCGGGAGCGGGCCCCCGAGCCTCGCTTCCTAAGGCATCCGGCCGCCCGAACATGGGGCATGCTCCCGATGTGACCGCCCCACCTGGGAGACGAAGGTGGAGACGTCCGCCGCCGGCGGACGAGAAACCAAGCGTCGGAACCGGGGGGCCGGAATGTTCGACTATCAGCTACACGGGATGCGCGCCGCCGAACTGCGCAGCGAGGCCGAGCGGGAACGCCTCGCCCGGAAGGCCGCCGTCGCCCGCCGCCGGCGGGGCGGGGAAGAACAGGGCGGGGGGAGCGGAGGGCGGAGGGACACCGCGGGGCCGCGGAACGGGAAGAGCGACGGGAAGTCCGGCCGGTGGGTCCGGACCGCCTGACCGATGTGATCCGGACGGCACGACGGGCACCGGTGGAATCCGGTGCCGCGCCGTCCGACTCCTGTGCGATGCTCGGCGCCGTGGACAGTGCCAGAGTCAGCCCGGTGTTCGTCGGTCGCGGGGACGAACTGACCGTTCTCCTCGACGCGCTCGCGCGTGCCGCCCAGGGCGAACCGCAGGCGGTCGTGGTGGCGGGGGAGGCCGGGGTCGGCAAGACACGGCTGCTGGAGGAGTTCCTGAACGCCGCCCGCGCGGACGGCGCGGTCGCGGCCGTCGGCGGATGCGTCGAGATCGGCGCCGACGGCCTGCCGTTCGCGCCGATCTCCACCCTGCTGCGCTCCCTCCACCGTCAACTCGGCCGGGAGTTGACGGCCGCCGCCGCGGGCCAGGAGGGCGAGTTGGCCCGTCTCCTGCCCGAACTGGGGGAGACCACCCGCGAGTGGCACGAGGAGGACGGTCGGGCCCGACTGTTCGAACTCACCGCCCGACTGCTGGAGTCGCTCTCGAAGGAACGCACCCTCGTCCTCGCCGTCGAGGATCTGCACTGGGCCGACCGCTCCACGAGGGAACTGCTGGCGTACCTGTTCCGCTCCCTCGACCGCGCCCGGCTGGTCCTCGTCGCCGGCTACCGCTCCGACGACATCCACCGCCGCCACCCGCTGCGCCCCTTCCTCGCAGAGCTGGACCGGCTGCGGACCGTCCGCCGGATCGAGTTGCCCAGGCTCAGCCGGGAGGAGGTGCGGGCGCAGATCGCCGGCATCCAGGGGGTGGAGAACCCCGAACCCGAGTTGGCGGAGCAGGTCTTCGAACGTTCCGAGGGCAACCCCTTCTTCGTGGAGGAGCTGACGGTCGGCGGCACCGCCTGCGGCATCAGCGACTCGCTGCGCGACCTGCTGCTGGTGCGGGTCGAGGCGCTGCCGGAGACCTCCCAACAGGTGGTCCGGATCGCCGCCGAGGGCGGTTCCGCGGTGGAGCACGCCCTGCTCGCCGCGGTGGCGCGGCTGCCCGAGGACGAGCTGATCGAGGCGCTGCGGGCCGCGGTGGGCGCCAACATCCTCGCCCCCACCCAGGACGGCGACGGCTACCGCTTCCGACACGCGCTGGTGCGCGAGGCCGTCTCGGAGGACCTGCTGCCCGGCGAACGCGTCGGCCTCAACCGCCGCTACGCCCAGGCGCTGGAGGCGGACCCCGCCCTCGTCCGCACCGACGAGCGCGCCGCCCGACTGGCCAGCCACTGGTACGCGGCGCGCGACGTGCCCAGGGCGCTGCCCGCCGTCCTGGACGCGGCCGCCGTCGCCCGACGGCGCTACGCCTACGCCGAACAGCTCCGGCTGCTGGACCGGGCGCTGGAGCTGTGGGAGGACGCCGACGCGGCCACTCGCCGCGCCCTGCCACCCACCGAGCACGCCGAGATGTACCCGGCCTGCGACTGCGAGGACGAGGCGCTGCGCCACCTCGACCTGTTGGCCGCGGCGGTGACCGCCGCCCAGCTCTCGGGGGAGCGCAAACGGGCGCTGGCCGTCGTCAGACGGGCCCTGCGGATGCTGGACGAGAAGCGGGAACCGCTGCGGGCGGCCTGGTTCTGGACCCAGCGCTCCAAGCTCGCGCAGAGCACCGGCCAGGGTGACGGCTGGGAGGAGCTGGCCCGGGCCCGGGACCTGGTGCGCGGGCTGCCGCCCTCCCCGGTGCACGCCGAGGTGATGGCCTTCGCCGCCGCCTGGGAGTCCGTCCACGACGCCGGACCGGAGGCCTTCACCACCGCGCAGCGCGCGGTGGAACTGGCCTCCCTGGTGGGCGCCGGGAGCATCGAACTGCACGCCCGACTCACCCTGGGCGGCCTGCGGGTCTTCTCGGGCGACGTGGACGCCGGGCTCGCCGAGATGGCCGAGGTCGCCCGGTGCGTGGTGGAGCGGGGAGAGGTGGGCGTCATGGGACGCTGCCACGTCAACCTCTCGTCCGCGTTGGAGGGGGTGGGCCGCTCCGAGGAGGCCGTGGAGGTGGCCGAGGAGGGGCTGCGGGTCGCCCACCGCTTCGGACTCCAGGACACCAGGGCGTGGCTCCAGAGCAACATGGCCGAGTCACTGGTCGCCCTGGGACGCTGGGAGGAGGCCGACGCCGCGCTGGCCGCCACGCGCAAACTGGCGAGCGGCGCCAGGCCGCGCGGTTCGGCCGCGCTCAAGAGCGCCCACCTCGCCCTCCGCCGGGGCCGTGTCGACCTGGCCGCCCGGGAGCTGGCCGAGGCGTGGAAGCACCACGGCACGCACGACCCGCAGCCGCAGTACACGATCCCGCTCGCCCGTCTGGAACTGGAGATCGAGGCGGCGCGCGGCCGACCGCTCCACGCCCGACGCGTGCTGGAGGAGGCGCTGGACCGCGGCTTCCCGCTCTCCACCGAACGGTACGCCTGGCCGCTGCTGTCCTCCGCGCTGGCGGTCGAGGCGGACACGCGCGGACTGCCCGCCGCGGAGCCGGACAGGGAACGCGTCCTGGAGCGGATGTGCCGGGCGGCCAAGGAGTTGCCGCGGCTGATACCGGTGTGGGCGGCCTACGGGCTGATGGTGGACGCCGAGCTGCTGCGGGCCCGGGGGCGGAACGACCCCGACCGCTGGGCCGAGGCGGTGGCCGCCTTCGAGCGGGTGCCGCGGCCCTTCCGGCTGGCCGGGGCGCGGTACCGGTGGGCGGAGGCCCTGCTGGACGCGGGCGGGAGCCGCGAGGAGGCCGCCGACCTGCTGGCGCGGGCGCACGCCACGGCCGTGAGCCTGGGCGCCGTGCCGCTGCGCGAGGGCGTCGAGAGGCTGGCCGGACGGGCCCGCGTCGCCCTCGGCCCCCGGCGCTCCGGGGACACCACGCCGCCCTCGCCGCCGGACGACCCGGTGGAGGCGTTCGGCCTCACCCCCCGCGAGCGCGACGTGCTGCGGCTGGTCGCGGCGGGCCGCAGCAACCGCCAGATCGCCGAGGCGCTGTTCATCTCCCCCAAGACGGCCAGCGTGCACGTCTCCAACATCCTGGCGAAGCTGGCCGTCTCGGGTCGCGGCGAGGCGGCGGCGATGGCCCACCGGCTGCGGCTGGTGGAACCGGCGGACGTCGGTCGCGCGGCGGCCGGCTGATCGGGCGCCGGGAGGAAGGAGGGCCGTCCCCGCTCGACGCCCCACCGGGTCGGGACCGGACGAGAGTCGGGGCAGAGCCGATTCAGGGCCGGCTCAGGGCTGGCTCAGGGCCGGTTCAGGCCGCCGCCCCGGAGGTCGGCTCCCGGTCCGGGACGGACTCCTCCTGCGGCGCCGGACGCGGGGGCCTGATCAGGACATGCCCCGAGGCGAGGTCGATCGGGCCGCGGCCCGGATCGTGGCTGCCCTCCTCCACCCGTGTGTGCTCCAGCCGCCTGCGCTCGTCCTCGGCGTGGCGGCGTCCGGGGGCGAACAACTCCTCGATCAGGTTGAACATCAGCGGACCTCCAGTTTCAGGATGCGGTCGTCGTCCTCGCCGGGCGTACCGCGCGAGTCCGTCTCGCTGGTCACCAGCCACAGCCCGTCGCCGCCGGCGGAGACGACCGTCCGCAACCGCCCGTACTCACCCTCCAGGAACGCCTGGGGTTCCGCCACCTTTTTCACGCCGTCCAGGGGCACGCGCCACAGCCTCTCCCCGCGCAGGCCCGCCATCCACACCGAGCCGTTCGTCACGGCGATGCCGCTCGGGGAGGCGTCGGCGGGCTTCCACTGGGCCACGGGATCGACGAAGCCCTCCTCGCCGGCCTCGCCCTCCACCTCGGGCCAGCCGTAGTTGGCGCCGGGCCGGATCAAGTTGAGCTCGTCCCAGGTGTTCTGGCCGAACTCGGCCGCCCAGAGCCGTTTCTCGGCGTCCCAGGCCAGCCCCTGGACGTTGCGGTGGCCCCAGGAGTAGACGACCGAGTCCGCCTCGGGATTGCCGTGACCCGGAGGCTCGCCGTCCGGCGTCATGCGCAGGATCTTGCCGCCGAGGGACTCCCTGTCCTGGGAGAGGCTCTCGTCGCCGGAGTCGCCCGTCCCCACGTAGAGCATCCGGTCCGGGCCGAAGGCGATCCGGCCGCCGTTGTGGATCATCCCCTTGGGGATGCCCCGGAAGATCGTGCTGGGCGCGCCGAGTTGGCTGCCCTCCTCCTTGTCCTCCTCGTAGAGCATGCGCACGATCCGGTTGTCGGAGGCGCTGGTGAAGTAGGCGTAGACGTGGCGGTCCTCGGCGAAGTCGGGCGAGACGGCGATGCCCAGCAGACCGCCCTCGCCGCCCGGCTCGACCCCGGGCACCGAGCCCAGCTCGGTCGTCTTCCCGCTGTCGGCGTCGACCCGCAGGATCGTGCCCTCGTCCCGCGAGGAGACCAGCAGGTCGCCGTCCGGCAGGGGGGCCAGTCCCCAGGGGGACTTCAGTCCCGTCACGACGGTGTCCACGACCTCCACCGACCCCTTGGCGGGGGCGGGCGAGGCACCGCCGGAGGGCGAGGGGTTCTCGGAGGGGGAGGCGGACCGGTCGGCCGTGGCGCTGGTCCGGTCCGTGGGCTCCCCGTCGCCGTCGGAGGAACAGCCCGCGGCGAACAGGGCGAGCCCGGCGAGGGAGGCGACGGCCGTTCGCAGGGGCAGGGAAGGGCTTCGCACCATCGGGGCGCCTTTCGACAGCTCGCGGTCAGTGGTGTCGTCCGGGACGCCCGCCGGCGCCCCACACCCGACCGTACGTCGGGAGAGCGCCGAGGGTTCCCGTCCTCAGTCCCACGATCCCAGAGCGGGGGGCAGGGCGGCGATCTCCGCGAGATCCCCCTCGGTGAGCCGCAACCGGGCCGCCGCCGCGTTCTCCACCGCCCAGCGCTCCTTCTTCGTGCCCGGCACCGGCACCACGTGCCGTCCCTGCGCCAGCAGCCAGGCCAGTGCCACCTGCGCCGGGGTGGCGCCGCCGTGCCGTGCGGCGACGCGCCGCAAGCCGACGACGATGGGCTGGTTCGCGGCCATCATCTCGGCCGTGAAGCGGGGGTGCCGAGCCCGCAGGTCGTCGGGCTCGAAGCCCACCCCGGGCGTCAGTGTGCCGGTCAGGAAGCCGTTGCCCAGCGGCATCGCGGCGAGGAAACCGACGCCGCGCGCCTCGCACCACGGCAGCAGCGACGTCAGGGCCTCGGGGGACCACACCGACAGCTCCGCCTCCACGCAGCTCACCGGGAACACCTGCTGAACGCGCTCCAGTTGCCGGATCGTCTCCGCGTACAGGGGCTCGGCGGCCGTCCGCCGTTGCGCCCTCGCGCCCACGGCGCACAGCCCCAACGCGCGCACCTTGCCCGCGGCGACCAGCTCGGCCATCGCCCCCCAGGTCTCCTCGATCGGCACCTCGGGGTCCACGCGGTGGAGCTGGTAGAGGTCGATCACGTCGGTCTGCAGCCGCCGCAGCGAGGCGTCGCAGGCCCGTCTCACATAGGAGGGACGGCCGTTGGCGACGATGTGCTGATCGCCGACCAGCAGCCCGCACTTGGTCGAGACGAACGCCTCCGAGCGCCGCCGGCCGAGCACCCGGCCGAGCAGCAACTCGTTGGTGAACGGTCCGTACATGTCGGCGGTGTCGAGCAGCGTCACCCCGTGGTCGAGCGCGGCGTGCACCGTGCGCAGCGAGGACTCGCCGTCCTGCTCGGACGTGGTGTAGGCCCAGCTCATCGGCATGCAGCCGAGCCCGATCGCGCCCACCTCCAGCGCCGCACCGATAGTCCTGCGCTCCACCTGGACGTGCTCCCTCCTCACCCCCCGCCGGGCGCGTCCCAACCTAACTGTTGCCTTCCGGCGCGCCTCGGACAGCCTCCGGATAGCCTCTGACCATGGCTTCAGCGGACGTCTGGCTCCCCTTCCCGCCCGATGAGATGGGAGCTCTGCCCGAATCGTTCGACTACGTCCACTGGGACGGCGAGGGGGAGTTCCCGGCGGACCCCGAGAACTGCGTCTTCTACGTCGTTCCCTACATGAAGGGTCAGTCCGTCGCCGTACGACCCCTGGCGCGCATGACGAACGTGCGGGTGGTGCAGACGCTCACCGCGGGCGTCGACCACATGGAGCCCGCCCTACCACAACTGCCCCGGGGCGCCCTGCTGTGCAACGCCCGCGGCGTCCACGAGGCGAGCACCGCCGAACTCGCGCTCACCCTGGCCCTCGCCTCGCTGCGCGACATCCCCGGCTTCGTCCGCGCCCAGGACGCGGGGGAGTGGCGGCAGGGCTTCCGCCCGGCCCTCGCCGACCGGACCGTCCTGATCGTCGGTCACGGAGCCATAGGGAGCGCCATCGAGGAGCGGCTCGTCCCCTTCGAGCCGGAGGCCGTCCACCGCGTGGCGCGCACCGCCCGCACCGCGCCGCGCGGCCCGGTGCACACCCTCGCCGACCTGCCCCGACTGCTGCCCGAGGCGGACGTGGTGTTCCTGGTCACGCCTCTCACCGACGCCACCCGCGGCCTGGTGGACGCGGACTTCCTGGCCCGCATGAAGGACGGCGCGCTGTTGGTCAACGTCGCCCGCGGGGCCGTCGTCGACACCGACGCGCTCCTGGCCGAGTTGGAGTCGGGACGGTTGCGGGCCGCGCTCGACGTCACCGACCCCGAGCCCCTGCCGTCCGGGCATCCGCTGTGGCGGGCGCCGGGAGTGTTGATCACCCCGCACGTCGGAGGGCCCAGTTCCGCGTTCGCTCCGAGGGCCCGGCGGCTGCTCCGCGACCAACTGCGGCGCTTCGCCGCCGGGGAACCGCCGGGGAACGTCGTCGCCGTGGCGGGGGAGGAGGACCGCGCGGGCGGCGGGACGGGCGGTGGTGCAGGGGGCGGTACGGGGGGCGGGCGGAGCATCTGACTGCCCCCTACACGCTCCGAATACGGGTAACTGCGCATTGTACCGGCAATTCTCCCGTCCGTCACGCTGCGTAGGCTCGCTATGTCCCTGAGTGACCGGCCTGGTGTATCGTCCGATCCGGGGGTGTACCAGACCACGAGGGGGGACGGGCGACATGCACGGCCACCGGACGAACCACCGGTCACGCGACCGGTGGTGGACAGGACGCCGGCCCGTGAGGGCCGGGACGCAGGCGGGCGGCCCGCCGTGCCCGGGGGTGGCGCTGTGAACGCCCGCGGGACGGGCTTTCCCCGTCCGGCGTACCGTCACGGCGGCGCCGGGAGGGACGATCGGGGCGGGATGCTGCCCCGGCTGACCCTGGCCGCCGTGTGCGGCGCGTACGCGCTGGGCGCGGCGTTGGGCTGGGGATCGCCGGCGGTCGCGCTGTTCATGGGCGACTTCGGGCTGAGCATCGCGGCGTTCGTCGCCGCGGGCTCCTGCTTCCACTACGCCCGCACCCACCCCGACAACCCGTTCCGTCCCGCGTGGGTGCTCTTCGCCCTCTCTTCGACGATGGCCGGGCTCGGCAACGGGGTGTGGGGCTGGTACGAGGTGGTGTTGGGGCGTCCCGTGCCCAGCCCCTCGATCGCCGACTTCTGCTTCCTGCTCTTCGCGCCCCCGGCCATCGTCGGGCTGCTGGTGCTCGCCAAACGCCCCGTCAGTCGGGCGGGGTGGATCTGTCTGGGCCTCGACGCCTGGCTGATCGGCGGCTCGCTGCTCACCCTCTCCTGGAGCCTGGCGCTCGACCACCCCTCGTACTGGCAGGGCGAGTCCGTCGCCCTGGTGGCCCTCTCCCTGGCCTACCCCCTGATGGACATCGTGCTGATCAGCATGGTCCTCGCCCTGCACTTCCGCCGTTCCGCCGCCCACCGATCCGCCGTCAACACCGTCATCGGCGCCCTCGTCCTCACCGTGCTCTGCGACGCTCTGTTCAGCTCCCCCCTGCTGCGGGAGAACTACTCCTCCGGCCAGATGCTCGACGCGGGTTGGTTCGCCGGCTCGCTGCTGCTCGCGTACGCCCCCTGGGTGGCCAACCGGGACGGAACGGAACGGCAACGCGCCCCCGGCCGGCCCACGCCGGCGAACGGCGCCATGACCGGATCGCTGGCCGCCCTCACGCCCTACCTGGCCGCCGCCGTGTGCACCCTGGGCATCCTCTACAACGTCCGCGACGGCGGGGCCATCGACCGAGTGGTGCTGCTGACCGGCTGCACCGTCGTCCTGGCCCTGGTGGTGCGGCAGGGCATCATGCTGCTGGACAACATCCACCTCACCCACGAACTGGCCCAGAAGGAGAACCACTTCCGGTCCCTGGTGCAGGGGTCCAGCGACGTCATCATGATCGCCTCCCCGGCCGGGATGCTGCGGTACGTCTCCCCGGCCGCCGCGGGCGTCTACGGTCGGGAACCGGACAAACTGGTCGGCTCCGAACTCGCCTCCCTCATCCACCCCGAGGACCTCGGCCGGGTTCTCCACGAGGTGCGCCGCTTCCTCGCCACCCCGCCCGAGGAGGAGCCCTCCACCCGGATCGAGTGCCGCATCCGACACGCCTCGGGCCGCTGGCTCAACGTCGAGTCCACCGTCAACCGCCACCAGGGCGGCCTGATCTTCAACAGCCGCGACGTGACCGAACGGGTGCGCCTCCAGGCGCAGCTCCAGCACAGCGCCTCACACGACCCGCTGACCGACCTGCCCAACCGCGCGCTGTTCACCGAGCGCGTGCGCCAGGCACTCGGCGGCCGGCGCCGAGGCGACGCCGAGGCGGGCCACACGGCGGTGCTCTACATCGACCTCGACGGCTTCAAGGCGGTGAACGACACCATCGGCCACCAGGCGGGCGACGAACTGCTGGTCCACGCGGCCCGTCGGTTGAAGGAGGCCGTACGGGCCGGCGACACCGCGGCCCGGCTCGGCGGGGACGAGTTCGCCGCGCTCATCCTGGGCGACGGCCGGTGCGACCGCGCCGAGCGCGAGTACCGCGTCCTGGAGATCGCCGAGCGGCTGCGCACGGCCCTCTCCCGGCCCTACCGCGTCGAGGGCGGCGAGGTACGGGTCGCCGCGTCCATCGGCGTGGCCTTCGCCGAACCCGGCGTGACCCCGGCGGTCCTGTTGCGCCACGCGGACCTGGCGATGTACCGGGCGAAGCAGGCCGGCAAGAACCGGGTCGAGCTGTACGCGCCGCAGCCACAGGTCGAGGCCGTCCGCCGCGCCGAGTTGACCACCGATCGACTGCGCGGCGCCCTGGCCGAGAGCGAGTTCGCCCTGCTCCACCAGCCCGTGGTCGAACTCTCCAGCGGCCGGATCACCTCGGTCGTCGCCCAGGCCCGCAGGCGCTCCGCCCGGGGCGTCCTGTTCCCGCCCGCCGAGGCCCCGGGCGGGACGGGCACGGCCGAGGGCGGGGTCGCCGAGGCGGGTGACTGGCTGCTGCGCCGGGCCGTCGAACAGGCCGCCGAGCGCCACCGCGCGGGCTTCCGAGTGCCCGTGACCGTACGGGTCGACGCGCGTCGCCTCACCGACCGTTCCATGACTCCGGCCACCGTCGAGACGATGCTGGCCCGGCACGGCCTGCCGCCCGAGGCGCTCCTCGTCGAACTCTCCGGCCCCCTGTCCGACACCGGTCCGCACGTCTCCCTGAACGAACTGGAGCTGTGGGTCACCGCGTTGCGGCGCCTGGGCGTCGGCGTCGCCCTGGACGGCTTCGGCGCCGGCCACGGCGCCCTCGCCGCCCTGCGCCGGCTCCCCGTGGACGTGCTGCGACTGGACCGCTCCCTGGTCGAGGGCGTGGTGGAATCCGCCCGAGTGCGCAAAATCACTTCCGGGCTGCTGAGGATCGCCGAGGACCTCGGCACGGCCTCCGTCGCGGAAGGGGTGGATCTCCCCGAACAGGCCGCCGCCCTGCGCTCCATGGGCTGCACCCACGCCCAAGGAGCGGCCTTCTCCAAGCCGCTGGACGAGCACAAACTACGCCGTGTCCTGAGTCGCGGCGGCTATCCGGTCGTCGGGGGAGAGCAGCACGGTCCGAGCGCCGGTCGGTCGGTGGTGGTCGCGGGTTCGCTTCCCGTACGGAAGGGCGGAGGGGCGGGCTCCGTACGTCCTCCGTTCCGCTCAAATAGTGAGACGTCCGTCCCACCGGCTTGACACCTCATATGTCGCGGGAGGATTGTCGGTGCCATGCGCACCCGAATTCTCGTAATCGGCCGGCGCGTCGACTGACCCAGGGCACGACCGCCCTGTGGACGACAGCGACGCGCTCCCCTCGCTTGCCTGACGGCACGAGGGGTTTTTTGTTGCACGAGCACCCGAGCGCGACCCACACCACAGCCACCCACAACGAGCGTCAAACCCTCACTCTCCGAGAAGAGATTGCGATGACCGAGCAGGCCACCGGGGTCCCCCGCCCGCAGCCGCGGGCCCGTACCGGCGGAGCGCAGCCCCAGCCCGTCACCGTCGAGCACGTCACTGGGGCCCAGTCCCTCATCCGTTCTCTCGAGGAAGTCGGCGTCGACACCGTGTTCGGCATTCCGGGCGGCGCCATCCTGCCCGCGTACGACCCGATGATGGACTCCTCCAGGGTGCGCCACGTCCTGGTCCGTCACGAGCAGGGCGCGGGCCACGCCGCCACCGGTTACGCCCAGGCCACCGGCAAGGTCGGTGTCTGCATGGCCACTTCCGGCCCCGGGGCCACCAACCTCGTCACCCCCATCGCGGACGCCAACATGGACTCCGTCCCGCTGGTCGCGATCACCGGCCAGGTGGCCTCCGCCGCGATCGGCACCGACGCCTTCCAGGAAGCCGACATCTGCGGCATCACGATGCCGATCACCAAGCACAACTACCTGGTGACCGACCCGGCCGACATCCCCCGAGTGATCGCCGAGGCGTTCCACATCGCCTCCACCGGCCGCCCCGGCCCGGTCCTGGTGGACATCTCCAAGGACGCCCTCCAGGCCCGGACGACCTTCTCCTGGCCCCCGACGGCCGACCTGCCCGGCTACCGCCCGGTGACCAAGCCGCACACCAAGCAGATCCGTGAGGCCGCCAGACTGATCGCCGAGTCCAGGCGCCCGGTGCTGTACGTGGGCGGCGGCGTCCTCAAGGCCGGGGCCACCGCCGAGCTGAAGACGCTCGCCGAGCTGACCGGCGCCCCCGTCACCACCACCCTGATGGCGCTCGGCGCCTTCCCCGACAGCCACCCGCAGCACCTGGGCATGCCCGGCATGCACGGTACCGTCGCCGCCGTCACCGCCCTGCAGAAGGCCGACCTGATCGTCGCGCTCGGCGCCCGCTTCGACGACCGCGTCACCGGGAAGCTGGACTCCTTCGCCCCCCACGCGAAGGTCGTGCACGCCGACATCGACCCGGCCGAGATCGGCAAGAACCGCACCGCCGACGTGCCGATCGTCGGGGACGCCCGCGAGGTCATCGCGGACCTGATCGTGGCCGTCCGAGGCGAGCACGAGGCGGGTCGCGTCGGCGACTACACCGAGTGGTGGGGGCTGCTGAACCGCTGGCGCGAGACCTACCCGCTGGGTTACGACCTGCCCGAGGACGGCTCCCTCTCCCCGCAGCAGGTCATCGAGCGCATCGGCGCGCTGGCCCCCGAGAACACGATCTTCACCGCCGGCGTCGGCCAGCACCAGATGTGGGCCGCCCACTTCATCGACTACGAGAAGCCGGCCACCTGGCTCAACTCCGGCGGCCTGGGCACGATGGGCTACGCCGTGCCGGCCGCGCTCGGCGCCAAGGCCGGCGTCCCGGACCACACCGTCTGGGCGATCGACGGCGACGGCTGCTTCCAGATGACCAACCAGGAGCTGGTCACCGCCGCGCTCAACGGCATCCCGATCAAGGTCGCGATCATCAACAACGGCGCGCTCGGAATGGTCCGCCAGTGGCAGACCCTCTTCTACAACCAGCGCTACTCCAACACCGTGCTGCACAGCGGTCCGGGCACGGAGACCGACCCGGAGGCCAAGGGCACCCGCGTCCCCGACTTCGTGAAGCTGGCGGAGGCGATGGGCTGCGTCGGCATCCGCTGCGAGGACCCCGCCCAGCTCGACGCGGTGATCGAGAAGGCCAACTCGATCAACGACCGTCCCGTCGTCGTCGACTTCATCGTCCACGAGGACGCGATGGTCTGGCCGATGGTCGCGGCCGGCACCTCCAACGACGAGGTCATGGCGGCGCGCGGTGTCCGTCCCGACTTCGGCGACGGCGACGACTGACGACCGACGGACGACCGAGGAAACACTGAGGAACGGAACACCACGCCGATGTCCAAGCACACGCTCTCCGTCCTGGTGGAGAACACCCCCGGCATCCTCGCCAGGATCGCCGCGCTCTTCTCCCGCCGCGGGTTCAACATCGACTCCCTCGCCGTCGGTGTCACCGAGCACCCCGAGATCTCCCGCATCACGATCGTGGTGAGCGTGGAGGACCTCCCGCTGGAGCAGGTGACCAAGCAGCTCAACAAGCTCGTCAACGTGCTGAAGATCGTCGAGCTGGAGCCGTCGTCCTCCGTCCGGCGTGAACTCGTTCTGGTGAAGGTTCGCGCCGACAACGAGACGCGCTCGCAGATCATCGAGATCGTCCAGCTCTTCCGCGCCAAGACCGTCGACGTCTCCCCGGAGGCCGTCACCATCGAGGCGACCGGCAGCAGCGACAAGCTGGAGGCCATGCTCAAGATGCTGGAGCCCTACGGGATCAAGGAACTGGTCCAGTCGGGCACGATCGCGATCGGCCGCGGTGCCCGCTCGATCACCGACCGTTCGCTGCGCGCCCTGGACCGGACCGCATAGCGAGATCGCCGTCCGTTCCCGGACGGACCGGCATACGGTGGGCCCTGGTGGGGCCCACCGCCCCCTCCCGTACGGCAAGATCCCCGTACAGCAAGAACAAGGAGAGATCCGAAGTGGCCGAGCTGTTCTACGACGACGACGCCGACCTGTCCATCATCCAGGGCCGCAAGGTCGCGGTCCTGGGTTACGGCAGCCAGGGCCACGCCCACGCCCTGTCGCTGCGCGACTCGGGCGTCGACGTCCGGGTCGGCCTCCCCGAGGGCTCCAAGTCCCGGGCCAAGGCCGAGGAGCAGGGGCTGCGCGTGGTCACCCCGGCCGAGGCCTCCGCCGAGGCCGACGTGATCATGGTCCTGGTGCCGGACCCGATCCAGGCCAAGGTCTACGAGGAGTCCATCGCCCCCAACCTCAAGGACGGCGACGCCCTCTTCTTCGGCCACGGCTTCAACATCCGGTTCGGCTTCATCAAGCCCCCGGCCGGCGTGGACGTCTGCATGGTGGCCCCCAAGGGCCCGGGCCACCTGGTCCGCCGCCAGTTCGAGGAGGGCCGCGGCGTGCCGTGCATCGCGGCCGTCGAGCAGGACGCCACGGGCGACGCCTTCCGGCTCGCCCTGTCCTACGCCAAGGGCATCGGCGGCACCCGGGCCGGCGTCATCAAGACCACCTTCACCGAGGAGACCGAGACCGACCTGTTCGGCGAGCAGGCCGTGCTGTGCGGCGGCACCGCGGCGCTGGTCAAGGCGGGCTTCGAGACCCTGGTCGAGGCCGGTTACCAGCCGGAGATCGCGTACTTCGAGTGCCTCCACGAGCTGAAGCTGATCGTGGACCTGATGTACGAGGGCGGCCTGGAGAAGATGCGCTGGTCGATCTCCGAGACCGCCGAGTGGGGCGACTACGTCACCGGCCCGCGGATCATCACCGAGAACACCAAGGCCGAGATGAAGAAGGTCCTCGCCGAGATCCAGGACGGCACCTTCGCCAAGAACTGGATGGCCGAGTACAGCGCCGGTCTGCCCAAGTACAACGAGTACAAGAAGGCCGACTCCGACCATCTGCTGGAGACCACCGGTCGTGAGCTGCGCAAGCTCATGAGCTGGGTCAACGACGAGGACTGAGCAGGAGATCCCGCCGACTCCCGCCGACCCCGTCCGCGGGTGGGATGGACGGCCCGCCGGCAAGGCGAAGCGGCGGTCCCGGCGCTTTCCGCACCGGGGCCGCCGCTTCGCCGATAGACTGACAGCACAAGCGCGTCACAGGCTCACAGCGTCGTGCGTCTCCACGCGGCTGCCCACCTCCACCGCCCTCGGCCGTCGGGACGCGGCCGTGCCCTCCCCGTGCTCCGCGAACGCGGGAGGGGACCCCAGGACCAGTGAGGACTGAAGACCGAAGTGAGCAAACCCGTAGTACTCATCGCCGAAGAACTCTCGCCGGCCACGGTCGACGCACTTGGCCCGGACTTCGAGATCCGGCACTGTGACGGAGCCGACCGCGCCGAGCTGATCCCCGCCATCGCCGACGTCGACGCGATCCTGGTGCGCAGCGCCACCAAGGTCGACGCCGAGGCCATCGCCGCCGCCAAGCGGTTGAAGGTCATCGCCCGCGCCGGTGTCGGTCTGGACAACGTCGACGTCTCCGCCGCCACCAAGGCCGGCGTGATGGTCGTCAACGCGCCGACGTCCAACATCGTCACCGCCGCCGAGCTGGCCTGCGGCCTGCTGATCTCCACCGCCCGCAACATCCCGCAGGCCAACGCGGCGCTGAAGAACGGCGAGTGGAAGCGGAGCAAGTACACCGGCGTCGAGCTGGCGGAGAAGACCCTCGGCGTCGTGGGCCTCGGCCGCATCGGCGTCCTGGTGGCCCAGCGCATGTCCGCCTTCGGCATGAGGATCGTCGCCTACGACCCGTACGTGCAGCCCGCGCGGGCCGCGCAGATGGGCGTCAAGCTGCTCTCCCTGGACGAGCTGTTGGAGGTGTCGGACTTCATCACCGTCCACCTCCCCAAGACCCCCGAGACGGTGGGCCTGATCGGCGACGAGGCGCTGCACAAGGTCAAGCCGACCGTGCGGATCGTCAACGCCGCGCGCGGCGGCATCGTCGACGAGGAGGCGCTGCTGTCGGCCCTGAAGGAGGGCCGGGTCGCGGGCGCGGGCCTGGACGTGTTCTCCACCGAACCGTGCACGGACTCCCCGCTGTTCGCCTTCGACAACGTCGTGGCCACTCCGCACCTGGGCGCCTCCACCGGAGAGGCCCAGGAGAAGGCGGGCGTGGCGGTCGCCAGGTCCGTGCGGTTGGCGCTCGCCGGTGAGCTGGTCCCGGACGCGGTCAACGTCCAGGGCGGCGTGATCGCCGAGGAGGTGCGGCCCGGACTGCCGCTGGCCGAGCGGCTGGGGCGGATCTTCACCGCGCTGGCGGGCGAGGTCGCCGTCCGGCTGGACGTCGAGGTCTACGGCGAGATCACCCAGCACGACGTCAAGGTGCTGGAGCTCTCCGCGCTCAAGGGCGTCTTCGAGGACGTGGTGGACGAGACGGTCAGCTACGTCAACGCGCCGCTCTTCGCCCAGGAGCGCGGTGTGGAGGTCCGTCTGACCACCAGCTCGGAGTCTCCCGAACACCGCAACGTGGTCACCGTGCGCGGCACCCTCGCGGACGGCGAGGAGGTGTCGGTCTCCGGCACCCTGTCCGGCCCGAAGTACCTCCAGAAGATCGTCGCCGTCGGCGAGTACGACGTCGACCTGGCGCTCGCCGAGCACATGGCCTTCCTGCGCTACACCGACCGCCCCGGCGTGGTCGGCACGGTCGGCCGCATCCTCGGCGAGGCCGGCATCAACATCGCCGGCATGCAGGTCTCGCGCGCCGAGGAGGGCGGTGAGGCGCTGGTCGCCCTCACTGTGGACGACACCATCCCGGCCGCGGTGCTCAACGAGATCGCGAGCGAGATCGGCGCCACCTCGGCCCGCAACGTCAACCTGGCCGACTGATCCCCCGGCACTCCGGTGAGTGATCGGACGGCGGCTTCGGCGCGGGCATCCGCGCCGGGGCCGCCGTCCGCCGTTTCCGCCAGGTCCTCCCCGGCCCGGCCTACTCCCACAGCAGCCGCGCGGTCTTGAGCGCCATGTGGAGCAGCAGTCGGTCCTCGCCGTCGTCCAGGTCGAGGCCGGTGAGCTGCTCCACCCGTGACAGCCGGTAGTAGAGGGTCTGCCGGTGGATGCCGAGCGCGGCCGCCGTGCGGCCCGCCTGCCCCGCGCGGTCGAGGAACACCTCGGCGGTACGGGCCAGTTCCCGGCGGCCGGGTTCCAGCAACGCCCGCACCGACGCGTCCGGCAGCCCGGCGTCGGGGGAACCGCCGGGATGACCGGGGTGACCGACGGGGGAGTCGCCGAGAGAAGCCGTCAGCGCGGTCAGCATCCGGTACGGCCCGATCCGGTCCCACCGCGCCACCGGCCCGAACCTCCGCTCCGCCCGCGCGGCCCGAGCCGCGGACAGCGCCTGCCGCCAGGCCCCGGGCACCCCCGGCAGGCCCTCACAGGGCGCGCCGATCCCCGCCACCGCGCCGACGCCGGGCTCCCGTCCGCCTCTCCCGCCGTCGGCGTGGGGCGACCGCAGCAGCCGTTCGGCGGCGGCGCGGGCCGGGTCGAGACCGCCGGGCGAGAGCAGCCGGACGAGGACGGCCAGCGCCCCCTCCGCCTTCGCCGGGGGCGCCCCCGCCCTCGGCACGGGGACTCCCGCCCCGGGCACCACACAGGCGGCGACGGCGCCCGAGAGGCCCGGGGAGCCGGCGGTCTCCCCGCCCTCCCCGCCCCAGGGCGCCACGGCCACCACCGTCAGCGGCCCGGTCGCGACGGTGCCCAGCTCCCCGGCCAGCTCGGCCTGTGCCGCCCGCCGCCCGGGAGCCGCGGTGATCAGGGTGTACAGCAGCTCGCCCCGGCGGGCGCCCGCCCTGGCCTCGGCGGCCAGGAGGGCGCCGATGCGGTCGGCGACGGCCCGTACGTCCCTCAGCCGGGGATCGGTCAACTCCAGGGCCCCGTCGTCCAGCAGCCAGATGTAGCCGAGGAGCGCCCCACCGTGCCGCACCGGCACACAGATCCGCCCCCGGAGCACCCCGGCCGACGGGTCCGGGGGAATCCGTACGGGCTCCACCGCGCGGGTGATGCCGAAGCTCTCGAACCAGGCCCGCACCCGCGCGGTCGAGCGACGCCGGAGGATCGAGCGGGTGCGGACCGGGTCCATCAGGAAGACGGACTCCTCCCCGCCGTCGTCGCCGTCGTCCTCGTGGGCGCCGAAGGCGATCAGCCCGAAGTCGCGGTTCTCCAACGTCGCGGGGGTGCCGAGGAGGGCGGTGACCTCGTCGACCAGCGCCTGGTAGTCCTCGCGCACCACGTGCCTCGCCTTCCTCGTCCCCGCGTCCGCGGCGCCCCGCCGACCCCCTCATTGTCATACAGATGTCTGAGATCCGGGCCACGGAAGCGTGACAGCTGTCGATGGCGGCCCCACGGAGCGATCCTTAGGTTCGACGGTGGCGTTCCTCAGCGTTCGCCCACCGTCGAAGAACCATTCGTGGAGGTGCCCCGTGCTGGGTTCCGTGCTCCTCGCGGCCTCGCGCAGCGACAGCATCCGCCGCGTCGTGTCGGCCGCACCGGTCACCCGCCCCGTGGTGGACCGCTACATCGCCGGAGAGCGCCTCGACCAGGCCATGACGACGATCCGCTCCCTGACCGACCAGGGGCTGGAGGTCACCGTCGACCACCTGGGCGAGGACGTCACCGACCGCACCGAGGCCCTGCGCGCCCGCGACGCGTACCTGGCGCTGACCGAGGCCCTGGGGGCCGAGGGACTGGGGAAGCACGCCGAGATGTCGGTGAAGCTCTCCGCCTTCGGGCAGGCGCTGCCGGGCGGGGACGACATCGCGTACGCCAACGTCCTCCCGGTCGTCGAGGCCGCCGCGGAGGCGGGCACGACCGTCACCCTGGACATGGAGGACCACACCACGATCGACTCCACCCTGGCGATCCTGGCGAAGCTGCGCGAGCACTTCCCCGCCACGGGCGCCGTCCTGCAGTCGTGCCTGTACCGCACCGAGGACGACTGCCGCGCCCTGGCCGGCGAGGGCTCCCGGGTGCGTCTGGTGAAGGGCGCCTACAAGGAGCCGGCGAGCGTCGCCCTCCAGGACAAGCGCGAGGTGGACCTGGCGTACGTCCGCTGTCTGCGGATCCTGATGGCGGGGAAGGGTTACCCCATGGTCGCCTCGCACGACCCGCGGATGGTGGCCGTCGCCCGGGAGCTGGCCCGCCGCTTCGACCGCAAGCCGGACGAGTACGAGTTCCAGATGCTGTACGGCATCCGCGGGGCCGAGCAGCGGCGGCTGGCCGCCGAGGGCCACCGGATGCGCGTGTACGTCCCGTACGGAACCGACTGGTACGGGTACTTCATGCGGCGGCTCGCCGAACGCCCCGCCAACCTGCTGTTCTTCCTGCGCTCGCTGACCACCCGGAACTGAACGATGACGGTCGCGAGGGGCATCGGCCGAGGGACACGGGGACACCTCCCGCGGAGAGCGGGGGAAGGCTCCCCCTCGGGAAGACCCGACCCGCCCCCGCCGACCGCCCGGAACCGAGGGTCGGCGACCCCGATCGGCCGTACCCACGACACGAACGACCTTCGAAGGAGACGCGGCTCATGGACGCTGTGACCCAGGTCCCCACGCCGGTGAACGAACCGGTGCACACCTACGCGCCCGGAACGCCGGAGCGTGCCCGCCTCGAGGCCAGGCTCAAGGAACTGGCCGGGAACCCCGCCGACCTGCCGATGACCATCGGGGGCAAGAAGCGGATGGGCGGCGGCGAGCGTTTCGACGTCGTACAGCCCCACAACCACAAGGCGGTGCTCGGCACCGCCGCCCACGCCACCCGGCAGGACGCGCAGGACGCCATCGACGCCGCGCTCGCCGCCGCCCCCGCGTGGCGCGCGATGTCCTTCGACGACCGTGCCGCGATCTTCCTGCGCGCCGCCGAACTGCTCGCCGGCCCGTGGCGCGAGACGGTGGCCGCCGCCACCATGCTCGGCCAGTCCAAGACCGCGCAGCAGGCGGAGATCGACTCCCCCTGCGAGCTGGTGGACTTCTGGCGGTTCAACGTCCACTACGCCCGCGAGATCCTGGCCGAGCAGCCGGTCGCCAACTCCCCCGGGGTGTGGAACCGGCTGGACCACCGCCCGCTGGAGGGCTTCGTCTACGCGATCACGCCCTTCAACTTCACCGCCATCGCGGGCAACCTCCCCACCGCCCCGGCCATGATGGGCAACGTGGTCCTCTGGAAGCCGTCCCCGACCCAGACGCTGGCGGCCGTGACGGTGATGAGGCTGCTGGAGGAGGCCGGCCTGCCGGCGGGTGTGATCAACCTGCTGACCGGTGACGGCAAGGAGGTCTCCGAGGTGGCGCTGGCCCACCCCGACCTCGCGGGCATCCACTTCACCGGCTCGACCAGGACCTTCCAGTACCTGTGGAAGACGGTCGGCGAGAACATCGAGAACTACAG
Organism: Streptomyces megasporus; assembly: GCF_000718985.1. GTDB lineage: Bacteria > Actinomycetota > Actinomycetes > Streptomycetales > Streptomycetaceae > Streptomyces > Streptomyces megasporus. Next base: position 12,291 of record NZ_JODL01000001.1, on the reverse strand, counting down.
GACGTATCCGCGCCTGGTCGGCGAGACGGGCGGCAAGGACTTCGTCGTCGCCCACCCGTCGGCCGACCCCGCGGTGCTGAAGACCGCGCTGACCCGCGGCGCCTTCGAGTACCAGGGCCAGAAGTGCTCGGCCGCCTCGCGCGCCTACGTCCCGCGCTCCATCTGGGAGAACGGCTTCCGGGAGGAGTTCGTCGCCGAGGTCGAGGGCCTGACCATGGGCGACGTCACCGACCTGTCGAACTTCATGGGCGCCGTCATCGACGAGCGCGCCTTCGCCAAGAACAAGGCGGCCATCGAGCGGGCGAAGTCCGACCCGGCCTGCGAGATCGTCGCCGGCGGCACCTGTGACGACAGCGTCGGCTACTTCGTCCGCCCGACCGTGGTGACCTGCACCGACCCGAGCAGCGAGGTCTTCTGGCAGGAGTACTTCGGGCCGCTCCTGGCCGTGCACGTCTACGACGACGGCGAGTACGAGACGGTGCTGGAGCAGATGGAGTCGGTCGCCCCGTACGGGCTGACCGGCAGCATCATCGCCCAGGACCGCGCCGCCGCGGCCCACGCCTGCGAGGCGCTGCGCTTCGCCGCGGGTAACTTCTACATCAACGACAAGCCCACCGGCGCCGTCGTCGGCCAGCAGCCCTTCGGCGGTGGCCGCGCCTCGGGCACCAACGACAAGGCGGGCTCGAAGCAGAACCTGATGCGCTGGACGTCCACCCGCGCCATCAAGGAGACGCTGGTCCCGCCGACCGACTACCGCTACCCGCACATGGGCTGACACCCCCCCGTCGGCCCGTGCCCGCCGCCCCCGTCCGGCCCCCGCGGACGGGGGCGGCGCCGTGTCCGCCGTCAGGAGTCGCGGCGCGGTCCGGTGATCGACTCGCCGATCACGAACACCGTCTCCTCCGAACGGATGGAGTGTTCCGGGTCACAGCGGCAAAAGCCCAGGTCGGGGCCCCCGCCGTCTCAGATAGTAGGAAGGCCAACTATTAGGCGGGACATCACAGCTTTCAGCCCTTACTTTGGTGGGAGCCGAACGTCTCGCTCCATCAGCGAATGGCGGATGAGGCGCGGTGCCCGTCGCAGGCGACCCCTGCCGCACCGGACGCCCCCGCCGCTTACGGCGCACCGGGATCCCCTCTTTCCACCCTTCCGGTTCCGTTCCCCCAGGGAGTTCGACCATGGACGAGACCGCACGCCGCCGTGTCCGCCACACCGCCCGCAACCACGACGACGACGCCCGCAGGAACGCCGCCGCCGCCCTCCAGCGAGCGCTGGACCGACGCGACAACGGCGGCGCCACCGGGCACTGACGCCCCCGAGGTCCCGGGCGGTGACACGGGTCCGCATCGTGGACAGAGCGTGTCATCTCCTGGGACGAGCGGTAAGGTCCTCTCCATGTCTCGCAGCATCAACCTCGCAGTGATCCCCGGTGACGGCATCGGACGGGAGGTCGTGGCCCAGGGCCTGAAGGTCCTGTCCGCCGTCCTGCCGAAGGACGTGAAGCTGCAGACACAGGAGTACGACCTCGGCGCGCAGCGCTGGCACGCCACGGGGGAGACCCTGCCGGACGCGGAGTTGGAGCGGCTCAAGGGCCACGACGCGATCCTGCTCGGCGCGATCGGCGCCCCCTCCGTCCCCTCGGGCGTGCTGGAGCGCGGGCTGCTGCTCAAGCTGCGCTTCGCCTTCGACCACTACGTCAACCTGCGGCCGTCGAAGCTCTTCCCCAACACGGCGACCCCGCTGGCGGGCCGTCCGGAGATCGACTTCGTCGTCGTCCGCGAGGGCACCGAGGGCCCGTACACCGGGAACGGCGGCTCCCTGCGCACCGGCACCCCGGCCGAGGTGGCCACCGAGGTCAGCGTGAACACCGCCTACGGCGTCGAGCGCGTGGTGCGCTACGCGTACGAGCAGGCCAAGGCCCGCCCGCGCAAGAGGCTCACGCTGGTCCACAAGAACAACGTCCTGGTGCACGCCGGTCACCTGTGGAAGAACATCTTCGACCGGGTCGGCGAGGAGTACCCCGAGGTCACCACCGACTACCTTCACGTGGACGCCGCGACGATCTTCTTCGTCACCCAGCCCGAGCGTTTCGACGTGATCGTCACCGACAACCTCTTCGGCGACATCCTGACCGACCTGGCCGCCGCGGTCACCGGCGGCATCGGACTGGCCGCCTCCGGGAACATCAACCCCACCGGCGCCTTCCCGTCGATGTTCGAGCCGGTCCACGGTTCCGCGCCCGACATCGCCGGCACCGGCAAGGCCGACCCCACCGCCACGGTCCTCTCCGTCGCCCTGATGCTGCGCCACCTCGGCTTCGAGCCCGAGGCCGCGCGGATCGAGGACGCGGTCTCCGCCGATCTCGCGGAGCGCTCCGAGCCCCGCAGCACCGACGAGATCGGCGACGCGCTCGCGGTACGAGTAGCCGACTAGCGAGCCCGCCGCACCGATCCGGCCGGGCACGCAGGCGCCCGGCCGCTGTGCTATTCGGCGGTTGGGTGCGACCATCTACCCCAGGACCGCCCACCCGTGCCCGCCGTACGGTCCATCGCCCGATCATCGGACGCGAGTCTCCGTATGCGGAGAAGCTCGGACGTCCTAGCACCGTCGGAACGACGGGAGCGCGGTCCGCCACGACACACAGTGAAGGACGCGCTCACATGACGACGCCCCGTATCGACTTCGATCTCAAGCCCTCCGCGCACCCGCTGTCCGACGCGGAGCGCGAGGCGATCCTCGCCGCCCCCGGCTTCGGCCGGCACTTCACCGACCACATGGTCACCATCCGGTGGACCGAGGGCCGGGGTTGGCACGACGCGCGGTTGCAGCCCTACGCGCCGCTCCAGATGGATCCGGCGAACATGACGCTGCACTACGCCCAGACGATCTTCGAGGGCCTCAAGGCGTACCGCCGGGTCGACGGTTCGGTCGCCGTCTTCCGCCCGGAGGCCAACGCCGAGCGCTTCCAGCGGTCGGCACGCCGACTGGCCATGCCCGAGCTGCCGGTGGAGACCTTCGTCGAGGCGTGCGACCTGCTGGTGAAGCAGGACAAGGCGTGGGTGCCCGAACAGCCCGAGCAGTCGCTCTACCTGCGGCCCTTCATGTTCGCCTCGGAGGTCGGCCTCGGGGTCAGGCCCGCGAACGAGTACCTGTTCATGGTGATCGCCTCGCCCGCCGGCGCGTACTTCCCCCAGGGCGTCAAGCCGGTCTCGGTGTGGATCTCGCGGGAGTACGTGCGGGCCGCCCCCGGGGGCACCGGCGAGGCGAAGACGGGCGGCAACTACGCGGCCTCCCTCCTCCCCCAGGCCGAGGCGGCCGAGCACGGCTGCGAGCAGGTGGCCTACCTGGACGCCGGAGAGCGCCGCTGGGTCGAGGAGATGGGCGGCATGAACCTGTACTTCGTCATGGGCTCGGGCGCCGACGCCACCGTCGTCACCCCCAAGCTGACCGGCACCCTGCTGCCGGGCATCACCCGGGACTCGCTGCTGACCATCGCCGCGGACCTGGGGTACCGCACCGAGGAGCGGCTCATCTCCGTCGAGGAGTGGCGCGAGGGCAGCATCGACGGAACGATCACCGAGGTGTTCGCCTGCGGCACCGCGGCCGTCATCACCCCGGTCGGCACGGTGAAGTCGACCGCCGGGCAGTGGACCGTCGGCGACGGCGAGCCGGGCGAGATCACGATGAGGCTGCGCGAGAAGCTGCTCGCCATCCAGACCGGCCGCGCGGAGGACCGGTACGGCTGGATGCACGAGTTGGCCTGACCCGACGCCCGCCGACGCCGTCGGCGCACCGTCCGCGCGTTCCGGTCCGGTGCGACCGGCGGCTTGGTCCGCCGGTCGCACCGCCCGGGGAGCGACGGCCCGGGGAGCGACCGGACGGGAAGCGGCGGGGTGGGCCGGGCCGCCTCCCACATCGTGAGACCGTCCTCCCCTCGCGGGGACGCTCGTGCCACACTGCGTCCGTGCCTTCGTTCGCCATGATTATCGGCAGCAGGCGCGCCGGTCCGCAGTGACCGCCTCCGCACACACCCGGTGCGGTGGCGAACACCGTGTCCCAGACCCGCGCGCAGACCTCTCGCACCCGCGAGGGGTTTTTTCGTTTTCCGGCCCCAACCGGGCAGGACGAGGGCGTGAGGGATGATGGGGACAAGTGGGGCCAAGCCTTCCGGACCTTCACCCATCCGACAGGAGCCAGACCAGCATGACCGACGCCGCGGACTACCGGCAGCCGGGGGACGCGTCCCACGTCAGTGACGCGTTCCACGTCTTCGACACCACTCTCCGTGACGGGGCCCAGCGGGAGGGGATCAACCTCTCCGTCACGGACAAGCTGACCATCGCCCGCCACCTGGACGACTACGGTGTCGGCTTCATCGAAGGCGGCTGGCCGGGTGCCAATCCACGGGACACCGAGTTCTTCCAGCGGGCCCGCGCGGAGATCGACTTCCGGAACGCCCGGCTCGTCGCCTTCGGCGCCACCCGCAAGGCGGGCGTGGCCGCGGCCGACGACCCCCAGGTGCGGGCGCTGATCGACTCCGAGGCCCCGGTGGTGACCATCGTCGCCAAGGCGCACGACCGCCATGTGGAGCTGGCGCTGCGCACCACGCTGGAGGAGAACCTGGCGATGGTCCGCGACACCGTGGAACACCTGCGGGCGGCGGGCCGCCGCGTCTTCGTCGACTGCGAGCACTTCTTCGACGGCTACCTGGCCAACCCCGAGTACGCCAAGCGGGTCGTGCGCACCGCCCACGAGGCGGGCGCCGACGTGGTGGTGCTGTGCGACACCAACGGCGGCATGCTCCCGGCGCAGGTCCAGGCCGTGGTGCGGACCGTGCTCGACGACACCGGCGCCCGCCTGGGCGTCCACGCCCAGGACGACACCGGCTGCGCCGTCGCCAACACCCTCGCCGCGGTGGACGCGGGCGCCACGCACGTGCAGTGCACGGCCAACGGCTACGGCGAGCGCGTGGGCAACGCCAACCTCTTCTCCGTCGTCGCCGCGCTGGAGCTGAAGTACGGCATGCGGGTCCTGCCCGAGGGCGCGTTGCGCGAGACGACCCGGATCTCCCACGCCATCGCCGAGGTCGTCAACCTCACGCCCTCCACCCACCAGCCGTACGTCGGCGTCTCGGCCTTCGCCCACAAGGCCGGACTGCACGCCTCGGCGATCAAGGTGGACCCGGACCTCTACCAGCACATCGACCCCGAGCTGGTCGGCAACCGCCTGAGGATGCTCGTCTCCGACATGGCCGGCCGGGCCTCCGTCGAACTCAAGGGCAAGGAGCTGGGGGTCGACCTCGGCGACGACCGGGAGCTGGTCGGGCGGATCGTGGAGAGGGTCAAGGAGCACGAGCTCAAGGGCTACAGCTACGAGGCCGCCGACGCCTCCTTCGAGCTGTTGCTGCGGGAGGAGGCGGAGGGCCGTCCGCTGCGCTTCTTCACCACCGAGTCCTGGCGCACCATCGTGGAGACCCGTCCCGACGGCTCCCACGCCAACGAGGCGACCGTGAAGCTGTGGGCCAAGGGGGAGCGCATCGTCTCCACGGCCGAGGGTAACGGTCCCGTCAACGCCCTGGACCGGGCGCTGCGGCTGGCGCTGGAGCGCATCTACCCCCAGCTCGCCCAGATGGGGCTGGTGGACTACAAGGTCCGTATCCTGGCGGGCACGCAGGGGACGGAGTCCACCACTCGGGTGCTGGTCTCCACCGGCGACGGCGCCGGCGAGTGGTCCACCGTCGGGGTCGCCGACAACGTCATCGCCGCTTCCTGGCAGGCGCTCGTCGACGCCTACGCGTACGGGCTGCTGCGCGCGGGCGTCGAGCCCCAGGGCTGACCGCCCGTCACGGGACGGTTGTCGCACGTCCATGGCGACCACCGCCGCGCACTGTGGGAATCCCACAGTGCGCGGCGGAAAAACCAGGAGCCTCTCGCGGGTGTACGCCCTTTCGGGTGCACGGTTCTGTCCAGCGTGACCATGAATCGCGGGCGGAGACTGTACGAATCCAACGACGGTCTACGGTGGGGTTGTTTCGTAGGGTTCATACATGACCGATCTGTCCCAGGCGCCGTCCGCGGCGAGCGACACCCGTGGCCGTGTGGCGGAGTTGCAGGCCATTCGCGAGCAGGTGAGGCGCGGCCCGAGCGAGAAGGCGACCGAGGCGCAGCACGCCAAGGGCAAACTGACGGCCCGTGAACGGATCGAGCTGCTGTTGGATCCGGGCTCGTTCCACGAGGTGGGGCCGCTGCGACGGCACCGCGCCACCGGCTTCGGCCTGGAGGCCAAGCGGCCGTACACCGACGGGGTGATCACCGGCTGGGGCACCGTGGACGGCCGCACGGTGTTCGTCTACGCCCACGACTTCCGGATCTTCGGCGGAGCGCTGGGCGAGGCCCACGCGGCCAAGATCCACAAGATCATGGACATGGCCATCGCGGCCGGCGCGCCGCTGGTCTCCCTCAACGACGGCGCCGGCGCCCGCATCCAGGAGGGTGTGGTGGCGCTCGCCGGCTACGGCGGCATCTTCCAGCGCAACACCAAGGCGTCCGGCGTCATCCCGCAGATCTCGGTGATGCTCGGCCCGTGCGCCGGCGGCGCGGCCTACTCCCCGGCCCTGACCGACTTCGTGTTCATGGTCCGCGAGACCTCGCAGATGTTCATCACCGGCCCCGACGTGGTCCAGGCGGTCACCGGCGAGCAGATCACCCAGAACGGGCTGGGCGGCGCGGACGTCCACGCCACCACCTCCGGGGTGGCGCACTTCGCCTACGACGACGAGACCGCCTGCCTGGAGGAGGTCCGCTACCTGCTGTCGATGCTCCCGCAGAACAACCGGGAGAACCCGCCGCGGGTGGAGTGCGCCGACCCGGTCGACCGGCGGTGCGAGACGCTGGTGGACCTGGTGCCGGCCGACGGCAACCGGCCCTACGACATGCGCGCGGTGATCGAGGAGATCGTCGACGACGGCGAGGTGCTGGAGGTCCACGAGCGCTGGGCCAACAACATCATCTGCGCGCTGGCCCGCATCGACGGGCAGGTGGTGGGGATCGTGGCCAACCAGCCCAACGTGCTGGCCGGGGTGTTGGACATCCACGCCAGCGAGAAGGCCGCCCGGTTCGTGCAGATGTGCGACGCGTTCAACATCCCGATCGTCACGCTGTTGGACGTGCCCGGGTTCCTGCCGGGCGTGGACCAGGAGCACGGCGGCATCATCCGACACGGCGCGAAGCTGCTGTACGCGTACTGCAACGCCACCGTGCCGCGGATCTCGCTGATCCTGCGGAAGGCCTACGGCGGGGCGTACATCGTGATGGACTCCCAGTCCATCGGGGCCGACGTCACCTACGCGTGGCCGACCAACGAGATCGCGGTGATGGGCGCGGAGGGCGCCGCCAACGTCATCTTCCGCCGGCAGATCGCCGCCGCCGACGACCCCGAGGCGACGCGGGAGAAGCTGGTCAAGGAGTACAAGGCCGAGCTGATGCACCCCTACTACGCGGCCGAGCGCGGTCTGGTGGACGACGTCATCGACCCGGCCGACACCCGCGCCACCCTCGCCCACGCCCTGGCGATGTTGCGCACCAAGCACGCGGACCTGCCCGCCCGCAAGCACGGCAACCCGCCGCAGTGACATTCAGTGATCCAGTGAGGGAGAGTCCCATGCACAACCCCGCCACCGACGTGGTCCGGGTCGAGAAGGGGCGGGCCAGCGAGGAGGAACTCGCCGCGGTCACCGCCCTGCTGATGGCCCGTGCCGCCGCCCACACCCGTTCCGCGGCGCCCCTGCGTCCCCGCCGCACCCCCGCCCCCTGGCGCCGCCCGGAGCGCGTCCCCACCTACCGCGCCCCGCACAGTTGGCAGCACTGACCCCGCCGGGAAACCCGGTGACGGAACGCTTCGGCCCCGCACACTGCACAGTGTGCGGGGCCGAAGCGTTCCGTCACCGCGGACGCGGACACGGTCAGCCGACGGGGGAGTCCATCAGGACGGTCCGTCGGGGATTGGCGGTCTGGGACGGCAGGGCGGTGGCCCCCGTCGTCTCCTCGGCGGCGCGTTCGGCCGAGGGAACCGCGACCAGTTCGCCGGCGTCCTCGAGGTGGGCCAGGGTGGTGCGCCGGGGGTTGGCGACACTGCTCGTGGTCATCGTCGTCTTCACCAAGTCCGCCTCGCTTGCCTTCTCGTCGTTCACGTCCGTTTGCCAAGCTGAGCGTAAGGGGCCCTCTTCCCCTACAGGCGTGACCCGAATAACGATCCGCCTGTGATTTTACTCACGAATCGTAGGGCAAAAGCCGCATAAAGGGCCGCTTTATCTGGGGCGACAAACGGACATACATGCTGTAAATCTGATATTCGGCTCTCCGATGGTGCTACCGGGCAGCGGATGTTGTTCGGGGATGCCCCAGGGGGCTAGCTGCCAAAAGTCCACAATGCCCGTTATCTGGATGCACCCTCCGCGACCTTGTGTCTGCGCAGCGTCACCCATGTCACGGCCTTGTCCACTGCCCTTGTTGGAGTTCCGGCACTGTGCTGGAATTCCACGGACCGCCGCAGACGAGCCGGCGCGCAAGGGGGCGCACAGCAACAACAGCGCCGCGCGGCGGCGACTCGGGGGGCGCCGGTCACTCACGACCGTCAGGGGGGTCCTCGCGGGCCTTTCCGACTCGATACCGTTCCACCGTTCGCGGGGGGACGCCTGGTCCAGAGGTTGCGACGCTAGTGCAGGGACGTTTCAAGAGGGATGGCAGCGCTGTGGGGGACCCGGAGCTGCGCGGTGCGACCGACCGCGGCTCCTCGCCCCAGCGTGCCCAGGAGAGCGGTGGCAGGGAGCAGGCCCTCGACGCCGACGCGGGCAAGCGTGCGAACGCGCAGCCGGACGGCGGACCGGACGGCGGTTCGAAACCCAAGGAGCCCAGCGCGACGGGCTCGCGCCTGGCCCTCCGCAACTGGCGCATCAGCACCCGTCTGGTCTCGCTGCTGGCCCTTCCCGTCGTGGCGGCCACCACACTGGGCGTGCTGCGCATCAACGACTCACTGGCCGAGGTCGACCAGCTCGACAACATGAAGCTCCTCACGGAGATGACCGAGCACGCCACCGAGTTGGCGGCGGCCCTCCAGGAGGAGCGGGACCGATCGGCCGGTCCGCTGACCGGCACCGGGAACCCCAAGGACGACACGGTCGTCGGACCTCGTGAGAAGACCGACCGGGTCAAATCGGCGTTCTTCGACGCCACCAGCGGAATCGAGGGCGCCGACGACACGGCGCTCTCCGGCGTCCGGGCGACGATCACCGACATCTCCCGACAGCTCAACACGCTGAAGAACATCCGGGACCGGGCGTACGACAGCCCGCAGAACGTCTCCCAGACGGTCAACGACTACAACCAGTTGATCGAGTCGCTGCTGAGCCTGTCGCAGGACATGGCACAGGCCACCAGCAACCCGGAGATGATCCAGAGCACCCGCGCGCTGGCCGCGTTCTCCTCCGCCAAGGAGTACGCGTCCATGCAGCGTGCGATCATCAGCGCCGGTCTGGCCCGCAAGGACGGCCCCAAACTCTCGGACAGCGACCACCTCTACGTCAGGACCGCCTGGGAGAGCGAGCGCGCCGCCCGCAAGCGCTTCGCCGACATCTACGGGACCAACCGCGCGGCCGAGCTCACCAAGCCGCTGGACGAGGGCATCGTCAACATCACCTCGGCCGACCAGTACGCCGAGCGCGTGGTGAAGGACCCCGAGGGCATCTCACGGGAGGACCGCTCCTACCTGGACTGGTTCGATCAGGACCGGGTCAAGATCGAGCAAATGGGCAGGATCGAGGCATCCCTGCTCACGGAGATGGACGACCAGGCCCGCCGGCTGCGCTCCGAGGCCCAGCAGGACGCCTTCCTCAACGGTGTCCTCGTGCTGCTCGTGCTCGGCATCTCGCTGGTCGGCGCGTTCGTCGTGGCCCGCTCCATGGTCCGTTCGCTGCGCAGGCTGCAGGACACCGCGCAGGACGTGGCCCGCCGCCGACTGCCCGAGTTGGTCAAGCAGCTCTCCGAGGCCGACCCGCAGGACGTCGACACCTCCGTGGAGTCCGTCGGTGTCCACAGTCGCGACGAGATCGGCCGGGTGGCCGCGGCGTTCGACGACGTCCACCGCGAGGCGGTCCGCCTCGCCGCCGAGCAGGCGCTGCTGCGGGGGAACGTCAACGCGATGTTCACCAACCTCTCGCGCCGCAGCCAGGGCCTGATCCAGCGCCAGCTCTCGCTGATCTCTGAGCTGGAGTCCCGCGAGGCCGACCCCGACCAGCTCTCCTCGCTGTTCAAGCTGGACCACCTGGCGACCCGCATGCGCCGCAACGGCGAGAACCTCCTGGTCCTCGCCGGCGAGGAGCCCGGCCGCCGCTGGACGCGCCCGGTGCCGCTGGTGGACGTGCTGCGCGCCGCCGCCTCCGAGGTGGAGCAGTACGAGCGCATCGAGCTGAGCGCCGTTCCCACCACCCAGGTCGCGGGCCGGGTCGTCAACGACCTGGTGCACCTGCTGGCCGAGCTGTTGGAGAACGCCACCTCGTTCTCCTCGCCGCAGACCAAGGTCAAGGTCACCGGCCACGCGCTGCCCGACGGCCGCGTGCTGATCGAGATCCACGACACCGGCATCGGCCTGTCGCCGGAGGACCTGGCGGCGATCAACGAGCGGCTCGCCAACCCGCCGACGGTGGACGTCTCGGTCTCCCGCCGCATGGGCCTGTTCGTGGTCGGTCGGCTCTCCCTGCGGCACGGCATCCGCATCCAACTGCGGCCCTCCGACTCCGGTGGCACGACCGCGCTGGTCATGCTCCCGGTCGACGTCACCCAGCGCTCCGGCCAGCAGCAGAAGAAGCCCGGCGGCGAGGTCGGCCAGGGCCCCGGCCCGTCCGCCACGCTCCGACGCGAGCCCCAGGGCGGCGGAGCCCCGGCCGGTGCCGGCCGGCTCGGCGCCCTGCCCACCCGCGGCCAGGTCCAGGGCGGCTCCTCGCGTGCCGCGCTGCCGGGCGGCGCCCCCCAGGGCGGCGCGCCCGCGGGCGGCGGTTTCGGCGGCCCCGCCCGACCCGGCCCCGGCACCGGACAGCCCACGCGGCCGGGCGTCGGCACCTCCATGGGAACCGGCGCGACGAACGCGAACGGCTTCGGCGCCGGCGCGCGCCCCGAGACCCGGACCGGCGGCCCCGCGCAGCGCGACGGCGTCTCCGCGGGCGAACTGCCGGCCGGACCCGGCGAGCGGCGCCCGAGCTGGGCCGACGACGCCGGCGACCGGACGCCCGGTCCGCGCGCGGTGCCCGACGCGCCGCGTGGGCACGAAGAGGTCGACTCCACCGCGGAGTTCCCCAGCGTCGGCGCGTACCAGCAGCCCTCCGGACCCGGTGACACCGCCCGGTTCCCGGCCGTCGGCCAGGGCGGTCCTCGCACCCCGCAGGAGACCGGACAGTTCCCGCGTCCGGCGGAGACGGGTGAGTTCCCGCGTCCGGTGGAGACGGGTGAGTTCCCGCGCCCGCAGGGCCCGCAGGAGACCGGGCAGTTCCCGCGCCCGCAGGGTCCGCGGGACGCCGGTGGGCACGCCCCCCAGCAGGGACTCCCCGCCGGCCGCGACAACACCGGTTTCGAGCTGCCCGGCAGCTCCTCCGCCGTCAGCGCGGACGAGCGCACCCCGATCTTCGAGTCGGTCGAGTCGAGCTGGTTCAGCGCCAGGCACACCGACCAGCGTGTTCCGTCCGCGTCCTCGGACGACTCCCCGTCCGCGAGGGCGTCCCGGCCGGAGGCCGGGAGGCATGCGGCCTCCGCCGCGCGGTCCGACAGGTCCGCCGGCTCGGCGTCCCCGCCGACGTCGCAGGGCCGATCCGGAGACGCCTGGGCGGAGACTCCGAACGACGAGCGTTGGCGCCGGGCCGAACAGCTCCGCCAGCCCGCCGCGGGCGGGGTCACCACGTCCGGACTGCCTCGCCGCGTCCCCAAGGCCAATCTGGTCGCGGGTACCGCGCAGCAGCGGCCGTCCGCGCCGACCGGGCCGCAGGTCTCGCGCGCCCCCGACGACGTCCGTGGCCGGTTGACCAATCTTCGCCGGGGCATCCAGCAGGGCCGGCAGGCCGGCGGTGGCCGGCCCGGCGGCAGCCACGGCACAGGCCCCACCTACCAGCAGGAGCGTTAGTTGAGTCCGATGAGCCAGGCGGCGCAGAATCTGAACTGGTTGATCACCAACTTCGTGGAGAACACCCCGGGGGTGTCGCACACGGTGGTGGTCTCCGCCGACGGCCTCCTTCTGGCCATGTCCGAGGGG